>DAHUYG010000038.1 GCA_027315315.1 Acidimicrobiaceae bacterium | reverse complement strand
AGATCCGACGGGGTCAAAGCCCCCGAGCATCGAGGGACTTGTCACCGACGCCGCCCGCCCCGGCACGGGATCGAACGTGAATGAGGCCAAGCTGGATGTCCTGGCCGAGCCCTACCCCCGGGTGGTCTCAGGGACGCCGTTGACCTACGGCTTCGACGCGCCGACACGCGAATTCCATCTCACGTACTCGACGACCGCGCCGGACCACCACCGCTTTGGCCGCGGTGCGTGCACTGCGATCTTGGTGCCACCGGGCCAGTACCCGCATGGTTATCGGGTCACGGTGCGTGGAGGACGAGTCGTGTCGCAGCGGGATTCCGGGGTTCTTGAGATCACTCAGTCCGCGGCAGCGGACTCGGTGTCGGTCACGTTGGTCGCGGGGCGCGGGGGGCGCACCGAGGTCGACGGGTCGATTCCCCCCTCGTGCAAATAGCAACCGGCGACTAGTGTCCTGGAAGGCTGATTCGCGGATAAATCTCCGCTGAGCGGGAATTGTTGCGTTCGAGGCGCGTTCCTCCGGTGTTGTACGCCAACATCGGAGGGAGACCATGGCACGTCGCGGACGACCGACCGTCGAGATCATCTTGAGCGCCGAGGAGCGCTCTACCCTGGAGCGCTGGGCACGCCGGGACTCCTCGTCGCAGGCGTTGGCCTTTCGCTCCAATATCGTGCTGGCCTGCGCGGCGGGGGACGCGACCCACGCCGAGATCGCAGCCGAGCTGGGTTGCAACCCGGTGACGGTGGGTAAGTGGCGTCAGCGTTTCGGGGCCGCCCGGCTCGACGGGCTGGTCGACGCTCCTCGCCCGGGAGCGGCCCGCACCATCGGCGACGACGTGATCAAGGCGATCGTGGTCGAGACGCTCGAAAGTGCTCCCGAGGACGCAACCCACTGGTCGACGAGGTCCCTGGCCAAGCGCCACGGGATCAGCCACACGACGGTGCGTGAGATCTGGCGGGCCTTCGGGCTCAAGCCCTGGCGCGAAGACAGCTTCAAGGTGTCGCCGGACCCGGACCTCGTGGAGAAGATCCGTGATCTCGTCGGGCTCTACATGAGCCCTCCGGTTGCCGCGGCGGTCTTCGCGGTCGACGAGAAGCCCCAGATTGAGGCCATCAACCGCATCGTCCCGACGTTGCCCATGCTGCCCACCACCCCGGCTCGGGCCACCCATGACTACGAACGCAACGGCACCTGTGATCTCTTCGCGGCACTGGAGGTGGCCACCGGGACGGTGATCACCGACATTCGCAAGTCCCACACCAGCGGCGACTTCGTGGCTTTCTTGAACAAGCTCAACCGTGAGGTGCCCGCCGAGCTCGACGTGCATGCGATCTTGGACAACCTCGCCACCCACAAGACCCCGCTCGTGCACCGCTGGCTGTTGCGGCATCGACGGTTCCACTTCCACTTCACTCCCACCTATGGGTCGTGGATGAACCTCGTTGAGCGCTGGTTCTCCGCCCTCACGACCAAGAAGCTCAAGCGCTCCGCCCATCGCAACGTGAAAGAACTCGCTGCCGACATCCTCGCCTGGGTCACCACCTGGAACGAGAACCCGCGTCCATTCGTCTGGACGAAGACGGCCGAGCAGATCCTCGAACGCCTCGCTGGATACTGCGCCGCCATCAACGCCGACGGGTGAACGGCATTTCACAGTGGATCAGCTTCCAGGACACTAGGGCGCTGTTGATTTGAAGCGCCGAAAGGCTCGCGATTTGCCAGCCAGCGGGCGAGAATTGGCCATGCAAGGCAAAGCCGATCCCGACCGCCACCTCCTCGATGCCGCGGCCCTGTGCCGGGGGCTGATCGAAGAGGGGACCGTCTACGCCTTCTTGGCCGATCACCGAGAAGAGCTCTTCATAGACGAGGACTTCGCCGACCTGTTCCCCTCCGAGAGGGGACGCCCCCTCCACCCCGGCGCCGGTGGTCTGCCCGGTCATGGTGCTCCAGGCCTTGGAAGGCCTGTCCGATCGCGACGCCATCTGAGCGCTGCGGACCCGGATCGACTGGAAGGTCGCCTGCGGCCTGGCCCTCGACGATGAGGGCTTCGACTTCACCGTCCTCACCTATTGGCGGAGCCGACTGCCCAACTCCGAGCGGCCCCAGCGGATCTTCGACGCGGTGCGGCCGTGGTCGCCGCCACCGGGGTGCTCGTTGGCAAGCACCGGCGGGCCCTCGACTCGAGCATCTTGGACGACGCGGTGGCCACCCAGGACACCGTCACCCAGCTCGTCGCGGCCATCCGCAAGGTGCGAGGAGCGGTGCCCGAGGCGGCCCTGGTCGAGCTCTCGACCGCCAGCGACGAGGGGGCAAGCCCATCATCGAGTGGTCCGACACCGTGGCCAGGAACGAACTGGTCACCGGGCTGGTCCACGACGCCGAGGCGGTGCTGGCGGCGGCCGAGACGAGCCCCTCGGCCGAGATGGCCGCCGACTCCATCGGCCTTCTGGCCTTGATCGCCGGCCGGGACGTCGAACCTACTGAGAGAGGGCACCTGGAGGATCGCCCGCAAGATGGCCAAGGACCGGGTCATCTCGACGGTCGACGTCGAGGCTCGCCACGGCCACAAGTCCACCGCCCCGTGCGCACCGACGGCTTCAAGGCCCACCTGGCCACCGAGCCCGAGAGCGGGATCATCACAGCGCTCAAGCTCACCGCGGCCAATGCCCCCGATGGGCCGGTCGGGGTCGAGCTCATGGCCGCCGAGCCCGATGGCCTCGAGGTCCTGGCCGACTCGGCCTACGGGTCCGGAGCGGTGCGGGCAGGCTTGAAGCGGCGGCACCACCGCCTGGTCATCAAGCCGCTGCCCAGCCGCCCGGTCATCCCCGGGGGGTTCGTGCGAGACGACTTCGTGGTCGACCACGACCAGGGCGTCGTCACCTGCCCGGCCGGTCACACCGCCAAGCTCTCGAGCGCCTGCGTGGCCAGGTTCGCACCCCACTGTGGCCCCTGTCCGATGCGGTCCCGCTGCACCAAGGCGAGGGCCCGCTCCTTCAGCGTCTCTGCACACGACGCCGAGCTGGTCGAGGCCCGAGCGGCCTGGAGCGAGGACGAGCTGCGGGCCGTCTATCGACAGCACCGCCCGATGGCCGAGCGGTCGATCTCCTGGCTGGTGGCCAAGGGCAAGCGCCGGCTTCGCTATCGCGGCGTCGAACGCAATGTGGCCTGGGCGCACCGGCGCGTCGCCGCCCTCAACTTGCGCAGGCTGGTCGTGCTCGGGCTCACCAGAACCGACGGCAACTGGGTGCTCGCCGGCCCCATAGGGGTCCTCGGGGACGTCCCAAGGAGGGCACGACACCTGTTGGCCCGAGGCCAAATCCAGCGCGACCGGATCTTCCCCCTCAACTCCGGCTCTTCGGTGCGGGCTCATCCCCGAGGACCCACCAGCACGCTACGCCGCCTCCTCCCCGGCGGGGAAGAGCCTTGTTCAACAGCGCCCTAGCACCGAACCTCGGCACGGCGAGGGTAGAGGTCCCGCAGCAACCCAACCTCTGCACCGTGGTGCACGACCTCGTCGAAGACGTGGATGGCAAGGTCCACGTGGTTCGCCTCGGCCCAGATGCCCCAGCTCGCCCCGAGGGGTTCCCACCACTGACCCTCCTCGATCGATGCGATTCCTTCGCGCCACCGGCGATAGTTCTCCTCGCAGAACGAAGGCACACCGGCGGCCGCCCCCGGGAATTCGATGTCCTCGATCCGAAGCGTGCCCGAACCGAACCATCGATCCGCGAAGCCTCCGAGCGCCACTCCGGCCAGGTGCCCGAGACGCCAGGCGATCGTCGTCACCGGCGTCGGCATCGGTGAACTGGTGTCGCCAACCGAGCCTTCGATCCGCCACGCCCCACTGTCGTCCTGCCGGAGGGACCAGCATGCAGCGACTGGCTCCCAGCGGTACTCCTCGTCTGTGAGGCCCTCGATCCGGTGCATCAACCGCCCCCAGACGTAATCGAATGCCGCGAGGAGCGAGGTCGAAGTAGCGGTCATGGTTCTATTGAAGTGCTCGGTCGCGACAGGGCGAGCTCGGATCAGCTCCCGCCGGCGTCGAGCACATAGCCGATCCCCGGTGCGGTACGGATGAGCTGGGCATCTGGGTCATTGAGCTTCTGGCGCAGGCGGTGGATGTAGGCATGCAGGTACTGGGACTCGCGCCCGTACCCGGGTCCCCAGACTGCCGAGAGGATCATCTCGTGCGTGCACCGTTTGCCGGCGTGCCGGGCCAGGAAGGCGAGCACGTCGAACTCTTTGGCGGTCAGGTCGACCGGTCGCCCTTCGAGCCTGGCATCGCGGCGCACCGGATCGAGGGTCAGGCCCCCGACGGTCATCACCGGTTCCTCGAGGGATTCTGCGTCGGCCCCCTTCCTCCGCAGCGCGACCCGGATCCGGGCCTCGAGCTCGGCCATGCCGAAGGGCTTGGTGACGTAGTCGTTTGCGCCCCCGTCGAGTGCGGCGACCTTGCGGTCCTCGGCTTCGGTGGCGGACAGGACGACGATCGGCACGTCGCTCCACTGGCGGATCCGCCGACACACCTCGAGTCCCTCGATATCGGGGAGCCCGAGGTCCAAGATCACCACGTCGGGGGCGGAGGTCGCCGTAGTCGTCACCCCCTGCTCACCGTTCGATGCCGTGAGCACCTGGTGGCCGCCGGCCTGCAGGCCCAGGCGCAACGCCCGGAGGAGCGAGGGATCGTCGTCGATGACGAGGATCTTGGCCATCAGAGCGGGCCTCCCACGGGGTGGGGGGGCATCGTGAAGACGAAGCGGGCACCCCCGCCGACGGCGTCGTCTACCCAGACTCGCTCGCCGTGGGCTTGCACGAAGGCCTTGACGATGGCGAGCCCCAGGCCTGCCCGGCCACCGGTGTCGAACCGGACGAAGCTGCCGAAGATGGTGTCACGTTGCGCGTTCGGGACCCCGGGGCCGCTGTCACTGATCGAGATCGCGACGCAGCCGTCCAGCCATTCGGCCGCGATCCGAATGGGCGCTCGTGGGGGCGAATGGCACTCGGCGTTGTCGAGCAGGTTGGCTAGCACCTGACCGATGAGCACCGGGTCGACGTCGACGTCGGGAAGCGCCGAGGGAACGTCGAGGACGATCGAGCGGTCCCCGAGTGTCGGGCGCATGTCTGCCAGGGCATCTCCGATGAGATCGAGGACGCCACGCGTATGGCGTTCGAGTGTGAGCGCGCCGTGTTCGTAGCGGTTGAGGTCTAAGAGGCTCGTGACGAGTCGGGTCAGGCGATCGACCTGCGCGTCGATGAGGCCATGGAGTTCCGCGATGTCTTGCGCGGAGAGCTTGGCCGTCGGATCGAGAAGCGAGGACGAGGCGACCTTCATCGTGGCAAGCGGGGTGCGGAGGTCATGGGACACCGCACCGATTAGGTCCTTCCGGATACGGTCCATCTCCTCGAGCAGCAGGGTGCGTTCGGCCCTCGCCCGGAGCTGCACCTTCTCGAGGGCGAGCGCGGCGTGGTTGGCAAAGGTCCGAAGGAGTGCACCATCGCGGAAGGATGCCGGGAGGCCCCGCAGGGCGAGGATCCCCACGGGACCCTCCGATGCATCCAGGGCGAGCGTCTGCAAGGAATCGGAGCCGGGGCGAAGGGTGCCGACCGCCACCGGGAGTCCGGAGCCGGATGCCACTCGTGCGAGATCGGAGTCCTCGAGGGGAGTCCCGGCGGAAGCGGCAACCAGCAGCTTGCCCTCCTCCGGTAGGAGCAGCGCCACCGATTCGACCTCGAAGACGGTGGCTATCGCCCGGACCACGGTGTCGAGCAGTTCCTGGACCGATCCGCCCTCGACAAGAAGTTGGGTCAAGGCTGAGAGTCGAAGCGCCTCGTCGGCGCGACGCTGGGCGACGGCCCGGGCCGATCTGAGGTGGGCAGCTACCTGGGCGACCAGGAGCATCACCACGAGGTAGACCCCGAGCGCCACCCAATTCTGACCTGCACCGACGCTCAGCGTGTTGTAGGGCGGGATGTAGGCGAAGTCGTACACGAGGAACCCGGCTGCGACGCTCGCGATCCCGCCCGGATATCCCCCAACGATCACCCCGGCGACGACCGGTACGACGAGCACGAGGGCGGTCGTGGCGATGGCCAGGTGCGATCGCCACGGCAACATGGCGGCGCCCAGCCCGAGGGCGGTGGAGATGCCCACGATCGAGCCCCTCAGCCCAGCGCGCATGGGCTTCATTCTCACGCGCCGGGAGCCGACATCCTGTCGGGATCAAGGTCCCGACGAGGCCGTGAAGGAATTATTCAGCCCTTCCGGGTCGCATTGAGGCCCCGTTCAGCTTTGGCGTGCACAGGATCGGGGTGTGGCGGACTTCTTGGTTGTCCTCGGGGTGATCGGCTTCGGCCTGACCCTGCTCGGCTTCATCTGGGCGTTGGAGCGCGTGTGACCTGGGCGCAAGGGGTCCTCCTCGCGGTCTCGATCGTGACCGTCATCTATTTGGGCGTGGCCATGTTCAAGCCCGAGTGGTTCTGATGGGGTTCTTCTGGACCATCGTCGTCCTCATCGTCCTGCTGGGGTTGACCTGGCGGTACCTCGGCGCGTACATGGCGGCCGTCTTCGAGGGGCGGGTGCAGTTCTTGGCCTGGGCCGAGCGGCCCTTCTACCGTCTGCTCCGAACCGGTCCCGCCGAGGAGTACGAGCAGCCCTGGAAGCGCTACGCGAGTTCGACGGTCATCTTCTCGGCCCTCTTCCTCGCCTTCGGCTACCTGCTCCTGCGGATCCAGGGATCGCTGCCGCTCAACCCACAGCACTTCGGTGCCGTTGCGCCGGCTCTGAGCCTCAACACCATCGTGTCGTTCGTCACGAACACGAACTGGCAGAACTACGGCGGCGAGACGACCTTGTCGTACTTCTCCCAGATCGGCGTCCTCACGGTGCAACAGTTCGTGAGCGCGGCGGTCGGGATCGCGGCGGCCATCGCCCTCGTGAGGGGTTTCTCGCGGCGCAGCTCTCCGACGATCGGGAACTTCTGGGTCGACATCACCCGCTGCATGCTCTACATCCTGCTGCCGGTCGCCTTCGTGGCGGGGATCATCGTCGTCGGACAGGGAGCCGTGCAGACCCTCGCCGGCCCAGTGGTCATCCACGATGCCTTGAACGGGGTCACCCAGACCATCCCCCGGGGGCCGGCCGGCTTCATGGCCTCGATCATGCAGTTCGGGACCAACGGTGGCGGCTTCTTCAACGCCGACCTGGCCCATCCCTTCGAGAACCCGACTGCGATCACCAATCTGCTGTACATCTGGCTCACACTCTCGATCCCGTTCGCCCTCACCTACACGTTCGGCAAGATGGTGAAGAGCGTTCGCCACGGGGCCGCCTTGTTGGCGGCGATGGTGATCATTTTCGGTGCCTGGGTCAGCTTCACCGCCTATGCCGAGCACCAGAACACCCCGGCCGTCGCGGCGGCCGGGGTGCATTCGAGTGTCGGCAACACCGAAGGCAAAGAGGTCCGTTTCGGGATCCCGACCAGTGCGTTGTTCAACGTCTCGATGACCCAGACCTCAGACGGGGCGGTCGACAGCGCGACGGACTCGTACACCCCGATCGGCGGGTTCGGGGCCCTCTCCGGGATGATGCTGGGAGAGGTCACGCCGGGCGGGGTGGGAAGCGGGCTCTACACGATCCTGATCTACGCGATCATCGCCGTGTTCATCGGCGGACTGATGATCGGGCGAACACCCGAGTACCTCGGAAAGAAGATCCAGGCCAAGGAGGTGAAGCTCGCCGGCCTGGGGGCGCTCGTCATGCCGCTCGTCGTGCTCGTCCTCACAGCCATCGCAGTATCGATCCACGCCGGGCGGGCCGGACCACTGAACGGTGGGCCCCACGGTTTCACCGAGATCCTCTACGCCTTCACGTCCCAGGGGAACAACAACGGCTCGGCGATGGCCGGTCTGACCGGCAACACCGCCTTCTACAACGTGCTCGGCGCGATCGACATGTTGATCGGCCGGTTCGGCATCCTCATCCCCGCCCTTGCTCTCGCCGGTTCGCTCGCAGCAAAGCACGTCGTCCCGGCCTCGCTCGGCACGTTCCGGACCGACAACACGATGTTCATCGGCCTGACGATCGGGGTCATCATCATCATCGGAGGGCTGACCTTCTTCCCGGCCATCTCCCTGGGGCCGATCGTCGAGCAACTGAGCCGCGGGAGGTTTTTCTGATGTCCAGCGCACCGGCACTGTTGCAGCCAGAGGCGCCCGAGACCCCCGCGGCGCGCGGGGTGGCTCAGGGGCGCAGCCTGTTCGACCGGACGATCATGCGCCAGGCCCTGGTCGACGCCTTCAAGAAGTTGACGCCCAGGGTCCAGATCAGAAACCCGGTCATGTTCGTCGTACTCATCGGCACGGTGGTGAGCTTCATCGAGGCCGTCGCACACCCGGGAAAGTTCGCCTGGTCGATCACGATCTGGCTCTTCTTGACCGTGATCTTCGCCAACTTCGCCGAGGCCATGGCCGAGGGGCGAGGAAAGGCGCAGGCGGAGACCTTGCGTCGGATGCGCGCGGAGACCGAGGCCCGCCGGCTGCGGGCCGACGGCATCACCGAGGAGCGCGTGCCGGCGTCGACGCTGGCCCGGGGAGACCTGGTGGTCTGTGAAGCGAACGATCTGATCCCCTCCGATGGCGAGATTGTCGAAGGCATCGCGTCCGTCGACGAGTCCGCGATCACCGGAGAATCGGCACCGGTGATCCGGGAGTCCGGAGGGGACCGCTCGGCGGTCACCGGAGGGACCAAGGTGCTCTCGGACCGGATCGTCGTGCGGATCACCGCCGAGAGGGGACAAACCTTCCTAGACCGGATGATCACCCTCGTCGAGGGGGCCAACCGGCAGAAGACGCCGAACGAGATCGCCTTGACGATCCTGCTGTCGGTATTGACGATCGTGTTCATTCCGGTGGTGGTCACCCTCCAGGCCTTCGGCCATTACTCGGGTGCTTCGGTGTCGGTGGTCGTCTTGGTCTCGCTCCTGGTCTGTCTCATCCCGACGACCATCGGGGCACTCCTGTCCGCCATCGGGATCGCCGGGATGGACCGCCTGGTCCAGCGCAACGTCCTCGCCATGAGCGGGAGAGCCGTCGAGGCGGCGGGCGACGTCCAGACGCTCCTGTTGGACAAGACCGGCACCATCACCCTCGGAAACCGCATGGCCACCCGCTTCGTCCCCGTCGCTGACCACGAGGAGCGTGAGGTCGCCGACGCCTCCCAGTTGGCCTCGCTCGCGGACGAGACGCCCGAGGGTCGTTCCATCGTGATCCTGGCCAAGGAGCGCTTCGACATCCGCGAGCGCCAACTCGAGCAGCACACGTTCGTGCCGTTCAGCGCGACGACCCGCATGTCCGGTCTCGACGTCGAAGGACGGCGGATCCGCAAGGGAGCGGCCGAATCGATCAGAACCTGGGTGCGCGGTCAGGGCGGAGAGGTGCCGAGTGATCTCGACGAGATCGTCGAGGGCATCTCCCGGGCCGGTTCGACGCCCCTGGTCGTGGCCGAAGGGAGCGAGACCCTCGGCGTCATCGAGCTGAAGGACGTCGTGAAGCAGGGGATCCGCGAGAAGTTCGACGAGATGCGCTCGATGGGGATTCGCACGGTGATGATCACCGGGGACAATCCCCTGACGGCTGCTGCGATCGCGCAGGAGGCAGGTGTCGACGACTTCCTGGCCGAGGCGACGCCCGAGGCCAAGCTGGCACTGATCCGTTCGGAGCAGAAGGGCGGAAAACTCATCGCCATGACCGGCGACGGCACGAACGACGCGCCGGCGCTCGCCCAGGCCGACGTCGGTGTGGCGATGAACACCGGAACGACCGCGGCCAAGGAGGCCGGCAACATGGTCGATCTCGATTCGAATCCGACGAAGCTGATCGACATCGTGGAGATCGGAAAGCAGTTGCTCATCACGCGTGGCTCGCTGACGACGTTCTCGATCGCCAACGATGTGGCGAAGTACTTCGCCATCATCCCGGCGTTGTTCGTGGCCACGTATCCGCAGCTCAACACCCTCAACATCATGAAGCTCCACAACTCCCAGAGCGCGGTGCTCTCCGCAGTGATCTTCAATGCGCTCGTGATCATCGCGCTGATCCCCCTGGCGCTCCGAGGGGTGAAGTTCCGGGCGATGAGCTCCTCTGCGATCCTGCGCCGCAACGTCTGGATCTACGGCATCGGCGGGATCATCGTGCCCTTCATCTTCATCAAGCTGATCGACCTCATCCTGGTCGCCCTCCACGCCTACTAATCGCGGGTCGACATGCTCATCAACCTCCGGCGTTCGCTCGTGGCCATCTTCGCCTTCACCGTGTTCTTCGGGTTCGTCTACGCACTGGCCGGGACCGGAGTCGCCCAGCTGCTCTTCAGGCACCAGGCGGACGGGTCGATCACCGCCAACGGCTCGACGCTGATCGGCCAGAACTGGGCGGCGGTCAAGTGCCCCGGTCACCCATTGGGCAGCTGCGTCTTCCACGGGCGCCCCGACGACACCGGCCCATACGCAGCGAACGCCAAGACGCATTCCTCGGGCGGCGACAACCCGCTCGTGGCCAACGGCGTCTCCGGTGAGTCCGGGGCGACGAACCTCGGGCCGCGCTCCAAGGCGCTCTACGACAACACCAAGGCCCTGGTGCGCTATTGGCACGCGCTGGGGGTCAACCCGACCGCGGATCTCGTGACCACCTCGGGGAGTGGCCTCGATCCGGACGTCACGCCCCAGGACGCCCTCGTGCAGGTCCCGATGGTCTCGAAGGCCACCGGCATCCCCGCCGCCCGGCTGCGAAAGCTCGTCGCCAAAGAGACCAACGGTGCCGCGCTGGGGTTCCTCGGGAGCGCGTATATCGACGTCCTCCAGTTGAACGAGGCGCTGGCCAAGTTGCGATGAGCGGGATGATCGCCTCGGACCCGCCTACGCCGGGCATGCGGCTCGTGCTCCGCCTCGGGGAGGCCGCCGAGCGAACCAGGGTCACTGCGGGCGGAACGATCGTCGAGACGAGTCCGTGGTCGCGAGGCGACGGGGGCCCGAGCGGGCTCGGGTTCCGCTGCGTCCTCGACGACGGCACCGGGCGAGTCGACTTGCTGTTCCTCGGCCGCGACCGGGTGCCGGGCCTGGTGTCCGGTGCACGGTGTCACGTGGAGGGGACGGCGAGAATGGACCACGGCCGACTCACGATCTGGAACCCGCTCTACCGCCTCGGCCCCGACGGGCCAGCGCCGGGTGGGGGCACCGGCGATGAATGAGCGCGCCACGGAATACCAAGAGGACATCGAGCCGGCCGGGCGCTTCCGGGTGTATCTCGGGTCGGCCGCCGGCGTGGGGAAGACCTACGCCATGCTCTCGGAGGGGGTTCGGCGCCACGACCGGGGGACCGACGTCGCGATCGGCTTCGTCGAATCGCACGGTCGCCCCCAGACCGAGGCCATGACCAAGGGCCTGGAGGTGATCCCCCGCAAGGCGGTCGAGTACCGGGGAACCCGGTTCGAGGAGATGGACCTCCAGGCGGTGCTCGATCGTCATCCCGCCGTCGCGTTGATCGACGAGCTGGCGCACACGAATGTGCCCGGGTCGGGCCCCCACGCCAAGCGCTGGGAGGACGTCCTGCAGATCCTCGACGCCGGGATCGACGTCATCACCACCGTGAACATCCAGCACCTCGAGTCGATCGCCGACGCGGTCGAGCCCATCACCGGCGTCTCCATCGGCGAGCGGGTGCCGGACTGGGTGCTCCGCCGGGCCGACCAGATCGAGCTGGTCGACTCCTCGCCCGAGCAGCTCCGCCGCCGCATGCTGCACGGCAACATCTACCCGCCCGAGAAGGTGCCCCAGGCTCTCAGTCACTTCTTTCGCACCGACAACCTGATCGCGTTGCGCGAGCTCGCCTTGCGATTCCTCGCCGACGAGACCGAGGAGGAACTGCTCGAACATCTCGCCCGGTACCAGACCCAGGTCCTCTGGGAGACGAGCGAGCGATTCCTGGTCGCGGTGATCACGGCCCCCGGCACCGAGGCCATCATCCGGCGGGCGTCACGCATGGCGGCGCGCACCAAGGCGGACCTGCACGCCGTCCACATCCACCTGCACGACAGCAGCCGTTCGGACCAGTCGGCACTCGATGGGCTGCGACAGCTCTGCATCGACGTCGGGGCCGACTGGACTGAGATCGAATCCGACGACCCGGCGACGGCCATCATCGATTTCGCGAGGAGGCGCCAGATCACCCAGATCGTGCTCGGATCGAGCCAGCGCGGCCGGTTCCAGGAGCTGCTGCGGGGAGGTTCGATCGTGCGCAAGGTCTCGCGAGGGGCGGCCGACGCGGGCATTGACGTGCACATCATCGCCAGGCGCCACGTGGAGCACACCGAGGGGCATCGCCCGAACGACAACGTCGGCTCCGAGGAGTCCTGAGCGCCTACCGATGGTCGAGCCCGGTGAGCATGGCGTAGAGGTCGGCCCCTTCGATCATCCAGAGGGTCTCCACCGACGCCGTCAGCTCGAGCAGGGTGCGTCGCCGGTCCGAGGGGTACTGGAGCGCTCGACGTAGCCGCCCTCGACGAGCAAACCGAGCATTCGGGCGACCGCCTGCTTGAGATCCTCTCGCGCTCGACCAGGTCCCGAGCGCGAGAGCCGGGGATCGCGAGGGCGGTGATGGCCCAGAGCGGCCTGAGGGAGGTCGCGCATTCCCGCCGCGTCGAGGGCGTCGCGCGCCGGCCGGCGTACCGCCGAAGGACGCGGCCCATCGTCCAGATGAGCGCGGCCCGATCGGAGGCCGGAGGAAGTGCCTGCACCCTGCGGGACGGGGGTCTGTCACGCTATCGGCGTGGCGATGAGCTGGCGAGGGTCGACGACGGTCCTCGGCGCGTTGACGCTGCTCGGCTCATTCGGCCTGCCAGCCCCGGCTTCGGCCGTGACCACGAGCGGGTCCGACGCCGCCGGCGTCACCTGGCTGTGCCGGCCGGGACTCACGAACGATCCGTGCCTCGCCAACGAGGACGCGCTCTCGGTGTCGGCGAACGGGACGAAGACCCCAGTGTCGGCGGCCCCGGCGGCACACACCAAGTTCGACTGCTTCTACATCTATCCGACGGTGACCGCCTCGGCGCCGACCTCGAACACCGGCCTGGCGGTTTCGGCGGCCGAGATAGCGACGGCGGTCGCCCAGGCGTCGCGCTTTTCGCAGGTGTGCCGGGTGTTCGCGCCGACCTATCGGCAGCGCACCGCAGCCTCGCTCGCCGTTGGACTCGGCAACGACCCGGCGGCCGACCTCGTCTCCTACGACAGCCTCCTCAAGGGGTGGAAGGACTATCTCGCGCACTACAACGACGGCCGACCCATCGTCTTTCTCGGTCACTCCCAGGGAGCGGCGAACCTCATCCGGCTGCTGCGGGGACAGATCGACGACAACTCGAAGCTGCGCGCTCGCATGGTCGTCGCGATCATCCTCGGTGGCAACGTCCAGGTCCCGATCGGCAAAACGGTCGGGGGCACCTTCGGGCACATCCCGGCCTGCACGTCGATGCGGGAGACCGGGTGCGTCATCGCCTACTCCTCGTTCGGCTCCGAACCCCCATCGGATGCCCTGTTCGGCCGGCCGGGAACGGGCGTGAGCCTCCAGTCCGGCCAGACCCGGTCGAGCGGCCAACAGGTCCTCTGCACGGACCCGGCGGACCTCGGCAAGAAGGGGCCTGCCGCGCTCGTGCCGTACTTTCCCGCCGCTCACGGCGCGATTCTCTGGGTCACCTATCCCGGGCTCTACACGGGGACCTGTGAGAGCAATGGCGGGGCGAGCTGGCTGCAGGTGACGGCGGCGCCCGGCGACCCACGGCCGGTGGTGAGCGCAAGCCTCGGCCCGACGTGGGGTCTCCACGCGGATGACGTCAACCTGGCGCTGGGCAATCTCGTGAACGACGTCAGGGCCGAGGAGGCGTCCTACTCGGCCCGCCACTAGGTGGAGGCGGGTTCAGCGGCTCCGCTTCGCCCAGCGCCGCACGACGATGCGGACCAGGCGGCGAATCAGGAAGTACATGTCGTCCAGCGTAGGCGTCCGGGCCGATTTGGTCTTCTTGTACCCTTGCGGCCCGTGGAGCCACCCGGACGCGACGAAGGCATCAAGGCGGTCCTCTTCGACCTGGGCGGGGTGCTCACGACCGGGCCGTTCGAGGGGTTCGCCCGATACGAGAGGGCCCAGGGCCTCCCCGAGGGCCTGATCCGGAAGATGAACTCGACGAATCCCGACGCCAACGCCTGGGCGCGCTTCGAGCGCGGCGAGGTGGACGTCGAGGGCTTCTGTGCGCTCTTCGAGGAGGAGGGCAGGGCGCTCGGCCACGAGGTCGACGCCCGAGCCGTCATGGCGGCAATGCGTGGCGAGCCCCGGCCCGAGATGGTGGAGGCGGTCCGCTTCTGCAGGGGGCGGTATAAGACGGCGGCGCTCACCAACAACTTCGTCTCGAATGAGGCCGAGCGGCGTGGCGACACCCTCGGGCTCTTCGGCGAGCTCTTCGACGTGGTCATCGAGTCGAGCCGGGTCGGCGTCCGAAAGCCCGACCCGCGCTTTTACGAGTTGGCCTGCGAGGCGCTCGGCGTCGAACCGAGCGAGTCGGTCTTCCTCGACGACCTCGGGATCAACCTGAAGCCGGCCCGGGCGATGGGCATGCGCACAGTCAAGGTGCGAGACGGCTACCAGGCGGTCGCCGAGCTCTACCAGGTGCTGGGGGTCGCTCCGCTGGGTTGGAGGCCGGGGCGGTGAGCGGGCCGCTCGACGACCTCTTCGTGGTGGAGATCGCGAACTGGGTCGCGGCGCCCAGTGCGACCGCGCTGATGGCCGACATGGGGGCCCGGGTCGTGAAGGTCGAGCCCCCGGCCGGCGACTCGATGCGCGACAAGCTGCGCCAGCCCCGGTTCCCCGAGGGCGTGAAGGGGACCGACATGGTCTTCCAGATGGACAACCGCGGGAAGCGCTCGGTCGCCGTCGACCTCAACGACGAGCGGGGTCGCGAAATCGTGGTGGGGCTGATCGACCGGGCCGACGTGCTCGTGACCAACCTGACCCGTGCCCGGCTCGAGCGCTACGGGCTGAGTCCCGAGACGCTGCACCGGCGCAACCCCGGCCTCGTCTTCGCCCTCGTCACCGGGCAGGGCTCGACCGGTGAGGACGCCGACAACCTGGCCTTCGACGTCTCAGCGTTCTTCGGCCGCGGCGGGGTGACCGGGCTCCTCGGGGAGCCCGAGGGCCCGCCGGTGCAGCCCCGCCCGGGCGCCGGGGACCATCCGACGTCGCTCGCGCTGCTGGTCGCCATCCTCGGGGCGTTGCGGGTGCGCGATCGCACCGGTGAGGGCGAGGTGGTGGAGACCGCGCTCATGCGGGTGGGGGCCTGGACGATCGGCTGCGACATGGTGACCGCCCTGGTCGACGGGCGTCAGCCGGCCAAGCGCTCTCGGGTCCGGCCCATCTCGCCCATGAACACGATGTACAAGTGCGCCGACGGCGCCTGGCTGGTGCTCTCGTCACACAACCCGGCGACATGGCCCGAGTTCTGCCAGGCCCTGGACCGCCCCGAGCTCATCGCAGACCCGCGCTTTGACACCGCCGCCAACCGCTTTTCCAACGCCCAGGAGCTGGTCGGGATCTTCGACGAGGTGTTCGGCTCGGAGCCCTTCGAGTACTGGGCGCCCCGGCTGCGACGGACCAGCCTCATCTGGTCCAAGGTCGCCGAGCTCTCCGACGTCATCGCCGACCCCCAGGCGCGCGAGATGGGGATGTTCGTCGAGCTCGAGCACCCCGACGTCGGGCGCTTCGAAACCCTGGCGGCACCGTTCGCCTTCGAGCGCTCAGAGGTCAAGGCGCGTGGACGGGCGCCCGAGGTTGGCGAGCACAGCCACGAGGTGCTGGCCGAGCTCGGATTGGACCAGGGCACGATCCAGGGGCTCATCGACGCCGGGATCGTGAGGGCGTCGGGGCCCCCCGGCTAGCGATCAGCTCGAGGCCGCAGCCTCGCGATCCTTCGCGACCTCGTCGTAGGTGGCGTAGTCCTCGCTCGTGTCCGGCGCGAACTCGTACTCGAGGAGGCCGGCCTCCCCCCACGCCTTGCGTAGGTAGCCGTTGTTGGCCTCCAGCAGCCCGAGCTTCTTCACGTTGGGCACGAGCTTGGAGAAGAACCCCTTCATGATCGCCCGGTTGAACCCGCCCTCGATCTTGGTCGCGGCCTCCATGAGGTAGGGGAGCAGCACGGTGGGGTCGACACCGAGGCGCTCCCACACCTCGGGGGTGGTGGCCCGGGTCCGATTACGGAGGGTGTTCTCGAGGAGAAACTCCTGTCGGTCCTTCAACTCGGCGTCGGTCAGCTCGGAGTACAGCTCCGAGAGGCTGAGGATCCCGAAGGCGACATGGCGGGCCTCGTCGGCCATCACGTAGCGGAGGAGCTTCTTCAAGAGCGGCTCCTCGGTGCGCCGGTGCATGTCGCCGAACGCCGCGAGCGCCAGGCTCTCGATGATCACCTGCATGCCGAGATAGGCGATGTCCCAGCGGCCGTCCTCGAGCAGCACCATGATCTGCTCCTCGAGGAAGGGGCTCATCGGGTACGGCTCGCCCAGCTTCTCTTGGAGATAGCGCGCGAAGACCTCGGTGTGACGGGCCTCGTCCATCGTCTGGGTCGCCGCGTAGTAGCGGGCGTCGATCCACGGCACGGTCTCGACGATCTTGGCCGCGGTCATCATGGCGCCCTGCTCGCCGTGCATGAACTGGCTGAGGGACGCCTTCTGGAGCTCGAGGGCGAGCTGGAGGTACTCCTTGTCCCCCCACGAGGCGATGGGGGAGCCGGGGACCTTGCCCGCCTCCCGGTAGAGGCGCATCGCCGAGTCCCCGGTGTCCACATAGCGCTCCGGGTCGACCTCGGTCGACCAGTCGAGGTCCCGGGTGCTGCTCCACTGCGAGACCGAGGCGCGGTTGTAGAGCGTGACGAGCTGCTCGCGGGACCGCTCGTATTGCCAGAGGAAGATCCGCTGCGCCTTGTCATCGACGTTGCGGAAGACCGGATGCTCGGGATCGTCGGTCGGGATCCCGAGCGGGAGCGGCCGTTCGGTAACGTCGGTCATTGTTCTCCTCTCGTGGGTCCCGCCTCGGCGGTCCCCTCGTCGTGCTCGCCGAAATCGGCGACGATGCGGGCGATCAGGTCTTCCCAGCCCCGGCCCTCGGGCGCGGCGATCCCAGCGGCGCGCTGGAGCATGAGACCGAGGCCGACCGTGCGGACGAAGTAGAAGAAGGCGTCGGGATCGATGTGGGGGGCGACCGTCCCGTCTTCGAAGGCCGCCTCTACGAGCGGCCGGGCCCGCTCCCGGGCCAGTTCCTCGGCCTCGGCGATCACCCGTGCCACCTCGGGCTCGCGGCGTGCGGCGACGTAGGCCTCGAGGCGCATGGCCTCCGAGTCGTGCAGCGGCGCCGACTTGAGCGCACCGCGCACGAGCAGATCGGCCACCTTCTGGGCTCGCGCCACCTCGCCGGGCGCCCCGGCGGCCGACCGGCTGCACACGGCCTCGCGCAAGAGCTCGTTCTTCGAGCCGAACCGCCCGTACACGGCGCCGGTCGAAAGTCCGGCCTCGGCGACCACGTCCAAGATGCGGGTCCCGGTGTAGCCCTTGCGGGCGAAGACGGTGGCCGCCGCGTCGAGCAGGCGTTCTCTGATGGGGTCGACCTCGGGCGCCGCGAGCACGGGGGCGGGCTGGACCACAGCCGAAGAATAAAATTCATTCTTCACTCCGTCAAGCACCCCTGGCCCGGCGGCGGCGATGCCGGTGGGACCCCGGCGGCATCAGGCGCTCGCCCGTGCGCGGTTGAGACTTGGAGCGTGGAGGCGCCACCCGGACGCTTCGCGACTGGCTCGACCGGCTCGCCGGCGCCGAGGGTTCTTCAACCCCCGGCCAGGTCTCAGTCGGCCAGCGCCTGGTAGACGAGCGAGCGCAGCTGGGCCCGGAACGGGTAGGAGGCCGACGGCATCAGCTGGGTCATGAAGATGACAGCGAGGTCCTCGGCGGGATCGATCCAGAAGGCCGTCGACGCCGCACCACCCCAGTAGTACTCGCCAACCGAACCGGCCATCGAGGTCGCGGCGGGCCCCTGGCCGACGGCGAAGCCCAGCCCGAAGCCCACGCCGGTGAAGCCGGCCTCGCCGAACCCGCCCACGGCGAACCGGGTCAGGTCGGCCCCTCCTGGCAGGTGGTTGACGGTCATGAGCTCGAGGGTCTTTCGCCCGAGGATGCGATGGCCGTCGAGCTCGCCGCCCTCGACGAGCATCCGGCAGAACCGGAGGTAGTCGGGCGTGGTCGAGACGAGACCCCCTGCGCCCGACAGGTACGTTGGCCGGCTCCGGTACGGCGATGCGGCGGGGTCGTCGCCGAGCGCCGGCGGCTCACCGGGACGGCGGGTGTAGTTGGCCGCGAACCGCTCCAGCTTCTCTTCTGGCACGAAGAACGCCGTGTCGGACATCCCGAGCGGTCCGAAGATCTCGGCCTCGAGGTACTCGTCGAAGCGCTTCTCCGAGAGGATCTCCACCAGCCGGGCGCAGATGTCGGTCGACAGCCCGTAGTTCCAGCGGGTGCCGGGCTGGAACTTGAGCGGATGCCTCGAGAGCAGCTCGCAGACCGACTCCAAGGTGGCGTCCCGACCCGCAGCGCGGCGCTCGGCCGAGAACGCCCTGTCGATCGGGTGCACCCCACCCATCGGGCTGGGCAGCCCGCTCGTGTGCATGAGTGCGTCGCGCACCGTGATCGGTTGGTCGGGATCGGCGAGGCCGACCACCGCATCGCCCTCCACGGTGCCCACCTTGAGCCCTCGCCACGAGGGGATGAAGCGCTCGACCGGATCGCTCAGCAAGAAGAGGCCGCGCTCGTAGAGCTGCATGAGCGCCACCGAGGTGATGGGCTTGGTCATGGAGTAGATCCGCCAGATCGTGTCGTCGGTGACCGGCTTGGCGCGTTCGCGGTCCATGAGGCCGATGTTGCGGTGGTATGCGACGTGCTCGCCGCGGGCGACGGTGATCTGGCAGCCGGCGATCTTGCCCGTGTCGACGTAGCGCGTTTCGAAGTGCTCGGTGATGCGCTCGAGCCGTCGCTCGTCGAACCCCGCTGCCTCAGCGTCGATCTTCACGATGCCCCTCCCATCGGCGCGGGATCGTTTCCGCACCAGCGTCGGTCACCATAACGCCGCGCCCCGGCAGGCGCCCGTGCCGGCTCCGTGCGCCGCCCGGTGCGCGAGACTGCTGGCGTGCCCGCAGAGTGCGTGACCCCCGCACTCGCGACGACGACGGCTGCGTGCGGGGTGCGGTGCGGCTAGGCCTGCTCGGCGTCCGCGGCTCCACGCCGGCGCCCGGCCCCGAGTTCGTCCGCTACGGCGGCCACACCGCGTGTATCGCCGTCGCCCACGACGGTGAGGAGCCGTCCCTCGTGCTCGACGCCGGCACCGGCCTGCGGTCGCTGCCCTCGCTCCTCGGCGAGGGTCCCTATGGCGGTGCGATCATCCTCGGGCACCTCCACTGGGACCACACCATGGGGCTGCCCTTCTGCCGGTCGGTCGACCATCCCGACGCCACGGTCGACCTCTGGGTGCCGGCCCAGGGGGACACCGAGGCGATCCTCGCGCGCTGGATGGCGCCGCCGCACTTCCCGATCACCCCGCGACAGTTGCGCGGCGCGTGGCGCTTCGGCGGTCTGGAGGAGGGGCCCCACGAGATCTCGGGCTTCGAGGTGGTGGCGATGGAGATCCCCCACAAGGGTGGACGCACCTTCGGCTACCGGGTGTCGGACGCGATGGGATCGTTCGCCTACATGTCGGACCACTGCCCGACGGTGCTCGGTCCGGGCGCCAACGGCCTGGGCGAGCTGCACGCCGCCGCCCTGGCGCTTGCCGAGGGCTGCGACCTGCTCATCCACGACGCGCAGTACCTCGACGAGGAGCTGTCCGACAGGGCGTCGTTCGGCCACTCGTGCCCCGGCTACGCGGTCGGTCTCGCCGAGGCGGCGGGCGCGCGATCCGTGCTCCTCTTCCATCACGACCCTCCGAGGACCGATGCCGAGATCGACGCCCTAGTCGCTCGCTACGGGGGTTCGGGGGTCCCCGTCGCGGCGGCCCGCCAGGGCACGGTGATCGACCTCCCCCGAGCTCAGCCTCGGCTGGGTCGGGTGAGGCCCACCGGGTTCGGATAGGGGATGACCGAGGCCCGGTCGAGCTCGGCGGCGAGCGTGCCGAGGTCCGCCTCGAGCCGCGCGAGAGCCGCTCCGTCGAGGTCGTCGAAGGGACGAGCGGCCAAGCGGTCCGTCGTCTCCTCGATCGACGCTCGCAGCTCGAGGGCATCGCCGGTCGGCCTCCCGCCCCCGAGGAGCCCCTGGGACTCGAGCGCCCCGAGCGCGTCGCGCCAGGCGTCCTCGCTCCAGCCCCGGCTCGCCCGGAAGAGCTCGTCGTCGATCCCCTCGCAGCGGGCGAAGAGCGCGATGGCCTCGACCCCGCGCAGGTCGTGGGCACCGAGCGCTGCCACGTGCCCGTCGCCGCGCTGCTCGCGCAGCGACGTCGCGAGCTGCCACAGCGACTCGACCGGGTCGGCGGGGAGCCCGAGCGCCCGGTTGGCCGAGAAGAGCGGGCGTCCCTCGCCGGGAGCCCGCTCCACCACCGCGCCGAGCAGTTCCACGATCGAGGGCGCCAGCGCGCCGGCGCTCGGGCATGTCGAGCGCAGCACGGCCGCGGCGGCCCGGCGGCGCACCGCCACGACGTCGGCCGGCGCGGCCAGGGACCACGCGTCGGGAAGCGCCCTCGCGACCATGTTCGGCTCGAAGTTGTAGAACGTCGCCGTCACGAGCGGCGCGTCGACCGCGCCCATCGGGGCGGCCCGGCCCGCGAAGTAGCCCATCCAAAAGCCGCGCAGCCCGAGCGCCTTGAACGCCTCGGTGCAGGTGGGACTGAAGTAGGTGACCGCGTGCAGCGGTTCGAAGTTGCGCCATAGCTCCCTGGCCTGGGCGGCCCGCACGAGCCGATCCTAGGGGGCGCCCCGGCTTGCCCCGGGGGCTCGCATCGGGGGCTACGGTCCGATGAATGGAACTGCGAACACTGGGAAGAACCGGCGTCCGGGTGAGCCCGCTGTGCCTCGGGGCGATGATGTTCGGCGGCTGGGGCAACCGCGACCACGACGACTCGGTCAGGATCATCCACCGGGCGCTCGACGCCGGCATCAACTTCGTCGACACGGCCGACGTGTACTCCCAAGGGGAGTCCGAGGAGATCGTGGGCAAGGCGCTCAAGGGACGGCGCGACGAGGTGGTGCTGGCGACCAAGGTCCACGGCCAGATGGGCGAGGATCCCAACGCCCAGGGCAACTCGCGCCGCTGGATCATTCGGGAATGCGAGAACAGCCTGCGCCGGCTCGGCACCGACTGGATCGACCTGTACCAGATCCACCGGCCCGACGAGCGTTGCGACGTGGAGGAGACCCTCGGCGCGCTGAGCGACCTCGTGCACCAGGGCAAGGTCCGCTACCTCGGCTCGTCCACCTTCCCCGCCGACCGGATCGTCGAGGCCCAGTGGGCCGCCGAGCGCCGCAACCTCGAGCGCTTCGTGTGCGAGCAGCCGCCCTACTCGCTCCTCGTGCGGGGCATCGAGACCGACGTGCTCCCGGCCATCGAGCGATACGGGATGGGCGCGATCACCTGGAGCCCGCTCGCCGGCGGTTGGCTGTCGGGCAACTACCGCCTCGGGGCCGAGGTCCCCAGGTCGCGGCGGGCCCAGCGGATCCCCCAGCGCTACGACATGTCGATCCCGGCCAACGAGCGCAAGCTGGAGGCGGCCGACCAGTTCGCCCAGCTGGCGGAGGACCACGGGATGTCGCTCGTCCACATGGCGCTCGCCTTCGTGCTCGCGCACCCCGCGGTGACCTCGGCGATCATCGGCCCCCGGACGATGGAGCAGCTCGAGACCCAGCTCGGGGCGACCGACATCGAACCCTCGGGCGAGCTGCTCGACGCGATCGACCGCATCAACGCGCCCGGGCGCAACTTCAGCCGGGCCGATGCCGGCTACACCCCGCCGTCACTGCTCGAGGCGCGGCTCCGGCGTCGCTAGGGCGACCGGGCGCCCGGCCCGGTCCTCGTAGCCGGGCAGGGGTGTTCGGTACAGGCAGCCGTCACAGTTCATGAGCACGGGGGCGCCGAGCGCCTCGTCGTAGCGCGACCAGGCGAGCTCGACGATGCGCTCGTCGATGCCGATGTGGGCACCCAGGGCGACCTCGGCGTTGGGATGCTCGGAGGCCCAGCGCCTGGCCTGCTCGCCGATCCGCTCGACGAGCAGGCCGGTGAAGAGGAAGTACGGGACGACGGCGATCCGCCGGGCCCCGAGCGCGTGGCAGCGGTCGAGCGCCTCTGAAACGTCGGGCGACGCGAGCGAGACGAATGCCGGCTCGACGAAGCCGAAGGGCGCGCCCACCCCGGGCGTCGCCTTGGTGGCGCCGATGCCGCGGCCGTCAGCGAGCAGCCGCGCCGCCTTGGCGAGCTCGGCGTTCGCGTCGGGGTCGGTCGAGCCCCGTCCCACGATCACCACCGCGTCGGTCGGACCGCCGGGCCAACGGTGGGCCGATGGCCCGAACACCACGGCACGGGTGCGCTCCTCGAGGGCGTCGAGGACGGCCGGGTGAACGCCGAGCTCGCGCCCGTAGCTGAAGGCGACCCCGGGGTGGGCCAGCCGAGCGCGCGCCAGGGCGGCCGGCCCGTCGTCCTTCAGGTGGCCCGCGCCGAGCAAGAGGAGCGGGACCGCCACCACCCGGGTGGCGCCGTCGGCCACGAGTGCGTCGAGTGCGTCGTCGAGGCGGGGTTCGGTGAACTCGATGAAGCCAGCCCCGACGGCCACCTCGGGACGGGCCTTGGACAGCGCATCGGCGAAGCCGTGGAGCTCGTCGCCGCCGGCCCGGGAGCGGGTGCCGTGGCCGATCAGGAGGAGCGAGGCCGGCCCGGCGGCCCGGGGCGTTGCCACGCCGGCCAGCCGGACCAGCGCGTTCAAGAGGGCCGCGCCCACCGCAGCCCCGCCCCGCTCGCCGCGCAGTGCGATGGCCGGCACGCCGGTGCGCCCGCTCAGCTCGAGCAGGGCCTCCTTGGCGTCGGCCGCTCCGACGTAGCCGACCGGCGTGCCGATCACGAGCGCCGGGGCGAGCTCGCCCGCCTCGATGCGCCGGTTCACCTCGCCGAGCGCGGTCGGGGCGCAGCCGACGACGATCACCGCACCTCGTGGGTGGGCCTCCGCCGCCCTCGCCATGGCGGCGGCGCTCCGGCTCGGATGGGGTCCGGCGTCGCTCACCTCGCCCAGGGTGCACAGCGCCCGCACGCCCGAGATCCCGGCCCGCACCATCTCGATGTCGCAGAGCACCGTCGCGCCGGCCCGGAGCGCGGCGACGCCGGCCGCGACCGCCTCTTCGGGGATGACCAGCTGCTCGAGGAGTCCGGGGTCGGCCGTCGCGTGCACGACGCGCGCCGCGAGGGCCCGGGGTCCCTCGGGCCAAGCGGTCATGTCGACCCGTTCGGCGAGGAGCCGGTAGCTCTCCTCCTCGATCGGGTGCACGCTCATGGCGACCCCCAGATCGCGCCCCTCGGGCAGACCTCGACGCAGGCGAGGCAGCGCGTGCATCGCTCCTCGAGCAGGATCGGCCGGCCGGCGGCGGGGACGAGCGCCCGGGTCGGGCACGTCGAGAGGCAGGCGCCGCAGGCGGTGCATCGCTCGTCGACGACGAGGGTCCCGGAGGGCACGACCTCGGTCACCTCTCGTACCCCCGGGGCGTGACCATGCGTCCGGAGCGGATCGTTGTCCTCGAGGAGCCGACAATGACGCACGTGGTCATCGTGACCCACGCGCAGTCGAGCTCGCCGAGCGTGGTGTGGCGCACCGCCTCGCCGGGTCGCCCGGCGTCGGTCACGATCCCGACCGGGGTGTGCGCCGGGCGGTGCTCGAGCAGGATCGACCGGGCCTTCTCGATCTGCCAGGTCCGGCGGGACGAGCGGGGGTTGTAGAGCGCGAGGACCAGGTCGGTCTCGGCCGCCGCCCGGACCCGCGACTCGATGAGCTCCCAGGGGGTGAGCAGGTCCGCGAGGCTAAGGGCCAAGAAGTCGTGGCCGAGCGGCGCCCCGAGCAGGGCGCCGGCGGCTAGGCCGGCCGTGACGCCCGGGACGACGCAGATCTCGAGCCCGCCCACCTCGTCGGCGAGCTCGAGGGCGGGCGAGGCCATGGCGTAGACCCCGGCGTCGCCGGAGCACACGAGGGCGACCCGGCGCCCCTCGGCGGCGAGGGCGAGCGCGGCCCGCACCCGCTCGGTCTCGGCGCCGATCGGGAACCGCCGGACGTCTTGGGCCGGCGTGAGGAGGTCGGCGGACTGCTCGACGTAGGCCGCGAGCCCGACCACGATCTCGGCGTCGCGCACGGCCCTCGTGGCCTCCGGCGTCCGGCGGTCGGGGCCGCCCGGACCGAGCCCTACGACGTGCAGGGTCCCCACGGGGCCGGCTCGGCGCGCCAGCGCGACGGTGACCCGGCCGCACACGACCTTGTCGACCACGAGCCGCCCGCCCGGCCCGGCGGCGGCGAGGGCCGCCGCCTCGGCCACCGAACGCGTGCCGACGGCCCGTGCGACCGCTTCGCTCGGCGTCGGGACCTCGACGGCGTCGAGGGCCGGGGCCGGGAAGCTGCGCACGGGGAGGCGCCACCGCTCGGCGACGGCCTCGACGGCGGGGTGACCCGCCCGGCGGTCGATCGTCGCGACCAATCCGAGCGCCAGCTCGGAGAGCCCGGCGTCGGCCAGCACCGCCGAGATCGCTCGGCAGGCCTCGTCGCCGGTCGCATCGCTCGTCGTCCCGAGGCCCACCACGAGCGAGGGCGGTCGCAGGGTGACGCTCGGCCCGGAGCCCGGGGCCCCGACGGCGTCGTCGACGACCACCCGCGCCCTCGCGCCGCTCGCCGCGGGCCCTCCGAGGGACCCGAGGAGCGGCGCCGGCAGCGGCCAGTCGAGCCGGCGATCCAGCGCGACCGGCTCGCCCGCCAGGAGGGCCGAGGTGACCCCGGCGACGTCGCCCTCGGCGCGTAGACCGGCGAGGAGGTCGAACGCGGGGACGCCCAGGACGTCGGTGGCGGTCGTGATCACCGGCTCGGCACCGAGGAGTGCGGCAACCTCGCGTGCGAGCGCGTTGGCGCCGGCGCCGTGGCCGCCCACGACGGCGATGGCGTGGGCCCCGGCGTCGTCGACGCACACGACTGCGGGGTCGCTGGCCTTGTCGCCGAGCAGCGGCCCGATCAGCCGCACGGTCGCGCCGAGCGCCAGGACCACGACGAACCCGTCCACCGATCCCCAGTGCTCGGCCAGGGCCGCGCCCGGTTCCCCATGGCGGCGCTCGTAGGGGAGCCTCGCCGCGATCGCCCGCCCGGGCTCGGACACCGAGATCGTGAGCACCCTCACCGGGCACCCGCCGGGGGCTCGGCCGGGCCCCACGCGACGAAGACCGGGTTGTTCGCGGCGAGCCGCCACGCGCCGTCGGGCAGGCGCTCGCCGCGGTCGGCCCGCACCTCGATCAGGTTGCCGAGAAGGTGCGCCGCCTCGACGGCCCGGTCGAGCGCCGCGAAGGTCGCCACGACCTGGCCGCCCGGTGCGAGCCGGGCGAGCACCGCCTCGAGCACGTCGATCCCGCCGCCGCCGACAAAGGCCCGGTCGGGGTCGGGCAGGGCGCGGAGGGAGCCGGGCGCAGTACCGGCGAGCACGTGCACGCCGACGCCGGCCGCAGTCGCGTTGGCGCTGATGCGTTCGGCGTCCTCGTCTGCGGCCTCGAGCGCGAACACCGTCAGCCCGGGGCAGAGCATCGCAGCCTCGATCGCGACGCTCCCGCTGCCGGCGCCGACGTCCCAGAGGACCCCGTGCTCGGGGAGCGCGAGCTTGCCGAGCACGATGGCGCGGGTCTCGGCCTTGGTGATCATGCCGCCGCGGTGCGCGTACAGGACGTCGTCGCGGCCCCAGGCGAGCACCCTCGGCCGCGGCGCACGCCCGAGGCCCCCGGCCGCGCTCCAGCCGCTGAGTGGGAGGGCGCCCGGGCCGAGGACGACCACGACCGAGAGGGGGTCGAAGCGGCCCTCGGCGAGCTCGTCCAAGGAGAGCTCGCGCACCTCCTCGTCGGGGGCGCCGAGCCGGCTGCACACGGCGAGCGCGTCCACCGCGCACCCCGCCACCAGGAGCGCCTTGCCGAGGGCCTCGGGGGGCGAGTCCGGCGAGGTGAGCACCGCGACCTTGGGCGCCGTCCGGGCGACCCGGACAGCGTCCTCGAGGGGCCGGCCGTGCGCCGAGACCACGACGGCGTCGTCCCAGGGGAGCCCGAGCCGGGCGAAGGCGACCGACACCGACGAGGGGGCGGGCAACACCTGGAGTTGGTGGCGGTCGAGGTGGTTGAGGAGGGTCCGAAGGATGCCGAAGAACCCCGGGTCGCCCGACGCGAGCACGCAGAGCGGGCCGGCGTCGCCGGCGACGAGCGCCCGGATCCGGGCCCCGAGCTCGTCGGTGTCGGCCGTGATCGCCACGGTGTCGGCTGCCTCGGCCTCGCCCCAGGCCCGGTAGAGCGCGAGGTGGCGGCGGCCGCCGATGACGGTCCGCGCTCGGCGCAGCGCGTCCTTCGCCTCGGGTGCGAGCAGCTCGAGGCGATCGTCGGCGATGCCGACGACGGTCACCGCCGGGGCCTCAGGCACGGGCCACCACCCGCTCTCCCTCGAAGTCGACCATAAGCACCTCGATTGCCAGGCGGTCGGTCACATGGGCCCGGCAGTTCGCCGCTGCGAGCTCGCACAGGCGCTCGAGGGGCGCGAGCGCCCCGGCCGCCACGCAGACCTCGAAGACGTGGCGGGCCGTCGCGGTCTCGGTGGCGGCCGACACGGCGCCGGCGGGGGCGCCGGCCTCCCGGGCCACCCGGGCCAGGAGCTCGTTGTCGACCACGCTGCGGTTCCAGTGGGTCATCATCACCCCGGCGGCCAGCTTGGTGATCTTGCCCGCCATCGCCACGACGGCGGCGGCGTCCATCCCGGCGCTCACGCAGCGACGCAACGCGATCCCGGTGAAGTCGCCCACCTCGACGAAACAGACCCGGTCGAGCCCGCGATAGGTGGCCATGGCGGCGCGCTCGGAGCGAGCCCCGGTGCAGAGCACCATCTTGTGCTCGCCCTGGGCCCCGGCGACGTCGACCTGCTGGACGACGCTCGCCCGGTAGGCGGCCGTCGAGAAGGGCCGGACGATCCCCGAGGTCCCGAGGATCGAGATGCCCCCCACGATCCCGAGGCGCTCGTTGCTTGTCTGGGCGGCCATCTCCTCGCCGCCGGGGACCGAGAACACCACCCGCACCGCACGCCCGTCGGTCCCGACGCCCGGCACCTCGGCCAGCGCGGCCAGGATCATCCGCCGGGGCACCGG
Source organism: Acidimicrobiaceae bacterium (assembly GCA_027315315.1). Taxonomy (GTDB): domain Bacteria; phylum Actinomycetota; class Acidimicrobiia; order Acidimicrobiales; family RAAP-2; genus Palsa-461. The sequence goes on along the minus strand of DAHUYG010000038.1, from coordinate 52,633 downwards.
GTTGATCGCCGGCGCCCCGAGGGGGAGCCCGAGCCCGGGCTTGGTGATGGTCCCGATCCCGGGCCCGGCGCCGAGCTCGTGGAGGTCGCGCGAGTTGGAGCGCTCCAGCCACTCGGCAGTCGCGGTCATGCGCGCCCCGTCGGTGCAGTCCGGGTCGTCGCCGGCGTCCTTCACGACCACGGCGATCGCAGCGCCCCCGGGTGCGACCGGGCCGGCGCCCTCGACCGGGAAGCTCACCCGCGAGCCGTTGGGCAGGCCGATCTCGACCTCTCCGGGGACCGTCCCGCTGGCCAGCCCGATTGCCGCCGCCTTGGCGGCCGCCGAGGCGCAGGTCCCGGTCGTCCAGCCGGTCCGCAGCCCGCTCCGGCGCGCCGCGACCTCGTCGGGCAGCTCGGGCTCGTGGGGACGGGGTTCGTCAGTCACGCCTGCGGAGCCGACGCGCCGGGCGTCCCGAGGTGGAACCCGGGCGCGAGCGGCGGCGGTGGGCGTGGGCGAACGCCGGCGAGTAGAGGTGGCTGCGGGAGGCCGGTGCGACGAGCGCGTCGCCCACGAGCACGAGGGTGGTCATCGTCGCCCCGGTCGCGCGGAGGTCCTCGGCCAGCCGGCCGAGTGTGCTGTGCACGACCCGTTCGTCGGGCCAGCTCGCCCTGATCACGATGGCGGCCGGGGTCTCGGGGCGGTACGCGCTCGGCGCAGCGAGCAGCTCGCGCTGGAGCGCCTCGGGCTGCGCCGCCGACAGGAAGACGGCCAGGGTGCACCCGATCGCGGCGAACGAGGCGATGCGCTCGCGCTCGGGCACCGACGCTGCGGTCCGGGTGGCGAGACGGGTCACCACCACGCTCTGGGCGATTCTCGGGATGGTGAGCTCCCGGCCGACCGCCGCTGCGGCGGCCGAGAGCGACGAGACCCCAGGGACGATCTCGAAGGAACGGCCCTGCGTCGCGCACCAGTCGATCTGCTCTTGGATCGCGCCATAGAGGGAAGGGTCACCCGAGTGCAGCCGGACGATCGATGCCCTCGGGCTCGCCTCGTAGAGGGCGAGGACGTCCTCGAGCGTCATCCCGGCCGAGTCGTGGACCTCGGCGCCCGGGCGGGCGTGGGTGAGCACCTCGGCCGGGACGAGCGACGACGCCCAGATCACGAGGTCGGCCGAGCCCAGTCGGGCCGCCCCCCGCAGCGTGATGAGGTCGGGCGCACCGGGTCCAGCCCCGACGAAGCTGATCAGTCCTGTCAGTCCGGCCATGGCCTCGCTCACCGCAAGCTCCCGGCTCGCCCGGCCGGTGGTACCACGACGGTCGCGAGGTACGAGGCCGGCCCCTCGCCCGCCTCCCCGAGCGCGACGACCCGCTCGTCGTCGAGCCCGAGGCGCTCGCCGAGGACCGCTCCGTCGAGCCGACCGGCCGCCGCCAGCAGCTGGGCCACCGCGGCGACGTTGCGGCCGCCCTTGTAGACCACGACCGCCCGCTCGGGGTCCTCGAGGGCGTGCTCGACGTCGCTGGTCCCCTCCAGCGCGGTGACGAGGGAGAGCGACTCGGTCCCGTCGAGCAGCACCGTGCCGGTCGCTGCGGCGAGCGCCTGGAAGGCGGTGATGCCGGGCACCGTCTCGACCCGGCCCCGCCAGCCGAGCTCGAGAAGCGCCGCCACGAGCGAGGGGAAGGTGCTGTAGATGTTCGGATCGCCGAGCGTGATGAAGGCGACGTGGCGGCCCTCGGAGAGCCAGGGCACGAGGCGGCGCGCCGCTGCGAGATGCGAGGCGGCGCGGGCGGCGGCCCCACCGGCGCCCTCCGGGCTCATGTCGAAGGGCAGCCGGTCGACGACGAGGTCGGGAAGCGCCCCCCGCACGATGGACTCGGCCCGGCCCGCGGATCCCTCGGTCGTCGTCGGGGCGACGACACGATCCGCGTGCTCGAGCACCCGAAGCGCGCCGAGGGTGAGGTGGCCCGGATCACCCGGCCCGACGCCCACCCCCGTGAGCAGGGCCTCCTCGCTGCGTCGCGCTGCACCCGGGTCGGCCACGGACAAACGTTAGGAGAACCGGGGGACGCCGGTTCTCCCTGCGGTGGCCGCCGGCCGGATTCGGCGGCCCCCGCAGCGGCGGGCCCACCGCCGCGGAGCGCTCCGGGGCGGGCGCGAGACGGCTCAGCGACCCCTGGCGCGCACACAGGAGATCGCACCGCCGACCGATGCGATGACGACCGACAGGAGGGCCGCCTCGATCCACAGCCGCAGCACGCCCTCGGACAGCGCCTGTCCCTTGACGGCGCGCCGCACGACGTCGGCGAGGAGCAGGAGGCCGGCCGCCCCGGCACCGGCGAAGAGGCCGTGGAGGAGCGCCCGCCACAGCTCGACGAGACCCCGGGCGGCGAGCGCGCCGCCGAGCGCGAAGGCGAGGGCCACGACGACCGTCGGGCCGACCCAGAGGTGCCCGGGCTGGTCGATCATCGGGCGGCCGTGCCAGTCCTCCTCGAGCGCGAGGGTGGGCACGGCGATCACCAGAGTGACCAGGAGCCCGAGCAGCAGTCGGCGGGCGACCGGGCGGGCGTGCCTCGGGTGCGGGGTCCCAGGCGCCGCCATGGCCGACGAGCCTAGAAGTCGGACCGGGCGCCGCCGGGGTCCCCCTTGTCCGGCCGTCGTTGGCCAATCGATGGCCACGACCTCGTCGGGGTCGGACGGGGGGGGGGGCGCGAGCGCGCGACGGCCCTCGCCCCATCGCCGGGCGTCGGCAGACCGTCGGCCGAGGCGAATCGGGCAGGCGGGCGACCCGGATCGAGGGTCGGGCCGGCGGGCGGGCCCTTTCGGTCCGGCATCGAACTCCCTACGCTGGGACGATGCCGACCGACGCCCAGCTCCACCTCATGAACGCGCTCCACCGCGGCATCCTCAAGCTGAGCGGGGGGCGCCTCGGGTGGCGGGTCATGTCGATGCCGGTGGTGGAGCTCACGACCATCGGCAACAAGAGCGGGCAACCCCGGACGGTCATGCTGACCTCCCCGCTGCAGCAGGGCGACACCCTGGTGGTCGTCGCCTCGCGCGGGGGCGACGACCACCACCCCGGCTGGTTTCACAACCTGTCGGCCAACCCCGAGGTGCAGGTGGCGGTGGGCGGCGGCCCCAGGCGGCCGATGCGGGCCCGGGTGGCCACCGCCGACGAGCGCGCCGCGATGTGGCCCCAGGTGACGAGCGCCTACAAGGGCTACGCCAACTACCAGACCAAGACGTCGCGCGAGATCCCCCTCGTCGTGCTCGAGCCGCTCACCGGGTGACCCCGGCCGGTCCGGGTCCGTCGGGCCATAGCGCGTCGAGGTCGCGGCGCTCGCCGGCGACGATCGCCCGGCCGAGCGAGCGCAGGCGCTCGCGCCCGTCCTCGTCGAGGTAGTCGACCGGCGACTTGCCATCCACCCGGGCGAGCAGGAGGCAGCCGATCATCGGCACGAGCCCCGCTTCGTCGGGGGGCACCCCGCCGTGTCGCCGGTAGGCGTCGAGGAAGGCCAGCGCGCACTCGCGGTAGCGAGGCGAGTCGGATCGGCGGTGGACCGACTTGCTGACGAGGTGCGAGACCAAGAACGCGAGGTCGAAGGTGGGGTCGCCGGTGTGCGCCGTCTCCCAGTCGACCACCCAGCACCAGTCGTGCCCGTGCAGCACGTTCTTGGGGGAGAAGTCGCCGTGGACGAGGCAGAGCCGCCTGCGCGCCATGCGCTCGACCACCTCGTGGATCCTTCCCTCGAGGTCTCGGTGCACCTCGGCGGTGGCGAGGAAGAAGGGCGAGATGCGAAGGTCGAAGAAGTGCGTGTCGTGGGAGAAGCGATCGATGACCTCGGGGTCCTCGGCGCTGTGGGCGTGCCAGAGCGCCAGCGCCGCACCGAGCCGTCCGCCGAGCGCCGGATCGATCAAACCCGCGAGCAGCTCCCGCTTCCAGTTGACGGCGTCGATGGGTGCGCACTCGAGCACCAGCACGGACCGCTCGCGATCGAGGTCGATGACCGTTGGCACGTTGGCCGGGAGGATGCGGCGGGCGACCTCGAGCGCGGCGGCCTCCGTCTCGACCCGTGTCGGCGACGAGGACCACTCCCGGGCGACGCGCAGGCGAGCGAGGGCCCGCTTCACCACCACCCGTCGAGGTCCCGCGGTGACGAGGGCCACGTCGGCCGAGACGCCGCCCGAGAGGACCTCGACCGTCGCCCGCGCCGAATGGGCGAGGACCCCGCGCTCGACAAGGTGCTCGACCAGCTCGAGGTCGGCGCCGTCGCTCACGGGGAAAGCCAACCTCCTCGCACCGGCAACCACAAGCACGCCGGGGCGACCCTTTGGCATCGTAGGGTCGTGACCACACCCGAGACGGGCGACGTGCTGCGACCGGCCCGCCCCGAGGAGGGCGTCGCCGTCGCCGAGCTGTGGCTCCGCTCGCGCAAGGCGTCGGTGCCGGCCAATCCGCCGCCGGCGTACGACGACGACAACGTGCGGCGGCACTTCGCGACCGAGGTCGTCGGGGTCCAAGAGGTGTGGGTGGTCGAGCGCGCCGGCCGGGGCCTGCTCGCGATGCTCGTGGTGCACGGGGGCCGGGTCGAACATCTGATGGTGGATCCCGACGTGACCGGACAGGGGATCGGCTCGCGCCTGATCGAGCTCGCGAAGTCCCGCGCCGAGGGGTCCCTCGACCTGTGGACCTTCCAGAGCAACCTCGGCGCGCGGCGCTTCTACGAGCGCCACGGGTTCGAGGCCGTCGAGACGACCGACGACGACAACGTCGAGAAGGCCCCCGACGTCCGCTACCGCTGGGTGCGCGCCTGAGGGGTGGCTTCGCCCGGGCGGCCTTGCCGATGTCGCTTCTCGGCCGAGCGGCGCCGCGCCTACGTTGGGCCCACGGCACGCCGGGCGGTGCGCCGGGAACGGGGGCGTGAACGTGCGGCTGGCCACGATCCGGCGGGGGGACGGCACCATCGCGGCGCGCGTCGACGACGGAGGCGTCGTGGCGATCGAGGGAGCGGGCGATCTGCGCGCGTTGTTGGCACTGCCCGACTGGCGCGAGCGCGCCGCGGTCGCCGGCCCGGTGCTCGACCCTGCCTCGGTCGACTACGCGCCGCTCGTCCCCTCGCCCGACAAGGTGATCTGCGTCGGGCTCAACTACCGGGCCCACATCGCGGAGACCGGCCGTGAGGCGCCCCGGTTCCCGACGCTCTTCGCCAAGTTCCGCTCGGCCTTGATCGGGGCGCGCGACGACATCGCGCTCGCTGCGGGGATCGAGCAGCTCGACTGGGAGGCCGAGCTGGCGGTCGTCATCGGCGCCTCGGTGCGCAACGTGTCGGAGGCCGACGCACCCCGGGCGATCGCCGGTTACAGCGTGTTGAACGACATCAGCGCCCGGGACTGGCAACACCGCACAGCCCAATGGCTCCAGGGGAAGACCTTCGAGGGCTCGACCCCGGTCGGGCCCTGGATGGTGACGGCCGACGAGTTCGACGGGTCGTCGGGCGCGATCACCTGCGTCGTGAACGGCGAGACCAAGCAGCACTCCGACGTCGCCGACCTGTTGTTCGGGCCGGCCGCGCTCGTCTCGTACATCTCGAGAATCGTGACCCTCGAACCGGGCGACCTCATCGCGACGGGCACCCCGGGCGGGGTCGGCGCCGCCCGCACGCCGCCCGAGTTCCTCCACGACGGCGACGTCGTCACGGTGGCCGTGGAGGGCGTGGGGGAGTGCGCCAACACCGTGCGCCGGTCGTGAGCAGCGCACCGTTCGAGCAGCGGCTCGCGGATGTTCGGCGTCACCGGGGGGGCCGGGTCGGCGCCTTCGGGGCCGCTCGGGGTCTTGCCCGCCTGGCTCCGAGAGCGCCATCCGGAGGACCGGCGCCGCCGGGTGGGCGCGGGGCCACCCAGGAGCGTGGTGCTCGATGACCTGGGCGCCCCACGAGCACGACTCCCTCGGGCCACCCCGGCTCGAGGAGGTGAGCGACGACGTCTTCGCCTACATCCAGCCCGACGGCAGCTGGTGCATCAACAACACGGGCTTCGTGGTCGGCTCCGACGCGGTGGTGAGCGTCGATGCGGCGTCGACCGAGCGCCGGACGCGCGCGTATCTGGAGGCGATCGCCTCGGTCACCGACGCGCCGGTGCGGACCCTCGTCAACACCCATTCGCACCTCGACCACACCAACGGCAACTGCCTCTTCGGCCCCGGGGTCACCATCGTGGGCCACGAGCGGTGCCGGGCCGACATCATCGATGCGCCGCCCATGAGGACCGGGAGCGGCCCGTTTCCGGGCGTCGAGTGGGGTGCGATCGAGAAGGCGCCCCCGACGCTCACCTTCGACGAGGGCGTCACGCTGTGGGTCGACGACCTCGAGTGCGAGCTCCGCTACGTCGGCACGCCGGCCCACACGACCAACGACGTCATCGTGTGGCTTCCGGAGCGCTCGGTCCTCTTCGCCGGCGACCTGGTCTTCAACGGCGGGACGCCGTTCAACGTGGCCGGCTCGATCGGCGGCGCCAAGGCGGCGCTCGCGCTCATCGCCTCGCTCGAACCGGCGGTCATCGTCCCGGGCCACGGGGCGGTGTGCGACACCTCGGTGATCGGTCCGATCGAGGCCTACCTCGACTTCGTGACCGATACCGCGGCCCGGGCCAGGGCGGCCGGGCTCACCCCGCTCGAGGCCGCCCTCGAGGCCGACCTGGGCGAATTTGCGTCGCTCCTCGATCCCGAGCGGCTGGTGGGGAACCTTCACCGGGCGTATGCCGAACTCGACGGGGCGGCGCCGGGCGCCCCGATCGGGGTGGCAGCGCTGGCCGACATGGTCCGGTACAACGGGGGCAAGCCGCTGCGCTGCCTCGCCTGATCGGAGAGCCCATGGGACGCACCGCCAGCACGCCGGGTTCCAAGGGGCGCTGATGCCCTTCTACCGCTGAGCCGGGGAGATCCCGAGGAAGCGCCACACCCGCGCCGAGCGACCGGGGGGCGGGCTCTACGCCGAGGAGCTCATGAGCGCGCACGGCCTCTCGGGGGCGACCAGCCTCCTCTACCACCGGGGGCTCCCGACGACCATCGTCGCGGCCGATGCGTTCGAGGGGCCTCCCGAGGACTGGCGAACCACCCGTTGCTGCCCCGCCACTTCCGCACCGGGCAGCTGGCGAGGTGCGACGCCCTCGTGACCGGGCGCCGGCTGCTGCTCGCCAACGGCGAGGTGCGCATCGGGTTCCCGAGAGCGGCACAGACCTCGCCCCCCTACCGCGACGCGATGGCCGACGAGTGCGTCTTCATCGAGAGCGGCGAGGCGATCCTCGAGAGCGTGTTCGGGGCGCTGCGGGCCCGGTCCGGCGACTACGTCGTCGGGCGAAGTCGACCACGCACCGCTGGGTCCTCCCCGGCGAGGTGCGCGCCCTCGTGATCGAGCTCGTCGGCCACGTGGACATCCCCCGTCGCTATCGCTCCCCGAGGGCCAGCTCCTCGAGCTCGCCCCCTACTCCGAGCGCGACCTGCGGGGTCCCGATCCGATTGAGCCGCTCGACGACGAGGGCGTCGAGGTCCTCGTGCACCACGGCCCGGGGCTCTGGATCCGCTACCTGTACGCCACCCACCCGTTCGACGTCGTCGGGTGGGACGGCTGGCTGTACCCCTTCGCCTTCAACATCGGCGACTTCGAGCCCCGGGTCGGCCGGGTGCACCTTCCTCCGCCCGTCCGTCAGACCTTCGAGGCGCCGGGCGCGGTCATCTGCTCGTTCTGTCCGCGCCCCTAGGACTTCGACGAGCACGCCATCGCCGTCCCCTACAACCACGCCAACGTGGACAGCGACGAGGTGCTCTTCTACGTGGCCGGCGATTTCATGTCGCGCAAGGGCGCGGGCATCGAGCGCGGATCGATCTCGCTGCACCCGGCGGGCTTCATCCGCCCAGCCCAGCCCGGCTCGGTCGAGGCCTCCTTCGCTCAGCCCGGCACCGAGGAGACAGCGGTCATGATCGACACCTTCGACCGCCTCGCGATCGGGGCCGCCGCCCGCTCGTGCGAGGACCCCTCGTACTTCGCGAGCTGCGCTGGCCGCCCGGGGGACGCCGCCGGCTGAGCCACGCGAACCGAGCGCGCGGGCAGCCCTCAGGCCCCGGGGTCGCCCGAGGTCGCGGCGGCCGCCGCGCCGACGAAGCGCTCGGCCGGGCCCGGGTCCCCGCCGAGGTGCAGGTGCAGGTAGGTGGCGAGCATGGTCGGGTTCCCCCAACCCTCGCGGCGCGACCCCGATCGACCGACCAGCTCGAGGGCGTCGCCAGCGGGGGCGACCGAGGAGTAGTGGTGCTCGTGCCCGCGCATCTCGGTCCCCCGGGATCCGATCGGGGTGTCCACCCGGAGGGTCGCGCGCCGATAGCCGACGTGCACCCGCGAGCCGAGCGTGGCCTCGGCGTCGATCGCCCCGCACAGCGGCTGGCCCTCGAGGGACCGGGACAGCCACAGGAGGCCCCCGCACTCGGCCCAGGTGATCAGCCCCGAGGCGATCCGGCTGCGGACGTCTCCCAAGAGCGGCCGGTTCGCCACCAGCTCGGCTGCGAAGACCTCGGGGAACCCGCCGCACGCATACAGCGCATCGGTGCCCGGGGGGAGCGCGTCGTCGCCGGCCGGATCGACCTCGACGAGCTCGGCGCCCGCCTCTGCCAGGCGCTCGAGGTTGTCGGGATAGGAGAACGAGAAGGCCGGGCCCGACATGACCGCGACGGTGACCGGGCGCTCGCTCACGCGATTCGCGGGGGGGAGGGCCGGGGGGTCGAGCGGGCGGGCCGCCCGGGCCAGGCGCTGGACCGCCTCGAGGTCGACCCCGGCGGCGACCGCGTCGGCCAGTCCTTCGAGCGCGGCCGCCACGCCAGGCGGATCCTCTGCGATCGGGACCAGCCCGAGGTGGCGATCCCTCCACTCGAGCGCCCGGTCCCGCCGGATGACGCCGAGCACCTCGACGGGGGAGCCTTCGAGCGCCTCGCGCAGGAGGGCCTCGTGGGTGTCGCTGCCGACCCGGTTCAGGACCACGGCCGCCACCGGACGGGACCACGTGGCCTCCATGTGACGGTGGTAGCCGTCGACCATCGCTCGCACCGAGCTCGACATCGACGACGCGTCCACCACGAGCACGATCGGCGCGTCGAGCAGCGCCGCGACCTCGGCCGTGCTCGCGGTCGGCGTCGACCCGAGGCCGTCGAAGAGCCCCATCACCCCCTCGATCACGAGGATGTCCGTGCCGGCCGCCGCCTTGGCGGCGATCGGCGCGATGGCGTCGGGTCCGCACAGGTAGCTGTCGAGGTTCCTGGTCAGCCGGCCGGTGGCGAGCGAGTGGTAGCCCGGGTCGATGAAGTCGGGCCCGACCTTGGCCGCGCCCACCTTGTCGCCGGCCCGCCGGAAAGCCGCCATGAGCCCGGTGGCCACGCTCGTCTTTCCGACGCCCGAGTGGGTGCCGGCCACGACGAGGCGCGGGCCGAGGCCGGCGGTCATCGCCGACCGGTTCGCTCGGGGGGCATCGGCGCCAGGCTTGCACCATTCGCGCCCCCCGACGAACGCACCGGGCGGCCGGTAGGGTCCACCTGAGTGTCAGGGTTCTCCCAGCTCGGCCGAGTGGCTCATAGGGTCGCTGCCCACCAAGGTGTGGCTTGCATCGGAGCGCCCTTGGCTTCGGCGAGCAGTTCGAGGAGCGGGCCTGGGCCATCGAGGGCTGTGGGCACCTGTCCCGACGCCTGGAAGCCGACCTCCTCCGAGCCGGGGAGCACGTCGTGCGGGTGCCACCCCGGCTCATGGGGCTGGCCCGGGGCTCTGGGCGCGATCGGGGCAAGTCCGACCCGATCGACGCCCTGGCTGTGGCCCGAGCCGCCCTCCGAGAGGACCAACTTCCCGTGGCCCGCCTCGACGACGAGGAGCGGCTCCTCCGGCTGCTCCTGGACCACCGGGAGGACCTGGTGGCCGAGCGGACCAGGAACCAGAACCGCCTGCGCTGGCATCTCCACGAACTCGGGCTCGGGGGTGACATCGCCCCCGGGGCCCTCGACCGGTTCTGCGTCCTGCACCGTCCGGGCGCCGAGCTCGCCGGCCGGGACGAGCTGGTCGCTGCCCTGGCCACCGAGCTCGTGGCCCGCATCGAGGCCGACACCCGGCGCATCAACGAGCTCGAGCGCACCGTGACCGAAAGAGTCCGTCCGTTGGCCCGGCACCTCTTGGCCCTCCACGGCTGCGGGCCGCTCACCGCGGCCAAGATCCTGGGTGAGACTGCCGATGTGACCCGTTTCCGCTCCAAGGCCGCCTTTGCCCGTCACAACGGCACCGCGCCGGTCCCGGTGTGGTCGGCCAACGACGTCGGCCACCGGCTCAACTGGGGTGGCAACCGACAGATCAATGCCGCCTTGCACCGCATTGCGGTGACCCAACTCCGGGGAGGACTCGGACGTGACTGCCTCGAGCACCGCATGAAGCAGGGCGTCACCAAGACCGAAGCCATTCGGGCCCTGCCTCGACGGCTCTCCGACGAGGTCTTCGGGAGGCTCCTCGCAGACGCTCAGAGTCAGCACTCGGCAGCGGCGGCTTGCGTCGCCGCTGCCGCTTGACATAGGAGCATCCGATGGCCAGCGAGTGGACGGCACCCCCAGTCGAGCGCAACGAACCGGGCCCGCTCCCCGAGCGCGAGGCGCTCGAGGCCTGGGTCGACCATCACCGCGTCCTGCTCTTGTGGAAGTGTTCGGGCCTCACCGCCGAGCAGCTGACGCGGCGCTCGGTCCCTCCCTCCAACCTGTCGCTCCTCGGGCTCGTGCGCCACATGACCGAGGTCGAGCGGTGGTGGTTCCGGGTCCACGCCGGCGACCAGGACCTGGCGTTCCCCTATTCGGACGACGCCAACCCCGAGGCCGACTTCGACGACCTCGAGGACGCCGACGCTGCGGCGAACATCGAGGCCTTCAAGGCCGAGATCCAGGCCTCCAAGAGGACCGTGGCTCGACGCGAGCTCCACGAGCTGACGTTCTCCCATGGTCCCAACCCCGAACGCCACGTCGACATCCGCTGGATCTACCTCCACATGCTCGAGGAGTACGCGCGCCACAACGGCCACGCCGATCTCTTGCGCGAGTGCATCGACGGCATGACCGGAGAGTGAGCGCGGGCCGGTCCCCAGCCCGGCTCAGTACTCGATTCCCTTCTTGGCCTTGACCCCCCGGTCATAGACGTGCTTCACCTTGCGCATCTCGGTGACGGTGTCGGCCACCTCGACGAGTTCGGGCACGGCGTTGCGCCCCGTGATCACGACGTTGGTATGGGCGGCGCGCGAGCGGATCGCGCCGACGACCTCGGCCGCCTCGATCCACCCGTAGGTGATGGCGTAGGTGAGCTCGTCGAGGATCAACAGGTCGTAGTCGCCCGAGGCGAGCTTTTGGCTCGCCACCCCCCAGGCGTGACGGCCCTTGGCCGCGGTCTCATCGAGATCGGTGGACTCCCAGGTGAACCCGTCGCCCAGGGTCTGCCATTCGATGCCGAGGTGGTCGGCGAGCTTGCGTTCGCCGGTCTTCCACTGTCCGCCCTTCACGAACTGCACGACGCCGACCCGCCAGCCGCGGGCCCAGCCGCGGGCCATGACGCCGAAGGCGGCCGAGGACTTGCCCTTGCCATCGCCGGTGTTGACCAAGACGATCGAGGGTTCGCGCGCCATCGCCGCCGACGCTAGCTGGAGTCGGGTCGGCGGCCGTCGACCGCTCACGGTACGCTCGCGGCGCGGTCAGGGGAACCCGGTGCGAATCTGGGACCGTCCCGCGACTGTGACCGGGGAGCGAACCTCGCCAGTGGCCACGGCCCGATGGGTCCGGAAGGCCGGGGGGAGCGACGAGCCGGGAGTCAGGAGACCCGCCGCAGGAGTCGGCCGCGTTGCGGCCCCGAAGACGCGAGGACGTCGTGGCAGCTGAGATCACCCTCGTGCTCGGTGGGGCACGGTCGGGCAAGTCGGAGGTCGCCGAACGCTTGGCGCTCGACCTCGCCCCCGGCGTCTCCTACCTCGCGACCGGACCGGTCCACGAGGACGACCCCGACTGGTCCGAGCGGGTGGCCCGCCACCGTGCCCGGCGCCCGGCCGCGTGGTCGACGATGGAGGTCGGGGGCGACGACCTGGCGAGCCGCCTGTGCGAGATCGACGGGCCGGCGCTCGTCGACTCGCTCGGGACCTGGGTGGCCGGGTTCGAGGACGCCTCCCCGGGGCGAGAGGCGACCGCCCGGCTCTGCGCCGCCCTGACCGATCGACGGTCGGCCGGGCTCGCCACGGTGGTCGTCTCCGAGGAGGTGGGTCTCGGGGTGCACCCCTCGTCGGACCTTGGGCGGAGGTTCCGCGACGCGCTCGGCTTGCTCAACCAGGACGTCGCCGAGGTGGCCGACCGCGTCCTGCTCGTGGTCGCCGGGCGCGTCCTGCCGCTCGATCGGGCAGGCGGCGCAGGCTCGTGAGCGGGCTCCGGGCCGCGGTCAGCTTCCTCACCCCCTTCGGGGGCGCGACGGTGCCCACCCCCGAGGCGCTCGCCTGGTTCCCGGCCGTCGGCGCGGCGATGGGCGGCCTCCTCGGTCTCCTCTGGTGGGGCGCCGAGCACCTCTGGCCCGCCCCGGTGGCCGCGGCGATCGTCGTGCTGGCGGACCTCGCGATCACCGGCCTCCTCCACGTCGACGGGCTCGTCGACTCGGCCGACGGTCTCCTGCCGCACCTCGCCCGGGAGCGACGCCTGGCCGTCATGCGCGAGCCCAGCGTCGGCGCGTTCGGCATCGCGACCGGCGGGGCGGTGCTCCTCGCCCGCTTCGCCGCACTCGCGGCCATCGGCCCCTCGGTGCTGCTCCCCGTCGGGATCTGGTGCGGCTCGCGAGCGGTGATGGCCGTCGCGCCGTCGTGCATCCCCTATGCCCGGGCCGACGAGGGCGGGCTGGCCACGTCGTTCCTCTCGGAGAGCGCCCGGGCGCCGGCGATCGCCGCCGCGCTGAGCGGGGCGGCGGGTCTCCTCGCGCCGATCATGCTCTGGAGGGTCCTCGGCGGCGCGATCAGCGCGCTCTGCGCCCTCCTCTCGGGGGCGCTCGTGCTCTGGTTCGCCCGCCGGCGCGTCGGGGGTTTCACCGGCGACGTCCTCGGTGCGGCCGGCGTCATCTTCGAGACCACCGCACTCGTCGTCGCGGCCGCGAGATGGTGAGGGGCATCGGCCGACCGGGGTCGGTCGCCCTCGGCCTCGCGATCGACCGACTCGCCGGGGAGCCGCCCGATGCGCTGCACCCGGTGGCCCGCTTCGGGACCGGGATGGAACGCCTCGAGCGCCGGCTGTGGGCCGACGATCGGATGCGGGGTGCCGCCTTTGCCGGAGTGGGGGTGCTGCTCGCGGCGGCGACGGGCGCGCTGGCCGGGGACCTCGTGGGCGAGGACGTCGCCCTCACCGGGGCGGTCGCCGTCTCGAGCGCCGGGCTCGCCCTCACCCGGGCCGCCCGGACCGTGGCGCGCCACCTCGACGCGGGCGACCTCGACGCCGCCCGGCGCGCGCTGGTGAACCTGGTCGGGCGGGACCCAAGCGGCCTCGACGAGGGGGAGATCGCGAGGGCGGTGGTCGAGTCGTTGGCCGAGAACCTCTCCGACGCGGTGGTGGCGACGGCGCTGTGGGGCCTGCTCGGGGGCGCCCCCGGTGCGCTCGCGCATCGGGCCGCCAACACCCTCGACGCGATGGTGGGCCACCGCTCGGCGCGCTACGAGCGCTTCGGTTGGGCGGCGGCGCGGCTCGACGACCTCCTCGGCTGGCCCGCGGCGCGGCTGACCGCCGTGCTCGTCGCACTGGGGGCACCCGAGCGGGCCCGCGACATCCTGGCCGCCTGCCGCGAGGACGCCCCGGGCCACCCCTCGCCCAACGCCGGGGTCGCCGAGGCGGCCTTCGCGTGCGCCCTCGGGCTCCGCCTCGGCGGCACCAACCGCTACGGGCAGCGCACCGAGCTGCGGCCGCCGCTCGGCACCGGCCGCCCGCCCCGAGCGGCCGACATCGATCGGGCGATCGGCCTCGTCCGCCGCTCCACGACGATCCTGCAGCTGGCGCTCGCTGGCGCGGCGTGCCTCGAGTTCGTCGCCGGGCGGTGGGGACCGTGACGGTATCGCCGGCGGGGGAGCACGGGGGCGACGGCCGGATGGTCGCGGCCTCCCTCGGCCTGGACGCCGACGAGGTCCTCGACCTCTCGCTCAGCCTCAATCCCTTCGCGCCGGACCCGGCGCTCGCGGTGGCGGCCGCGCTCGAGGCCGGTGCCCTCGGGCGCTACCCGGACCGCGACGACGCGCTGCGGGCGACGGCGGCGCTCGCCGGGGTGCTCGGCGTCGAGGTCGAGCGCGTGCTCGTGACCAACGGGGGTGCCGAGGCGATCGCGCTGGTTGCGGCCGAGCTCGGGCGCGGCCGCGTGGAGCCGCCCGACTTCTCCCTCTACGAGCGTCACCTTCCCTTGGTCGACCCCGCCGGACCCCTCTTCCGCTCCGACCCGCACAACCCGACGGGCCTCCTCGCAGCGCCGGGTGCTCGGGCTGGGGTCTGGGACGAGGCCTTCTACCCGCTCGCGACCGGCCGTTGGCGGGCCCCGGGGCGCGACGGGTCGGTCGTCGTGGGCTCGCTCACCAAGGTGCTCGCATGCCCGGGCCTGCGCATCGGCTACGTGGTGGTGCCCGCCGACGACGGTGCAGGGCTCGGGGTGCCGGGACTCGGCTCCCGGCTGGCCCGGCGCCAGCCGGCCTGGTCGGTCGGGCCCCTCGCGCTCGGGGCCGTCCCCGCACTGCTGGCGACGGCCGACATCGAGAAGTGGGCCGAGGCGCTGCGAGAGGCACGGGCGCACCTCGTCGAGGTGCTGCGGCGCCACGGCCTGGCCCCGATGCGCTCGGACGCGAACTTCGTGCTCGTCCCGGGCGCCGGCGAGTTGCGCCCGGCGCTCGCCCGCCACGGGGTCGTGGTGCGCGACTGTGCCTCCTTCGGGCTGCCCGGCCATGTCCGGATCGCGGTGCCCGACGACGCGGGCCTCGACCGTCTCGACCGGGCGCTCGGGCGGTGCGCGTGAGGGGCGCCCTCATGGTCTGTGGCACCTCGTCGCACTCGGGCAAGAGCCTGCTCGTCGCGGGGCTCTGTCGCCTGCTCGCGAGGAGCGGGGTCTCGGTGGCGCCCTTCAAGGGCCAGAACATGTCGCTCAACTCGGTCGTGACCGCCGAGGGGGCCGAGATCGGCCGGGCCCAGGGCGCCCAGGCGGCGGCGGCCGGGATCGAGCCCGAGGTCGCGATGAACCCGGTGCTCTTGAAGCCGACGAGCGACCGCCGGAGCCAGGTCGTCGTGATGGGCCGGCCGTGGCGGGTGCTCGACGCCGCCGACTACCAGCGGGCCAAGCCCGGGCTGCGCCCCACGGTCCTCGCGGCCCTCGGCTCCTTGCGCGAGCGCTTCGACATGGTGGTCCTCGAGGGGGCGGGCAGCCCGGCAGAGATCAACCTCATGGACGGCGACCTCGTCAACCTGGGGCTCGCCGACGCGGCAGGCATCCCGGCCGTCGTCGTGGGGGACATCGACCGCGGCGGGGTGTTCGCCCACCTCTACGGCACCGTCGAGCTCCTCCCGCCCGAGCTCCGGCGCCGGGTGCGGGGCCTCCTCATCAACAAGCTGCGGGGCGACCCCGGCCTGCTCGGCGACGGGCCGGCGGAGCTCGCCCGGCGCACCGGGATCCCGGTGCTCGGCGTCATGCCTTGGCTCGAGGGGGTGGCGATCGACGCCGAGGACTCGCTCGCCCTCGAGGCGGCCAACGGTTGGGCGCACGGCGGGGGCGAGGGCCTCGACGTGGCCGTGCTCCGCTTGCCCAGGATCTCCAACTTCACCGACGTCGACGCCCTGGGCGCCGAGGCCGGGGTGGGGCTCAGGTGGGTGGACCGGCCCTCCCAGCTGGGCGACCCCGACCTCGTGGTGCTCCCGGGGACCAAGTCGACCGTGGCCGACCTGGCGTGGCTCCGCGCGAGGGGACTCGCCGACGCCCTGTGTGCCCTCGTGCGTTCCGGTCGCGGCCCGGTGGTGCTCGGGATTTGCGGCGGCTACCAGATGCTCGGGACCCGCATCCTCGACGAGGCGGGCGTCGAGGATGCGGGCGGGGCCCCCGGGCTCGCCCTGCTCGAGGCCGAGACGACCTTCGGGCCCGAGAAGGTCACCCGCCGACGCTCGGGCGCCGAGCGCGAGACGGGCGTCGCAGTGCACGGCTACGAGATCCACCACGGCCAGGTCCGTCCCGGCGCGCCGTCGCGGCCATGGTTCGACCTCGAGGGCCACGCCGGTCCCGAGCCCGAGGGGGTCGTCGACCCCGACCGGGGGATCTTCGCGACCGTGCTGCACGGGGTGCTCGAGAACGACGAGCTGCGTGCCGGGCTGCTACGCGAGGTGGCGAGGCGGCGCAACCTCGAGTGGCGCCCGAGCGGCCTGCGCTTCGCAGACCTCCGCCAGGCTCAGCTCGACCGGGTGGCCGACGCCTGCGAGCGCCACCTGGACCTCGACGCGCTGTGGCGGATCGCCGGCGAGGGGGCCCTGCGATGATCCTCGTCCTCACCAACGCGGACACCGAGCTGCTCTGCCTGCGCGTGGTGGCCGAGGGCCTCGACGAGGCGATCGGCCCGCTGCGGGCGGCCAACCCGAACCGGCTGGCCGGCCCGGTGGACCTGGCGGGCGTGGAGCTGGTGCTGGTGCGCCTGCTCGGCGGCCGGAGCGCCTGGGAGCCCTTCTCGGTGCTGGTCGAGGCCTGCGCCGCGGCGTCGGTGCCGCTGCTCGCATTCGGCGGCGAGGCCTTCGTCGACCGGGACCTGGCCGAGGCCTCGAGCGCGCCGCTCGAGACGGTGGTGGCGGCGTTCGAGTACCTCGTCCAAGGTGGCCCGGCCAACCTCGAGCAGCTGATCCGCTACGCCTCGGACACCCTCCTCGGCACGGCGCACGGCTGGCGGCCGGCGGCCCTCGTCCCCGAGTGCGGGGTGTTCGGCGATCGCCCGGTCGACCCGGGCCGCCCGACGGTCGGGGTCGTCTTCTACCGGGCGCACCTCGTCGCGGGGAACGTGCGCTTCGTCGAGGAGCTCTGCGACGCGATCGAGCGCGCCGGGGCCAACGCGCGGGCGGTCTACGCCTACTCGCTGCGCGGCCGCGACGCCGAGGAGCGCCACCCGGCGGTCGGCCTGCTCCAAGGCTGCGACGCGCTGGTCGCGACCATGCTCGCTGCGGGGTCGATGGCCGAGTCGCTCGAGTGCTGGGACCCCGGCTCGCTCGCCACCCTCGACGTGCCGGTCATCCAGGGCATCTGCGCGACGACCGACTCGGCCACCTGGCGCGACGCACCCCTCGGGCTCGGCCCGCTCGACGTGGCGATGTCGGTCGCCATCCCCGAGTTCGACGGCCGGGTGATCTCGGTCCCCTTCTCCTTCAAGGAGGCCGTCGACCAAGGCGAGGACCTCGGCACCGAGGTGAGCGCGTACCGGACGCTGCCCGACCGGGTGAGCCGGGTGGCGAACCTCGCCGCCTCGATGGCCCGCCTCGCCTCGGTCCCGCCCGCCGAGCGGCGCATCGCCCTCGTCCTGTCGGCCTACCCGACCAAGCGGAGCCGCCTCGGCAACGCGGTCGGCCTCGACACCCCGGCGTCGGTCCTGGCCCTCCTCGGCGCTCTGCGGGGGGCGGGGTACGAGGTGGGGGCCTTCGAGCGCGGGGGCGACGAGCTCATGGCCGAGCTCGCCGACGGGCTCGTGTACGGCGAGGCGGCGGCGCCCCCCGAGCGGGCGCTCGGTCGCCTCGGGGCGCGCGACTACGCCGCCTGGTTCGCCGCCCTGCCCGATGGCGCGCGGGCGGCCGTGGAGGCGCACTGGGGGGAGGCCCCCGGGTCGGTGTGCGTGGTCGGGTCGGGGGAGGGAGCCGAGTTCGTCTTCTCGGGGCTCGACCTCGGCAACGTCGTCGTGGCCGTGCAGCCGCCCCGGGGCTTCGGCGAGAACCCGGTCGCCGTCTACCACTCGCCGGACCTGCCCCCGACCCACCACTACCTCGCCTTCTACCGCTGGCTGGCGGAGGGATTCGGGGCCCACGCCGTCGTGCACGTGGGCAAGCACGGCACCCTCGAGTGGCTCCCGGGCAAGGGGGTCGGGCTCTCGGGGGCGTGCTTCCCGGACGCCGCGCTCGGCGACGTCCCCCTCGTGTACCCCTTCGTCGTGAACGACCCGGGCGAGGGGACCCAGGCCAAGCGCCGCACCCACGCGGTCATCGTGGACCACCTCGTGCCCCCGCTCACGAGGGCCGACTCCTATGACGACGTGGCGCGGCTCGAGACCCTCCTCGACCGACACGCCGAGCTGCTCGCGCTCGACCCCTCGAAGCTCCCCACCATCCGGGCCCAGGTCTGGGAGGCGCTCGTGGCGGCCGAGATCCACCGCGATCTCGGCCTCACGGCGAGGGACCCCGCCGACTTCGAGGACGCCGCCTTCGACGACGTCCTGGTCGAGGTGGACGGGTATCTCTGCGAGCTGAAGGACGCCCAGATCCGTGGCGGCCTGCACGTCCTCGGCCGGCCCCCCGAGGGCCGGGCCGAGCTCGACCTCGTCGCGGCCATCGCGCGCTCGCCCCAGGGGAGCGTCCCCTCGCTGCGCGACGAGGTGGCGGCCGACCTCGGCCTCGGGCCGCCCTCGGGGCTCGGGCGCCGGGACATCGACGCCCTGGACGCCGAGTGCATGGCGCGCCTCGCCCGCTGCCAGGAGGCCGGGTGGCGGATCGAGGACGCCGGCGTGCCGGTGGGCCCGGCGATCGCATGGGTGTGCCGGTGGCTCGCGCCCGCCCTCGGCGCGACCGGCGCCGAGATCGACGCGGTCCTCGGCGCGCTCTCGGGCCGGTTCGTCGCGCCCGGCCCGAGCGGGGCGCCGAGCCGCGGCATGGCCAACGTGCTGCCGACCGGGCGGAACTTCTACGCGCTCGACCCCCGCGCCGTGCCCTCCCGGCTCGCCTGGGACGTGGGGGCGGCGCTGGCCGAGCGGCTCGTCGAGCGCCACCTGGCCGAGGAGGGCCGCTACCCCGAGTCGGTCGGCCTCGTCGTCTGGGGGACGAGCGCCATGCGCACCGGTGGCGACGACGTCGCCGAGGTGCTGGCCCTCCTCGGCGTTCGCCCGGTGTGGGACGAGTCGAGCGGGCGCGTGCTCGGCCTCGAGGCCATCGAGCGGGCGGAGCTCGGCCGGCCCCGGGTCGACGTGACGGTGCGGGTGTCGGGGTTCTTCCGCGACGCCTTCCCCCACGTCTTGGACCTCCTCGAGCGGGCCGTTGCGCTCGCCGCCGACGACCGGGGGCCCGACAACCCCGTGGCCCAGGCCGGGGCCGACGAGCCCCGGGTCTTCGGGCCGCGACCGGGCGCGTACGGGTCGGGGATCCTCGCCCTCATCGAGTCGGGGGACTGGCGCGACGACGAGGACCTGGCGTCGGTGTACGTGGCCTGGGGCGGATGGGCCTACGGCGGCGGGGGGGCGGTGCGCCCGGCCGAGGAGGAGTTCGCCCGCCGCCTGGCCCGGATCGAGATCGCGGTCAAAAACCAGGACAACCGCGAGCACGACATCTTCGACTCCGACGACTACCTCCAGGACCACGGCGGGATGATCGCTGCGGTCCGCGCCCTGTCGGGGCGTCAGCCCAAGGCGTGGTTCGGGGACTCGTCGAACCCGGCCCGCCCGACGGTGCGCTCGCTCGCCGAGGAGGCCGCCCGGGTGGTGCGCACCCGGGTGCTCAACCCCAAGTGGCTGGCGGCGATGGAGCGGCACGGCTACAAGGGCGCCTTCGAGATGGCGGCGACGGTCGACTACCTCTTCGGCTACGACGCCACCGCCGGCGTGCTCGAGGACTGGATGTACGAGCGGGTGACCCGGGCCTACGTGGGCGATGCCGCGAGACGCAAGTTCTTCGCCGACTCCAACCCCTGGGCGCTGCGGGCGATCGCCGAGCGGCTGCTCGAGGCGGCCGAGCGGGGGCTCTGGTCGCCGAGCGCCGAGTCGCTCTCCACGCTGCGCGGCGCCATCTTGGAGGGCGAGGGACTGGAGGAGGAGCGATGAACCAGGAGGTCTTCCCGTTGTCGGCCCTGGTCGGGCTCGACGACCTCGTGCGCGCGCTCGTCCTCGCCGCCGTCGAGCCCGCGATCGGCGGGGTGCTGCTGCGCGGCGACAAGGGCTCGGCCAAGACGACGGCGGCCCGCGGGCTCGCCTCGCTCCTCCCGGACGCGCCGTTCGTCGAGATCCCCCTCGGCGCGAGCGAGGACCGGGTCGTCGGCTCCGTCGACGTCGGCGCGATCCTGGCCGATGG
The DNA here is from genome assembly GCA_027315315.1 of Acidimicrobiaceae bacterium. Lineage (GTDB taxonomy): Bacteria > Actinomycetota > Acidimicrobiia > Acidimicrobiales > RAAP-2 > Palsa-461. The sequence continues at coordinate 32,334 of DAHUYG010000038.1, read as the reverse complement.
CGCGCACCGCTTCTCGCCCGGGCTGCTCGCGGCGGCCGACGGGGGGATCCTCTACGTCGACGAGGTCAACCTGCTCGCGGATCACCTCGTCGACGTCCTCCTGGACGCCGCCGCCACCGGCGCGCACCGGGTCGAGCGCGACGGCTTCTCCCACGTGCAGGCGAGCCGGTTCGTCCTCGTCGGCTCGATGAACCCCGAGGAGGGCGAGCTGCGGCCCCAGCTGCTCGACCGCTTCGGGCTGTCGGTGCGCGTCCGGGCCCCCGAGGACCCCGCCGTGCGCGCCGAGGCGCTGCGGCGACGGCTCGCCTTCGACGCCGATCCGGCGGCCTTCGCGAGCGAGTGGGCGCGGGCCGAGGCCGAGCTGGCGGCCCGCCTGCGCGACGTCCGGCCGGCCCCGCTGTCGCCCGGGCTCGAGGAGGCGGTGGCCGCGCTCTGCGTCGCCGCCGGCGCCGAGGGGCTGCGGGCCGATCTCGTCATCTGCCGGGCAGCCGCGGCGCTCGCCGGTTGGCGGGGGCTTCCCGAGGCCAGCGAGGACGAGGTCGAGGCGGTCGCCCCCCTCGCCCTCGGGCACCGCCGCCGGACCCCCTTCGGGCAGAGCCCCGAGGAGGCGGGCGATCTCGGCCGGGTGGTGTCCGAGGCGCTGCACCCGCCCGCCCCACCGCGCCCCGAGGAGCCCGCAGCGGGCGGGAGATCGGGGGGGACCGGCGATCCGCGGGTCGAGCGGGCGGCCCCGGGGTCCGGCCCGGGCCCGGGGCCGACAGAAGGTGGCAGCCCGGGCCCCGGCGAGGAGACGCCCCGTCGCCACGAGCCGGTCGAGGGCGAGGTGCCCGAGCTCCGCGGCCTGCTCGACCCGGCCAGCCGGGGGGCGGGCGCCCGGGCCGGCCGGCGCCGCGACCGCGGCGCTCGGACGGAGGGACGCGGCAGGGTGGTCGGGGTCGAGCCGCGCGGCGCGGCCTCGGGTCCGGTCTCGGTCCCGGCCTCGCTCCGGGCGACGGCGGTGCGGACCTCGGGGGCGCTGCCGTTGCGCATCGAGGAGGAGGATCTGCGCAGCGCGAGGCGCGAGCACCGCGGCGAGCACGTGGTGATCCTGGCCCTCGACGCGTCGGGGTCGATGGGGGCCGACGAGCGGGTGGCGGCCGCCCGGGCCGCCGTGCTCACCCTGGTGGCCGACGCCTATCAGCGACGCGACCGGGTCGCGCTCCTCACCTATCGCGGCGAGGAGGCGACGGTCGTGCTGCGGCCCACCTCGAGCACCGAGGTCGCGCTGGCCCGGTTGGGGGAGGTCCACACGGGCGGCCGCACCCCGCTCGCAGCCGGGATCGACCGGGCGCGGGCGCTCGCCATGGACGAGCGCCGACACGGCGGGCACCCCGTCGTCGTCCTCGTGACCGACGGCCGGGCGACCTGGGCGCCGGGGGGTGCCGACCCGCTCGAGGCCGCGCTCGAGGCCGCCCGGGCGTGCCGCGTGGCGGGCCTCGACGCGCTCGTGGTCGACTGCGAGTCCTCGGTGCGCCCACTCGGTGCGGCGCGGGCCGTGGCCGGGGCGATGGGGGCGCGCTACGCGGCGCTCGGCGCGCTGGGCGGCGCGGAGGGGGGCAGCGCGCTGGCTGAGGTGATCGGGCGCACGCTGCGCTGAGCCGGCGCCGGATCTCGGCTCGGTGGCTCAGTCGCTCAGGAGCGCCCGGGACACCGGGGCCCACCGCTCGACGCCGTAGTGGCTCGCGACGTGGTCGCGCGCCGCGCGGGCCAGTTGCAGGCGCCGGCCCGGGTGCGCGAGCAGGCCGGCGATCGCCTCGACCGTCGCCTTCTCGGTCGCGGCGACGATGGCCGGGAACCCGGGCTCGGTGCCCCCGAGGGCCTGGGGCGAGACCACCTGTGGGATCCCGACCGCAGCCGCCTCGAGCAGCTTGTTCTGGATGCCGTTTGCGTGGCGGAGCGGCGCCAGCGCGACCCTCGCCCGGGCGCACAGCGTGGCCACGTCGGAGAAGTCCTCCTCGAGCACCCAGCCGTGCTCCGAGGCGAGCGCCCGGACCTCGTCGCTCGGATCGTTGCCGGCGACGAGGAGGCTGACCCCGGGGACCTCGGCCGCCAGCAGGGGCCAGAGCCGGGCCACCGTGCGCAGCGCGTCGACGTTGGGCAGCGCGCTCAGCTTGCCGAAGAAGACGAGATCAAACGGGGCGTCGGCGTGGTCGTCGAGGGGCCCGGCGGCGAGGCAGGGGACGGTGTTCGGCACCCAGGTGGCGCCGAAGTGCTCGGCCTCGGCCCACCCGGCGGTGACGGTCCGCACCCCGTGGTCCCGGCGCTCGAAGCGCTCGACCGCCCATGCGAGGGTGCGCCAGAGCGAAGAGGCGACGGGCCGGCCGTCGACGGCGGCCCGTCCCCGGTAGCTCGCGCTGAACCGGTCCTGGAAGTCGAGCACCGCCCGCGGGACGAGCTCGGCCAGCCGGGGGTGGAAGGCGCGGGGGGTGACGAAGAGGGCGGCGTCGGGCCCGAGCGCCTCGATGGTCCGCCCGGCGGTCCCGACCGACCAGGTCGAGGACTCGGGGACGACCCGGCCGCTGATCGAGGCCCCGAGCGCGACCGGCGAGGGGATCAGCCGGCGGTGCGCCGCGAGGAGGTTCACCTCCACCACGGCCATGCCCGCCGCCGCGAGGAGCTCGCGCCAGACCTCGACCCGCCGGGTCGTGCCGAGCGCCGCCCGGTTGCCGAGGTGGACCAGGGCGACCCGGGGTTGGGGGACCGAGCGCGCGGGGCCCGGCGCAGCTTCCGCCTCGCGGTCGAGAACGACCTGGTCAAGGGGCATGAGGCGTGCGAGGGCCATGACCCAAGTGTGCTGGGGGCCCGTCCCGGGCGTGTCTCAGGGCAAACGTCGGCCGAGGGGGGACGCGGGCGAGATGGCCGAGTGGGACAACGTTGACATGCCGACGCTCCTGGTGGCCGGTGCCGGCGGGCACCTCGACGAGCTCCACATGTTGCGACCACGCCTGGTCGGGATTTCGAACGAGGTGACCTGGGTCACCGCCGACACGCCCCAGAGCCGGGTGCTCCTCGGGGACGAGGAGCGGATCTTCATCCCGAAGGCGGCGCCCCACGACGCGAGGGCGACGGCCACGACCGCGAGGCGCGCGCTCGGGATCCTGCACCGGCGCCGCTTCGACCACGTCGTGTCGACCGGGTCGATGCCGGCCGTCCCGTTCCTCACCATCGGCCGCGCCCTCGGCATGTCCTGTCACTTCATCGAGAGCGCGGCCCGGGTCAGCGGGCCCTCGCTCACCGCCCGCATCCTCGAGCGCGTGCCCGGCGTGCACCGCTACGGCCAGTACGACTGGGGCCGCCAGCACTGGGCCTACCGCGGCTCGGTGTTCGACGGCTTCGCGCCCTCGAGGCTCCCCGAGGGCCCGGTGCGCCGGATCGTGGTCACCGTCGGGGTGAACGGTTATGGCTTCGGGCGGCTCATCGACGCGCTGCGCCGGGTCGCGCCCGAGGGGGCCGAGATCCTCTGGCAGACCGGCTCGACCGACCTCACCGACCGCGACATCGCGGCGGTCCCGGTCATGGCGACCGAGGACCTGTTGGGTGCCATGCGGCGGGCCGACGTCGTGATCTCCCACGCCGGCGTCGGCTCGGCGATCCTCGCGATGCAGGCCGGGAAGTGCCCCATCCTCGTGCCGCGCGAGCGGGCCCATCGCGAGCACGTCGACGACCACCAGCGCCAAATCGCCGACCTGCTCACCCGGGCCGGCCTCGCCATCGGTTGTGACCCGCCGGGCCTGAACGCGGACGTGCTCGCCGAGGCGGCCCGCCGGAGCGTGGTCCTGAACGACCACGCGTCGCCCTTCGTCCTCGGGGTGAACTGAGATGACCCGGGTCCTCGACGCGCCGAGCACCGAGCCATCCTCGACGCGCCGGACCAAGGTCGCGTTCGTGGCCTGGGGTGCGGTCCCCGGACGCTCCAAGGAGATCGCGGCCGAGGTCGGCGGGGAGGCCGTGTGCTTCTTCCCGCCGGGCGGCCGGCGTCCGCCGGTGCTCGTGCGCTGGGCGCTCTCGGCGATCCGCACCGCGGCCCTCGTCCTCACCCGGCGTCCCGAGGTGGTCATCGTGACCAACCCGCCGGTCTTCGCCCCGCTCGTCGCCTACGCCTGCGCCAGGGTGGTCGGCGCCCGGGTGATCATGGACAGCCATCCGGGCGGCTTCGGCGCCCAGGGCGACCGGGTCGCGGCGCGCCTCCAGTTCCTCCACCGCTGGCTGGCGGCCCGCGTGGACGCCGTGCTCGTCACCGAGGAGCACTGGTCGGGGGTCGTCCGCGGCTGGGGCGGGACCCCCCTTGTCGTCCACGAGGCGCCGGCGCACTGGGTGTGCTCGCCCGGCGCGCGCCACGGGCGGCTCCGGGCGCTCGTGGTCGGCCGGTTCGGGCCCGACGAGCCCGTCGAGGCGGTGTTCGCGGCCGCCGCGATGGCCCCGTCGTGTGACTTCCTCTTGACCGGTGACCCGGCCCGCTGCCCCGAGCGGCTCCGTCGCTCGGCCGGGCCCAACGTCGAGTTCGTCGGCTACCTCGACGCCGATGCGTACCGGGCGGCGCTGCGCAACGCCGACGTCGTCGTCACCCTCACGACCGAGCCCACCTCGGTGATGCGGGCCGCATACGAGGCCGTCTACGCCGGTCGCCCGCTCGTCGTGAGCGACTGGCCGGTCGCCCGGCGGCTCTTCGCCCATGCGCGCCTCGCGATCAACGACGGCCCCGGTGTTGCCCGGGCCCTGCTCGACCTCGAGCGCGACTACGAGGCGACGGCGGCTGGCGCGGCCCATGCCCGACGGCGCCAGCTCGAGCGCTGGGCGACCCAGCGGGCCGCCTTGATCGAGGCGATCGAGGGCCGGGGCTGAACGCTCACGCCCCGAGGGCGTGCGCGCCCCCGTCGACGTGGACGATCTCCCCGGTGGTGGCCGGGAACCAGTCCGAGAACAGGGCCACACAGGCCCTGGCCACCGGCTCGCTGTCGGTGACGTCCCACCCGAGCGGGGCGCGCTCCTTCCAGGTGTCCTCGAAGGCGCCGAACCCCGGGATGGACTTGGCAGCCATCGTGCGCACCGGGCCCGCAGCGACCAGGTTCACCCGGATGCCCTGCCCGCCGAGGTCCCGGGCGAGATAGCGCGCCAGGGACTCAAGCGCGGCCTTGGCCACCCCCATCCAGTCGTAGAGCGGCCAGGCGACCGTGGCGTCGAAGTCGAGCCCGACCACCGAGGCGCCCCCCGATCTGCCGGCCGCCTCGAGGAGCGGGCCGAAGTGCTCGACGAGGGCCTTGAGCGAGTACGCCGAGACGTTGAGCGAGGTGGCGACCGCCTCCCAGTCAGCCGCGAACATGCCCCGGCCGAGCGCCTCGGGCGGGGCGTAGCCGATGGCGTGGAGCAGCCCGTCGAGGCGGTCCCAGCGCTGGGCGAGCCGGGCCGCCGCCGCCGCCAGCTGCTCGGGGAGCGCGACGTCGACCTCGAGCACCTCGGGGGTGACGGGAAGCTTGCGCGCCACGCGCTCGGTGATCCGCAGCGCCCGGCCGTGGCCCGAGAGCACGACCTCGGCGCCCTCCTCGATCGCGAGGCGCGCCACGGCAAAGGCGAGCGACTCCTCGGTCAGGACCCCGGTGACGAGGATCCGCTTGCCCTCCACGATGCCCATCGTCGCCACGATACTTCGGCCCCCCTGGGGCGCCCCGGTGTGCCTGGCCCGGTCCGAGGCGTCTTCGGGCCGACCGGCGCGCTGTGGAAAGGTATGGCCATGCACGTCGGCATCCTCGGGGGCACCGGACCCGCCGGCCGGGGCCTCGGGTGCCGCCTGGCGGCGGCCGGCATCGAGGTCACGCTCGGCTCACGCGACAAGGCACGGGCCGAGGGGGTGGCGGCGGAGCTGCTCGCCGCGTGGCCCGGCCGGGGGCTGGTCGTCCGGGGCGACGCCAACGTCGCGGCGGCGGAGGCCGACCTCGTGGTGGTGGCGACCCCCTGGGAGGGGGCGCTCGGCACGGTCCAGCCGCTGCGCGACCGTCTCGGCGGCAAGGTCGTCGTATCGATGGTCTCGGCGCTCGTCCGGGTGGGCCACGGCGTCCAGGCGGTCCAGCTCGCCCGGGGTTCCTTCGCCGGCACGCTCCAGGCCGCGCTGCCGGGCGCCAAGATCGCCGGGGCCTTCCACCACCTCCCGGCCGAGGACCTGGCCAACCTCGACGAGGGGCTCATGGCCGACGTGCTCGTCTGCGCCGACGACGCCGAGGCGCGCGAGGCGACCATGGCGCTCGTCGAGTCGATCGAGGGGCTCCGGGCGCTCGACGCCGGACGGCTCACCCAGGCCCAGGCGATCGAGGCCTTCACGGCGGTGTGCATCGCGGTGAACATCCGCTACAAGGCCCGGACCTACCTGCGCATGGGCGGCATCTGAGTTGTCGATGCGGCTGTTCGACACGGCACGCCGGGGGGTCGTCGAGTTCGTGCCAAGCGGCCCGGTCACGATGTACACCTGCGGCATCACGCCCTATGACGCCGCGCACCTCGGGCACGCGGCGGTCTATCTGACCTTCGATCTGCTCCAGCGGCGCCTCCGGGACCTCGGTCACGAAACCCGCTGCGTGCGCAACGTGACCGACGTCGACGACGACATCCTGCGCAAGGCGCGCGAGCTCGGCGTCCACTACCTCGACCTCGCCGCCGAGGAGATGGCCCGGTTCGACTCGGACATGGGGGCCCTCGGGCTGCTGGCGGCCTATTCGGAGCCCCGCGCCACCTCGGCTATCCCCGAGATCCTCTCGCTCATCGGGGCGGTCCTCGACTCGGGGCACGCATACCAGTCCGGGGGCGCCGTGTACTTCGATGTCAGCACCTTCGGCCGCTTCGGGGCGCTCAGCGGCTATGACCGCGACACCATGCTGCGCCTCGCGGCGGAGCATGGCGGGAACCCCGGCGACCCGAACAAGCGCAACCCGCTCGACTTCGTGCTGTGGCAGCCCTCGCTGCCCGACGAGCCGGCGTGGGAGTCGCGCTGGGGACCGGGCCGGCCGGGCTGGCACATCGAGTGCTCGGCCCTCGTGCGCCGGGAGCTCGGCGACACCATCGACATCCACGGCGGCGGCCGGGACCTCGTCTTCCCGCACCACGAGTGCGAGGTCGCCCAGGCCGAGGCGGTGACCGGCCGGCCGCTCGCCCGGCACTGGCTGCACGTCGGGTTGGTCGGACTGGACGGCACGAAGATGTCCAAGTCGCTCGGCAACCTCGTGTTCGTCTCGGACCTCTTGAAGGAGTACGAGCCGGCGGCCGTCCGCCTCGCATTGCTCGCCCACCACTACCGGGCCGACTGGCAGTGGGTCGCGTCGGACATGGACGAGGCCGCGGCACGCCTCGAGCGCTGGCGCGGGCCCCCGGTCGGCGGCTTGGACGAGTCGGCCGACGCGGTCGGGCGCCTTCTCGACGAGGACCTCGACTCGCCCGGCGCGCTCGGTGCCCTCGATGCGTTGGCCGGCGCCGGTCGCCCGGTGGTGGCGGGCGCCGCACTGCTCGGGGTCGCGCTCTAGGCGCGCGGCTTTCTTCGGCCTGGCGGGCGAACGGTACCCTGGCGCATGGCAGGCGACATCTCGATCCGGCTCCCCGACGGCTCCGACAAGGTGCTGGCAGCGGGCACGACGGCCGGCGAGCTCGCCCGGTCGATCGGGAGCGGCCTGGCCAAGGCGGCGGTGGCCGCGACGGTGGACGGCGCCGAGGTCGACCTGGCGACGGTGCTGCCCGACGGAGCCGAGGTCGCGATCGTCACCGATGCGACGGGGCCCGGCCGCGACGTCATCCGCCACTCGACCGCGCACGTCATGGCCCAGGCGGTTCTGCGCCTGTGGCCCGGCGCGCACTACGCGATCGGACCGGCCATCGAGGACGGCTTCTACTACGACTTCGAGCTGCCGGGGGGCGCGCACTTCAGCGAGGAGGACCTCGGCCGGGTCGACGAGGCGATGCGCGAGATCATCGCCTCGGACCAGCCCTTCGTCCGCAGCGAGCACACGATCGACGAGGCGCTCGTGATCTTCCGGGACCAGCCCTTCAAGCGCGAGATCATCGAGGCGGTCCGCGACGGGGCCGAGGAGCACGACGCCGCGGCGTCCGACGGCGCCGCTGCGATCTCGACGTATGCCAACGGCGAGGACTTCGTCGATCTGTGCCGGGGCCCCCACGTGCCCTCGACCGGCCGCCTCGGCCACTTCTCGCTCACCCGGGTGGCCGGGGCCTACTGGCGCGGCGACGAGAAGCGTCCCCAGCTCCAGCGCATCTACGGCACCGCCTGGGAGTCCAAGGCGGCCCTGGCCGAACACCTGCACCGCCTGGAGGAGGCCGAACGGCGCGACCACCGCAAGATCGGCGCCGAGCTCGACCTGTTCTCGTTCCCCGAGGAGATCGGCTCGGGGCTCCCGGTCTTCCACCCGAAGGGCGGCATGATCCGCCGGGTCATGGAGGACTACTCCCGGCGGCGCCACGAGGAGGGCGGCTACCTCTTCGTCGCCACACCCCACATCACCAAGCGCGAGCTCTTCGAGGTGTCGGGGCATCTCGTGTCCTTCGCCGAGGGGATGTACCCGCCGATGGAGCTCGACGGCGGGCAGCTCTACTACCTGAAGCCCATGAACTGCCCGTTCCACATCCTCATCTACCAGTCGCGCCAGCGGTCCTACCGGGAGCTGCCGATGCGGCTCTTCGAGTTCGGGGTCGTCTACCGCTACGAGCTGTCGGGCGTGGTCCACGGGCTCACCCGGGTCCGCGGCCTCACGATGGACGACTCGCACATCTTCTGCGCGCTCGAGCAGATGCCGGCCGAGATCGACTCGCTCCTCGGCTTCGTGCTCGGGATGCTGCGCGACTTCGGACTCGAGGACTTCTACCTCGAGCTGTCGACCAAGCCCGAGGACAAGGCGCTCGGGACCGACGAGGAGTGGGAGGTCGCGACCGAGGCGCTGGAGGTGGCCGCCCGCAGCGCCGGGCTCGAGCTCGTCCTTGACCCGGGCGGCGGCGCCTTCTACGGCCCGAAGATCTCGGTCCAGGCCCGCGACGCGATCGGCCGCACCTGGCAGGTGTCGACCATCCAGGTCGACTTCCAGCTGCCCCAGCGCTTCGGCCTCCAGTACGTGGGGTCGGACAACGCCCGGCACCGCCCGGTCATGTTGCACCGAGCGCTCTTCGGCTCGGTCGAGCGGTTCCTCGCCATCCTCCTCGAGCACTACGCGGGCGCCCTGCCCACCTGGCTCATGCCCGAGCAGGTGCGCGTGCTGCCGGTCAAGGCCGACAACCAGCCCTACGCCGAGGCGGTGCTGGCGCGCCTCGTGGGGGCGGGGCTGCGGGCCACGGTCGATTCGGCCGACTCGGGGGTGGGGGCGCGCGTGGCGCGGGCCAAGACCCAGAAGATCCCCCACGTCGTGGTGGTGGGGGACCGCGACGTCGAGGCCGGCACCATCGGGGTGAACCGCCGGGGCGCCGAGCGCGACGAGCGCGGCGTGCCGCTCGAGCGCTTCGTCGCAGAGGTCACCGAGGAGGTCGCCACGCGCGCGACCGGACCCCAGCCCAAGGCGGCGGCAGCCGGCTCGTGAGCGGCCTCGAGCAGCTCTGGGCGGGCTGGCGCCACGAGTACGTGGCGCGGGCGACCGAGGCCGAGCGCCGGGGCGAGGACGGCGGCTGCGTCTTCTGCGCGATCGCAGGGAGCGGTCCGCCAAGTCCGGACAACGGCGTCGTGCACCGGGGCAAGACGTGCTTCGCCGTCTTGAACGCGTACCCCTATGCGAGCGGGCACCTGTTGGTGCTGCCGCTCGCGCACGTGGAGGACCCCGAGGAGCTGGGTGAGGACGAGTCGGCCGAGCTGTGGGCGACGACCCGGGCGGCGCTGCGGGCGCTGCGCGTCGCCTATCGGCCCGAGGGGATGAACATGGGCGCCAATCTCGGGCGGGCCGCCGGCGCCGGCATCCCGCGGCACCTGCACCTCCACGTGGTGCCCCGGTGGTCCGGCGATACCAACTTCATGACCTCGGTGGCGGGCGTCCGGGTGATCCCCGAGTCGCTCCCCGTCGCCTGGGAGAAGCGGCACGCCGCCTGGGGCCGCTGAGGACCGGCCCCGCCCCTCAGCGGTAGTCGCGATCGGGCGACGCGAAGAGGTCGGAGCCGGCGGGTCGGATGAGCTCGGCCGCCGCGCTCGGGTCGCTCCCGAGATCGAGCCCGCGGACGACGACGACCGGCCGACCCTCGTCGGCCTCGCCGGCGAGCAGGATGGCGGCGGAGGCCAAAAGATCGGCCGTGGGCACGATCGACGCCCCGGTGAGCGGCCGGCCGAAGAGGTCGGGCTGGCCCTCGAGACGCCGCACCGAACAGATGCCGGCGGCCCCGAGCGCGACGCCGGTATTCCCGATGCGAAAGGGGCGGCCGTGCGAGTCGCTGACGACGACCCCGACCTCGACGCCTGCGAGCTCCAACAGGCGTGCCCGGAGGGCCTCGGCGCTCCCGTCGGGGTCCTCGGGCAGGAGCAGGACGCGCTCCTCGTCGCCGAGGTTCGACCGGTCGACCCCGGCCATGCCCGAGATCCAGCCGTTGCGGTGCCGGACGAGGAGGTTCCCCGGGCGGGCCCGCAGGACCTCGGTGCTCTCGCGCAGCACCACCTCGACCAGCCTCGGGTCCTTCTCGGTTAGCGCCCCGAGGCCCAGCGCCCGCTCGCTCGGGACCACCGTCGCGAGGTCGAGGACCCTTCCTTGCACCTTAGACAGCACCTTGGCCGTCACCACCACGACGTCGCGCTCGACGAGCGACTCGTGCTCGCGCGCCAGCGCGTCGAGCAAGAGCCGCGCCAGGTCGTCGCCGCGCCCGAAGACCGGCAGCCCCTCCGGAGCGATCAGCTCGACGCGCATCGACGGTCCCCGCTCGCCGCGGTCTTCGGCCAGCAGCCGGTCAGGGCTTGACGTCGTAGTGGTCGTGGGCGGCCTGGAAGTGGCCGCGACCGCCGGTGATCGCGCGCAGGTCGACCGCGTAGCGCGAGAGCTCGGCGGTCGGCACGAGGGCGGTGATGGTCTGCAACCCGTCGGCCGACTCGGTGCCCTGCACCCGGCCGCGCTTCGCGTGCAGGTCCCCGAGCACGTCGCCCTGGAGCTCGGCCGGCACCGTCACCACGAGCCGTGAGATGGGCTCGAGCACGACCCCGCCGGCCTTCTCGAGCGCGGTCTTGAACGCGAGCGCGCCCGCCATCTTGAAGCTCATCTCCGAGGAGTCGACCGAGTGGTACTTGCCGTCGTCACAGGTGACCGAGACGTCGACGACCCGGTAGCCGAACTGGCCGCCCTGTTCCATCGCCTCCATGACGCCCTTCTCCACGGCCGGGATGTACTGGCGGGGGATCGCCCCGCCCACCACCTCGTCGTGGAACTGGAACCCCTCGCCGCGCGCCAAGGGCTCGATGCGCAGGTGCACCACCCCGAACTGGCCGTGGCCGCCGGTCTGCTTCTTGTAGCGGCCCTCGGCCTCGGAGGCCTGGGTGACCGTCTCGCGGTAGGGGACGATGACCTCCTCGCGCTCGACGTGGACCCCGAACTTGCGGGTGAGGCGCTCGAGGGTGATCGAGAGGTGCACCTCGCCCGCCGAGCCGAGCACGGTCTGATGGGTCTCGTCGATCCGCGTCACGTCGATCGAGGGGTCCTCCTCGGCCAGGCGCTGGAGCGAGGTCATGAGCTTGTCCTCATCGGCCCGCGAGCTCGGCTTGACGGCCGCCCGGAGGGCCGGCGGGTCGGGGTCGGGGAAGGCGAAGGAGACCGGCGAGCCCTTCGGGGCCAGCGTATCGCCGGTCCTGGTCCCGCTCAGGCGGGGGACCGCCACGAAGTCGCCGGCCACCGCCTCGGCCAATGGCGCTGTCGCGTGGCCCCGCAGCAGCTCGAGGACGTGGAGGCGCTCCTCGGACCGGGTCCTCGTGTTCACGAGCACGGTGTCGGGCCGGATGGTGCCCGAGACCACCTTGCAGAGAGAGATGCGCCCGGCGTGCTGGTCCGAGAGCGTCTTGCACACGACGAGCAGCGGTTGGCCCTGGGGGTCGCAGTCGACCTCGCTCGTCGTGTCCCCGGCCAGCACCTCGACCGGGTAGCGGTGGTCGGCCGGCGGCGCCAGCTCGACCAGGACGTTGGCCAGGCGGTCCACGCCGACCCCCGAGACCGCCGACGCGCACAGGACCGGGAAGACGCTCGCCGACCCGATGCCCGAGGCCAGGGCCTTCTGCAGCTCGCTGCGCTCGATCGGCTCGCCCTCGAGGTAGCGGGCCATGAGATCGTCGTCGGCGACGACGATCCCCTCGACCAACTGCTCGTGGACCTCGTGCTCGTGGTTCGCGAGGTCCTCGGGGATCGGGCCCTCAGAACCCCTGGCCGGCGGGGTCGCCGAGGGGTCATAGAGCGTGGCGGTGTCGTCGAGGAGATCGATCACGCCCCGGAAGGCGGCCTCGGTCCCGATCGGCAGCTCGACCGGCGCGACCCCGGCGCCGAAGGCCGAGCGGATCTCGCCGAGCACCCGCTCGAAGTCGGCCCGCTCGCGGTCGAGCTTTGACACCACGATCATGCGCGGCACACCGGCGGCCGCCGCGGCGCGCCAGGCCTCCTCGGTCTGCCCCTGGACCCCGTCGGTCGCGCTCACCACGAGCACGGCGAGGTCGCTCATCGCGAGCGCGATCGCCAGCTCCGCCGAGAAGTCCGGGTAGCCCGGCACGTCGAGGAGGTTGACCTTGACGCCGTCGAGCTCGAAGGGGGCGATGGCGAGCGAGACCGAGAGCTGGCGCTGGGTCTCCTCGGGCTCGAAGTCGCAGACCGTCGTGCCCTTCTCCACCGAGCCGAGGCGAGGGATGGTCCCGGTCACCGCGAGGAGCGCCTCGGCCAGCGCGGTCTTGCCCGCCCCGTGGTGCCCGATCAGGCACACGTTGCGGATCGACGATGGCGAGAGCGTCGCCACGGCCCCACCTCCCCTGGATCTCCCGTGCGAGCGTCCGCTCCCTGGCCGCGTCGGGCCGGGCGGGAGGGGCGTCGTCGTCGTCGAGCATAGGGTCGCTCGCACCGGACGCGCCCGTCGTTTCCGCTCGTCCCGGGGGTGCACCGGGACCCCGGTGGTACCCTTGATGGGACATGTTCGATGGTCGCTGGCGCGAGGCGGTCGACCGGCGCACCGGTCCCGTCGGGGCCGCACTGCATCGGCACGGGGTCACCGCGGACGTGCTCACGGCGACCGGCCTCGTCTCGGCGATGGCGACGGCCTGGATGGTTGCGACCGGCCACCTCGTTATCGCGATCTTCCTGCTCACCTTGACCGGGCTGCACGACCTGCTGGACGGCCCCGTCGCCAAGGCCGCCGGGACGACCTCGGTGCGCGGCGCCTTCTTCGACTCGGTGGTCGACCGGGTGAGCGACGCGCTGTTGATGGGCGGCGTGAGCTGGTACCTGGTCTCGACCCACCGGGGCCACCTCGTGCTCTTGCCGCTCGCGATCTTGGGCGTGACCTCGCTCATCTCCTACCAGCGGGCCAAGGCCGACGCCCTCGGCATCGGCGGGGCCACCGGGGGGCTCATGGAGCGGGCCGAGCGCATGATCCTCCTCGGCGCCGGCTTCATCAGCTCGTCGCTCCTCCTCCCGGACCTCTGGGTCCTCCTCGGCCTGACGAGCGCGACCGCGCTCGGCCGCTTCGCCCGGGCCTGGCGCCAAGCCGAGGGCCCGCCCCGCGTGGTGGCCGATCGCACCGGGCGTTCCCGCTGGCGCGAGGCGAGGGTCGACTCCCGCTGGCGCGCCCGGCGAGAGGCGCGGGCCTCGGGGGAGCGTTCCGGGCGCAGCGCCCAGCCGGCGGCGCGCTGGCGGGCCCGTCGCTCTGAGGCCCCGCTCGCCAGCCGGAGCGGGCGCCTCCGGCGGGCCGGCAACCGCCGGGTGCGGGTCGGACGCCCGTCGAGCGACGCACCTTCTTGAGTCCAGCCGAGCTTCGGGCGCCGATGGCCTCGCTCCGGTACCGGGCGCGCAAGCGCACCGCCTTCTACCTCTACACGGGGCTCGCACGCTGCCTGCGCAACCTCCCCGAGCCCGCGGCACGGGCCGCCGCCGCGGCCGTCGCCCTCGCCATGCGACGGGGGCACTCCATGACGGTGCGCATGCGCGTCGAGCATCTCCGACGGGTACTGCGCGACACCACGGGCGCAGAGCCCGACGACCGGCTGCTCGCAGCCAAGACCCGCGAGGCCTATCTCGCCTACGCCCGCTACTGGGTGGAGGGCGCCCGGCTGCCCAAGCTCTCCAAGGAGCTCGTCGACTCGCGCTTCGCGGTCGAGGGCCGGGAGATCCTCGACAAGGCCATGGCGCAGGGCAACGGGGTGGTGATGGCCCTGCCCCACGTCGGGAGCTGGGAGTGGGGCGGCTCGTGGCTCGATTCCGTCGGCTACCCCATGACCTCGGTGGCCGAGGTGCTCGACCCTCCCGAGCTCTTCGAGTGGTTCATCGAGCAGCGCCGGGCGATGGGGCTGCGGATCGTCCCGCTCGACAAGGACGCGAGCGCGGCGCTGATCAAGACGCTTCGCTCCGGGGGCCTCGTGGGCCTGTTGTGCGACCGGGATCTCGTTGGCAGCGGTGTCGAAGTCGAGTTCTTCGGGGAGACGACGACCTTCCCGGCCGGGCCGGCCACCCTTGCCATGCGGACCGGCGCCGTGCTCGTGGCGACCGCCGTCTACATCGGGCCCGCCCTTGGCCACCTCGCCGTGATCCGCGGCCCGATCGACACCACCCGGACCGGCTCGTTCCGCACCGACGTCGCCCGGATCACCCAGGCCATCGCCCGCGAGTTCGAGGACTACATCCGCCGGGCGCCCGAGCAGTGGCACATGTTCCAGCCGGCCTGGCCGAGCGACTTCGAGGCCGAGCGGGCCCGCCGCTCCAGGTGAGCGACTGAGCATGCGGGTGGCGATGGTCTCGCCCTATGACCTCGGGGTCCCCGGCGGGGTCCAGGGCCAGGTGCGCGGGCTCGCCCGGGCACTGCGGGGCCTCGGCCACGAGGTGGTGGTGCTCTCTCCGGGCCCGCCGGGTCGATCGGACGGCGAGGTCACCCTCGGGCGCTCGCTCGGGGTGCGGGCGAACGGTTCGGTGGCACCGCTCGCCCTGTCGCCGCTCGCAGCGGTCCGGGCCGCCCGGGCGCTCGACTCGGTCCGGCCCGACGTCGTCCACCTCCACGAGCCGCTCGCCCCGCTCATCAACTACGGGTGCCTGCTGCGCACCCGGGCCCCGGTGGTGGGGACCTTCCACCGCAACGGCTCGAGCGCCCTGTACCGCGTGCTGCGGCCGGCGGTCCGCCTCGTCTCGCGCCGGCTGGCGGCCCGGTGCGCGGTCTCCGAGTCGGCCCGCGACAACGTGGCCCGTTTCGCCGGGGGCGAGTTCGAGGTCCTCTTCAACGGGGTCGATCTCGACTCCTACGCCGGGGCGACGCCGGCCCGGGCCGACAAGCCGAGCGTCGTCTTCGTCGGTCGCCACGAACGGCGCAAGGGCCTGGCCGTCCTCCTCGAGGCGTTCGAGCGCCGGACCCGACCCGCCGAGCTGTGGGTGATCGGCGAGGGGCCGGCCACCGCCGAGCTGCGCCGCCGGCACCCGGCGAGCGACTCGCTGCATTGGCTCGGGGCGGTCGACGATGCCGAGAAGGCGACGCGCCTCGCCGCCGCCCGGGTGCTCGTCGCTCCGTCGCTCGGGGGCGAATCCTTCGGGGTGGTGCTGCTCGAGGCGATGGCCGCCCGCTGCTCGGTCATCGCCTCGGACATCGAGGGGTACCGCGAGGCGGCCGGCGGGCACGCCCGGCTGGTGGCGCCCGGGGACCCGGCGGCCCTGGCCTCTGCCCTGGACGAGGCGCTCGCCGAGGCCGAGCTCGGGACCGGGCGCGCCTCGCCCGGGGCCCTCAACGCCGCGCTCGCCCACGCCCAGGGGTGGTCGATGGAGCGGCTCGCCGGGCGCTACGTGGAAATCTACGAGCGGGTGCTCGCTCGGTGACAAGGGACCTCCGGTCGTTCTGTAGCCTGAGCGACCGATGCCCGACTCTGACCGTCCGAACAGCGGGGGCAATCCCCAGGGCGGCGGGTCCCGGCCGGGGGGCGGGGGCCGACGCCGCCGCCGCGGCGGGCGGGGACGCTCCGGGCAGGCGCAGCGCTCCCAGTCCGGTGGTCACCAGCAGCGAGCGGCGTCGACGACCAAGCGCGGCGGAGCTCCCTCGGGGCGCGGCCGGCAACCGTCCTTCGCCCCGCGGGGGGATGCGAGCCGCCCGGCCCGGGGCTCGCGCGACGAGGGCGGCGCACCGGGGGCCCAGCGTGCCCCCGTGCTCTCTCCGGCGATCGACGCCATCCCGCTCGTCCCGGACGCCGACGTGCGGGCGAACCGGGCCCGCGTCCGGGTCATGGTGGTCCTCGGCGCGCTCGTACCGGCGTTGGTCCTCGGTGCGATCGTGGGCGTGGTCGCGTCGGTGCTCTCCGGGGCGGTTGCCGGGGTCGTGGTGCTCGTCGTCATCGCCCTGGTGCTCGGCCGGGGGGCCACGGCGGTGGCCCTGCGGGTCGTCGGCGCCCGGCCCCTGGGCCCCGAGGAGCTGCCCCGTCTGCAGAACCTCGTCGACGGCCTGTGCCCGACGTTCGGCGTGCGGCGTCCCGTGCTCATGGCGCTCGACGACGACCTGCCCAACGCGTGCTCGCTCGGGATGCACCCCGACCGCGGCGTCCTCGTGGTGACCACGGGGCTCGAGCGGGCCCTCGATCTGATCGAGCTCGAGGGGGTCATCGGGCACGAGCTGGCCCACCTGAAGCGGGGCGACACGGCGGTCTCTTCGGTGGCGGTCGCACTGTTCGCGCCGCTGATCCTCGTGACCGGCAGCGACGCTCTCTTGCACCGCGCCGTCGGGCGTGGGCGCGAGATGCGGGCCGATCAGGTGGCGGTGCGGGCGGTCCGTTACCCGCCCGGCCTGCACGACGCGCTCGTGCGAGCGCTCGAGGGACCCCCGCCCGACCCCCGCTCACTGTTCGCCGCCCGCAAGTTCTCGCTCTCGCGCTGGCTGTGGATCGATCCGTGCGTCGGCCGCCGGCAGGAGGCACAGGCCGGGGACCTCGACCTCACCGACACCCGGGTCGCCGCCCTCTCCGAGCTCGAGGCCATCCCGGCGCCGAGGGCGCCGCTTCGCGGTCTTCTCGTCGGCGGGCCTGACCCGTGTGCGATGCCCGAGCGCGCCGGGCGTCGCCTGGCACACCCCCTCGCCCGTGCGCCGGGCGTCGCCCGACGAGGAGTGCGTGGCTCGGGCGGGCCCAAGGTCCGGGCCGGGGGCCCGCCGGGGCGCCGGTAGGATTGGGGAATGACCGACGCCCCCGACCACAGCGCCCGGACCGGCACCTTTGCGGTGAAGCGCGGCCTCGCAGACATGCTGCGGGGCGGGGTCATCATGGACGTGGTTACCGCCGATCAGGCCAAGGTGGCCGAGGACGCCGGGGCGGTCTCGGTCATGGCGCTCGAGCGCGTCCCCGCCGACATCCGCCGCGACGGCGGCGTCGCCCGCATGAGCGATCCGGCGCTGATCGAGGAGATCCAGCAGGCGGTCACGATCCCGGTGATGGCCAAGGCCCGCATCGGGCATTTCGCCGAGGCCCAGGTGCTCGAGGCCCTGCAGGTCGACTACATCGACGAGAGCGAGGTCCTCACCCCGGCCGACGAGGCGCACCACATCGACAAGTGGCCCTTCACGGTGCCCTTCGTGTGCGGCGCGACCAACCTCGGCGAGGCGTTGCGGCGGATCTCGGAGGGCGCTGCGATGATCCGCTCCAAGGGGGAGGCCGGGACGGGCAACGTCGTGGAGGCCGTGCGACACCTCCGCTCGATCCTGGGCGACATCAAGAAGATCACCCAGGCCGACAGCGCCGAACGCTACGCCTGGGCCAAGCAGCTCTCGGCGCCGATCGGCCTCGTGCAAGAGATCGCCGAGACCGGGCGCCTCCCGGTGCCGCTCTTCTGTGCCGGCGGCTTGGCGACCCCCGCCGACGTGTCGCTCGTCATGCAGCTCGGTGCCGAGGCCGTCTTCGTCGGCTCGGGGAACTTCAAGAGCGAGGATCCCGCCCGGCGGGCGAGGGCGATCGTCGAGGCGGCCGCGCACTTCGAAGACGCCGGGCACGTGGCGAAGGTGAGCCGCGGTCTAGGAGAGGCGATGCGGGGCCAGGAGCTCAGCGCGCTGGGCGAGCGTCTGGCCGACCGCGGCTGGTAGCCGTGAGCATCGGGGTCCTCGCCCTCCAGGGCGACGTGCGAGAGCACCTGGGCGCGCTCGGCGAACTCGGTGTCGATGCCCGGGGCGTCCGGCGCCCCCCGGACCTCGCGGGGCTGGACGGCCTGATCCTCCCCGGTGGGGAGTCGACCACCCTGTCGCTCCTCCTCGAGTCCTCGCAGATGTTCGAGCCGCTGGCCGATGCGATCGCGACGGGGCTTCCCGTCTTTGGGACCTGTGCCGGGCTCGTCCTGCTCGCCTCCGAGGTCCGCGGCGGGCGCCCCGACCAACGGAGCTTCGCCGCCCTCGACTGCTCGGTGCTCCGCAACGGCTACGGGCGCCAGAATGAGTCCTTCGAGACGGCGATCGAGGTCGTCGCGGCGCTCGGCGCCGAGGGTCCCTCGATGCCGGCGGTGTTCATCCGGGCCCCGTTGATCGAGCGGGTGGGCGAGGGCGTCGAGGTGCTCGCCAGGACGGCCACGCCGAACGACCCCGAGCCCCGCGCCGTCGTCCTGCGGCAGGGCAACGTCCTCGCATCGGCCTTCCATCCCGAGCTCACCGGGGACCGTCGGTTGCACCGGCTCTTCCTCCAGATGGTCGAGTCGGCTGGGACCCTGCGCGACGGGCACGGCGTCCCGGCGGGCGTGGCATAGGGGGAGAGGGAGAGCGATGTCGGGCCACTCGAAGTGGGCGACCACCAAGTACCGCAAGGGGGCGCAGGACAAGGCGCGTGCCAAGCTGTTCGCGAAGCTGATCCGCCAGGTCGAGGTGGCGGCGCGCGAGGGCGGCGGGGACATCAACGCCAACGCCACGCTGCGCACGATGTACCAGAAGGCACGCGACGCATCGGTCCCCTCCGACACGATCGAGCGGGCGATCAAGCGGGGGACGGGCGAGCTCGAGGGGGTCCGCTACGAGGCGGTCAACTACGAGGGCTACGCCCCGAACGGCGTGGCGGTGATCGTCGAGACGCTGACCGACAACCGCAACCGCACCGGCGCCGACGTGCGGAACCTCTTCGCCAAGAACGGGGGATCCCTGGCCGAGCCGGGGGCCGTCAGCTGGCAGTTCGAGCGCAAGGGCGTCGTCGTGGTGAGCGGGGCCGACGAGGAGCGGGTCATGGAGGTGGCCACCGAGGCGGGCGCAGAGGACATGACCCAGGAGGCCAACAGCTTCGTGATCACCTGCGCGCCGAGCGACCTCGGCACGCTGCGGGCGGCGCTCGAGGAGGCGGGTCTCACGATCGAGTCCTCGGACCTCTCACTCGAGCCGTCGAGCACCGTCTCTATCTCCGATGAGGGCGACGCCAAGAAGGTGCTCAGGCTGATCGAGGCCATCGACGACCACGATGACGTCCAGGCGGTGCACGCCAACTACGACATCGCCGAGGAAGTGCTGGCCGGCTTCTACGGGTGACCGGGGGTCCCCGGTTGGCGGACACCCCGGCGATAATGTCGAACGCATGTTCGTGCTGGGGGTGGATCCCGGGCTGTCGCGTTGCGGGTACGGGCTGGTGGGAAGGGCGCCCGGCCGCAGCGGCGCGCTCGTCGCCGGCGCCGCGGGGGTGATCGAGACGGATCCGGGCATGCCCATCCCCGAGCGCTTGTTCATCTTGCAGCGCGAGTTGCGGGCGCTCCTGGCCGAGTTCTCGCCCTCGGTGGTCGTCGTCGAGCGGGTCTTCTTCCAGGTCAACGCCAAGACGGCGGTGTCGGTGTGCCAGGCGAGCGGGCTTGCGCTCGCGGCGGCGGCGGAGGCGGGCTGCGAGGTGGCCCAGTACAGCGCGAACGAGGTCAAGCAGGCGCTCGTGGGGTTCGGGAGCGCGACCAAGGCCCAGGTGCAGCGGATGGTGGCCTCGGTGCTCTCGCTGGCCGAGCCGCCCTCGCCCCCCGACGCCGCCGACGCCCTCGCCCTCGCCGTGTGCCACGTGCACAGCTCGGGCCTGCGCCGTGCCGTCCGGAGCGCCAGCGTGGCGGTGGGGGGAGGGTCGTGATCGGATCGCTGCGCGGATCGGTGGTCGCTCGGCCGGCCGAGTCCGAGATCCTCGTGGAGGTCGGCGGCGTCGGCTACCGCCTGCACGTGTCGACGCCGACCGTCGCCGCGCTCGGCCCCCTCGGCGCCGATGCCTTCTTCTACGTGCACACCCACGTGCGGGAGGACGCCATCGTCCTCTACGGGTTCCTGCACGACGACGAGCGCCGCTGCTTCGAGGTGCTGCTCGGCGCCCACGGCGTCGGGCCGGCCCTCGCGCTCGGCATCCTCTCCCAGCTCTCGCCGGCGGCGTTGACGACGGCGCTCCTCGAAGAGGACCTCGACGCGCTCTGCGCGGTGCCCGGGGTCGGACGCAAGACGGCCGCCCGCCTGCTCATCGACCTGCGCAACCGCCTCGAGCTGCCCGACCTCTCGATTCTGGGTCGGCCGGCCTCCGCCCAAGGGGGCCAGGCCCGGGCCGAGGTGCGGGCGGCACTGGCGGAGCTCGGGTACGCACCCGAGGAGATCCGCGGGGCCCTCGAGCGGATCGGCGTCGACGATTCGGAGGAGTGCGTCGAAGACCTGCTCCGTGGCGCACTGCGCGAGCTCGCGTCCCGATGAGCCCCGGCGCACGGCGCGAGGTCCTGCGCGACGCGGCGGAACCCGACGCGGCGGAGGTCCGCGAGGTGGACCCGGCGCCGCTCCCGCCCGAGGAGGCCGAGGAGGCCGGGCTCCGCCCGAGGACGCTGCACGAGTTCGTCGGCCAGGGACAACTGGTCGAGCACCTGCGGATCGTGCTCGAGGCCGCCGTCCAGCGGGGCCAGCCGGTGGACCACCTGCTCTTCGCCGGGCCGCCCGGGCTCGGCAAGACCTCGCTCGCCGGCATCGTCGCCGCCGAGCTCAGGGTGGGCCTTCGGGTCACCTCGGGTCCGGTGCTGGCGCGCTCTGGGGACCTCGCGTCCTTGCTCACGGACCTCCAGGAGGGCGACGTCCTCTTCATCGACGAGATCCACCGGTTGCACCGCTCGGTAGAGGAGGTCCTCTATCCGGCGATGGAGGACGCGAAGCTCGACTTCTTGATCGGCAAGGGCCCGACCGCCCGCTCCATCCGCCTCGACCTGCCCCGATTCACCCTGGTCGGGGCGACAACCCGGACCGGGCTCGTCTCGAGCCCGCTGCGCGACCGCTTCGGGTTCGTGGGGCGCCTTGACCTCTATGGGGTGGAGGACCTCGAGGCGATCGTGCTGCGCTCGGCGCGCATCCTTGGCGTCGAGGTCGAGCACGAGGGCGCCACAGAGATCGCCGGACGCTCGCGGGGGACGCCCCGCATCGCCAACCGCCTGCTGCGCCGGGTGCGCGACTTTGTCGAGGTCCGGGGCAACGGGGTGATCACCGGCGAGACGGCGCGGCGGGGCCTCGAGCTCTTCGGCGTCGACGCCCTCGGGCTCGACAAGGTCGACCGGGCGATCCTCGAGGCGCTCTGCGCCCGCTTCGGGGGCCGGCCGGTCGGTCTCACGACGCTCGCCCAGTGCGTGGGTGAGGAGACCGACACCCTGGAGGACGCCTATGAGCCGTTCCTCCTCCAGCAGGGCCTCATCCAACGGACGCCGCGGGGGAGGGTTGCGACGGCGCGGGCCTGGACCCATCTGGGCCTCGAGGCCGAGGAGTCCGCACTCTTCTAATTGGGCTCCCGACGAGGGAGGTCCCCGGCGCTCGGGGGGCCTGCCGGCGTTGGGGGGCGCGGCGGCGGGCCGGCGCCGATCGGGGGGTAACGACCGGGTCGACTAGGGTGTCCGTCTTGCGCGGGTCCCTCCCGGGGCCCCTTCCGGAGGACCTCAGGCGTGAACCACCTTTCAATCCTCGCGACGGCCCCGATCGAAGCGGCGGCCAAGGCCAAGTCGTCCAGCTCGAGCAGTGCGACGTTCCTCATCTTCATCGTCGTCGTGGTCGTGGCGCTCTACTTCTTGTTCCTGCGCCCCAACCAGCAGAAGGCCAAGCGCCAGCGCGAGGAGAACTCCTCGATCGGCCTGGGCGACCGGGTGGTGAGCATCGGCGGGATCGTCGGCACCATCGAGGAGATGGAGGGCGACCGCGTCGTGCTCGTCACCGGGGACGACGACGCCGCGCCAGGGGGGCCCGGGGCGACCCGTCTCGTGATGCTCCGTTCGGCCATCTCTCGCAAGGCCCCGTTGCCCACCCCGCCCATCGAATCGGAGCCGGCGGACGAGGAGGCTGGGGGAACCGATGATGGCCATGCGTCGGAGGGAGACGCCGGGGCATGAGCCCGTCGGCGCGCTCGCGGGCCCGACGGCCGCGGGCCCTGGTCGTCAGCCTGCTCTTCGTGGTCGTCATCGCGTTCGGCGCGCTCGGGGGCGTGCTCGCGGCGCGCTGGTCGCCGCGTCTCGGCCTGGATCTGGCCGGTGGGTTCTCCGTCGTCTACAAGCCGGCGCACAAGACCTCCCAGACCGACCTGAACGAGGCCGTGACCATCCTCACCAACCGGGTGAACGGGCTCGGGGTGAGCGGCGCCACCGTCAACACGCAGGGCGACGAGGTCGTCGTCCAGGTGCCCGGCGTGAAGGACCCCAACGAGATCCTGAAGACGATCGGCCAGACCGCGCAGCTCCTGTTCCGCCCGGCGCTCTGCTATGCCCCCCCGTTTTCTGGGACCCAGTTGAAGGAGCCGAACGGCAAGACCAAGACCGTCGGCCTCGCCCCGCCGCCGTCCACCTGCCCCCAGGCGAACCTGCTCGTCACGAGCAACCTCGCGGCCGGGGGGGCCAACTCGTCGAACCCGTATCCCAACGGCGAGGACCCGTCGCTCGCCGCCTACAAGACGACGACGCCCAGCCAGGACGCCAAGGAGCAGCACAAGACGGTGCTGCTCCCGGGCGTGGCGGGGTCGGGGTCGATCCGCTACCTCGCCGGCCCGGCCCAGCTGAACGGCACCATCGTGAAGTCGGCCCAGGCGGTGCTCACGGCGACCTCGGGCTGGGCGGTGAACATCACCATGACCGGGTCGGGCGCCGCCAAGTGGGACCAGATGGCCCAGAAGTACTTCCACGAGATCATCGCCATCGAGCTCGACGGGGTGGTCCAGTCGGCGCCGATCACCCAGCCGAGCCAGGCCACCTTCTCCTCCTTCGGCGGCCAGGTCCAGATCTCGTCGTCCAGCGGCGGGTTCACGTCGGCGACGGCCCACAACCTGGCCATCGCGCTGACCTACGGCTCGCTGCCGGTCCGGCTCGAGAAGCTGACCACCCAGACCGTGTCGCCGACGCTCGGCCGCTCCTCGCTCGACGCCGGGCTCGGCGCGGGCATCGCCGGGCTGATCCTGGTCCTGCTCTACACGATCTTCTACTACCGGCTCCTCGGGATCGTCGTGGTGAGCGGCCTGGCGGTCACCGGCGCGCTGTTGTGGTCGATCATCTCGGCCCTCGGGCATACGAGCGTGGCGCCCAGCTTCGACCTGGCCGGCGTCACCGGCATCATCGTGTCGATCGGCATCACCGTCGACTCCTACATCGTGTACTTCGAGCGGTTGAAGGACGAGACCCGCTCGGGGCGCACCGTGCGCACGAGCGTGGACCGTGGCTTTCGCAGCGCTTTTCGGACCGTGCTGGCGGCGGACTTCGTCTCGCTCCTCGCCGCCGTGCTCCTGTACTGGCTGGCCGTGGGCGAGGTGAAGGGCTTCGCGTTCTTCCTCGGGCTCTCGACGCTGCTCGATGTCTTCGTGACCTACTTCTTCACGAGGCCGCTCGTCTTCCTCCTCGGTCGTAGCGAGCGCCTGACCGAGGCCCGGCACATCGGCATCAACCGGGGCCTCGCGCTGAGCGCCGGAGCCGACCGATGACCCCGCGCGAGCGGCCCAACGAGGGGCTCCGCAACGTCGACATCCCAGAGCGCCTTCGCGACGACGCCCACGACGAGGCGGCGTCCGACGAGGAGCTCGCCGAGGACTCCGTTGAGACCGACGAGGTCCTCGAGGCCGAGGACTGGGACGAGGACGGGGAGCCGACCGAGGAGGAGCTGGCCGAGGAGGAGGCCCTCGAGGCCGAGGAGCGGGCCGAGGCGGTGGCCGCCGACGGGGGCCGGGGCACGCGGCGCTTCAGCCTCCGGGCGGCGCTGCGCCTCTATCGGGGTCAGACCAGCTTCGACTTCGTCGGCCGCCGGAGGTGGTGGTTCGCCGTCTCGGGCCTCATCATCGTGGCCGGGCTGGTCTCGTTCTCGATCCGAGGCTTCAACTTCGGGATCGACTTCAGGGGCGGCACCGCCTGGGAGATCACGGCGACGAACCTGTCCCAGGCGAAGGTCACGAGCGCGGTGGAGGCGGCCGGCCTCACGCAGCCGACGGTGGAGGTCCTCGGAGGCAAGACGATCCAGGTCCAGGCCGACCTGACCTCGCTGTCGGCGGCCCAACGCACCAACGTCGAGAACAAGGTGACCGCCGCCCTCCAGCGGCTGGCCCCCAACCAGGAGCCCTCGATCACCACCGTGGGGCCGACCTGGGGCGGGCAGGTCACCCAGCACGCGCTGATCGCCCTGATCGCGTTCTTCGTCACGGTCGGGATCTACATCAGCCTGCGCTTCGAGCCCAAGATGGCGATGGCCGCCTTCGTCGCGCTCGTCCACGACCTGCTCGTCACGGCCGGGGTCTATTCGATCCTCGGGTTCCAGGTGACCCCCGACACCGTCGTGGCGATCCTCACCATCCTCGGGTACTCGCTCTATGACACCGTGGTCGTCTTCGACCGGGTGCGGGACAACACGCGCGGGCTCGGGTCCTCGGGCCGGATGACCTACACCGAGATGGTCAACCTGTCGATGAACCAGACGCTGGCCCGCTCGATCAACACGTCGCTCGTCGCGATCCTCCCTGTGTTCGCGGTGCTCGTCATCGGCGCCGAGATCCTCGGGGCGGTCACCCTCCAGTACTACGGGCTCGCGCTGTTCATCGGGCTCTTGAGCGGGGCCTACTCGTCGATCTTCATCGCCTCCCCGATCCTCGCCATGATGAAGGAGCGCGAGCAGCGCTACACCGTCATCCGCCAGCGGCTGGCCGCCCGCGGCGAGCGCCTCGGGGTCCTCACCCCGGCGGCGGCTGCGCAGCTCGCGGTGGGGACGTCGGGATCGAGCCGCCAGCCCATCGGCGCCCGGATGGCGAGGACCGGCCCGCTTCGGCCCGGCGCGGCGCTCCCGAAGGCGCCGACCGCCACCAGGAGCTCGGCGGCGGCCGGCGAGGGCGGGAACGGGACGCCCCCGGGCGGCCCGGCCCGCACCGGGGGAGGGGCCCAGCGCAGGCCGCCCCCGAGGCCGCGCAAGGGCGCAAAGCGCGGCGGCAAGAAGCGCCGCTGAGGCTCGGCAAAGCCCCTGTTCGCGCCCTCGATTGAGGTTGGTGGCGGAGGGGTGTCGAGTAGCGTGGGGGAATGGTGAGCCTGGCCCGGGTCGCCACCGGCCCGGAGACCGACGAAACGGCCCTCGATGAGCTGCTCGCGCCCGTCCTGCGTTCCTTGGCCGAGCAGCGCCCGGGCGAGGACGTGGGGATGGTGATCGAGGCGGGCCGGACGGCGTTCGTCGCCCACGCGGACCAGCTCCGGCACTCGGGCGAGCCCTATGTGACCCACCCGGTGGCCGTGGCGAGGATCGTGGCCCAGCTCGGCCTCGACGCCCCGACGGTGGCGGCGGCCCTCCTGCACGACGCCGTCGAGGACACCAACCTCACCTTGGAGGCGATCGAGGCGCAGTTCGGCGAGACGGTCGCCCGGGTGGTCGACGGGGTCACCAAGCTTGACCGGCTCCAGTTCGACTCGAAGGAGGCCCAGCAGGCCGCCACCATCCGCAAGATGCTCATCGCGATGGCGAGCGACTGGCGGGTCCTGCTCATCAAGCTCGCCGACCGCCTCCACAACATGCAGACGCTCGCGGTGATGCCCGAGTGGAAGCAGCGCCGGGTCGCCCAGGAGACCCTCGACATCTACGCGCCGCTCGCGCACCGCCTCGGCATCGAGCAGGTGAAGTGGCAGCTCGAGGACCTCGCCTTCGCCACCTTGTACCCGAAGCGCTACGCCGAGATCGAGCAGATGGTGGCGACGAGGGCGCCCCAGCGCGAGGACCTCCTCGCCCGGGTGCTGGTCGCCGTGCGGGAGCGCCTGGAGGCGGCGGGGGTGGCGACCGAGGTCACGGGACGACCGAAGCACCTCTGGAGCATCTACGAGAAGATGGTGATCCGCGGGCGGGAGTTCGACGACATCCACGACCTCGTGGGCATCCGGGTGGTCGTGGAGAGCGAGAAGGACTGCTGGGGCGCCCTCGGCGCCATCCACGCCATCTGGCCGCCGGTCCAGGGCCGCTTCAAGGACTACATCAACACCCCCAAGTTCAACCTGTACCAGTCGCTGCACACGACGGTGATCGGGCTCGATGGCAAGCCGATCGAGGTGCAGGTGCGCACCGAGGAGATGCACCGGCGGGCCGAGTACGGGATCGCCGCCCACTGGGGCTACAAGGAGCAGGGGGACTCGGCTGGCGAGATCGCCTGGATGCAGCGCATCGCCGACGTCGACCAGGAGACCAACGACCCCGTCGAGTTCCTCCGCGCCCTCAAGCTCGACCTCGAGCAGGACGAGGTCTACGTGTTCACCCCGAAGGGCCGGGTCATCGCGCTGCCGGCGCTGTCGACCCCGGTCGACTTCGCCTACGCGATCCACACCGAGGTGGGGCACCGGTGCATCGGCGCCCGGGTGAACGGTCGACTGGTCCCGCTCGACACCAAGCTGACGTCGGCCGACACCGTCGAGATCTTCACCTCGAAGTCGCCCTCGGCCGGCCCCTCGCGCGACGGGCTCCAGATCGTGGCCTCGTCGCGTGCCCGCAACAAGATCCGCCAGTGGTTCAGTCGGGAGCGCCGCGAGGACGCGATCGAGAACGGCCGCGAGGAGCTGAGCAAGGCGCTGCGCCGGGCCGGCCTCCCCCTGCACAAGGTCCTGGGCTCGGCCGCCCTCGGCGCGGTGGCCGAGTCGATGAACCTGGCCGACCTCGACGCCCTGTACGCCGCCATCGGCGAGCGGCAGGCCTCGTCGCAGTCGGTCATGCAGCGCCTGGCCCGGGAGCTCCGGGGCGGCGAGGAGGAGCAGCTGCCGACGACGGCCTCGCTCGGGGTCCGCCGGCCCCGCTCGTCGCGCCGGCCGGTCGCCGGCGTCTACGTCGAGGGACTCGACGACGTCATGGTGCACCTGGCCCGCTGCTGCACCCCGGTGCCCGGCGACGAGATCGTCGGCTTCGTCACCCAGGGCCGCGGCGTGTCGGTCCACCGCTCGGACTGCTCGAACGCGATGGCGCTCGGCAACCGCTCCGAGGAGCGCCTCATCGAGGTCGAGTGGGACCGGGGGAGCGAGGGCATCTTCCTCGCCACCTTGGAGGTGCTCGCCTTCGACCGCTCGAGGCTGCTCGCCGACGTGAGCCGGGTGGTCTCCGAGCACCACCTGAACATTGTCGCAGCGAGGACCGTCACCACGCCCGACCGGGTGAGCAGGATGGCGTTCGACGTGGAGCTGGCGGACCCGGCCCACCTCCAGTCCCTCGTCAGCTCGCTCAAGTACCTCGACGGCGTCTTCGACGCCTACCGCCAGCTCCCCGGCAAGCGCCCGTGAGCACCGGCAGGACCCCGGCGTCGACCCCGCGCGCCCCGAGGGGGACCCACGACGTGCTGTGGCCCGAGTCGGCCCGCTGGGAGGCCTTCGTCGCGACCTTCGCCCGCATCGTCGAGTCGTCGGGCTACGGCCTGGCCGCCACGCCGGTCCTGGAGCACGCCTCGGTCTTCCGCCGCGGCATCGGCGAGTCGAGCGACGTGGTCGGCAAGGAGATGTACGAGTTCGAGGACCGGGACGGGACGATGCTCGCGCTGCGGCCCGAGGGCACCGCCCCGGTCGTGCGGGCCTACCTCCAGCACCGGCCGGTGCTGCCCTGGAAGGCGTGGTACCTCACCCCGGCCTTCCGCCACGAGCGCCCCCAGGCCGGCCGCTACCGCCAGCACCACCAGGTCGGGATCGAGGCGCTGGGCGAGACCGACGCAGACCTCGACGTGGAGGTGATCTGGGTCGCCGAGCACTTCTTGCGCACCCTCGGGCTCGCCGACTACGTGCTGTCGATCAACTCGATGGGCGACGG
Source organism: Acidimicrobiaceae bacterium (assembly GCA_027315315.1). GTDB lineage: Bacteria > Actinomycetota > Acidimicrobiia > Acidimicrobiales > RAAP-2 > Palsa-461. Next base: position 3,942 of record DAHUYG010000038.1, on the reverse strand, counting down.
GCGCTGCCGCCCGGCCTACGTGGCCCTCCTCGCCCGCTATCTCCACGACCACGAGGACGAGCTCTGCGAGGACCACCGGCACCGCATCGACGCCAACCCCATGCGCGTGCTCGACTGCAAGCGCCCCGAGTGCCGGGCCGCCACCGAGGGCGTGCCGTACCTGATCGACCACCTCTGCGAGGACTGCGGGCCGCACTTCGAGCGGGTCCGCAGCGGCCTGCGGGCCCTCGGCATCGACGCCCGTATCGACCACCGGCTCGTGCGGGGCTTCGACTACTACACCCGCACGACCTTCGAGTTCGCGTCGGGGGCCATCGAGGCCGCCCAGAACGGCATCGGGGGCGGCGGCCGCTACGACGGCCTCGCCGAGGCGATGGGCGGGCCCCCCACCCCGGGCATCGGCTTCGGCATCGGAATCGAGCGGGTGCTGCTCGCCTGCGACGCCGAGGGGTGCTTCGAGGCGGCGCCGCCTCCCCTCGACGGCTGGCTGATCGACCTGGTCGACGGCACCTCGGCCCGCGACCTGAGCATCGAGCTGCGCGAGGCGGGGCTGCGGGTTGACCGCGGCTTTGGCACCCGGTCGCTCAAGGCCCACCTGCGCGCCGCCGACCGGTCCGGCGCGTACGCGGCGGTCATCGTCGGGAGCGACGAGCAGGCGAGCGGGACCGTCGCCCTGCGGCCCCTGCGCGGGGGCGAACAGCGTCAGGTGCCCCGGGGCGAGGTCGCGGCGGCACTCCGAGCACTGCGGGAGACACCATGAGCGACGGCGCGACCGACCGGGCGACCTCCATGCGCACCGGGCTGTGCGGGCACCTCGGTCCGGCCGACGTGGATCGCCGGGTGGCCCTGTGCGGGTGGGTGGCGCGCCGGCGCGAGCACGGCGAGCACCTCGCCTTTCTCGACCTGCGGGACCACTCGGGGATCGTCCAGTGCGTCGTCGACGGGCGGCTCGAGGTCCGAAGCGAGGACGTCGTGCGCGTCGAGGGCGTGGTGCGCCGCCGGCCCGAGGGCACGCTGAACCCGCGGCTCGCGACCGGCGAGGTCGAGATCCACGACTGCACCCTCGAGGTCCTGGCCGCGGCCGAGACGCCCCCGGTCCCGATCGAAGAGCGCGTGGAGGCCGACGAGGCGCTGCGCTTCAGATATCGCTACCTCGACCTGCGCCGCACCAAGATGCAGGCCAACCTGCGGCTCCGGGCCACGGTGAACGCGGCGCTGCGCCGGGCGATGGAGCGTAACGGCTTCTGTGAGATCGAGACCCCGCTGCTCTGGTCGCCCACCCCAGAGGGGGCCCGCGAGTTCGCCGTCCCCTCGCGCCTGCACCACGGTTCGTTCTACGTCCTGCCCCAGAGCCCCCAGCTGGCCAAGCAGCTCCTCATGGTGGCGGGCTTCGACCGCTACTACCAGATCGCCCGCTGCATGCGCGACGAGGACACCCGGGCGGACCGGACCCTCGAGTTCACCCAGCTCGACCTCGAGGCCTCCTTCGTCGGCCAGGACGACGTGCTCGCCGTGGTGAGCGAGGCCGTGGCCGACGCCTCCGAGGCGGTCACCGGGTCCCGGCCGGGGGACATCACGAGGATCTCGTGGGCCGATGCGCTCGACCGGTTCGGGACCGACAAGCCCGACATGCGCTTCGCGATGGAGCTCGTCGACCTCTCGGCCAGCTTCGAGGACACCTCGCTGCGCGCGTTCTCGGCGCCCTGTGTGAAGGCGCTCGTCCTCGCAGGCGGCGGGTCGCTCGGGCGGGGCCGCATCGACGCGCTCGTCGATCGGGCCCGGGCGCTCGGCTCGCCGGGCCTCGCCTGGTTCAAGGTGGTCTCGGGGCCCGACGGGCTCGCGTTCGAGTCGCCGCTGGCCGCCCACCTCGCCGAGGACGAGCGCGCCGGTGTCCTGGCCGGCACCGAGGCGAGGGAGGGCGACCTCGTGCTCGCGGTCGCCGCCGACCACGATCTGGCATGCAAGGTGCTCGGGAGCCTGCGGGTGCACCTCGGCGCGCCGGCGGTGGGGGAGGGCGAGCACCGCTACGTCTGGGTGGTCGACTTCCCGATGTTCGAGGGCCTGGACGACGCGGGCAACCCCGCGGCCGCCCACCACCCCTTCACGATGCCGCATCCCGAGGACCTCGAGCACCTGGAGAGCGACCCGCTGTCGGTGCGCTCCCAGTCCTACGACCTGGTCTTGAACGGTTGGGAGCTCGGCTCGGGCAGCGTGCGGATCCACCGGGCCGACATCCAGCGTCGGGTCTTCGACGCGCTCGGGCTCTCGCCCGAGGACGCCCAGGCCCGCTTCGGGTTCCTGCTCGACGCCTTCCGCTACGGGGCCCCCCCGCACGCCGGCTTCGCGATCGGCCTCGACCGGCTGGTGGCCATCTTCGCCGGGGAGGAGAGCATCCGCGAGGTGATCGCCTTCCCGAAGACCCAGTCGGGTGCCGACCTCATGACCGGTGCGCCCAAGGCCCTCAGCGAGGCTGCGCTGTCGGAGCTCGGGCTCGTGCGGGCACCGGCCAAGAAATGACGAGCGGCGACCTCTTCGGCGCCGCCGCCGACGAGGCGCTCAGGAGCCGCTCGCCGCTCGCCGCCCGGCTCCGCCCGCGCTCGCTCGACGAGGTGGTGGGCCAGCAGCACCTCGTCGGCCCCCGTGGGCCGCTGCGAGCCCTGGCCGAGTCGGACCGCCTCGGATCCGCGATCTTGTGGGGCCCGCCCGGCACCGGCAAGACGACGCTCGCGCACGTGCTCGCCGAGACGAGCGACAAGGCCTTCGTCCCGCTCTCGGCCACCGCCTCGGGGGTGAAGGACGTGCGGGCGGCCCTGGAGGACGCACACCGCCGCCTTGGCGAGCGGGGCCAGGGGACGCTGCTCTTCATCGACGAGGTCCACCGGTTCAACAAGGCCCAGCAGGACGTGCTGTTGCCGGCGGTCGAGGACGGCCTCGTCGTGCTCATCGGGGCCACCACGGAGAACCCCTACTTCGAGGTGAACGCGCCGCTCATGAGCCGCTCCTCGCTCTGGCGCCTGGAGCCCCTGAGCGAGGAGGAGCTCCGCCAAATCGTCGAGCGGGGCCTCGAGGCCGAGGGGGCGAGCGCACAGGACGACGCGCTCGACGCGCTGTGCGCCGCTGCGGCGGGCGACGCCCGCAGCGCCCTCAACACGCTCGAGACCGCCGTCGCCCTCGCCCGGGCCGCCACGCCGGGGGCACCGGCGCGGATCTCCCTTGCGGAGGTCGCGTCGGCCCGCGACCGGCGCATCTTCCACCAGGGGGTCTCCGAGCACTACGACCAGGCGAGCGCCCTGATCAAGAGCGTGCGGGGCTCGGACCCCGACGCCGGGCTTTACTGGCTGGCCCGCATGCTCGAGGCCGGCGAGGACCCGCGGTTTGTGGCCCGGCGGCTCGTCATCCTGGCGAGCGAGGACGTCGGCATGGCCGACCCTCACGCACTGGTCGTGGCCGACGCCGCCTCGCGGGCCCTCGAGGTCGTGGGGCTGCCCGAGGCGGCCCTCAGCCTCGCCGAGTGCGTGATCTATCTCGCGACTGCGCCCAAGTCGAACCGGGTGACGATCGCGCTCGGGCGCGCCATGGAGGACGTCCGCAGCGGCGCCCGCGGGGAGGTGCCCGACCACCTGCGGGACTCCCACTCGCCCAACGCTGCGGCGCGCCTCGGCGGGGCGACCTACCGCTACCCCCACGACGACCCCGAGGGCTGGGTGGACCAGCAGTACCGGCCCTCGGAGCTGGAGGGGCACGTGTACTACGAGCCGTCCTCCCACGGGGCCGAGGCGGGCCTGGCGGCCCGCCTGCACCGACGCTCGGGGGGCGAGAGCCCCCACCATTAGGCTCTGCGGGACGCCGAGGGGGTCCGCCCGACGCCACCACCTTCGATCCAGAGGTCCCGAACGCCGATGAGCCCGAGATGATGCACGCCAACCAGCTGCGCTCGTCGTT
>DAHUYG010000037.1 GCA_027315315.1 Acidimicrobiaceae bacterium | reverse complement strand
CACGACGAGCGCCGGGGCGGACTGGGCGACCCTGCGGTGCCTGGCCCACACACCGACCGAGCAGACGACGTTCACGAGGCCGGTCTCGTCCTCCAGGTTGACGAAGGTGAGCCCTCTCGCGGTCTCCGGCCGCTGACGGTGGGTGACCACACCCGCCACTGTCACCCTCGTGCCGTGCTCGATCCCCCGCAGCGCCGCCGCCGGGACCACCCCCATCGCGTCGAGTTCGTCGCGGACGAGCTCGGTGAGCGAGGAGTCGACGGAGATCCCGGTCGCCCAGAGGTCGGCGACGGTCTCCTCCTTCTTGCTCATCGGCGCGAGGCGCGGCGCGTCGGTCCCGACCACGATGCCCTCCAGCCCCTCCCCGAGCCGGGCCAGCGGACCGGCCGCCCACAGCGCGGCCCGCCGGTCGCCGCTGTCCAGGCTGGCCGTCGCGCCGGCGGTGGCCAGCGCCTCCATCTGGGGCACGCTCAACGCGGCCCGCCTCGCAAGGTCCTCCAGGCTGGCGTAGGGGCGCCCGGCCGCCACCCGCTCAGCGGCGGTGCTCCCGAGGGTGCGGACGCCGCCGATGCCGAGGCGCAGCGCCGGGCGGTGCGGGTCCCCGGTCGCCTCCAGTCCCGCGTCCACCCCGCTCGCGTTCACCTCGGGGCGGCGCACCTCCACGCCGTGACGCCGCGCGTCGGCCACGAGGCTGCGCGGCGACCAGAACCCCATCGGCTGGGAGTTGAGGAGCCCGGCGCAGAAGGCCGCCGGGTGGTGCAGCTTCAGGTAGGCCGACGAGTAGACGAGATAGGCGAAGGAGACCGCATGGGACTCGGGGAACCCGAAGGCGCTGAAGGCGGCCATCTTGGCGAAGATCTGGTCGGCGACCTCGCCGGTGATCCCCCGCTCGGCCATCCCCGAGTAGAAGCGCTCGCGCAGCTCCTCCATCTTCTCCTTCGAGCGCTTGGAGCCCATCGCCTGGCGCAGCCGGTCCGACTCGGCCGGGGTGAAGCCGGCGACGTCGATCGCCATCTGCATCAGCTGCTCCTGGAAGACCGGCACCCCGAGCGTCTTCTCGAGGCAGCCCTTCAAGAGGGGGTGGAGGTAGGTGACCTCCTCCTCGTGGTTGCGCCGGCGCAGGTAGGGGTGGACCGAGCCGCCCTGGATGGGGCCCGGCCTGATAAGGGCGACCTCGATCACGAGGTCGTAGAAGCACCGCGGGCGCATCCGGGGCAGGGTCCCCATCTGGGCCCGGCTCTCCACCTGGAAGACCCCGACCGTGTCGGCGGCGCAGAGCATGTCGTAGACCTCGGGCTCCTGGGGCAGGGCGGCCAGGTCGAGCGCGGGACCGCTGGCGGCGGCCAACAGGTCGACGGTGCGGTGCAGTGCCTCGAGCATGCCCAGGCCGAGGAGGTCGAACTTCACCAGCCCGATCGCAGCGCAGTCGTCCTTGTCCCACTGGAGCACGGTCCGCCCGGGTGCGGTCGCCCACTCGACCGGGCACACCTCGACCACCGGCCGGTCACAGATGACCATGCCCCCCGAGTGCACGCCCAGGTGGCGGGGGAACCCCGCCAGGCCACCGGCCAGCGCCAGGACCGGGGCCGGGATCGTCCCGGGCGAGCTCGAGGCCGTGATCGCGAGCGAGTCGCGCGCCTCGACGGCGCGCGACCAGGCGTCGATCGCCCCCTGGGGATGCCCGAGCGCCTTGCCGGCGTCGCGCAGCGCCGAGCGGGTGCGATAGGTGATGACGTTGGCCACCTGCGCGGCGTGCAGCCGCCCGTGGCGCTCGTAGACGTATTGGATGACCTCCTCGCGCCGCTCGCTCTCGATGTCGACGTCGATGTCGGGCGGCCCGTCGCGTTCGGGCGAGAGGAACCGCTCGAACAACAGCCCGAGCGCGACGGCATCAGCGTTGGTGACCCCGAGCGCGAAGCACACCGCCGAGTTGGCGGCCGAGCCGCGGCCCTGGCAGTAGATGCCGTTGCGCCGGCAGAACTGCACGATGTCCCACACGACGAGGAAGTAGCCGGGGAACCCGAGCGCCCCGATCACCTCCAGCTCGTGGTCGATCTGGGCCCACGCCCCGGGCACCCGCTCGGCGTGGCGGGGCCCGTAGCGCTGGCCTCCCCCCTCCTCCACCAGGGCGACCAGATAACCCATCTCGTCGTTGCCTCGGGGCACCGGGAAGGGGGGGAGCCCCGGCGCGAGCAGCCGGAGGTCGAAGGCGAGCGCTCGGCCGAGCTCGCCGGCCCGCTCGACCGCGCCCGGGAAGCGAGCGAACCGCCTCGCCTGCTCGGCCGCCGAGCGGAGGTGCGCGCTCGGTCCTCCTGGGAGCCAGCCGTCCATCTCGTCGAGGGAGCGGCGCGCCCGCACCGCGGCCAGTGCGCTCGCCAGCCGGTGCCCGGCGGGCGCGGCGTAGTGCGCGTTCGAGGTGGCGACCGGCTCGATGCCGCGCGCCACGGCCAGACGGGCGAGCGCGTCGTTGCGGGCCGAGTCGAGCGGCTGGTCGTGGTCGAAGAGCTCGACTGCGACGTTGTCGCGCCCGAACCCCTCCACGAGACGATCGAGGGCGCGTCCGGCGGCCGCCGGGCCGCCCTCGGTGAGCGCCGAGGGCACGGTGCCCTTGCGACACCCGGTGAGCACCAACCAGTGGCCGCCGTGCGCGCCGAAGAGCGCCTCCAAAGAGAAGGTCGGGTTCCCCTTCTCCCTTCCGGCCAGCTGACCCTCGGCGATGGCCCGGCTGAGCCGGGCGTAGCCCTCGGGGTCCCGGGCCAGCACGACGAGGTGGGAACCCTCGGGGTCGGCGATCCCGTTCTGCCGGCGTCCGAGCGCGAGGGTCAGCTCGGCGCCGAAGACCGTCGGGAGCCCCCGACCGCGCGCCGCCTCGGCGAAGCGGACCACGCCGTAGAGGCCGTCGTGGTCGGTGAGGGCGAGGGCGTAGAGCCCGAGCCGCGAGCCCTCGGCGACCAGCTCCTCGGGGTGCGACGCCCCGTCCAGGAAGCTGAAGTTGGAGTGCACGTGCAGCTCGGCGTAGCCGGGTGCCTCAGTCATAGGTCGCCTCGACGAACCAACGGTTGCGCTCGACGAAGCACAGGTAAGCCGTCCCGTCCTCCAAGAGCAGCTGGAAGCGGGCGCGCCGGCGGCCGGCCCGGGGGTCCCACCACCGCTCGTCGAGCAGCCAGGGCCCGGCCCACCCGACGACCGCCCGCGCCGGGCCCCCGTCGACCGAGACCCGATCGGGCGACCCGCTGAGGCGGCCACGGCCGCTCACCTCGACGGGGCGCCGCTCGCGGTCGCGCACCTCCGCGCCCCGGGCGGGCGCGTGCACGAGGGCGGGGGCCGGGCTCGGGTGGCGCCCCGGCCACGGACCGACGTCCTTCTCCTTCGTCGCCCCGTCCCCCCAAGACACGAGCCTCACCCGGTCCGCTGGCCCTCGTCCCCCGGTCAGCGCAGCGGTGAGGACGCCGCCCTCGCCGAGCATCCCCCGCAGCCGGTCGAGCCCGCGAACGGCCCGCCGGTCGGCCTCGGTGACCCCACCCCACAGGCCGGCCTGCTCGCCCCCGGCCGCTGCCACCTCGCTCGCCCGAAAAGAGAGACGGGTGATGCCGGCGGTCGGCCGCTCCTCGCCGACCGTCCCGGCCAGCCAGCCGTCGAGCTGCCAGCGCAGCCGCTCCCCCATCGCCTCGGCACCGAAGGCCACCTCGGCCCGCCAGTGCCGGGAGAGCGCCTCGCCGTGCTCGGTCTCGGCCTCGATCGTGAGCAATGTGCAGACGAGACCCCGGCCCGCCAGGCGGGCGCAGAGGTCGTCACCCATGCCTCGTCCTGCGAACAGGGCGATGTCGGCCCGCTCGGCCGGCGGGTCGAGCTCGGCGGCGACGACGTACTCGGCCGGCGGTGGGGCGGTGCGCAGCGGGCGGGCGTCGAGGCCCCGGGCCAGCCGGTGGGCAGCCTTGCCGTCGGGGCCGAAGCGGGCGGCGACCTTGGTGGGATCGAGGCGTGCGAATTCTCCGAGGGTCGGCACACCGAGCCGCACCAGGAGATCGGCCAGCTCCGGGCGCCCGAGCACCCCGAGGGGGAACGGGGCGAGGAAACCCGGGGACCCGCCAACGGGAACCACGAGGTTCCGCCGCGCCGCCAACGCCGCTGCGAAGGGACCGTCGGCCACCCCGACGCACACCCCGGCGCTGACCACCCCGCAGGTGACCGCCGCCGCCTCGCCGGCGATGGCGGCGATCGCGGTGACGAGGGGCTCCTCCCCGCCGTGATAGCGAGCGGGCCCCCGCGTCGCGAGCGAGAGCAGACCGGGGCGGGTGATCTCGAGGTCCGGGGCGATGGTGGCAACCGCCCTCGCGACCGATTCGAAGGCCCGCGCCTCGAGTGCCTCGTCGCGCTGGAGCACCACCAGGCCGGCGCAGCGGGCCTCCGCCGTCCGACGGCGCATCCCGAGTCCGACCCCCCGCTCGCGCGCCGCCGCCGAGCACGCCGCCACCCGGCCGGCCGAAAGCACCGCTGCCTGGTCCTCGGCCCCGAGCCCGGCCGACACCACCGGCCAGTCCGGGCACCACGCGACCAGGGTCCTCGTTACCCCGCCCACGCGATCGCCTCGGCCTCGTCACGGACATCCGGCGCTGCGAGGGACCCGACCTTGGAGGCCCTGGCGGCCAGGCGGCCCTCGGGACCCGGCAACCAGCACGCCACGGTCAGCGGTTGGGACGGCACCCGGCGCCCGGAGATGACCACGGCCCCACGGCGGCGCCGGAGGGTGCCCCACCCGGTGCCGAGGCCCTCCCAGCGCTCCACCTCGCCGACGAGCTCGAGGTCGGGCCGTTCGGGCCACGCCCGGGAGCCGTCCAGCACCATGAGCACCGAGCCGCGCTGGCGGGCCCGGGCGCCCAGGCGCCGGGCGTCGGCCGGCCGAGATCGCCCTGGCGGGCGCAGGACCACGACGTCGAGCGCGTCCAGGAGGAGAGCGGTCACCGGGCCCCAGCTCCCCCCGGGGTCCGGGACGAGGGCGATCCTGCCGATGTCGACCCCCATCGCTGCGGCGGCCTCCATCCCGAGCTCGGGGAGCCCGACCACCGCAGCCCACGAACCGACGGCCAGCGGGTCCACGAGGAGCGAGAGAGCGAGGGTCACCCCCCCCGGCCCCGAGACCCCCACCACGGTGCCTCGTTGAATGCCTCCGGCCGGGAGGAAGGGGCGAAGTGCCTCGGGGGCCGGGAGCACCCGCTCGGCCGCGAGCGGTCCCTGGCCGACCGCTGCGGGCGAGGGTGCACCTGCGCTCACGGCCGGAGTGTAGCGAACACATGTTCGCTTTTCTAATGCGGGGTGGACCACCTGGTCCCGCCGCCGGACAAGCGGCGATCAGCCCTGATCACCTCGCTGCGACGGTCGTCCCCTAGGGGGATCGAGAAGACGACCCCGAACGAGGCGCCATGCGCACGCGATCCGATCGCGCAACTCGCGGGCCACCAACACCCGTTGGAACAGACCCCGAGATGCTCGTGCTCCGCATCGTGTGCTTGGCGATGGAGCCTCTCACGGCCGCCTGATCGCGGTCGTGGTTTGATGGTTCCCAATCGACGACCAGTCGAGATCCCCCGCATCATGTGCGCGCTCGAACCCGAGGTGTTGAATAGGGTCAGCGATCGATCCGCTGCTCCCCATCAAGATCAGTCAATGAAGAAGGCTGGCCACCACGTTGATGGCAAGGGCAACGATGACCGCACCAAAAAGGTACGAGAACGCGGCGTGCACTAGGGCAATCCTCCGTATTGGTTTGGAAGTCAGGTTTGTATCGGACACCTGAAACGTCATCCCAATGGTCAGCGACAGGTACGCGAAATCCAAATACGTCGGCGGGTCGTTCTCATTGAAATCGACGCCACCTTGAGATTTTGAGTAGTAGGTGCGGGCGTACCGCAAAGTGAACACGGTGTGGACCATGGCCCACGACAGCGCCACGCTCAGCACCCCGAGGGCAATCAGATAGGCCTTGGTTCCCCCCGTCGCTTGCCCTGCTCTGACCAGAACCAGTCCGACGGCAGCTAGCAGCGCGACGCCCGCCGAGAGGACGATGAGTTCGGACATCCGGATGCTTGGGTCTTGTCTCGCCGCGAGGGATTTGGTCTCGGCGGCGCTCATCTTCCAGACCGCTAGCCACACCCACAACAACAGACAGCCAACTCCACCATCCCAGCCCCAGAGAATCGCTGCCTGCCACGGCGTGAATAGCGATGCGATCACTCCGGCTACCACACCGATTGATGCCGTCACGCCAACGCGCACTCCTGAAGACGTAGCACGCGCACGTTCGCGGACGGTCATATCCGGGCTTACCAGCGAAGCGGACGTGACGGGGGCACGGAATGAGAGGTGCGCCCGATTGGCGGTAGCGACTGCTCGAGCCCGCTGCTGATATTCGACGCCTGCGTGAACGTAGGTTACTCCGCTCGGCCGACGGTCAGCGTCGACATCGATCTTCGTCACCATTAGGTCCGTCCAGATCCCGGCACCGCGTGCGGGCGCATCGGGAACCTGTGTGATGAGTAGAGACGCCTTGGCATCAACTTTGCAGCCCTGTAGGCAGAATCCGCGCTAATGCAGTGCGAGCGATTCGCGAAGCGACCACTGACGATTGCTACCGGACAAACCTGCAATTCAAGATGAGCCCGGGATCAGCTCAACCGCCGCGGTGACCGTGGCCCGGCCCTCCGCCTCCACCCCCGCCCCCGGGTCCCGGCGAGGTCGGTGGGGCGGGCGCCGGGGGTGGGGCGGTCGTGGTCGTGGTTGCAGTCGTCGGGGTCCCGAGCGCTCCGGCAAGGGCTGCGACGTCAGCGGTCAGGACCGAGGCCTCGGCCGGCGTGATCGACGACGAGGACGCGCCGTCGGCGATGAGCGCGTCGATCTGCCCGAGGTCGTTGCTCACCGTGTTCGAGCCCCAATTCTGGTCGGCCGCCATGAGGACCTGGTCGAGCTGCCGGAGGATCTGGGCGCCGACGTCCTGGCCGACCGAGCCCTGGCTGATCCCGTTCTGCACATCGCGCACGAGGGCGCCCGACGTCGTGGCGACCGTCGGGAGTGTCGTGGTGGTCGTGGTGGTGGTCGCATGCCGCAGCAGCGTCGTCGGCGGGTCGGTGGGGCGCTTGGCGGCGTGGGCCGGATCGGGGCCCGATGCGGCCCACGCACCGAGGGCGGCGGCGATGGCGACCACCACCGCGATCGGGACGAGTCGCCGGCCGAGCCCCCGTCGAAGAGATCGTGGCTCGCCCCCGCCACGGCGGGCGCGAGCTGCGGACCCCGGGGTCGCCATGACGGAGGTCGCCGGCTCGCCGTCCTCGGCCGCCACGCCGGCAAACCCGACGGTCGTCGCCGAATCCGGGCCAGGTCGGTGCGTCGGCACCAGGGCCGGACCCGTCTTCTCGCTCGGCGCCCAGTCGACCGTGAACGCCGGACCGGCGACCATCCCGGCGACCTCGGCCGCGCTCGGGCGCCGGTCCGGAGATGGGTCGAGCATGGCGCCGAGCAGGAGGCGCCAGGGCATCGGCAGGTCGGGCGGCGGTTGCAGCGAGCAGGCCAGCCGCCTGGCGACGACCTCGCTCGGGGTGCCCTCGAAGACCCGCGCGCCGTGCAGACACTCGAGGAGCGTGATGCCGAGGGACCAGACGTCGGCGGCGGTGCCGACCGAATGGTGCTCGATCTGTTCGGGGGCCATGTACGCGGCGGTGCCGATCGTCGTGCCGGTCATGGTCATGGATGCCGAGTCCACGAGTCGGGCGATGCCGAAGTCGGCAAGGCGCACGCGCTGATCGGGTCCGAGGAGCACATTGGCCGGCTTCACGTCGCGGTGCACCATCCCGCGCTCGTGCACGTACGCCAGGGCGCCGCCAAGCGCCGAGGCGAGCATGGCGCAGCGTTGTGGGGAGAGCGGCCCCTCGCGGAGCCGATCCGCCAGGGTCCGACCCTCGACGAGCTCCGTAACAAGATAGGCCTGCCCGTCGTGCACGCCCGCGGCGAGTAGGCGGACGAGGTTCGGATGGTCGAAGGACTCGAGCGCTCTCGCCTCTTCGGCAAGCCGGTTGGCGAAGGACTGCTCGGAGGTACGCACGAGCTTGAGCGCCACCTCACCGCACGTGCCGGTCTCGTCGCCCGCCCGGTAGACGTCGGACATCCCACCGCGACCGAGGAGGCCGTGGAGACGCCAGCGGTGGTCGATCAGCGGTGAGGCGACGGCCGCCTCGCTGGCCGGCCGCGTGCCAATCGTGCCGGCCCCGTTGGGCAAGGGCCGGTGACGGCCCGCGCCCAGTCGTGACTTCGAAGAGGGGGGCACCATCCACTCCTACCCATGTTCGAGCTCGGGGACGCCCGGGCGTCTTTCCTGGTGAAGGAGCCCTACCCGGGATTGCCGCCGAACATGCCCCCTGGCCGGCGCCCCGGCCTCCGGGACGACCCCTCCGGGGAGGACTAGCGCGTGTTTCGTCCACGTGTTGACATCGGGGCCTCCAACGATCGCCGCACTCGTCGCTTCGATAGGCCTCACGCCTGAGCGTTGCGCACCTACGTCAGGCCCGGGGCTAGCGAGCGCGAGCCGATACCATCCTGGTCGTGGCGGACGCAATCGTCGTCGGCTCGGGGCCGAACGGTCTCGCCGCTGCGCTCACGCTCGCCCGAGCCGGTCTCTCGGTCGACGTCTACGAGGGGGCCGAGACGCCGGGGGGCGGCTGCAGGACCGCTGAGCTCACGCTGCCGGGGTTCCGACACGACGTCTGCTCGGCGGTGCACCCGCTCCTCGTCTCCTCGCCGTTCTTTCGCAGCGTCGATCTCGAGGGACTGGGTGTGCACCTCCGTACGCCGAGGGTCCAGTTCGCCCACCCCCTCGATGGCGGACGGGCGGCCGTCGTCGTGTCCTCGGTGACCGAGACCGCCGCCACGCTCGGCAGCGACGAGCGTGCCTATCGGCGGCTGTTCGCACCCCTCGTGGCGGAGCTTGACAGGATCCTCCCGGCGCTCCTCGGGCCGATCCGCCCGTGGCCCCCGCCCCCCGTCGCCATGGCGCGCTTCGGCCTGCGGGGGCTCGTGCCGGCGTCGCGGCTCGCAAGGCGGTTCAAGACCGAGGAGGCGCGCGCACTGGTCGCCGGGGCGGCGGCACACTCCATGCTCCCGCTCTCCTCCCCCCTCACCTCGTCGTTCGGGCTGCTGTTCGTCACCGTGGCCCACGCGCTCGGCTGGCCGGTGGTCGAGGGCGGGAGCGCCCGGATCGTCGAGGGGCTGATCGACGAGCTCGAGTCCTTCGGAGGCCGCGTCCACACCGGTCGCCGGGTGAAGTCGCTCGACGAGCTCGGCTCGGTCTCCCCGGTGCTCCTCGACGTCACCCCCCGCCAGTTCGTCGACCTTGCCGGCGGGCGCCTCGGACGCGCCCGGCGCCCCCTCGAGCGGTTCCGCTACGGGCCGGGGGTGTGCAAGGTGGACTGGGCGTTGTCGGGCCCGGTCCCCTGGGAGGCCGAGGCCTGTCGCGAGGCCGGCACCTTGCACGTCTGTGGCCCGCTCGAGGAGGTCGAGCGCTCCGAGGTCGAGGTGAACGCAGGTCGCCACGCCGAGCGGCCCTTCTGTCTCGTGGCCCAGCCCGGCGTCGTCGACCCGACCCGTGCGCCCGACGGGCACCACACACTCTGGGGGTACTGCCACGTGCCGTCGGGCTCGGCCACCGACATGACCGAGGCGATCGAGGCCCAGATCGAGCGCTTCGCACCGGGGTTCGGGCGCCTGGTGCTCGCCCGGTCGACCATGACCGCGGTCGAGATGGAGGCCTACAACCCCAACTACATCGGCGGCGACATCAACGGCGGGCGATCCGACCTGCGCCAGAGCGTCCTGCGCCCGAGCGCCCGCTGGGACCCGTACCGGACGGCCCTCCCCGGCGTCTTCCTCTGCTCGGCGTCGACCCCACCGGGCGGGGGCGTGCACGGGATGTGCGGGATGCTGGCCGCCCGGAGCGCCCTAGCCGACCTCGGCACCCCCTAGCGGACGGGCCCTCCCGGGTCCCGGGGGTGCCAGCCTCCGGGACCGACGCCTGGCATCACCCTTGGTGAGTTGCCTCAAAGGACCTACCGTGGTGGCTGTAGCGCAACACCTGTGGACATCGGGGGTCGAGATGGACCGGCCGGAGCGGATCACGAAGCGGGGCGTGCGGATCGAGGGCTCGGTGACCTCGATCTCCTGGATCCCCTCGGAGGCCATTTCGAGCCTCGGCACCAGGCTCCCCTTCGAGATGGGCATCGCCCACTACGACGAGGCGCCGCCCGACGAGGTGGCCGACCTCGAGGCGCTGCGCGACGCCGACCGGTTCCGGTTCGCCAACCAGCTGAAGGGCTGGATCGACGTGGAGGACGGGCAGATCGTGGGCCACGGTTGCTCGGGCGGCGGGATGATCGGCGCGACGACGCTGCGCCTCGGCGCGAGGTCGGCCACCTTCCAGGCGGTCGCCCTGGGCGATCTGCGACCAGAACCGGTCGCGAGCGGCACCGAGGTGACCTTCGTGCAGACGGCCGGTGGACGCACCGGGGTGCCGGCGCCGCGTCGGGTTCGCCGTCCCCCCTTCGTGCAGTTCGCGGCCCCGCTCGCATGGACCACGCTCGCCCTCACCCTGCGCTCCGACGGGGCGACGAGCGAGCGGCTCACCGGTGCGAGCCCATTCCCCCGGCACTGGCTCTACGGCTCCGACGGGCGGCTCCTCGCCAAGAGCGGGGTGATCGACTTCTCGAGCTGGTACCGGCGGGCGTTCGGCAAGCACAGCCCGTGGGGCGAGCGCGACTCGCCCGCCTTGAGCACCGAGGTCGAGTCGGCGCTCGAGCGCCAGCTCTCGGTGCAGCTCATGCACGGCTCGGCCGGGCCGAAGATCCGCGCATACAAGCGCGGCACGACGATCGTGGCCGAGGGCGAGGCGGGGGGCGCGCTCTTCTTGGTGCTCGACGGGGTGGTGCGCATCGAGGTGGGGGGCAAGCGCCTCGCCGAGTACGGGCCCGGCTCCGTGCACGGCGAGCGCGCCGCGCTCGAGGGCGGGCTGCGCACCGCCACCATCAGCGCGGTGACCGACTGCAAGCTCGCCATCGCGGCTCCCGACCAGATTGACCGGGAGGCGCTGGTCGAGTTGTCGAGCGGGCACCGCCGGGAGGAAGAGGCCTGAGCATGGACGCGGCGTCAACCGGCGAGGCGATCCGGGTCTATCTGGCCGACGACAATCTCATCGTGCGCGCCGGGGTCCAGGCGCTCTTGTCCCTCGAGCCGGACCTGACGATCGTCGGCACCGCCGCCGACTACGACGAGCTCGTGGCAGGGGCAGGCGCGACGGCGCCCCAGGTCGTCGTCACCGATATCCGCATGCCACCCTCCTTCCAGCGCGAAGGCATCGACGCCGCGCACGAGATCCGCAAGCGCCACCCAGGCACCGGCATCGTGGTGCTCTCGCAGTTCGACGACCCCGAGTACGCAATCTGCCTTCTCGAGGAGGGTGCGGCCGGCTACGGCTATCTGTTGAAGGACCGCGTCGCCGAGGGCGACCAGCTGGCCCGCGCCGTGCGGACGGTCGCGACCGGTGGCTCGGTCCTCGACCCCCAGATCGTCGAGTCCATGGTGCATCCGGTGACCGATGCCGGTGACCTCGCCCCGAGCGAGGAGGATCTCCTCCGGCTGGTGGCCGAGGGGCGGCCGATCAAGGCGATCGCAGCGGCGCAGGGCACGACGCCCGCCGCAGCGGCCGAGGCCGTGGAGAGGCTCTTCCTCCGCCTCGCCCAGGACGCCAGCGGCGGCGGGCAGAACTCGCTGCGGCGGCTGCGGATGCTCCACGAGGCGATCGTCAACCGCGAGGAGCAGGGAGAGACGCTGAGCCGCCTCCTCCCCGGCGGGGTCGCCGACATGCTGCGCAGCGAGGGCCGCGAGGCCGGCGAGACCAAGGAGCTCGTCGTCAGCGTCCTCATGTCGGACATCCGCGGCTACTCGACGATCGCCGAGCACGCGGATCCGAGCGCCCTCGCCGGGCAGCTCAACGTGCACCGGGCAGAGATGAACCGAGCGATCCTCGCGGTCGATGGCACCGTGATGCAGTTCGTGGGCGACGCCGTGATGGCGGTCTTCGGGGCCCCGGTCGCCATGGAGGACCACGCGCAGCGGGCGGTGCAGGCGGCGCTCGCCATGCACGAGGCCCAGGACGCGGTGAACGAGCGCTGGCGGAGCCAGGGGCTGGCCGAGTTCGGCCTCGGCATCGGCGTCACCACCGGGACGGTGGCCGCCGCCCTGCTCGGCTCGGAGGAGCGGCTCGAGTACACGCTGGTCGGAGACACCGTGAACCTGGCCCAGCGCCTCCAGCAGTGGGCCGAGCCCGGCGACACGGTGCTCTCGGAGGCGACCTACCGCGAGCTGCGCGACCCGCCCGCCGCCGAGGCGCTGCCACCGGCCCTCGTGAAGGGACGCGACACCCCGGTCTCGGCCTGGCGCATCGCCGCCGCGACACGACCCGACCCCGCGCCGCTCGGCGCCGAGTGAACGAGGAGCACCCGATGCACGTCATGGAGGCGCGAGGGGTCCGCAAGACCTACGAGTCCGAGGGGGCCCCGGTCCGGGCGCTGCGCGGGCTCGACATGGCCATGGGCGAGGGCGAGTTCGTTGCGGTCATGGGGCCCTCGGGGTGCGGGAAGTCGACGCTCCTCAACCTCGTGGCCGGCCTCGATGCCCCCACTGAGGGCGAGCTCTTCGTCGCCGGCGAGCCCCTCGCCGACAAGGACGAGAACGAGCTGGCCCGGATGCGCCGCCGGCACATCGGGATCGTGTTCCAGTTCTTCAACCTCCTCGAGGGAATGAGCGTGCTCGAGAACGTGACGCTCCCGGCGGTGATCGCGGGCGCCAGGCGGCAACAGGCCGAGAGCCGGGCCCGTGACCTGCTCGACCTGCTCGGCCTGGGTGACAAGGCGCGCAGCGCGCCCGGCGTCCTCTCGGGCGGTCAGCGCCAGCGGCTCGCCATCGCCCGGGCGCTCGCGAACGCACCCACCCTGCTGCTCGCCGACGAGCCGACCGGGGCGCTCGACTCCGAGGGCGGCCTCGAGGTGCTCGAGCTGTTCCGCCGGCTGCACGCCGGCGGTCAGGCGATCCTCCTCGTCACCCACGACGAGGGGGTAGCGGCACCGGCTACCCGCATCGTGCGCATGCGCGACGGGCGGGTGGAGGACGACGGCCGCCCCAGGAGCGAGGCGGTTGCCGCGGGCGCATCGGCGGGAACAGAGTGACCAACACCACGGCCCCCCCGATCGTCGTCAGCCAGCTCGGCTGGGCCCGCGAGCGGCCCCAGCCACGCGAGGCCCCAAGTCCGGGACTCGCGCTGCTCGGCGCGTTCCTGGGCGCACTCGCCCTGGCCGGGGCGATCTCGGCCCCCCTCGTCGACCGCCGGGTCGCGGTGTCGACCCAGGTGGTCCGCTGCGTGGTGGTTGGCTGCTTCGCCCTCGCCGGCGCGTTCGCCCTGTCGCGGCGGCCCTCGGAGCGCCAGCCGGTCTTGGGGCTGACGTGCACCGCGCTCGCCGGCGCCGCGACGTCACTAAGCGCCCTCATCGCCGCCAACCCGCACGGGGCGTCCGGCGCGACCGCCACCTGGATCGGGTTCGCCCGCCTCGGCGAGCCGATCGCGCTGGCGCTGTTCCCGGTCGCCGTCATGCACTTCCTGCTCGGCCTGCCCGACGGGAGCTGCCGGTTCTCCCGGCGCGCCGTGGGCGTCGGCTATCTCGCCGGGGTCGGGGTGGGGCTCGCCCTGTGGACGAGGCGCCCGTCGCTCCCGCTCTGGCCCATCGCCCTCGAGCTCGCGGTTGGGGTCGCGGTCGGCGTCGCCGTCTCGGAGCGCCGCTACGCACGATCGGCCGGGCTCGAGCGCCAGCGGATGCAGTGGTTCGGCTGGGCCAGCGCGCTCAGCGTCGAGGCGCTCCTCGTGGCGGTCGGGCTGCGACTCTTGTGGGGGTGGCCGCACCATCCGGCGCTCGTCGTCTGCGTCGCCGTCACGCCCTTCGCGACGGCGATCGTGATGGCCGGGACGCGCCGGTTCGCGACCCGCATCGACCGCATCCTCGCCCACACGGTGTCGCTCGCCGGACTGACCGGAATCGTGGTCGTCGTGTACCTGGTCGTGGTGCTCGGCCTGTCCAACGTCCCGAGCGACCAGAGCACCTTCGGGCTCTCCCAGGTCGAGCACCTCTTGCACGTGCGCCTGGCGCTCTCGATGGCCGCCGCCGCGATCGCAGCGCTTCTCTATGGTCCGGCCCGGTTCCGCCTCGGGCAGATCGCCAACCGCATCGTCTACGGCGAGCGGGAGGCGCCCGACGCCGTGCTGCGGACCTTCGGCAGCCGGCTCTCGCGCGCGATCCCGATGGACGAGCTCCTCTTGCAGGTCGCCGAGTCGCTGCGCAAGACCCTGGGGCTCAGCGCGGCCGAGGTGTGGACCGGCGCCGGGGGCCGCCTCGAGCGCAGCGTGTCGGTGCCCGACGTCCCGGTTAGGCGGCTGACCCTCGGGGACGAGGAGCAGCTCGTGGTGGCCAGGGCCGGCGTGACCGGCACCGCGTGGCTCGAGGTGTGGCTCCCGGCCATTCTCGAGGGCAGGGAGGGCTCGGTGCTCCGGGTCGCCCCGACCACCCACTCGGGCCAGGTCCTGGGGCTCATCGTGGCGGTGCGACCGCCCGGCGGCGACCAGTTCACGGCCGACGACGACACGATGCTGACCGAGCTGGCCCGCCAGGTCGGGCTGGCCCTGCACAACGTCGAGCTGGACTCGGCGCTCCAGGAGTCCCTCGAGGAGGTGCGGCGCCAAGCCGACGAGCTGCGCGCCTCGCGGGCGCGTATCGTCGCTGCCTCCGACGCCGCCCGGCGCGAGATCGAACGCAACCTCCACGACGGCGCCCAACAGCATCTGGTCGCCCTGGCGGTCAACGTCAGGCTGGCCCGGCGGCTGGCCGAGACCGACCTGGGGGCCTCCCTCGAGCTGCTCGACCAGCTGGGCGAGGACCTCCAAGACGCCGTCCAGGAGCTGCGCACCCTGGCGCACGGCATCTACCCCCCACTGCTCATCGACCGGGGCCTGGAGGAGGCCCTGCGCGCCGCGGCCGGGCGGGCGGCGCTCCCGACCGAAGTCGTCGCGGGCGACCGCGGCCGCTACGCGCCCGAGACCGAGGCGGCCGTCTACTTCTGCTGCTTGGAGGCGCACCAGAACGCCGGCAAGCACGCGGGCGAGGGCGCGTCGGCGACGGTGCGGGTCTGGCGCGAAGCGGATCGGCTCGCGTTCGAGGTCGCCGACACCGGTGCGGGGTTCGACATGTCGGGCGTCGTCGGGAAGGGCGCCGGCTTCGTCAACATGAGCGACCGGGTGGGCGCGGTGGGCGGTGTGCTGCAGGTCGACTCGTCGCCGGGGAACGGCACGACGATCGCCGGCCGGGTGCCGGTGACCTAGTCGGCCGTGCTGCGGAAGGCCTGCGAGGCCCTCGCTCCCCTAGGCCAACTCGAACCCGCCGTCACCCCTCCAGACCTCCTCGAGCACGTCGGGGCCGAATCGCTCCTTGTGCACGTACGCGCTCGCCCCGCAGCTACGGGCGTCGTCGGGAAGGTCGTCCGCGTCGTAGGTGGAGAGGAGCACGACCTTCACGCCCGGGTGCCCGACCGTGATCGCCCGGGTGGCCTCGATCCCGCCCATGCCCTCCATGTTGATGTCCATGAGCACGAGGTCGGGCTCGATCTCGGCCGCCCGGGCGACGGCCTCCTCACCCGAGACGGCCTCGCCGACGGCCTCGAAACCCGCCGTCGCACGCACCACCGCCTTGGCCGCGACCCGGAACGGCGCCTGGTCGTCCACGACCAGCACCCTCACGCCCCGGTCGGTCACGAACCAATTCTGACAGGCAGGTGACGGCGCGGCATACACGGACAGCACTGCGTCGGCCGGGGTGCCAGCACCCCCGGCACTGCCCGACCGAGCGCTCAGCCCTGGGCCGAGAGGAAGAGGAGCACCGCCTTCACGCGGCGGTGCAAGTCGGACTCCTGGGAGAGGTTGAGCTTGGAGAAGATGGAGTTGATGTGCTTCTCGACCGCCCGCTCCGAGAGGACGAGCGAGGCGGCGACCGCGGCGTTGTTCTTGCCCTGGGCCATCTCGGCCAGGATCTCGGTCTCGCGCACGGTGAGCGAGCGCAGCGGCGAGTCGGCGGCCCGCGACCGGGCCGCCACCAGCGCGTCGACCACCTCGGGGTCGATGACCGAGCCTCCCCGCGCGACCTCCCGGATCGCCTGGGCCAGCTGGGTGATGTCCGACACCCGCTCCTTCAAGAGATAGGCGCGCCCTCGCGACCCGTGCTCCAAGAAGTCGAGCGCGTAGGCCGGCTCGGAGTACTGGGAGAGCACCACCACGCCGAGCTCGGGCTGCGCCTGGCGCAACTCATTGGCGGCCCGGATCCCCTCGTCGGTCCCCGTCGGGGGCATCCGGATGTCGGTGACCACGACGTCGGGCCGCTCGTCGGCCGCCGCCCGCATCAAGGCGTCGTAGTCGGCGCAGGCGGCGACGACCTCGAGATCCTCCTCGGAGGAGATGAGCTTCTCCACGCCCTCGCGCACGATGTAGTTGTCCTCGGCGAGGACGATCCGCAGACCCACCGGGCCAAAGGTTAGACGGGGCGGGGCCTCGGCCTTTGGCGAGCCGCGGCGCCGATCTCGGCCTCGAGCTCGGCCCGCCGGGCCCGCATCTTGTCCCCGCGCCGGATGCTCTCGTCACAGAACTCGCCGATGCGGGCCAGGCGCTCGTTGATCCGCTGCACCAGGGTCTCGTTGGCCGCGATGGCGTCCTCGAGGAGGCGGAGCCGCTTGGCCGTAGGAGCGCTCGCCCGGGTGGCCCGGCGCACCCGTTCGAGGGTGTCCTCGGACGCGAGGACGTCGTGGATCTCGGCCAGGGGCAGGCCGAGCAGGTCCTGGAGCTCCCTGATGTGCACCACCCGCTCGCGCTCGGCCAGCGAGTAGAGGCGCTCCCCGCTGCCGCGGTGGGCGGCCGGCCGCAGCAGGCCGATCTCCTCCCAATAGCGCAGCGTGCGCGCGGTGAGCCCGGTCTCCTTGGCCAGCTCGCCGATGCGCAGGCGGGGCTCGTCCTGGGCGCTCGTGTCGGGCT
>DAHUYG010000032.1 GCA_027315315.1 Acidimicrobiaceae bacterium | reverse complement strand
CCGGTGGGAGATCCACCGCGACGCGCCGCCCTTCGACGAGCTCGAGCCGCGCCGGCAGCTCTTCGAGACGGGCATCAAGGTGATCGACCTCCTCGAGCCCTATGTGCAGGGTGGCAAGATCGGCCTGTTCGGCGGGGCCGGCGTCGGCAAGACGGTGCTCATCCAGGAGATGATCCGCCGGGTGGCACAGCAGCACGGCGGCGTGTCGGTGTTCGCCGGTGTGGGCGAGCGCACCCGCGAGGGGACCGACCTGTGGCTCGAGATGCAGGAGTCGGGCGTCATCGAGAAGACGGCGCTCGTCTACGGCCAGATGGACGAGCCGCCGGGCACCCGGCTGCGGGTGGCGCTGTCGGCCCTCACGATGGCCGAGTACTTCCGTGACGTGCGCAACCAGGACGTGCTGCTGTTCGTCGACAACGTGTTCCGGTTCGTCCAGGCCGGCTCCGAGGTGTCGCCGCTTCTCGGCCGGATGCCGTCGGCCGTGGGCTACCAGCCGACCCTCGCCGACGAGATGGGGGCGCTCCAGGAGCGCATCACCTCGACGAGGGGCAAGTCGATCACCTCGATGCAGGCGGTGTATGTGCCGGCCGACGACTACACCGACCCGGCGCCGTTCACCACGTTCACCCACCTCGACGCCACCACCGAGCTCTCCCGCCAGATCGCGGCGCTCGGAATCTTCCCGGCGGTGGACCCGCTCGCGTCGACCTCGAACATCCTCGCCCCCGAGATCGTCGGAGACCGGCATTACGAGGTGGCGCGAAGCGTCCAGGCGGTGCTCCAGCGCTACCGGGAGCTCCAGGACATCATCGCGATCCTCGGCCTCGACGAGCTCTCCGAGGAGGACCGCGTCACGGTCAACCGGGCCCGCAAGATCCAGCGGTTCTTGTCCCAGCCGATGTTCGTGGCGGAGGTCTTCACCGGCGTGCCGGGCCTCTACGTGCCGGTCAGCGAGACGGTGGAGTCCTTCGAGGCGCTCGTGAACGGTGAGCTCGACGGCGTGCCCGAGCAGGCGTTCTTGAACGTGGGCGGGGTCGAGTCGGTGCTCGAGAAGGCCAAGACCCTCGAGGGCGGCGGCAGCTAGTGGCCGACGGCTTCGCGCTGCAGGTCGT
Organism: Acidimicrobiaceae bacterium; assembly: GCA_027315315.1. Lineage (GTDB taxonomy): Bacteria > Actinomycetota > Acidimicrobiia > Acidimicrobiales > RAAP-2 > Palsa-461. The sequence continues at coordinate 1,388 of DAHUYG010000032.1, read as the reverse complement.
GACCCCCGACCGTCTTCTCGTCGACACGAGCGCGCAGTCGCTCGTGCTGCGCACGACCGAGGGGGACATGACGGTGCTCGACGGCCACACCTCGCTCGTGGCGGCCCTCGTGCCATGGGTCGTGCGCGTGGACCCCGTCGAAGGCGAGTCGGTGCGACTCGCGGTCCACGGCGGGTTCCTGCAGGTCGAAACCGGACCCCAGCACGACGCAGAACCCCCGGGGTCGATGGCCACCCGCGTCACGCTGCTCACGAGCATCGCAGAGCTCGCCGAGGAGATCGACGTCGAGCGGGCCCGCCGGGCCAAGGAGGACGCCGAGGCCCGCGTCGGTCAGGGCCGGGCTGTGGGGGGCGCCGAGGAGGCGGACCCAGACGACGCCGAGGCCCGCGCCGCCGCCGAGTTGGCCCGCGCCGAACTGCGTCTGGCGGCGGTCGACGCCACGACCTGAACGACCTAAGCCGTCGTCGGGCGCTCGGCGCGGACGGTCGCCCGAGGGTCGAGGGTCAAGCACCTGCACGTCGTTCAAGCGCCCCTGCGCCGCCGGGGTCTCGCCACCGAGTTCATCCGTCGCTCGGAGACGCTTGAGCTCTTCGATCTCGAGCGTCTCTTGTGGACCCACGCCCTCAAGGCGGCACCGACGGGCGCTGCAACGGGCCGGGTTCTCATATCTTCAGCCACGAGTCCACCCCGGGCCCGATCAACGTCTTCCAGGCCGCGACGCGCTGGGAGCTCACACGCGACCGGTGGCTCGATCCGGGCCGCCAGGGGTTCCGGTCGCCGACCGGCCGGCCCGCACCGACGAACGGGCGACGCTCAGGAGAAGGGGATCGAGCTGAACTCGGCCAGCTTGTGCAGCGGGTGGATCGCATCGATCCGGCGGATCGTCCCAGAGCGCGAGCGCATCACCAACGAGTCGGTGGATGCCCCGCCGCCCTCCAGGTAACGAACCCCGCGCAAGAGGTCCCCGTCGGTGATCCCGGTCGCTGCGAAGAAGCAATTGTTGCCGCTGACAAGGTCGTTTGTGAAGAGCACCTCGTCGAGGTCGTAGCCCGCATCGATCGCCGCCTTGCGCTCGTCGTCGCTGCGCGGCCACAGCCGCCCCTGGATCTCCCCGCCCATGCACTTGAGCGCCGCTGCGGCCAGCACGCCCTCGGGCGTCCCGCCGATGCCGAGCAGGACATCGGCTCCGGTGGTGTCGGACCGGCCGGTCGCGATCGCTCCCGCGACGTCCCCGTCGGTGATGAGCCGGATGCGTGCACCCGATTCCCGCACCTCGCTGATGAGGTCCGCATGGCGATGTCGGTCCAGTATGACGGCGGTGAGGTCCCGCACTGACTCGCCCAGCGCCTCACCGACGGCGTGGAGGTTCTCCGTCGGGCTGCGGTTGA
>DAHUYG010000019.1 GCA_027315315.1 Acidimicrobiaceae bacterium | reverse complement strand
CCAACGACGTGGAGATCCCGGCCCGGTCCTGGTCGCCCCGGGAGACCTCCGAGGGCCGCCAGGAGCTCGCCCCATTGAGCTCGCCCGGGCTCGAGCGCAGCGTGGGCTCGGTGCTGCGGCTGCCCGAGGGTGCCCTCGACTCGGGCCAGATCGATGTCGAGCGCGAAGACGACACGATGATCATCAACATGGGGCCCCAGCACCCCTCGACGCACGGGGTCCTGCGGCTCATGCTCGAGCTCGAGGGCGAGACGGTGCTGCGGACCAAGCCCGTGATCGGCTACCTGCACACCGGGATGGAAAAGACGGGCGAGGAGCTCACCTACGTCCAGGGCGCCACCAACGTGACCCGCATGGACTACCTGTCCCCGCTGCACAACGAGCTCGTGTTCTCGCTCGCCACCGAGTCGCTCCTCGGCGTCGAGCTCCCGGCCCGCGCGACGTGGATCCGGATGCTCATGTGCGAGCTCAACCGGGTGTCGTCGCACCTCATGTGGATGGCCACCAACGGGATGGACCTCGGGTCCACCTCGATGATGATCTACGGGTTCCGCGAGCGCGAGCTCGTGCTCGAGTTCTTCCAGAAGACCACCGGGCTGCGGATGAACCACAACTACATCCGGCCCGGCGGCGTGGCCGCCGACCTCCCCGACGGCTGGGAGGACGACGTCCAGATCATCTGCGACACCGTGCTCGAGCGGACCTACGAGTACGACGAGTTGCTGAACGGCCAGCCGATCTTCCGGGAGCGCACCGAGGCGGTCGGCAACATCACCGCCGAGCAGGCGGTCGCGCTCAGCGCGACCGGGCCGATCCTGCGCTCGACCGGGGTGCCCTGGGACCTGCGCCGGGCGATGCCCTACCTGGCCTACGACCAGGTGGAGTTCGACGTCATCGTGGGCACCTACGGCGACAACTTCGACCGCTACTCGATCCGGCTGAACGAGATCCGCGAGTCGGTCCGCATCGTCCGCCAGATCCTGGAGCGCATGCCCCTCGGCGACTACCGCATCCAGGACGCCAAGGTGACCCCGCCCCCGCGCCGGCGCATCGACGAGTCCATGGAGGCGCTGATCCACCACTTCAAGATCTTCACCGAGGGCTTCCGGGTGCCCGAGGGGGAGGTCTACGTGGCGGTGGAGTCGCCCCGCGGCGAGCTCGGCTGCTACCTCGTCTCGGACGGGACCTCCAAGCCCTACCGCCTGCACATCCGGGGCCCGAGCTTCGTCAACCTCCAGACGCTGCCCACGATGCTCCAGGGCGGCCTCATCGCCGACGCGGTGGCGATCATCTCGTCGGTCGACCCCGTCATGGGGGAGGTCGACCGTTGAGCCACTTCAGCGCGGCCATGGCGGCCCGTGCCCGGCAGCTGGTGGCCCTCTACCCCGAGCCCCGCTCGGCCCTCCTGCCCCTGTGCCATCTCGCCCAGGAGCAGGACGGCTGGCTCCGCCCCGAGGCGATGGAGGAGATCGCCGAGCTGGTGGGGGTCACGGCGGCCGAGGTGCGGGGCACCGCCACCTTCTACGACATGCTGCACACCGAGCCGGTCGGCCGCTACGTGGTGGCGGTCTGCACCAACATCGCCTGCATCCTCTCGGGGGGCGCCGAGATGCTCGAGCACGCCGAGCGCCGCCTCCGGGTGCGGGTCGGCTCCACGACCGAGGACGGCCTCTTCACGCTCGAGGAGTCCGAGTGCCTTGCCGATTGCGACTTTCCGCCCTGTGTCCAGGTGAACCACCGCTTCGTCCGCACGACGACGCCCGAGCTCTTCGACCGCCTGATCGACGAGCTCGCGGCGGGCGGCCACGCCGAGGACATCCCGCCGCACGGGACCCTCGTGCGGGTCCGCCGCAGCGGGGGGCTCCGGGTCGATCGGGCCGACATCGCGCGTGAGCGCGCCGCGGCCGAGGAGCGCTCTAGCTGATGGCCGTCTCCATGCCGACCAAGATCGTCACGGCCCGCCTCGAGCACGCCGACTCGCACACCCTCGAGCGCTACCTCGCGACCGGGGGCTACGACGGGTTGCGCAAGGCACTGGGCATGACCCCCGCCGAGGTCGCGGCCGAGGTCGACGCGGCGAGCCTGCTCGGGCGGGGCGGGGCCGGATTCCCGGCCGGCCGTAAGTGGTCGATGCTGAAGAAGGACCCGCTCACCTACCTCGTCGTGAACGGCGACGAGAGCGAGCCGGCGACCTTCAAGGACCACCTGCTCATCGAGCGCGACCCCCACCAGATCCTCGAGGGCGTCATCATCTCGGCCTACGCGCTCCAGGTGACCCAGGCCTTCGTCTACATCCGCGGCGAGTTCGCGCTCGGCCTCGAGCGGATGGAGGAGGCGGTGAACGACGCCTACCGCCAGCACGCCCTCGGGAGCGACATCTTTGGCTCGGGCTTCTCGCTCGACGTCGTCGTGCACCCCGGCGCCGGCGCATACATCTGCGGCGAGGAGACCGCCCTCTTGGAGTCCCTCGAGGGCAAGCGCGGCTTCCCGCGGATCAAGCCGCCGTACTTTCCGGCGGTGATCGGGCTCTACGGCCAGCCCACGGTCGTGAACAACGTCGAGACCATGGCCAACATCCCCTGGATCGTGCTGCACGGGGGCGCCGCCTTCGCCGCCATGGGGGAGGGGCGATCGACGGGGACCCGGCTCTTCGCACTGTCCGGGCACGTCAACCGGCCCGGTCCCTACGAGGTCCAGATGGTGAAGACGACCTTCCGCGACCTCATCTACGCGCCCGAGCTCGGCGGCGGCGTGCGCGAGGGCCGGGACCTGAAGGCGTTCATCCCGGGGGGCGTGTCCTCGCCGTGGTTCGGGCCCGGGCAGGTCGACCTGCCCCTCGGCCAGGACGAGGTCGCCCAGGAGGGCTCGATGCTCGGTTCGGGCTCGGTCGTGGTCATGGACTCGTCCACCTGCGTGGTCCGGGCCGCATGGCGGATCACCAAGTTCTTCTTTCGCGAGTCGTGCGGCCAGTGCACGCCGTGCCGCGAGGGCTCGGGCTGGCTGGAGCGGATCTTGTACCGCATCGAGCACGGTGGCGGGCGCGAGCAGGATCTCGACCTCCTGATGGACGTGTGCGACAACATCAGCCCCGGGGTCCACTGGCCGCCCCAGCAGACGACCATCTGCGTCCTCGGTCCCTCGATCCCACCTTCGATCGCGGCGGGCCTCAAGATGTTCCGCGACGAGTTCCTCGTCCACATCAAAGACGGCGGGTGCCCCTTTGACTGACCGGGCCGTCTCCCAGCACGACGCCCCCGCCGAGGAGACCGTCGAGTTCACGCTCGACGGCCGCCCGGCGAGCGCGCGGCCCGGCGAGCTGCTGATCGCGGCGGCCGAGCGGGCCGGCGTCTACATCCCGCGCTTCTGCTACCACCCGCGCATGGAGCCGGTCGGCATGTGCCGCATGTGCCTCGTCGAGGTGAGCGGGCCGCGCGGGGCGACGCTGCAGCCCGCCTGCTTCATCCCGGTCGAGGCCGGATCGGAGGTCGTCACGAACTCCGACAAGGTGAAGAAGGCCCAAGACGGGGTCCTGGAATTCCTGCTCGTCAACCACCCCCTCGACTGCCCGGTGTGCGACAAGGGCGGGGAGTGCCCCCTGCAGGACCAGACGCTCGCCTACGGCCCCGGCGAGAGCCGGTTCGTCGAGGAGAAGCGGCACTTCGAGAAGCCGATCGCGCTCTCCGACCTCGTGCTGCTCGACCGGGAGCGCTGCATCCAGTGCGCCCGCTGCACCCGGTTCCAAGACGAGATCGCCGGCGAGGCCCAGATCGACTTCGCGAGCCGCGGCGAGCGGGTCGAGGTGGCCAGCTTCCCGACCCAGCCCTTCTCCTCGTACTTCAGCGGCAACACCGTGCAGATCTGCCCGGTCGGCGCGCTGACCGCGACCCCCTACCGGTTCACTGCCCGCCCGTGGGATCTCGACCAGGTCGAGTCCACCTGCACCACGTGCGCGTTCGGGTGCCGGGCCGCCGTCCAGTCCTCGGCCAACCGTCTGACCCGCCTGCTCGGGATCGACTCGGAGCCGGTCAACCACGGTTGGCTGTGCGACAAGGGCCGCTACGCCTTCGAGGCGGTGAACGGCGACGAGGTCGCCGCCGGGCCGGCCGAGGACGACGCCCAGCCGGTCACGCTCGGCTCGGGACGCCGGCGGGGCCAGTTCGCAGGCGAGGTTGCCGAGACGGCCAGCCAGGTCGGCCGGGTGACCGACCCGATGCTGCGCGACGGCGACCGCCACCGCCGGGTCGGCTGGACCGAGGCCCTGTCGGAGGCGGCGGCCCGCCTCGCAGCGGTGCGCGAGGCCCACGGTCCCGAGGCGATCGCGTTCATCGGCGGCGGCCGGCTGACCAACGAGGGCGCGTACGCCTGGACGAAGCTGGCCAAGGGCGTGCTCGGCACCGACTCGGTCGACGCCCAGATCGGCGACGGCCTCCCGGCCGAGCTCGTGCTCTCGCTGCCCCGGGCCACCATCGACGAGGCCTGCTCGGCCCGGCTGGTGGTCCTGCTCTCGGCCGACGTGCGCGAGGAGCTGCCGGTCCTTTTCCTCCGGCTGCGCCGCTCGATCCTCGACAAGAGGACCACCCTGCTCGAGCTGACCCCGAGGTCGACCTCCCTCACCCCCTACGCCAAGGTCTCCCTCACGGTGCGTCCGGGGGACGCCCCGCTCGTGGCCCGGGCGATCGCCGGCGAGCACGCCGCGCTGCCGGCGCACCCGATGGGCCCGTCCTTCGCGCCCGAGCGGCTCGAGGGGGCGCGGAACCTCGCAGCCGACGTCGGCGACGGCGCCGGCGTCGTCGTCTTGTACTCGAGGCCCTCCATGGCCGAGCACGCCTCGGTGCCTGCGGCAGCGGTCGCCGCGCTCGGCGCGGCGTGGCCCGAGGCCAGGTTCTTGCCGCTGGTGCGGCGGGGCAACGTGCACGGGGCGCTCGACATGGGCATGGCGCCGGGGATCCTCCCGGGACGGACCTCCCTCGAGCAGGGCCAGCGCTGGTTCACCGAGCACTGGGGATCGGTGCCGAGCCGGCGCGGGCGCGACGCGACCGAGGTGTTCCGCTCGCTCACCGAACGCGAGGACGACGCGACGAGGGCGGTCGTCCTGCTCGGCTGCGACCCCCTCGAGGACTTCCCGGACCGCACGCTCGCGAAGCGTGCGCTCGAGGCGGCCGAGGTGGTGATCTCGGTGGCCGGGCACCCCGGCCCGTCCCTCGACCTCGCCGACGTCGTGCTGCCGGTCGCCGTCGCCCACGAGCGGCCTGGCACCACCACCAACATCGAGGGCCGCGTCACCCGCCTCGGCCAGAAGCTCGCACCCCCGGGCCTGGCATGGCCCGACTGGTCGATCGCCTCGGCGCTCTCCGACGAGCTCGGCTACGACCTCGCGCTTGGGACGCCCTCGGAGATCGCCGAGGAAATCGAGCGCGTGGCGCCCGCCTACCGAGGGTTCGCGCCCGGATTCCTCGACCAGGTGTCGGGCCACGACGGCATCGTGGTCCCGCTCGGCGCGGCCCACGCGCCGGCCGTCCGCCCGATCGATCCGATGGCGACGCCCGGGGTGGAGTCGGTCGAGCGCCAGGGCGCGCCGCCCCGGGTCGGGCTGACCGACGCGGTGTCCCGCGAGCTGCTCGCGACGCTGCACCCCGAGGAGGGCGTCGAGGGGACCCCGGCCCGGCTGCGCAGAGTGGGGCCGAGCCCGGTGTCGACCCCCCAGCCCGACCACTACTCGCTGCGGCTGGTGGCCACGAGGCGGCTCTACGACCGCGGCGCCTCGATGGAGGCGTCGCCCTCGCTGGCACGCCTCGTCGGGCCGGCCGTCGCCCTGGCCAACCCGTCGGATCTCGCCCGGCTCGGCATCGGGCCGGGCGAACCGGTGCGCATCAGCTCGCCGCGGGGCCAGGTGACGCTCGCCGCCGAGGGCGACCCGGGGGTGCCCAAGGGCGTCCTCGTCATCGACTTCAACTTGTCCGAGCCCGACGGCGCGACCAACGCGGCGGCCATGCTCATCGACGCGTCCGCCGTCGTCAACGACGTCCGCCTGGAGACGCTGTGAGGCCATCCCCCGTGCGCTACCGAGGAGCGAGACCGACGATGGCCGGTGCCGCCACTGCAATGGTGGACCAATGAGCGCGCTCGCCATGCTCGGCACCGACCCGCTCTTCGCCCACGGGGTGCACTGGGTCGAGTTCCTGATCGTCGTCGTGAAGGTGCTCGTCGCGTTCGGCGTACTGCTCGGCGCCGTGATGCTGATGATCTGGTTCGAGCGCAAGCTCATCAGCGACATGCAGAGCCGGATCGGTCCGAACCGGGCGGGCCCCTACGGGCTCTTCCAGACGCTCGCCGACGGCATCAAGTTGTTCTTCAAGGAGGACCTCGTCCCCGAGCGCGCCGACCGGTTCGTGTTCAAGCTGGCGCCCTACCTGGCCCTCCTGCCCGCCCTGCTCGTCTTCACCGTCGTGCCGGTCGGCGGCACCATCTCGATCGCCGGCCACTCCTTCGAGCTCCAGGTCGCCGACCCGCCCATCGGGATCCTCTTCGTGCTGGCCATGTCGTCGGTCTCGGTCTATGGGGTGATGCTCGCCGGCTGGTCGTCGGGCTCCAAGTACCCGCTCATCGGCTCGGTCCGGGCGTCGGCCCAGATGATCTCCTACGAGGCGGCCCTCGGCCTGAACGTGGTCGCGGTGGTCCTCGCGGCGCGCACGTTGTCCACGCGGGGGATCGTCGCCAGCCAGAACCACGCCTTTTGGGACTGGAACTTCATCCGGCTCGGGTTCGTGCCGTTCTTCTTGTTCTTGATCTCCATCACCGCCGAGCTGAACCGGCCGCCCTTCGACCTGGTCGAGGCGGACAGCGAGCTCGTGGGCGGCTTCAACACCGAGTACTCCTCGATTCGATTCGCGCTCTTCTACCTCGCCGAGTTCATGAATACGATCACGATGTCGGCCGTCGTGGTCACGCTCTTCTTCGGGGGCCCCGACGGCCCGATCCCGCGGTTCATCCCGACCTCTGACATCTGGATGCCCATCGTCTGGTTCGCCCTCAAAACCTTCGTCTTCCTGTTCGTCTACGTGTGGTTCAGGGCCGCCCTGCCGAGGCTGCGCTACGACCAGCTGATGGACCTGGGCTGGAAGGCCCTCATCCCGCTGTCGCTCGGCTGGCTCCTGATCGTGGCGGCCGTCATCGTCTGGGGTTGGTGGGGACTGCTGGTGGCCGCCGTCGAGGTGGTCCTCGGACTGGCGCTCGCACGGGCCCTCGCCACGGGGAGCGCCCGTGCCGAGGCGGGGGAGAGCTTCTGATGGACCTCGGGTTCCTCGGCGGGTTCAAGCTCACCTTCGAGCACCTCGGTCGGCGCCGCGTGACGCGCCAGTACCCCGACGAGAAGATGCCCAAGCAGCCGCGCCAGCACGGGCGCCACGTCCTCAACCGCTACGAGGACGGGATGGAGAAGTGCATCGGCTGCGAGCTGTGCGCCGGGGTGTGCCCCGCCGACTGCATCTACGTGCGTGGGCTCGACAACCCGCCCGATCACCCGGTCTCCCCCGGCGAGCGCTACGGCTACATCTATGAGATCAACTACCTGCGCTGCATCCACTGCGACCTGTGCGTCGAGGCCTGCCCGACCGAGGCGATCACCGAGTCCAAGCTCTTCGAGTTCTCCTTCGTCAACCGGTCCGACGCGATCTACACCCGCGACGAGCTGCTCGTGGGCGACGACGGCAAGCCCAAGCACCTGCCATGGGAGGACTGGCGCCTGGGCGACGACCTGCACACCTCGGGCTGGATGCGGGCCACCTCGCCGTCGGGCGCCGCCGCGTACGAGGGCGAGGTGCACTGGTCGGGCGAGCTCGGCTACGGGGTGCGGGCGCCCGAGGGCGGCCAGAGCGGACGGCGCGACGATGCCCGGACCGGCATGATGCCGCTGCGCGAGGTCATGGAGGCCCACCTCGTCCCCGACGACATCCCCAACGCGCACCGCGGGATGCGGGGCAAGATGCTCCGCGCCCAGGAGTCCGCCCTTAAGAAGCGGGCCAAGCTGACCGCGGCGCGCCGGCGCCGGGCCGATGCCAGGGGGGAGCGGTGATCCTCGGCACCGTGCACCCGACGATCCCTGACGCCGCGACGTTCGCGGTCTGCGCCGCGATCATCATCGGTGGCGCCTTCGGTGTGATCACCGCTCGCAACGCGGTGCACGCGGCGCTCTCGCTCGTCCTCACGCTCTTCGGCGTGGCGGTGCTCTTCATCGAGCAGCAGGCCGACTTCCTGGCCGTGGTACAGATCATCGTCTACGCGGGCGCCATCGTCGTCCTCTTCTTGTTCGTGATCATGTTCCTCGGCGTCGACCGCCGGGAGGACGTCGCCCACGAGCCGCTGCACGGCCAGCGGCCGATGGCCCTCCTGCTCATCGTGGTCGCGCTGGGGGGGGTCATCGCGCTCGGGGTCGGTGCCCACTGGGCGACCGGGGCCCACGCGGTGGCCGGGCCGTCGCACCTGAAGGGGCACCCCAACGTCTACGTGCTCGGCAAGTCGGTCTTCACCACCTACCTGTTCGCCTTCGAGGCCACGGCGGCCCTCCTCGTGATCGCCGTGGTCGGCGCCGTCGTCCTGGCGCGACGGCCCCGGATGGAGGAGCGGGCCAAGGAGACCGGTGCCCCGGAGGAGCCGGCCGCGGTCGGCGGGGCCCCAGACGGCGGGGAGGGCGCGACGTGAGCATCCCCGGCGAGTGGTACCTGATCCTGGCGGCGGCCCTGTTCACGATCGGCGCGCTCGGGCTCCTGGTCCGGCGCAATGTGCTCGTGATGTTCATGTGCATCGAGCTCATGTTGAACGCCGCCAACCTGACCTTCGTCACCTTCTCGCGGATGCTGGGCGACATCGGCGGGCAGGTCATCGTCTTCTTCGTCCTGGTGGTGGCGGCGGCCGAGGTCGTGGTCGGCCTCGGCATCGTCGTGGCCATCTTCCGCCGACGCGCCAGCACCTCCGCCGACGACCTCCACATCTTGAAGGGCTGAGCGTTGGTCCACGCCGCCTTCCTCATGGCCCTCCTGCCCCTCGCCGGGTTCGTGGTGCTCGTCTTCGCCGGCCGGCGGCTGGGGGACCCGCTCGCGGGCTGGGTCGGGACGGCCGCCGTGCTCGGCTCCTTCGTGGTCGCCTGCATCGCGCTCGCCGGACTGCTGAGCGAGCCGGCGAGCGCCCGGCACTTCACCGCCAACTACTTCGACTGGATCACCGTCGGGGGGCTCCAGGTGAAGGTGGGCGTCCTGCTCGACCCGCTGTCCATGACGATGTGCATGTTCGTCACCGGGGTCAGCGCGCTCATCCACCTCTACTCGATCGGCTACATGAAGGGCGATCCCGAGTACCCGAAGTTCTTCTTGTACCTCAACCTCTTCGTGTGCTCGATGGTCATCCTCGTGCTGGCGAACAACCTCCTCGTCACCTTCGTCGGCTGGGAGGGCGTGGGCGTCTGCTCGTACTGGCTGGTCGCCTTCTGGCACGAGCGCGACTCGGCGGCGTCGGCCGGCAAGAAGGCCTTCGTCTACAACCGGGTGGGTGACGTCGGGTTCCTGGTCGCCATGTTCTTCTTGTTCTCCCGGGTCGGCTCGCTCGACCTGCCGACGATCTTCGCCCACCGGCACCTGCTCGGCTCCGACGGGGCGACCTTCGTTGCGCTCCTCCTCCTGCTCGCGGCGACCGGCAAGTCGGCCCAGATCCCGCTCTTCAACTGGCTCCCCGACGCCATGGAGGGCCCGACCCCGGTGTCGGCCCTCATCCACGCCGCCACGATGGTGACCGCCGGTGTCTACCTGCTCTGCCGGGTGAACTCGATCCTCCAGCTCTCGCCGGACGCGATGTGGGTGGTCGCGATCATCGGCGGGGTGACAGCGTTCGTCGCGGCGACCATCGCCACGGCCCAGCAGGACATCAAGAAGGTGCTCGCGTTCTCGACGGTCTCCCAGATCGGGTACATGATGCTGGCCGTCGGCACCGGCGCCTACATTGCCGCCATCTTCCTCATGGTCGCCCACGCCTTCTACAAGGGCCTCCTCTTCCTCGGCGCCGGATCGGTCATCCACGGCATGCACGACGAGCAGGACCTGAAGAAGATGGGCGGCCTCGCCCGCCTCCTGCCGTGGACCTATGGGACCTTCCTCGTGGCGTGGCTGGCCATCGCCGGGATCCCCCCGCTGTCGGGGTTCTGGGCCAAGGGCGACGTGCTGGCCAACACCTGGCACAAGAGCCCCGCCCTGTGGGCCCTGGGCGTGGTCACGGCGATCCTCACCGCGTACTACATGACCCGGCTCTTCGTGCTCGCGTTCCACGGCGACCGCCGCTGGGCCGCCGGCACCTCCGAGCACGGGGCCGGCGCCCCCCACGAGAGCCCGTGGGTCATGCGGCTGCCGCTCGTCGTCCTGGCGGTCCTGGCCTTCGCGGGCGGGCTGCTCGATCTGCCCTGGGTGCACGCCAACGGCCTCTCGTCGTGGTTGGCCCCGGTGTTCGCCCACACCCTCTACAACGACCACGAGAGCGCGGGCGCCCAGCTCGCGCTCGTCCTCGTCGACGCCGCCGCGGCCGTCGTCGGCCTCGCCGTCGCGTACCTGGCCTGGCGCGGCCCGGTCGACAAGCCGGCGCTCGAACCGGCGTTCTTGCAGCGGGTCTGGTTCTGGGACGACCTCTACGACTCGGTCATCGGTCGCCCCGGCCAGGCGATGGCGCGGGTGGCGGCGACCGTGGTCGAGGGCCGGGTGATCGACGGCGCGGTGAACGGCGCCGCCGCCGTCGTCCGGCGCAGCGCGGCGGGGGTGCGCCGCCTCCAGACCGGCTACGTGCGCAACTACGCCCTCGGCATCGCCCTCGGGCTCGCAGCGGTGGTCGCCTTCTTGATCTCGAGGGTGTGGTGGTCGTGAGCGGACACGCCTTCCCCTACCTGAGCGTCCTCGTCCTCCTGCCGGCCGGCGGGGCGCTCGTGGTCGGGCTCATGGTGCGGGTCCGCCGGGAGGTGACCGAGGCCGTCGGCCTGGCGGTCGCCCTGGCCACGCTCGGATTCGCCATCGCGCTCACGGTCGCCCTGCACGCGAGCGACGGCGGCTACCAGTTCGTCTCCAAGCACGTGTGGGCGTCGTCGATCGGCGTCTCGTGGTTCGTCGGGGTGGACGGGATCTCGGTCTTCTTGGTGCTGCTCGCCGCGGTGCTCTTCCCGATCGCCTTGGTCGGGGCCCGCACGCGCACCGATGCCCGGGCCTTCACCGCCTGGATGCTGCTCCTCGAGGCGGCCTGCATCGGGAGCTTCGTCTCCCTCGACCTCGTGATCTTCTTCTTGTTCTTCGAGCTGACCCTCGTCCCGTCGTACTTCATCATCAGCGGCTGGGGGCACGCGCGCCGGGCCTACGCCGCGGTGAAGTTCTTCGTGTACACCTTCCTCGGGTCGGCCTTCCTTTTGGTGGGCATCGTCGTGGTGGCCTTCATCCACGAGCGCCAGACCGGCGTGCTCACCTTCTCCCTGCCGGCCCTCGAGCACACCCATTTCTCCTCGAGCACCGAGATCCTCCTGTTCCTGGCCTTCACGGCGGCCTTCGCCGTGAAGG
>DAHUYG010000017.1 GCA_027315315.1 Acidimicrobiaceae bacterium | reverse complement strand
AAGTCGGCCACCCACTCTCCCGCCCCGAAGGGGTCCGGCGTCCTGCACTCGTCGCGACGACGAATGCTCCAGGCCGTCGGGAACGGCTCCCAGAAGAACTCGTCGTCGCTGAGACGCCCCCAGGACCGGCCGAGGGTGAAGCGCTCGATCTGGGACATCAACTCCAGCAGCGTCCCGGCGCGCTTGTTCGACATGCGGCGCATGGTACCGAGCCGTCCGGCCCTCTTGGTGGCCGAACCCACCGGTCACCGGCGGCCCGGCGCCGCCTCGGCGCTCCGGAGCACCGGCCAAACGCTTGGGATTCGGGGTCTCGAGCACTACAGCGCGGCCTGGACCTCGTTGCTGACGGCGAGGGGGCCGCCGAAGAGGTACCCGCTCGTCAGCTGGGTGGTCCCGGCGAGGTAGGAGGCGATGCCGGGGGGCAGCGGCAAGGAGGGCGCGACCAGGAGCATCGGGCCCTGCGATCCCATGAAGACCCCGCCCCCCAGGGCGTCTGGGAAGTCGACGCCGGTGGCCGCGCCGAAGCTGGTCGCATGGGGGAAGAACGTGCTGGCGACGGCGGCCGAGGTCCCATACAGGTCCTGGCCGTAGACGGGGGTGGCGCCGGTGTCCGCCCCGGCGGCGGCGAGCGGCCCGCCGATCGCGTATCGGGTGTCGCCCGGGTGCTGGAGGAGGTAGGCGTAGGTCTCGAGGGCCTCCGAGGACCCGTTCGTGAGCAGGATCGCTCCGTGCTGCTCGATCGCTGCGGGGACCGCCGAGAGCGCGTCGGGGAAGTTGAGCCCGGTGGCCTCGAAGATCGTCGAGGGGTTGCCGAGCTGCTCGGCGATGTCGACCGCCGTGGCGAACTCGTCGGCTCCGGCGATCCGCTGCGTGTGGTAGCCGAGGGCCTGGAGGGCAGTGTCGATGCCGGGGCTGAGCGCCAGGTTGCCCCCCAAGATGTACACCGTCCCCCCGGCCGGCAGCACGCGTTGGATCTCGGCGGTGACCCGGGGATCGAGCTGCGCGCTGATCGACGCCCCGGGGGTGATGAGCAGCGGTCCGCCCTGTTGGGCCGCGAGCGGCCCCCCAGCCAGCGCGTCGGAGAAGAAGTCCGAGCGGGCCAGCACCACCGCCCTTGCGGAACCCGGCGTCGGGAACTCGGCCTGCGAGACGGCGATCGAGGTCCCGATCGCGTCGGTGCCGTAGATGCGCTTGACCGGCACCGCCGGGGCCGGGGACGAACCCCCCGACACGGACAGCGGCGCGATGTACATCTGCCGGCTCCCGCCGCAGCCGTAGTTGGTGCAGCCCGCCGGGGACCAGGTCTGATAAGAGATCCACCAGTTGCCCGACGCGTCCGTGAAGACCATGCCGCCGCCGGTCCCGCCGGTTCCGGTCAGGATCGGGTCGGAGGGCTCATTCTGATCGCAGGGCCCGCTCGGTCCGGCGCACACCACGTACCCGGTCGCGTAGTCGTTCCCGAGGTAGTTCCCGCCGGAGAAGAACAGGTAGTAGCTGCCGTTGGCATACGCCATGGACGGATCGTCGGTGGTGCTCTGCCACGGATAGGTCGCGGACGCGATGGTGAAGATCGCACTCGGTGGGCCGCTCAGGCTGACGCCGTCGGCGCCGATCGGGGCCGACCAGACGCTCGAGGCCGACGAGTTCGCCCCGGCGTTGTTCTTCCAGAGGAGATACGGGACGCCGGTGACCGGGTCGACGAAGGGCTGGGGATCGATCGATCCCCCGAGCGAGGTCTGGCACTCCAAGGGCCCAGAGGAGCTGTCGACGTAGGGCCCCGTCACGGTCGGCGAAGTGGCCACCGTGATGCAGTAGTAGCCGGTCGACCGCTGCTCGGCGTCGTAGAACATGATCCATTTGCCGTCGTATTGGAAGACGCCCGGCGATGTCGGGGTGTTGTTGAGCTCCCAGGGAGCCGGGGGGGCGCTGTCGCCGTTCTCGGCGAACGCGCTCGATCCGTTCGACTGACCGCTGAGGGTGGTCCACCCCAACCCCGGATTGCTGGATGTGCTCTTGGCGATGGCGATCTGGTTGCCCCACGTGGTCCCGGTCGTGAAGGCGTAGAACGTGCCGTTGGCAAGGACGATGTCGGGATCCGGGGCATCGAGCGCGAGCGCGGGAGACGTGCTCGGCGTCACCACAGGGACGGCGACCGCCGCGCCGGCGACGGGCGCAGGACCGCCGAGGATGAGCACGGCACTGGCGGCCATGCTCGTGACCAGGGATGCGGCGATGGCGGCTCTCCGGAGGGGGCCGACAGGACGTAGCGGGCCACGGCGCATCGATTCGAGTGTGCCATGGCGGTCTCCCGAGAACGAGGGCGGTTGGTCTGCACCAGCGCCGCCGCTCGTGCGCGACCCGGATGAAACGCGACGATTCGATGGGTAGGGTCGACGCTCGCGGGTTGGAGTCGCGAGCCTCGAATGTCACTGCCAGCCAGTGTCAACGGCCCTGCAGTGCTGGGACCAACCCGAGGGATCGGAGAACGGCGATGGCGCACGCGCCCCACGCAATGACCCCCCGGGCCTGGAGGGATCGCTTGCGCCACGCCCCCCGGATGTGTGCGATCGCCGCGACCATCGGCCTTTGGGCTGGAGGACTCCAGGCGGTGTGGGGCGCAGCGCCGGCGTCGGCCGCCACCGCGGTATCGAACGTGAGCTTCAGCGCAGCTTCCTACGCTGCGAACAAGAGCACCACGTGGACGGTCTCGTTCACGCCGAGCACCCCGCTGACCGCCTCGGGCACCATCTCGGTCACCTTCGCGAACGGCTTCGCCATCCCGGCCAATCCCACGGTCACCTTCGTATCGGGGTTCGGCGGGTGCACGTCTCCGACGAGCGGTGCGACAAGCGGTCAGACCGTCACGGTCACCATGGGCTCCGGCTGCACGCTCAACACCGCCGGCACGCTCACCATCGCCGGCATCACCAACCCGGCCGTGGCCGGACCCTACCCGGCTGGGGAGTTCTCTGTCGCGACGTCGAAGGACACCACCCCGGCTTCGCCGAACCCCGGCGTGACGATCTTGGGGGTGACCGACGTCTCGCTCAGTGGATCCTCGATGCTCGGCGACGCCACCAGCACCACGTGGACGATCGGCTTCAACTCCGGCGGTGGCTCGACGGGCGGCAGCGTCGTCGTCACGTTCGCCACGGGATTCGCTCTTCCGAAGAACCCCGTCGTTGTCCTCGGAGCGGCCTTCACCGGTTGCTCGACACCGAGCGCCTCGACCCTGAACACGACGGTCACCATCGACGCCTCCGGATGCACCCTGGCCGCGAACACCAGCGCGTCGCTCACGATCGCCGGCGTCACCAATCCGGCGGCGGGGACCTACACCAACTCGCAGTTCTCGGTGGCCGCAGACGGCGAACCGGCCGGCTCGCCGTCCGCGAGTGTCGTGATCCAGGCGGCCCCCGACGGTTCGGGGACGATGACCGTCTCCCCGGCCTCGGTGGCCGTCGGGTCCTCGGGCGACACCTTCGTCTTCACCTACACGGCCGCGCCGGGTGGGCTCGACGCGGGTGGGCTCGAGGTGACGGTGCCGGCCGGTTGGTCCGCCCCCTCGACGAGCCCTTCGGCGCCCGGCTACGCGACCTCGAGCTGTGGGACCGTGTCGGTCGCGACCTCAGCGATCGAGGTCACCGGGGTCACCCTGGCCAGCGGGGCGACCTGCACGATCACCTACGGTTCGCTGGCCGGCAGCGGTCCGGGGGTCTTCGCGCCCTCGCTCCCGAACGCGTACTCGTTCGGCTCGCTCGAAGAGTCGTCATCCTCTGGCGCACTGACCGCCCTCGCCGGCTCGCCCGTGCTGAGCACGGGCAATCCGTCGTTGACCCAGATCTACGGTATCGACGCGGTCGGCACCTCGATCGCCGTCTCGCAGGCCGAGTTCCCGACGCCGAGTTCCGCAAGGGCGGTGGTGCTGGCCCGCTCGGACTTCTTCTCCGACGCGCTGGCGGGAGGACCGCTCGCGGCCCAAGAGAGTGGGCCGCTGCTCATCACCCCCGGGACCCCGATCAGCGCGCAGCTCGATCCCCGGGTCACGGCCGAGATCCAACGCGTGCTCCCGGCCGGAGGCACCGTGTACGTCCTCGGTGGTGACCTCGCGCTCAGCCCCAACATCGACACGACCCTGGAGGGCCTCGGCTACCAGGTGGTCCGGGAGGCGGGGGCCGACGAGTTCGCCACCGCGGTCGACATCGCCCAGCAGCTCGGCAACCCCTCGACCATCTTCGAGGCCACCGGGCTCAACTTCCCCGACGCCCTCTCGGCCGTGCCGGCGGCGGTCGAGCAGCACGGAGCGATCCTGCTCACCAACGGGCCCGCCCAGTCGCTCGAGACCTACGCCTACCTCCTCCAGCACCCCGCAGACACCCGCTACGCGATCGGTGGTCCGCTCGCCGCCGCCGGGGCGGACGACGGTGCCACCGCCATCTACGGCCAGGACGAGTTCAACACCTCGGCGGCCGTGGCGAGCTACTTCTTCGCGCAGCCGTCGGTGTTCGGCGCCGCCACCGCCGCCGACTTCCCCGACGCACTCGCCGGCGGCGTCTTCATGGCGAGCGGGGGACGGCTCGGACCGATCCTCCTCGTGGATCCGGGGCCCCCGCTCCCCGTCGAGATCACCCCGTACCTCGCCACGCTGCCCGCCGGCACCAAGGGCTACGTGTTCGGTGGGCCCTTGGCCGTGGGTCCCGCTGTGGTGACCGCGCTCCAGCTCGCCATCGGGTAGCGGGGCCTCGCGCCCGACGGGCTGGCGCCCGACGCGTCGACGGCGCGGTCAGCCGGGCGGTCGATGGCCGGGCCGGCGCCGTGGCGGCCAAGGGCGCATCAAGAGGGAGGGGTGACCCGCCTTACGGCGTCGTCGCGACGGACCGCCCCGGGTTCGATGACCTTGGCGTTGCGTCCTCGAAGAGCGAGCGTGCCCCCCTCGCCCGTGTTGACGAAGCGCAACGCCTCGGCGCCGAAGCGCGCCGCGAACTTGTCGCATCCTCGATGGGGCTTCGCCGTGATCTCGATGACGGCCGAGCCGATCTGGAGGCGAGATCCCGCTCGGAGGTTGTCGGGACTCAGGTCGAGATCGATGTAGAGCTGGTCGCCCGCCAGCCCGTCGTGCTCCGGGGTACCGGCGACCAAGGTGGCGAGCCGCGCGTTCATCACGGTGAGCTGGGCTTCGGGATCGGCAGACCCGTCCGGCCGTCGGCTGTTGCCCCTCGCAAGCCAGTTGTCGCCCACCAGGCCCTCCACGAGGTCAAGACGTCCCTCACTCAGCACCTCGCGTTCGTCGACCCCTGGGCGGGCGACGATCATGACGAGCCTGCCGACATCCCGGGGGGATTCCTTGACCTCCCGGAGCCCCGCCTCGAGCGCCTCACGCTCCGCGAAATACGGTGGGACGTCGGTTCGGCTCATGGCACGACGCTATCCGCACACAACTCGTCGATGTTCTCCGACGAGGCCCAAGGGAGCTCCACGAGGGACGGGACGAAGTCGCCGGGCGGCCATCGAACCCAAGGCCCCGTGAAGATCGGGTGCCGTCGCCGTGACCAAAGCCACGTTGCACCGGCGATCAAACGCCAATCGAGGTGCGCTTTGGGCATTCCTCACCAAGTCAACCTTCGGCGAATGTGCGGACACCTCATGCCGTCGGGCGCTGCACCAACGTGGCGACCCGCCTCTGCTAACACATCGAGCCGGGAGGTTCTGTGCACCGGTCCGTCAGCCCAGCCGCGCCGAGACATGATCGGGGTCGCCGGGCCGCCATCGTGATCACGGGCATGCTCGCAGTGACCCTGTGTGTCTCTGGAACGCCGGCCTCCGCCGGCGCCGCCAAGAACGGCACCGAGGTCCGGCTACCGGAGTTGGCGTCGGACTGCCTGACCCACCAGCCAACGTGCTACACGCCGCAGGCGATCCGGGCCGCCTACGAGATCCAACCGCTGCTGCAGCGCCGGGTCGACGGTCACGGCGTGACGGTGGTGCTGGCGGAGCTCGCGCAGGCCGCTCCCGCCCAGCCCCCGGTCGTCACCGATATCCGCAGGGACCTCGCCGATTTCGACCGGCGCTTCGGGCTCCCGCCGGCGCGGATCAAGGTCGACACCGACCTCGCCGGGGCCTCCGCCTCGCCCTGGCTGGCGCGCCTCGAAGAGGTGCAGGACACCGAGCTGGTGCACACCGTCGCGCCCGACGCGACCATCCGAGAGCTCCTGGTCAACCCGGCCGACCTGGCCACCCCGGCCGGAGCGGCCGCCGCCCTCGCGGCCCTGGCGCGGACCGGCGCTCGCCAGGGCAACGTGATCTCGCTCAGCATCAGCCTCGGTGAGCACTTCTTCACGGCGGCCGAGGTCGCCGAGATCGAATCGGCCCTGTCCTATGTCCGCTCCCGGCACGTCACCTTCGTCGCAGCGTCTGGCGACGACGGCGTGCTCGGCAAGGGCTCGATCGACCCACCGGTGGAGGAGGTGAGCCTCCCGGCATCGGACCCACTCGTGCTCTCGGTCGGCGCCACCACGCTGGGGGTCGACCCGGCCACGGGTGCTCGTCACAGCGAGACTGCGTGGGACACCCCTGCCCAGGGTGGCGCCGACTCCGCGGCGTCCGGTGGGGGGTTCTCCCACCTCTTCGTGCGACCCTCCTATCAGGACGGGGTCCCCGGGATCGGCGCGATGCGCGGCGTGCCCGACGTCTCGGCCGACGGCTCCCCCTACAGCGGCATGGCGGTCGCCCAGAGCGGCCCGGGGGGCACCTACGTGTTGACCGGGGCCGGGGGGACCAGCGCCTCGGCGCCGCTGTGGGCCGGCGTGATCGCGCTGGCCGACCAGGCGGCCGGCCATCCGCTCGGCTTCGTCAACCCGCTCATCTACCGGATCGCC
>DAHUYG010000016.1 GCA_027315315.1 Acidimicrobiaceae bacterium | reverse complement strand
TGAGCGCTCCGGCGCGCCGCGCACCTCGATCACCAGGAACGACCACATGCACGACTCCACCTTGATCGTCGATGTCTTCTTGAGCGCAGCCGAGCTACGCCGCGCCCTCGAGGACGACGTGCGACGGGGCCTCTCCTCGGTCCCCAAGTCGATCCCGCCCCTGTGGTTCTACGACGAGGCCGGGAGTCGACTCTTCGAGGAGATCACGCGCCTCGACGAGTACTACCCGACCCGCGCCGAGCGCCGGCTGCTCGAGACCCACGCCCGCGACATCGCCCGCCTGGCGAGGGCCGACACACTTGTCGAGCTCGGGGCCGGGGCGTGCGACAAGACCCGCCTGGTCCTCGACGCCATGGCGGCGGTCGGGCCGCTGCGCAGCTACGTCCCCTTGGACGTGAGCGACGAGTTCCTCCGCCAGGCCGCCGCCGGGCTCCTCGAGGACTACGAGGGCCTCCAGGTGCACGCAGTGGTGGGCGACTTCCGTCGGCACCTGGCCTGCATCCCGACCGGAGGTCGGCGCCTCGTCGCCTTCCTCGGCGGCACCATCGGGAACCTGGTGCCCCCCGAGCGCCACCTCTTCCTCTCCGAGCTCGCCGGGACCATGGACAAGGAGGACCGGCTGCTCATCGGGGCCGACCTGGTGAAGGACCCCCGGACCATCGTCGCCGCCTACGACGACCGCTCGGGGGTCACCGCGGCGTTCAACCGCAACGTCCTGTGCGTGATCAACAGCGAGCTCGACGCGGACTTCGTCCCCGAGTCCTTCGAGCACGTGGCGCTCTGGAACGACGAGCGCCAATGGATCGAGATGCGGTTGCGCTCCGAGGGCGCCCAGCGCGTCTCGGTGCGGGCGCTCGGCCTCGAGGTCGACTTCGACCCGGGCGAGGAGCTGCTCACCGAGATCAGCGCGAAGTTCACGCCCGAGGGCCTCGCCACCGAGCTCGGGCGCGCCGGATTCGGTCTCGACGCCACCTGGGGGTTGATCGAGGGCGAATTCGCGCTGGCGCTCGCCCACCCGCTCGCCTGAGCGAGCTACCCGGCCACCAGGGCGATGCCCGCTTCGGGCGTGTCCACCTGGAAGGTGAAGCTTTCCTCCACGTAGAGGTGGACCCGCTCGCCGTCGTGGTGGTCGTAGCCGATCGCGATGTCCTCCCCCGAGTCGAAGTGGAAGTCGCCGCCCCGCTGGCTCACGACCACCGCGCCCTCGACGCCCGGCGCCCACACGATGGGGCCACCCAGGATCTGGCCCAGGTGGTCGAACACGAGGATCCCGCCGTGCTCGGTCGTCTCGACCACCCCGGTGTAGCTGTCGGGGCCGAGCGCCAGGCCGTAGGGGCCCTGGACGCCGGCGTCGAGGAGGACCTTGACGGCCCGGGCCACGTCGCTCGGGTAACGGGCGTAGTCGCCCGAGAGCGCGACGGGGCCGTGCGGGGAGGCCTCGGTCACCCCCACGATGCCCGCCGCAGACCAGCCGTGGAACACGGCGATGTTCTCAGCCCGGGCGACCTGGCGGGCCGCCTTCCCGAGTTCGTCGAGGTTGATGTCCGCCGCGCCGCGGTCGGCCGCAAGCAGCTCCCGGCGCTCGACCGAGAAGGGCGCCCGGAGCTCGACGAGCGGGAGCACCCGGCGGGTCTTGGCCGACAGCCCGGCCACCGGGACCTCGGTCAACTCCTCGGTGCGACCGAGGTTGCGGGCCGAGTGATCCCAGCCGTGGGGCCCGTCGAACTCGACGAGCTTGCGGGCGGCCAGGGCGGCCACGAGCTGGCGGCGCGCCTCGTCGTCGATCTCCTTCCAGGCGGCATCGGTGATCGGCGCGTGGCGGCGCAGGAGATGGTTCATCGGTCGGTTCCCTTCAGTCCCTCGATGCCGAGCGAGCCCGAGGCGCCGGCCTCCGGCCCCCCCTCGGCCGAGGCCTCCTCCACCTCGGTCACCGGCTCGGTGGTGAACAGGTAGGTCCGCAGATTGGCGTCGAGCACCGGATCCCGGCGGCGGAGCCACTCGAGGGTCATGACGGCGTGCTCCTTCTCCTCGTCGCGGTTGTGGGCGAGGATCGCCTTCAGCTCGGGGTCGGTCGCCGCCTCCACCCGCTGGTCGTACCAGTCGATGGCCTCGAGCTCCTCTTGGAGCGACACGATCGCCCGGTGGCGGTCGATGGTCTCGGGCGAGAGCAGTTCGATGGGCTCGTGCAGCCCGGCGCTTTCAGCCATGGCCAGTTGTGCTCCTTTCGTCGCCCGGCGCGTCCGTATACGCCCGCGGCTCGGGTACTGCCGACCCGGGGTCGCGCCCGGTCGACGGCAGCTGGAAGCCAAGGTACCAGGGCCCCTGACATGGCCATTCCCGGTTCTGGGTACCGTCCAGGCGTGGCCAAGCGGACATCCCCATGAACAAGCTCGAACGCACCCTGCGGACCGTCGACGGGTTCCAGCAGCGCAACCGGGGAGTCGGCTTCCTATTCGCCGTGAACAAGAAATACGGCGACGACCGGGCCGGCCAGCTCGCCGCGCTCCTCGCCTACTACGGGTTCCTCACCATCTTCCCGCTGCTGTTGTTGTTCGTGACCGTCATGGCGATGGTGGCGGGCGGGGATCCCTCGCTCGCGCACCGCATCGAACACTCGGTGTTCGCGCAGTTCCCGGTGATCGGCTCGGGTTCGTCGTCGACCCACGGGCTGTCGCTCGCCGACAGCATCCACGCCCTGCACAAGCACAGCGCCATCGGCCTCGTGCTCGGCATCCTCGGGCTCCTCTGGGGTTCCCAGGGGGTGAGCCAGACCGGGCAGTTCGCCATGGCCCAGATCTGGAACGTGCCCGGCGTCGAGCGCCCCAACTACTGGGCCCGCTTCGCCCGGTCCTGGATCTTCCTCGGCGTGCTCGGCGTCTTCGTGGTGCTCAGCTTCGCCCTGGCCGGGGTGGCCAGCTGGGGCCGGCACTCGATCGGCGTGCACGTGGGCGGGGTCGCCGGTTCGCTCGTCGTGAACGCGATCGCCTACCTCCTCGCCTTCCGGGTGCTCACCCCTAAGCAGGTGGCGACGAAGAGCCTCCTGCCGGGCGTGCTCATCGGGGCGGCATTCTGGACCATCCTCCAGAACGTGGGCACCGAGCTGATCGAGCACCAGCTGCGCGGTTCGAGCCAGGTCTACGGCGCCTTCGCAGTCGTGCTCGGCCTCGTCGCATGGATCTACCTCGCCATGAACCTCACGATGTACGCAGCGGAGTCCAACGTCGTCCTGGCCCGGCGCCTGTGGCCGCGCTCGATGCTCCAGCCGCCGCTCACGCGGGCCGACGAGCGGGTGCTGTCGGCCATCGCCAAGCAGGAGACGCGGCGGCCCGAGCAGCGGGTCGACGTCGGCTTCGACCCCCCGGGGACCGAGGCGCCCGGCCCCGAGCCCGGGCGCCCGGTGACCGCCGGCTGAGCGCCGCTCAGGCGACCCGGGTGAGCTCCTCGTCGGTCCGGGGCGCGGCACCGGACCCGAGCCCGAGGACCGGTCCGAGCAGGTCCTCCACCCGCTCGGCCAGATGGAAGGTCATCTGCTCGCGGACCTCGTCGGGCACGTCCTCGAGGTCCGGCCCGTTGCGTGCCGGCAGCACGACCTCGGTGAGCCCCGAACGGTGCGCCGCCAGGACCTTCTGGCGCACCCCGCCGATCGGGAGCACCCGGCCCCGCAGCGTCACCTCGCCGGTCATCCCGACGACCCCGCGCACCGGGACGTCCCGCAGCAGGCTGACGAGCGCCGAGACGATCGTCACCCCCGCCGAGGGGCCGTCCTTGGGCACGGCGCCCGCCGGCACGTGGACGTGGAAGCGCTTGGCGGCGAAGGCGTCCGGCTCGATGCCGAGCTCGCTCGCGTGCGAGCGCACGTAGGAGAGCGCGATCTCGGCCGACTCCTTCATGACGTCGCCCAGCTGGCCGGTGAGGGTCAGGCCCTCGGGCCCCTCCGACACGCTGGCCTCGACGAAGAGCACGTCGCCGCCGGCCCCCGTGACGGCGAGGCCGGTGGCCACGCCGGGGACCGACTCGCGCTCGGCCGCCTCGAAGAAGAACCGCGGGCGCCCGAGCCACTCGCGCAGGTCCGCCCGCTCGACCGCGACCGGGGGCGTCGCCTCGTTGGCCACGACCTTGGTCGCCACCTTGCGCATCAGGCGGCCGATCTCCCGCTCGAGCGAGCGGACGCCCGCCTCGCGCGTGTAGTCGGCCACGATGGCGCCGAGCGCCTCGTCGGAGACCGACACCTCCCCCGCCTCGAGGCCGGCCCGGCTCGCCTGGCGGGCGAGCAGGTGGTGGCGGGCGATCGCGACCTTCTCCTTATCGGTGTAGCCGTCGAGCCGGATGACCTCCATCCGGTCGAGGAGGGGCCCGGGGATGGTGTCGACCACGTTGGCCGTCGCAATGAACAGCACGCGGGACAGGTCGAGGTCGACCTCCAGGTAGTGGTCGCGGAAGGTGTGGTTCTGGGCCGGGTCGAGGACCTCCAAGAGCGCCGAGGACGGGTCGCCACGGAAGTCGGCGCCGATCTTGTCGACCTCGTCGAGGAGGAGGACCGGGTTCATCGTCCCGGCCTCGCGCAGCGCCCGGACCAGTCGCCCGGGCTGGGCCCCGACGTAGGTCCGGCGGTGGCCGCGGATCTCGGCCTCGTCGCGGACCCCGCCGAGGGCGACCCGGACGAACTTGCGTCCGAGCGCGCGGGCCACCGACTCGCCGAGCGAGGTCTTGCCGACCCCCGGGGGGCCGACCAGGGCCAAGATGGCGCCCGCCCCCCGGCCGTCGACCGGCACGAGCCCGCGCTCGGACTGGAGCTTGCGCACCGACAGGTGCTGGAGGATCCGCTCCTTCACGTCGGCCAGACCGTCGTGGTCCTCGTCCAAGATGGCGGCCGCCGCCGGGACGTCGAGACGGTCCTCGGACTCGACCCCCCAGGGGATCTCCAACACGGTGTCGAGCCACGTGCGGATCCAACCGTGCTCGGGGCTCTGCTCGCTCGTGCGCTCCAGCTTGTCGACCTCGCGCTCGATCGCCTCGCGCACCTTGTCGGGCAGGTCGCGCTCCGCGATCCGCCCCCGATAGTCGTCGGGCGCGCCCTCGTCGGCCCCGCCCAGCTGGGCCAGCTCCTTGCGGATCGAATCGAGCTGGCGGCGCAGCAGGAACTCGCGCTGGGACTTCTCCATCCCCTCTTCGACGTCGCTCTTGATGCGCTCGCGTAGCGCCAGGTCGGCCAGGGTGTCCTTGGCCCAGCCGAGGACGAGCGCCAGGCGTGCGGTGACGTCCAGGGTCTCGAGGACCTGGACCTTCTGGGTGAGCGTGAGGTCGGGCGAGTAACCGGCGAGGTCGGCCAAGCGCCCGGGCTCGGTGACCTCGCGCAACTGCGCCGCGATGCGCGCTGCACCCCTCGAGAGCAGGATGTTCTCGAGCACGGCGCGGTACTCCCGTGCGAGCTCGGCGCTGCGGGCCTCGTCGGTGGAGGTCTCCTCCACCGGTTCGGCCTCGACCCAGAGCGCGGCCCCGGTCCCCGGCACCCCGGTGCCGAGGGTGGCGCGCCGCTGCCCGCTCACCACGAGGGCGGGGATGTCGCCGGGCAGCTCACCCCGCTCGACCACCTCGGCGACCACGCCGACGGTGCCGTAGCGGCCCTCGATATGCGGGACCAGGAGCAGGGTGCCCCCCGAGCTCCCGACGACGTCGGCCGCCGCCCGGGCCTCGTCGCTCTCCAGGGCGATGGTGAAGACCATCCCCGGCAGCATCACGCCCGAGCGCAGCGGCAGCACGGGAAGGGTGAGGTTGTCGTTGGTCACTTTGCCTCCGATCGGGGGCGAACCAAAGCGGAACGTTGGTTCACCCTCGTAGGGGGGAAAACGTGCACGGCCGGGCGGCTATTCCTGCCGGGGCGCCCGGGGAACGCGCAGCGGCGGACGCCGGCCCCTCGATGTTCGACCAGCTCGGGTCCCTCTCGACGTCGTTGCCGACCGTTCCCGGGTCCTGCCGCGGGTTGGGCCGCCCACGTCGACGTACGGCCGCCCCTTGCGCAGGGGGGTCCGCCTCGTGCAGGCGACGGCCGGCCACCGGTGTCCGAAAGTATGAGGAAGGGTATGCTCAAGGGTATGAGCAAGGCCGAGAGGGTGACCGTGAGCCTCCCGGCCGAGCTGTTGGCACGGATCGAGCATCGGCGCCGCCTTCGGGAGACCAGTCGCTCCGAGGTGGTCTCCGAGCTGCTTTGGCGCGGCTGGCGCCAATCAGAGGCCGAAGAGCGAGAGGAGCGCTACCGGTCCGCCTACCAGGCACGGCCCGAGACCGACGCCGAGCAAGCGTGGGCCGAGGAGGCGGCGAACGACCTCTTCGACGCCGACCCCGACGCAAGTTGGAGCGAGACTGGCCGGGACCCCGGTGCGCCGAGCTGAGGTCTGGTGGGCGGAACGACCGCCCGGCCGACGCCGCCCCGTGCTTCTCCTCTCCTGGGACGCGCACGGCAACTGGCGAGACCGGGTCACCGTCGCCGACATCACGACCCGTATCCGGGGGCTCGACGCCGAGGTGCCCCTCACGGAGGAAGACGGGATGCCCCGCCCCTGCGTGGTCAACCTGGACAACTTGGCGACGGTGCCGCGGAGCATCCTCCGGTCCCCAATCACCAGGTTGAGTGCAGAGCGGATGGCCGAGGTCAGCCGCGCCGCCCACCTCGCCCTCGGGTTCCCCCTCCCCTGTACGAGCGCGTGAGGGTGCCCGGTGCCGCACGATCTTGGGCGCACATGGGACGACGCTTCGGACCGACGGCTTCGGACCGACGGCTCGCGCCGTGAGCGACCCGCTCGGTGCTCAGACGACGGGCTGATGCACCTCGGCCTGCCACGAACCCGTCGTCGGCATGTCGCAGACCCGGGCCCCGGCGGCCAGCATCCACTGGAGGACCTCCCGATCGGGGGCGCTCGTCGGGATCCGCACGACGAGCCCCCGCCTCGGGTGGTCCCCCCAGACCCGCCACGCCGGCGGCAACGAGAGGCCCGACGCCTGGAGGTCCGGGAGCACCCGGCGCCGAAGCCCGTGCATGATGCCGACGGTCACCTCGTCGGGGGCCCGACGCCCCCGGCCCGGCGGCATCCACGTGCACATGGAGGCCGGCGGCCCGGCGGAGCCGAACATGGAGAACAGCCCGGGCGTCTCGACCGGCTCGGACGTCGCCTCCACCCCGGGGAGGAGGTTCAGCCAACCGTCCCGGTTCGCCGACAGCCAGGCGACCACCTCGAGCAGGCGCCCGAGGTCCCCAGGCTGGAACTCGAAGCGATCGACCGCTCGCCTCGAGCGGCCCCCCAGCCGCGCCGTCAAAGGAGCTGGACCTCTTGGAGCAGCGCGACCGCCGCCGCGCCGGTGCCGAGCTCGCGCAGGGTGATCGGGTCGGGCCGCAGGCTGGCGAGGGGCGCCTCGGGCGCGGCCGTCGTGACCCCCGAGTCGATCGGGTACTCGTAGCTGTCGCCGTGGGCGATGATCTCCTGGGCCTTCCTCGAGGTGAGGAACTGCACGAAGCGCATCGCCTCGCTGCGGCGTCGGCTGGAGCGGAGCACGGCGGCCCCCGAGACGTCGAGCACGTATCCAGGATCGCGCGGCGCGAAGGTCGCGATGGCCGAGTGCGTCGCCTTGGCCCCGATCTCGGCCCGCAGGCGGTACCAGTAGTACTGGTTGATGACCCCGAGGGCGACCGCACCCCGGTTCACCGCGAGGGTCAGGGCCTCGTTGCTGGGGTAGAGGTGTCCCCCGGCGTTGGCCTTGAGCCCCTCGAGCCAGGCCAGGGTCCGGGTGCGCCCGACTC
>DAHUYG010000014.1 GCA_027315315.1 Acidimicrobiaceae bacterium | reverse complement strand
GCACTCGGCCAGCTCGGCGAGCGCCTCGCCGCCCATGTCGTAGCGGGCGAACATGGTGTCGACGACTCCGATGTGGTCCACCAGGGGATTCTCCCTCGTCGCTTCTCCGGGGGGCAATCGGGGTGCGATCGGGATCCGAACGCGTGCCCGGGCCGATCGGCAGGGGTGTCGGCCTCGGTCGAAACGTGCCGTGACCAAGCGCCGGAGGTGGCACTCGTCGGGGCATGTCCGACGAGTAGGTCGCGGCTGGTCGACCGCCTGGTGGGAGCGCTGTTCGCCGAAGGAGGAGCCCCCTCAGCTTCCGGGCCCCACGATGGACGAGCTTCGGTTGCCCGCGACCGTGGGCGGCAACCGGCCCAGTGGTGAGTCGGTCGCTCTTGGAGCTCAGCCGCCGCGTTCGGCGAGGGTGGCGAGGCGGTCGAGCGAGGCCTGGAGCCGCTCGGCCGTCGTCGATCGGGCACGCTCGAAGCGACTTTCGTCGGTGAGCCGGGTCCAGTCGTAGGTGTGGGTGACGAGCGTCCGCATCGGGCCGATCGGCGCCAGTTCCCACCTCCAGAGGTGTCCGGGGGGCTCAAGACCCGGCTCCGCCGGTCGCCACGCGATGCGCCGTCCCTCGTCGAATTCGACCACGTGGTTCTCGCGCAGGTTCCCCTTCGTCGTCTTCATTGTGAACGTCTCACCGACCGCCCCGATCCGGCCCCCGCCGAGCGGGGCGACCAGATTGTCGTTCCCGTCCCATCTCGGTTGCTGAGCAGGGTCGGCGATGAGAGCGAAGATCGCCTCGGGGTCGGCCGCGACCTCGCGGCTGGCGCTGACCACCCGAGGCTCCTCTCCAGGTCCGTCCACCTCCTCATCCAAGCACGAGCGGGTTTCCGTTCGCCTCCGATGATCCCCGAAGCGCAGGGGCGCCGACCGGGCGACGTCCCCAGTCGCTGGGACCTGGCGGCGCGCCGCCGAGAGCGATCCGGCGGCCCTCACGGGATCGCCGGAGCGCCCTCGGCGCGCTTTGGGACCTTTGGCGCTGGCCGAGACGACCCCGATGGTGGTACGCCTGACCAGCGGCGCTCGCCGCCCGAGAGAGGTGAGGGCCGGCCAGGGCTTGGCCACCGGCAAAGAGGAGATCGCAAATGGCGTGGGACTTTGAGACCGAACCCGAGTTCGAGGAGAAGCTCGAGTGGATGCGCGGGTTCGTCCGCGAGGAGATCTTCCCCCTCGAGATGCTCGACCTCGAGTACGACCAGATGCTCCGGGTCATCCGACCCCTCCAGGAGCAGGTGAAGGAGAAGGGGCTGTGGGCGGCCCATCTGCCCCCCGAGCTCGGCGGCATGGGTTTCGGCCAGGTGCGTCTCGGCCTCATGCACGAGATCCTCGGCCAGACCCCGCTCGGGCCGGTCGTCTTCGGCAACAACGCCCCCGACTCGGGCAACGCCGAGCTGCTGGCGGTGGGCATCGAGACGACCGGGCGCGAGGACCAGCGCGAGCAGTGGCTCCAGCCGCTCCTCGAAGGCAAGCTCCGGAGCGCCTTTTCGATGACCGAGCCCGAGACGGCCGGTTCGGACCCCACCCTGCTCAAGACCCGGGCCGAGCGTGACGGCGACGAGTACGTCATCAACGGCCACAAGTGGTTCACGAGCAACGGTTCGGTTGCCGACTTCCTGATCGTGATGGCAGTGACCAATCCCGACGTCCACCCCTACCAGGGCTCGTCGATGTTCGTGGTGCCCGTCGACACCCCAGGGGTCGAGATCGCGCGCGACGTGGCGACGATGGCCCACCCCGAGACCGAGTTCGGCCGGTTCGGGAACCACGCCGAGGTCTACTACCGCGACGTCCGGGTGCCCGCTGGGAACCTGATCGGGCGGGAGGGCGAGGGGTTCACGCTCGCCCAGATGCGCCTCGGGCCCGGCCGCATCCACCACTGCATGCGCTGGCTCGGGCAGTCCAAGCGCGCCTTTGACATGCTCTGTGAGCGTGCCGTCTCGCGCACCGCGCACGGCGGGCTGCTGGCCGAGAAGCAGACGGTGCAGAACTGGGTCGCCGACTCGATGGCCGAGATGCACGCAGCCAGGCTCATGACGCTGCACGCAGCGTGGAAGATGGACCGCGACGGGGCGTCGGCCGCCCGCATCGAGATCGCGATGATCAAGTTCTACGGGGCGAGCGTGCTCTTCAACGTCATCGACCGCGCCATCCAGGTGCACGGCGCGCTCGGGTTCTCCTGCGACCTGCCGCTCGAGCAGATGTACCGCCAGGCGCGCGCGGCGCGCATCTACGACGGGCCCGACGAGGTGCACCGCCAGACGGTCGCCCGGCGGACGCTCAAGAACTACGCGCCCCACGAGTTGCCGAGCGAGCACATCCCGACGAGGCGGGAGGAGGCCCGGGCCCGCTTCGCCGACCTGCTCGAGCAGGCCACGGCGAACCTTTGAGCCCGGCGGTGCGCGTCCTGCTCTCCGAGCAGGCCGCCATGCGCTACGGCTCGCGTCTCATCGAGCACCATCGGGGCATCGAGCTCGTCTCGATGCAGGCCGACGGCTCGCTGCACACGAGCGCCGGCGCCACCGTCGAGCGCGAGCAGAGCGGCGTCGAGGTCGCCTGGGGGACGAGCGATCTCTTCAGGAGCGGCCTGCTGCGCCCCTTCTTCGGGCTGGTCCGGCGCCTCGACACGCTGCGGTGGTTCCAGTCGCCGGCGGCCGGTTTCGACACGCCGTTCTTCACCGAGCTGATCCGCAGCGGCGTCGTGTTCACCAAGTCCGACGTGCACAGCGTGCCCATCGCCGAGTTCGTCCTGCGGGCCGCCCTCGACCACTTCCAAGAGCCGGAGCGCTGGGCGGCGGCCCAGGCGGCCAGGCGCTGGGAGCCCCACGAGTTCGCCGAGG
>DAHUYG010000004.1 GCA_027315315.1 Acidimicrobiaceae bacterium | reverse complement strand
AGCCTACCGGAGGCGGCGGGCCACCGTCGACAACACGCCGTTGACGAAGCCGCCCGACTCCTCCGTGGAGTACGTCTTGGCCAGCTCGACGGCCTCGTCGAGCACGACCGCGGCGGGCGGCCCGTCGGGGTCGAGCAGCTCGGCGGCGGCAAGCCGCAGCACGAGCCGGTCGAGGACGGCCATCCGCTCGGGCGACCAGCCGATGGTCGCCTGGGCGACGAGCTCGTCGGCGCGCTCGGTGTGGGCCTCGACCACGTCGATCAGGTGCGCGCAGTACTCGTCGGGCGCGACAACGAGCGCGTCGACGACCCGGCGCGGGGTCTCCCCCTTCATCTGGGCCTCGTAGAGGAGCGAGAGCGCCCGCTCCCTCGACTGGTGACGGGTCGCGCCACCGTCGGCGGACACGGCGCTCAGGCTCGGGTCAGGTACTCACCCGTGCGGGTGTCGACCTTGACCAGGTCACCGGGGTTCACGAAGAGCGGCACCTGAACGACGAGCCCGGTCTGGAGGGTGGCGGGCTTGCGGGCGCCCGACACCCGGTCCCCCTGGATGCCGGGCTCGGTGTCGCTCACCGTGAGCTCGACCGAGGCCGGGAGGTCGACGCCCACGATCTCGGCATCGTAGAGGGCGAGGTTGGCGGTGTCCCCCTCCTTCAGGTAGCTGGCGGCCGAGCCGAGGGCCGCCTCGGACACGTTCAGCTGCTCGTAGGAGGTGTTGTCCATGAACACGTAGTCGGTGCCGTCGCGGTAGAGGAACTGCATGTCGCGCTTGTCGATGATCGCCTGCTCGAGCTTCTCGTCGGCCCGGTAGGTGCGGTCGAGGACCGCCCCGGTCCGCACGTTCTTCAGCTTGGTCCGCACGAAGGCGCCGCCCTTGCCCGGCTTCACGTGCTGGAACTCGACGACGCTGAAGAGGCCCTCGGGCAGATCCAGGGTCATCCCGTTCTTCAGGTCGTTGGTGGAGACAGCCATCAGGCAGCGACGTCCTTCGTGAATCCGGTGAGCGTGCGGCTGCCGTCCTCGGTCACGACCAGGGTGTCCTCGATGCGCACGCCGCCCAGCCCGGGGAGATAGACGCCCGGCTCGACGGTGACGACAACGCCGGGGGCCAAGATAGCAGTGCCCTGCTGGCTGACCGTCGGGGCCTCGTGGATGTCGAGGCCCACCCCGTGACCGGTGCCGTGCTCGAAGCGCTCGGCCCAGCCGGCCTCGGTGATGACCTCGCGGCACACGCTGTCGACATCCCTCGCCGCCACGCCGGCTCGGACCGCGGCCACCCCCCGGGCCTGCGAGTCGCGCACCACCTCGAAGACCCTCGCCATCTCGCCGGTCGGCTCGCCGCCCAGCCAGAACGTGCGGGTCATGTCCGAGCGGTATCCCTCAAAGGTGGCGCCGAAGTCGACCACCATCGGCTTGCCGACCTCGAGCACCTGCTCGGTCGGCTGGTGGTGGGGCTTGGCCGAGTTCGGGCCCACGGCCACGATCGTGTCGAACGCCCGGTCCTCGGCGCCGCCCCTGCGCATCGCGGTGTCGAGGGCGAGGGCGAAGTCGGCCTCGGTCAGCCGGCCGGCCCCGACCTCGCGCAGCATCGGCAGCACCTCGGCGAGCGCCCCGTCGGCGATCGCGGCGGCCCGCGCCATGCGGTCGAGCTCGCCGGGGTCCTTCACCTCGCGCAGCGCCTCGACGGTGCCGGTCACCGGCACGCCCTCGGCGTCCCCCTCGAACAGCTCCCGCCAGCGCCGCGAGGCGGCCCAGGTGACGTCGTCGGCCTCGAGGCCCACCCTGGTGGCGCCCGACGAGCGCAGCGCGTCGCGGATCGCGGCGCGTTGGCCATCCGCGTTGGCGATGGCGATCTCGAGCGCGTCGGCCACCCCGGCCGACGCGACCTGCTCGGCGGACTGGGTCCGGTACCGGCCGTCGGTCGTGAGCAGCGCGCCCTTGGCCACGACCACGACCACGCCGGCCGAGCCGCTGAACCCCGAGAGGTATCGGACGTTGGCCAGGTTGGTGACGATCAGCGCGTCGATCTTCGCCTCCTCGAGGCGCTCCCGCAGGCGCTCGAGGCGCGGCGCGACCTCGAGGGGGGCGAGGGTGTGCTCGGTCATGGGTCCTCCGTTCACCGTCAATCCTTGTCGCCGGCGGCGCGGTTCGCGCTCGGCGCGGCCCGTCCCCCGTCGAGCATGCGCCGGACCGCCTCGATGGCGAGCTCGTAGCCGAGCCCGCCGAAGCCGGCCACCAGCCCGTCGGCCACCGGGGCCACGACCGAGGTGTGCCGGAAGGGCTCGCGCCCGGCGGGATTCGACAGGTGCAGCTCGACCACGATCCCGTCGAAGGCGGCCAGCGCGTCGTGCAGCGACCACGAGGTGTGGGTGAGCGCCCCGGCGTTCACCACGATCGCGGCGGCCCGGCCCCGCGCCGCGTGGATGGCCTCGATCAGGTCGCCCTCGTGGTTCGACTGGACGTGCTCGAGGGCCAGCCCGAGCCGCGCCGCGCTGACCGAGGCCCGCTCGACGTGGTCGGCAAGGGTCTCGGTGCCGTAGATCTCGGGCTCCCGCTCCCCGAGCAGGTCGAGGTTGGGCCCAGAGACGATGACCACGAGCGGGCGGGCGGTCTCGCTCACGGCCGGGGTCCCATCTCGGCCAGGGTAGCGAGGACGGCCTCGGGGGCCACGCCGCGCACCAGCTCCACCCCGTCGGGGCCGTCGAGCACGAAGGCGAGGTCGTGGCGGGCCTTCTTGTCGCGGCCCATCGCCGCGACGAGGCGGTCGGGGTCGGCCCCCGCCGGGAGCTCGGCCGAGAGCCCGAAGCCGGCCACGACCCGGCGGTGCAGCGCGACCCGCTCGTCGTCGATGCGCCCCAAGCGGCGCGCCAGGAGGGCCGCGAACACGAGGCCCACCGCGACGGCCTCCCCGTGGGCGAGCGCCCCGGCGCCGGCGTCGGCCAGCCCCTCGGCCTCGAGCGCGTGGGCGAGGGTGTGCCCGTAGTTGAGCGACATCCGCTCGCCCGACTCGGTCTCGTCGGCCGCCACCACCTCGGCCTTGATCCGGACGCAGCGCCCCACCTGCTCCTCGACGTCCAGCGCGAGCAGCGACGCGTCGGGGTCGGCCCCGCCCAAGAACGCGTACTTGGCCATCTCGCCGCGCCCGCAGCGCCACTCGCGCTCGGGCAGGCTGGAGAGGGTCTCGGTGTCGCAGAGGACCCCCGAGGGCTGCCAGAACGCACCGACGAGGTTCTTACCCTCGGGAAGGTTGACGCCGGTCTTCCCGCCGATCGCCGCGTCGACCTGCGCGAGGAGCGAGGTGGCGACGTTCACGTACCGGGTACCCCGGTGATAGGAGGCGGCGGCGAAGCCGGCCACGTCGCTCACGACGCCCCCGCCGACCGCCACCACCACGTCGGCCCGGCTGAGCCCGTCCCGGGCGAAGGACCGGCAGAGGGCCTCGACCGAGGCAAGCGACTTGGCCGCCTCACCGTCGCCCAGCAGATGGACGTCGAAGGGCACCTTCGGGTCGAGTCCCTCCAGCCAACCGGCGTCGACGAGGGCGCCCTGGGTCACGACGGCCGCCTGGCGGACCTCGCCCAGGGAGGCCACGACGCGGGCGAGCTCACGGCGGGCGCCCGCCCCGATGCGCACCTCGTAGGGGGGGTCGAGCGCGACCGGGACGACGATCACCGCTCCCCGATCGCGGCCAGGGCGGCCTCGGCCACCTCCTCGGGCGTCTTGGCATCGACGTCGACGACGGCGTCGGCCACCTGCGCGTACAGGTCGCGGCGCACGCGCTCGAGCTCGGCCAGGGCGCGCCGGGGCCCGCCGTCGAGGAGCGGGCGTCCCTCGCCTTCGCCCACCCTCGCGGCCAGCGTGTCGACGGTGGCCCGCAGCCACACGACGGTGCCCGCCTCGCGCAGTCGCTCCCGGTTGTGGGGGTCGAGCACCGCCCCGCCGGCCACCGACACCACCACCGGCTCGACACCGAGCGCCCGGTCGAGCGCGGCGGTCTCCTCGGCCCGGAACGCCGGCTCCCCGCCGAGCGCGAAGAGCTCGGGCACGCTTCGCCCGGTCGCCAGCTGCACCTCGGCGTCCGAGTCGAGATGCGGCCAGCCGAGGCGCCGGGCCGCGAGCGCGGCGACGGTGGTCTTGCCCGAGCCCATCATCCCGACGAGGAGGAGGCGGCGGGGGCGGGCCGGCCCGCTCGGTGCCATCAGGCGACCGGCGGGGGCACCGAGGGGGTCTCGCCCAGGGCCGCCATGTACCCGTCGCGGTTGCGCAGCACCTCGGCGAGCGAGTCGCCCCCGAACTTGCGGAGCGCCTCGGAGGCGAGCACCAGCGCGACCATCGTCTCGGCCACGACCCCCATGGCGGGCACCGCGGTGACGTCGGTGCGCTCCCGGAAGCTGAGCGCCGCCTCCTTGGTCGCGACGTCGACGGTCTCGAGGACCGGGCGGTTGAGGGTGGCGAGGGGCTTCATCGCGACGCGCGCCACGATGAGCGCGCCGGTCGACATGCCGCCCTCGATCCCCCCGGCGCGATCGGTCCGGCGCTCGAAGCCCCCCGAGGTGGGCGCGTCGCCCGGCGACCAGTAGATGGCGTCGTGGGCCTGCGAGCCGCGCAGCCCGGCCAGCCCGAAGCCCTCGCCGAAGGCGACCGCCTTGATCGCCTGGATGCTCATGAGCGCCTGGGCGAGCAGGCCGTCGAGCTTGCGATCCCAGTGCACGTGGCTGCCGAGGCCGACCGGGACCCCGTAGGCGAGCACCTCGGCCACGCCGCCGAGCGAGTCGCCGTCCTTGGCCGCCGCCTTCACCTCGGCCACCATCCGGCCCTCGGCCTCCTCGTCGAAGCAGCGCACCTCGGACTCGTCGACCCGGGCGAGGTCTTGAGGCGCGGGGCGCAGCCCGCGCTCGGCCCGGGCCGTCCCGAGCTGGACGATGTGGCTCACCACCTCCACGCCGAGCTGCGCGAGGAACGCCTTCGCGAGGGCGCCGGCCGCGACGCGCGCCGCGGTCTCCCGGGCCGAGGCCCGCTCGAGGACGTCGCGGGCATCGGCGAACCCGTACTTCTGCATGCCGGCGAGATCAGCGTGGCCCGGCCGGGGCTGGGTCAGCACCCGCTCGGGCCGGCCGGGGTCCGGCGACATCTCCTCGGTCCACTTGGGCCACTCGGTGTTGGCGATCTCGATCGCCACCGGGGAGCCGAGCGTGCGCCCGTGGCGAAGGCCGCCGAGGAGCGTGACCTCGTCCTGCTCGAAGCGCATCCGCGGGCCGCGCCCGTAGCCGAGGCGGCGCCGGGCGAGCTCGGCGCGCACCTGCTCGGCGCCGAAGGGGATGCCTGCGGGGAGGCCCTCGACGGTCACGACGATGGCGCGCCCGTGCGACTCACCGGCGGTCAGGTATCGAAGCACGGGCCCCAAGCTACTGCGGACGCCCAACGCCCCTGGTGGCCGGGGTGTTCGCCTACGAGCGGTGCAGCCAGAGGTGGACCGCCCAGGGACCCCAGAGGATCGCGAAGGCCGCGCCGGCGCTCAGCCATGGGCCGAGGGCGAAGCGGGTCTTGCGCCCCCTCCCCGTGACCACCATGACGCCGAGCCCGACCACGGTGGCCAGCACGAAGGCGGCGAGGAACGAGACGTAGAGCTCGCCGAAGCCGACCCAGGCGACCGCAGCGCCCGTGGCCCCGGCCAGGCGCACGTCGCCGAAGCCGATCCCCCGCGGGAAGCACCACCACAGGGCGAAGAAGACCGCGAAGCTGCCCACCCCCCCGATGGCGGCGTCGCCGAGGGACCGCCACTGCGAGCCGTCGGCCGAGGCCGCCACCAGCCCCAGGGCAGTGGCGGCGAACGTCGGGTACAGGACCGAGCGCGGCACGATCCCGATGCGGAGGTCGACGAGGGACACGGCGATCAGCCCGCACAGGAGGGCGCAGTCCGCTGCGAGGACGGGCGCGGTGCCGAGGCGCCACGCGAGGAGTGCGAGGGCGAGCCCGCTCAAGGCGCCCGAGAGGGCGAGCTCGCCTCGTCCGGGGCGCCGGGACGCCGCCGCGCCACCCTCGTGCACGGGCGCCGAGGGCGCGGTGGGGGCCGGGGCTCCGACGAGGGCGTGCTCGGGGACCGCGGCCTCGGCGGGCGCCGGGTCGGGCGGCCGCACGATGCGGCCGGTCAGGGTGTCGAGCGCGACGCCGATCACCGCTCCGCCGGCCCCGCAGCCGGCGACCAGGGCGAGGTTCACCCCGCCATACTGCCCGCCGCGGGTCTAGTAGTAGGGGTTTTCCCCGCCCCCGTGGTCGGTCACGTCGACCACCCGGGTCACCTGGGGCACCTCGTCCTTCAGCGCGACCTCGATGCCCTGGGTGAGGGTCATGCGCGACATCGCGCAGCCCTGGCACCCCCCCGAGAGCCGCAGGTACGCCACGCCCTCGCCGGCGTCGAAGGCGACGAGATCGGCCCGGCCGCCGTGCGAGGCGATCGAGGGGTTGATGACCGCCTCGATGACGCCCAAGACCTTGCGGGCGAGCTCGCCCTCAAGGCCGGCCGCGAGCACCTCGGGTGGGACGCCCGGTGCGGCCTCCTCGGCGCTCGGCTGGTTGGGATTGACGAGCACGAGGCCGCCGCCGCCGTCCTCGGACCACTCGAGCCGGGCGCCGCGCAGGCGCTCCACGCTCGGCTCGGGCACCACGACCGCGAGCTCGCCGTCGGCGAAGACAGCGTCGCCCTCGCCGGCGTCGCGCAGCGCCTGGAAGTAGAGGTCGTAGACGAAGTTCCCGGCCTCGACCCCCCGCACCTCGAGCCACAGCGCCAGCGACTCGGGCTCGGGCTCGCTCCCGAGCGCCTCCAGCACCACCTTGCGCGCCTCGTCGGTGATCGACACCACCGACTCGAGCGCGCCTTGCTCCAGCTCTTCTACGGAACGGGCCATCCCCCAATCATACGGGGGACCCCGGGTCGCACCGGCGGTGCCGGCGCTTCAGCGTGCCGCCCCACCCCTCGGCCCCTGGTCGCGGCCGGGCCCCCGGTGGGGCGGGGCATCAAAAAGGGCGAGCTCGGCGGCGTCGGGCGCCTCGAAGGACCGGCGCCACCCCTCGAGGTCGTGGCGCCCGATGGGGTGGGCGTCCCATGGAGGTGAGGAGTTCCGGGCCTCGATGCGGCGCCAGAGCTCCTCGCTCGGCGCCTCGAGGAAGTGCAGCTCGACGCCGACACCAAGGGCGCGGGCGGCGCTGCGCATCTCGTCGCGCTCGGCACGCGCCCAGAGGCCGAAGTCGACGACCACGCTCACCCCGAGGCCGAGCAGCTCTTGGGCCAGGCGCCAGAGCTCGCCCTCGACCCGCTCGCGCATCGGCGTGTCCCAGGGGGTGGAGCCCAGTGCGATCAGCCACTCGTCCTTGGTGAGACGCAGCGCGCCCCGCTCCGCGGCGAGCCGCGTCGCAAGGGTCGTCTTCCCCGCCCCGGGCAACCCGCAGGTGAGGAGCAGCCGGACCCCGCGCATCGCTCGCCCCACCCGCTCAACGCAGCTCGACGTGGTCCAGGTACTCGTCGCGCCACAGGTCGTAGCGCTCCTCGGGCAGGTGCAGCGCGTGGGTCGGCCCGAGCGCCTCGACGAAGGGACCGTCGTGGCTGACCGCCACGATGGTGCCCTTCCAGGCGGCCAGCATCGCCCCCACGGCCGCGACCGACGCCGGGTCGAGGTTGTTGGTCGGCTCGTCCAAGACGAGGAGGTTGGCCTGGCCGGCCGACAGCATGGCCAGGCTGAGACGGGCCCGCTCGCCCCCCGAGAGCGAGCCGGCCCGCTGGCTCGCGGTGTTGCCGGTCAGCCCGAAGGAGCCGAGCAACGAGCGGCGGTCGGACTCCCGCACGAGCACCGCGTCGTCCACGTTGTCGATCGCGCTGGCCCCGAGGTCGATCTGCTCGTGCTCCTGCGCGAAGTAGCCGATGGCGACCCGGTAGCCGGTCTCGACCGTGCCCCGGGTCGGCACCTGCATGCCCGCCAGGCAGCGAAGCAGCGAGGACTTGCCCACCCCGTTGCGGCCGATCACCACCACCCGGTCGCCGCGGTCGACGGCGAAGTCGACGTCATGGAGGACCCGGTGCTCGCCGTAGGAGACGGCGAGCCGCCCGACCCTGAGCACGACCGCGCCGGCGCGTGCCGGCTCGGGGAGGTTGAACCGCACCTTGCGCTCGCGCTTGATGACCTCGGTCCGGTTGGCCTGGAGCTTGGTCACCTGGCGGTCGAGGATCTTGGCCTTGCGGGCCTGGGCCTCGGTGCTGTGGCGCCACTTGTCGGCCTGGGCCCGCATCTTCGCGATGCGGTCCTCCTCGGCCGACGAGGTCTTCTCGCGCCGGGTGATGTCGGCGTCGAGCTGGGCCCGGAACGCGCTGTAGTTGCCCTTGAACTCGCGCAGCGTGGCGTCGCGCAGGTAGAGGACCTTGGAGATGGCGCGGTCGAGGAGCCGGAGGTCGTGGCTCACGACGAGGAGCGCCCCGCGCAGGTTGGCCAGCTCGTCGAGCAGCCACAGCTTGGCCGAGCGGTCGAGGTGGTTGGTCGGCTCGTCGAGCACCATCACGTCGGGCTCCTGGAACAACACCCTGATGAGATCGGCCCGCCGCCGCTGGCCCCCCGAGAGCGAGGTGACCTCGGCGAAGAACAGCTCCTGGGGGAACCCGAGCCCGTCGGCCAGGCGCCCGAGCCGGCCCTCGACCTCGTAGCCACCGGCCAGGCGGTAGCGCTCCTCGAGCGCGCTGAACTCGGCGATCGTCTCCTCGGTGGGCGAGGTCGCGAGCGCCTTGCGAGCCTTGTGCAGCTGGTCGTCGAGGACGTCGAGTCCCCGGGCCGAAAGGACGTGGGAGAACACGCTCGAGTCCACCCCGAGGCCCTCTGGGACCGGGACCTGGGGCACGAACCCGATCGTGCCGTCGCACTAGAGCGACCCGCGCGCACGAAGGTGCCGGGGCACCTCTGCGAGGACGAAGGAGAGGAGCGAGGACTTGCCCGCGCCGTTGGCCCCCACCAGACCCACCTTGTCCTTGGGCCCGATGGTGAGCTCGCCGCCCGACACGAGCTTGCGACCGGCCACCTCGATCGTGATGTCACGGCCGATCAGCATCGCAACATTGGACCACGGCAGAGAACCGGGCCTCGACGCGCCGGGCGCGCAACGGTCACGATCCGGTCCCTCACCGAGCGGATAACGTGCTTCGGTCATGGCCCGTCCGGCGGTTCCCAACGACGCGCACGAGTGGGTCAGCTTCGAGGATCCCGACGAGGAGCGCACCTGGGTCTTCGACGTCACCTTCCTCACCTCCAACTGGACCTGCATCTTCGGGCGGGGCTGTCAGGGGGTGCTGACCGGTCCGGCCGAGGAGCTCCAGCACGGGTGCTGCAGCTACGGCGCGCACTTCATCGACGCCCCCGACCGCCGCCGGGTGGAGAAGATCGCGGCGACCCTCACCGACGAGCAGTGGCAGTTCCGGGCCAAGGCCAAGAAGGGCGGGATCGCGAAGAAGAACCGCGCCGGCGAGGTCGTCACCCGGATCGTCGACGGCGCGTGCATCTTCTTGAACCGCAAGGACTTCCCGACGGGGGCGGGCTGCGCGCTGCACCAGGTGGCCATCCAACGCGGCCGGCTCCCCCTCGAGCTCAAGCCGGAGGTCTGCTGGCAGCTCCCGCTGCGGCGCGACGACGCGGTGGGCGAGGACGGCCACGTGACCACGACCATCACCCAGTGGGACCGCAAGCACTGGGGGAAGGGCGGCGCCGAGTTGCACTGGTGGTGCACCCAGTCGCCGGAGGCCTTCGTCGGGACGCGCGCGGTGTACGAGGAGATGGGACCCGAGCTGGCCGAGATGGTCGGGAAGAAGACCTACCGCCGGCTCAAGGCCTACCTGGCCGACCGCGACGCCCGGATCGCCGAGCGGGTCCCGCTCCCTCACCCGGTGCTGCGCACCCGCTGAGGCGGGGCCCATCCGCGCTCAGTCGTCGAGCGGATCCTGCTCCTCGCCGCTGGTGCGGTCCCAGCCGGGCACGCTCGAGCCGAGGATGCGGTCGTAGCTGTCCTCCTCAGCGCGGCACCACGAGGCGTGCACGTCCTCGGGCTCGGCCCCGCACTCGGGGCAACGCTCCTCGCCGGTGGCGATCGAGCGCTTCAGGCTCCGCGCCTCTTCGAAGCGCCGATGGCGTCCCTTCTTCACGACGACTCCTTACTGCCGCCAGTCGACCCGCCCCGGCCGGGTGCGGGCACCCAAGCGGCTGCGATCCGGCGCGATCTCGGCGGATGCGCTCCCGCCCGACGGGCCGGGAAGTCCGCACCGACCTGGCCATTGT
Source organism: Acidimicrobiaceae bacterium (assembly GCA_027315315.1). Lineage (GTDB taxonomy): Bacteria > Actinomycetota > Acidimicrobiia > Acidimicrobiales > RAAP-2 > Palsa-461. The sequence continues at coordinate 48,690 of DAHUYG010000004.1, read as the reverse complement.
AGTGGACCCTCGCCCCGGCGGAGCCCGGACAGAATGGCCCCATGGAGCCAATCTTTGACCCCGAGGCCATGATCGAGCGATTCCGCCGCCGCGCCGAGGCGGTCCGCCAGCGGGGCCTGCCCCCGGTCGAGGGGCCCGAGCGCCAGCGCTTCAGGGAGCAGGCCCAGCTCGACTACATGGACTTTGCGATGCTGGGCGACGCGACGGCCGCTTTGGAGGGCGGGATCCTCACCTTGACCCTCGACCTGAGGCCGCCCGAGGCCCGGGGTGGCTGAGCACCCTTCGCCCGGCCGCCCTCAGCCCCCGTAGTTCATCTTGGTGTCCTCCATCCGGAGGATCTCGGCCGGCTCCCCGTCCTTCGGACCCTCCACCGCGACGACCTCGCCGATGCACAGGTCGTGGCTGCCGAGGGGCTGGAGGGCATGGAGGCGGCAGTCGATCCAGGAGGCCGCCCAAGCGAGGACCGGCGAGCCGCTCGGCGCGCTGAGCACCGCGTGGCCGGCCATCTCGGTCGGTCGCCCGTCGGGGCCCATCACGAGCTCGGTGACCGGCTTCACGAAGCGGCGCACCGTCGCCCGGTCCTCGCGGCGGAGCACCGAGACGGCGAACGCGGCACCGGCCTCGATCAGCCGGCGGGTGAGCGCCTCGTGCTCCACGGCGACGGCAACGAGCTTGGGGTCGGTCGCCACCTGGAGCACCAGGTTGGCGGTCATGAGGTTGTGGCGCAGCTCGCCGTCGAGCTCGCCAGCGCTCCCGATCAGATAGAGGCCGGTCGGCAGCGACCACAGCACCCGGCGCCGGAGCCGGTCGTAGGCATCGGGGTCGGCGCCCTCGGGGAACGGCCCGACGAGCGCGCTCACCCGAGGATCCCGCCGCCGGGCTGGGTGGTCGTGGTGGTCGACAGCGGGCGACCGGTCAGCACGGCCACCAGGTTGAGGGCCTGGCCAAGCTTGGCCTCGGCCTCGATGCGCTCCCGGTTGGCCTTGGCCACGAGGGCGGCGTCGGTGCCACCCGAGTCATAGCAGTCGTTGCCGGCGTCACCGGCGAACCCGTACCCCGCCGAGAGGAGGTCGGTCAGCGCGTTGTCGGGCGAGGGCAGCTCGGTGTTGGCCGACTCGGCGTCGGTCGTGAGCACCCCGCAGTCGGTGTGCAGCACCCCGGCCGACTTGTGCTCGTCGAGGGCGACCCGCATCCGGGACAGGTCGCCCTCGACGGTGCCGATCGACTGGCCGAGCCCGCTGCCGCTCACCCAGGCCGACACCCGCTGGGTGGGGGTGCCGTTGCCGATCCCCCCATAGGAGACGAAGGCGAGCACCCCGATCGCCACCACGCCGAGCGCCGCCACCAAGATCTTCCAGCGGGCCGGCGCCGCCCGGCTCACTCGACGCGCAAGAGGTGGTAGTCCCGCCGCCCGCGGCGCAGGAGCACGAAGCGCTCCGCCAGCAGGTCCTCGGGGCCGAGCGCCCGCTCCGGGCCGCCCACCTTCTTGTTGTTGACGTAGATGCCGCCGGACTCGACGAGCCGGCGGGCCTCCCCCTTGGACGCGCAGAGCCCGGCCGTCGCCAGCGCGTCGACGATGCTCAGGCCGCCTGCCCCGTCGGCGCCGAGGGCCTGGCGGCCGATCACGCTCGAGGGGGCGTCCTCGAAGACCTCGAGCAGCGTCGCCGCGTCGAGCGTGGCGACGTCCTCCCCGAAGAGGGCCTCGGAGGCCCGCCTGGCCCTCGCGGTCTCGGCCTCGCCGTGGACGAGCTCGCACACCGCCTGGGCCAGGGCCCGCTGGGCCGCCCTTCGCTCGGGGTGCGCCTCGGTCTCGGCGTCGAGCGCCGCGATCTCGTCGTGGTCGAGGAAGCTGAAGAAGCGGAGGAACTCGCCGACCTTGGCGTCCTCGGTCTGCAGGAAGAATTGGTAGAAGCGGTAGGGGCTGGTGCGGGCGGGGTCGAGCCAGACGTTGCCGGCCTCGGACTTGCCGAACTTGGTCCCGTCGGACTTGGTGACGAGCGGGGTGGTCAGCCCGTAGACGCGATCGCCGGTCACCTTCCCCACGAGCTCGACCCCGAGCGAGATGTTCCCCCACTGGTCGCTGCCGCCGAGCTGGAGGTCACAGCCCTCGTCCTCGTGGAGGCGGATGAAGTCGTAGCCCTGCAGGAGCATGTAGCTGAACTCGGTGTAGGAGATCCCCTCGCCGGCCCGCTCGATGCGCGAGCGCACCGACTCCTTGCGCACCATCTCGTTCACGGTCACGTGCTTTCCCACGTCGCGCAGGAACGTGATGAGCTCGAGGCGCCGCAGCCAGGTCGCGTTCTCGAGCAGGAGGGCCCGGGTCTCGCCCGCCGCTGCGCCGAAGTCGAAGAAGCGGGCCATCTGGGACCGGATCCCCTCCAAGTTGGCCGCCAGCTCCTCGGGGGTGAGCAGGTTGCGCTCGTCGGACTTGCCACCGGGATCGCCGATGAACCCGGTCCCGCTGCCGGCGAGCGCGATCGGCCGGTGCCCGGCCTCCTGGAGACGCCGCAGGAGGCAGAGCTGCAGGAGGTTGCCGACCCCGAGGCTCGGCGCCGACGGGTCGAAGCCGATGTAGACGGTCATGGAGCCCCCGTCGAGCTTCTCGAAGAGCGCCTCGTCGGTGACCTGGTGGATCAGCCCGCGAAAGCGGAGATCCTCGACGAGCCCGGGCACCGCCAAATGCTGCCATAGCGCGGCCGGCGCACGGTCCCGCTGCACTCAGTCCGCCCGGTGGTTGGAGACCTCGAAAGTCGCGACGGGCGCCTCGAGCCCCCGGAGCCTGTGGGGGCCGAGCGGGCGCACGTCGAAGCGCCCCGCCGAGAGCGCGCCGATCGAGTCCTCCCCCACCACGACGCTGCCGGGCGCGGCCGTCTTCACGAGGCGCGACACCAGGTTCACAAGCGGCCCGAAGTAGTCGCCCTCGCGCGCCGTGGCGAGCCCCCAGCCCACCGAGCCCCGCGCTGGGGGCAGCACCGGGTCCTCGGCCGCCGCCGCCACGATCTGGATGGCCGTGGCGCAGCCGGCGTCGAGCGAGGGGGCGGCGAAGAAGACCTCGTCGCCGATCAACTTCACCACCCGCCCCCCGGCCAGCACCGCGGTGGACCAGGCGGCCGACTCGAAGCGCGACAGGGCGAGGCTCTGCTCGCGCAGGTCGAGGGATGCGGCCCACGCCGTGGAGCCGACCAGGTCGACGAAGCCGAGGGCGACCGTCTCGCTCTCGGGGCCCAGACCGTGCTCACCCCACCCCCGCGCGATCGTCGCCCGAACCGTGGCCCGGTGGAACTGCGCCACGAGGGCCCGCGACAGCGCCTCGGGGACGACGCTGAAGGCGAGAAAGGCCCGCTCGGCCATGTACGCCCGCTCGAGCTCGCTGTCGCCCTCGCGCCCGGTGCCCGGGCCGAGCTGGGCGTAGAAGAGCGCCACCGCCGCCTCGGCGACGCTCGTGGCGGCGGCGCCGATCGTCCTCGTGAAGGCGAGTGTGGGACGCTCCCCCATGAGCGCCACCCCCCGGATGAACGCCGCGATCAGCGCGTCGAGCGAGGAGAGCACCTGCCCGCCCTCCTCGACCGAGGGGCCGACCCCGACGAGCACCCGGCGCACCATGTCGGTGCTGGCCCCGCAGCGGGCCGCCAGCTCCTCGACGGTCTCGGTCGCCTGGTCGTCCGAGACCAGGTCGCCGGCGACCGCCGGGAGGCGCCCGACGGCGGCGGCCTCCACCATTTCCTCGAGGGAGGCGCCGCGGGCGCTCAGGTACTCGAGGAGCGCCCGGCGCTCGGGGGCGAGGGGTGACGCCGGGTCATAGATGCCCGCCGCCTCCCACTCGGTCGTGTCCATCGCGTCAATGGTCGCGCGCCCGCCCGCTCAGGGCTCGGTGCGCACCGCCGCGCCGACCGCATCGGCCACCGCGCGATGGATCCGCTCGTGCAGTCGCCGGTTGTCCTCGCGCCCGGGCACGGCGACCCGGAGCACGCCGATCCCCGGTTGCCCGAGGAGCGCGTCGAGCCCCTCGTCGAGCTCGCGCAGGGTGCGGGCCTCGGCCACCGGGAGGGAGAACCCGGCGGCGACCCGGGCCACATCGGGCTCGGCCGGGGTGCCGAAGAGCCGCTCGAAGCGCTCCGCCTCGAGTGCGTCGGCCTGCGGGAGGAAGTTGAAGATCCCCCCGCCCGAGTTGTCGAGGACGACCAGGGTGCACGAGCCGCGGCCCTCGCCACGCAGCGTGGCCAAAGCCGAGACGTCGTGGAGGAACGCGAGGTCGCCGAGCAGGGCGACGACCGGCCCGGCGGAGGCTGCTGCGACGCCGAGGGCGCTCGAGGTGACCCCGTCGATCCCGTTGGCCCCCCGGTTGGCGAGGACGAGGGGCGCGCCGGTGCGGGGCCGAGCGAACCATTCGAGGTCGCGCACGGGCATCGACGACGAGACGAAGAGGGCGACCGAGGCGTCGAGCGAGCCGAACAGGTGCCGGGCGACCGACGGCTCGCTCGCCCGCCCGTCGGTGGTCAGCGGGTCCCCGGCGAGGGCCTCGTCGATGGCGCGCTGGGCAGCGGCCTCCGATCGCATCCAGCGGGCCAGCCACCCCGCGTCGCGCGCCGGCGGCGGGAGGCCGAGCGCGGCGCGGGCGAACCCGCTCGCCGAGGGGTGGCGCTCGATCACGACGCGCGCGGGATCGGCCACCAGGGCGCCCGCCGCGACGACGCGGGCGCCGCGTCGGGCCGAGGAGGCCACGAACTCATCGACGACGCGCGACGCCCACGGCTGGCCGAGGAGCACGACGGTCTCGGGCTCGAGCGCCGCGCTGAGCGAGGGGTCCCGCAGGATCGCGTCGGCCGCCGCCACGACCGAGGGGTGTTCGACGCGGGCCCCCGAGCGCGGGTCGGCCAGGACCGGCCAGCCGAGGTGGTCGGCGAGCCCGAGGACGAGGGCGGGCTCGGGGGCTCCCCCGCCGGCCACGATGAGGCCCCGCCCGGACCACGCGGCGATCTCGGGGGCGTCGGCGCCCGCCAGGCGGCGCGCCGGGCGGGCCGGGAGCGCGCCGGGTTCGGGCAGCGGGCCCGGCGTCCCGTAGAGGGGCTCCTCGAAGGCCAGGTTGAGCTGCACCGGTCCCTCGCCCTCCTCGGCCTCGCGCAGCGCCCGAGCCGCCAGCGAGCGCCACCAGGCCCGGTCGGCCTCCCGGATCGGCCCGGGGTCGAAGGCCCAGCGGGCCGCCGACCCGTAGAGGCCGGCCTGCTCGATGGTCTGGGGCGCCCCCACGTGGTGGAGGCGGGGCGGCCGGTCGGCGGTGCAGACCACGAGGGGGACCCGGGCGTGGCTCGCCTCGACCACCCCGGGGTGCAGCTCGACCGCGGCGGTGCCGCTCGTCGTGCAGAGCACCGTCGAACGCCCGCTCGCCAGGGCGAGGCCGATTCCGAAGAAGCACGCGCCGCGCTCGTCGAGCCGGACATGGACCGTCAGGTCGTCCCGGGCGGCGAGCGCGAGGGCGAGGGGGGTCGAACGCGAGCCCGGGCACACCACCGCGTGCGCCACGCCGAGGCGCACCCACTCGTCGACCAGCGTCGCTGCGAAGGTCGCCTGCACGTCCGCGCTCGGTACGCTCATCGCTCGTGCCGAGCGTCCTGCACACAGAGGTGGTGGGCGACGGTCCGACCATCGTCCTCGCCCACGGCTTCACCCAGACCGCCCGGCTCTGGGGGCGCTTCGGCGAGCTCGTGACGGGGGCTCGGCGGGCCGTGTTCGTCGACCTTCCCGGGCACGGGGGCTCCTCGGAGGTCCGGGCCGACCTCGAGGAGGGCGGCGCCATGGTGGTCGCGGCGGCCGGCGAGGGGCCCTTCGACCTCGTCGGCTACTCGATCGGCGCCCGCTTCGCGCTGCACGCGGCCCTGGGCGCGCCGGGGCGGGTGCGCCGGCTCGTGCTGCTCGGCGCGACCGGAGGGATCGAGGACGACCAGCTCCGGGCCGAGCGGCGCCGGCGCGACGAGGCGACGGCCGACGCGCTCGAGGACACCGGCGACGTCGCGGCGTTCGTCGACTCGTGGCTCGCCGCACCGATGTTCGCGACGCTGCGCGGCGCGGATGCCGGGGCCGCCGAGCGGCGCGCCAACAGCGCAGCGGGGCTCGCGTCCAGCCTCCGGCTGGCCGGCGCCGGCACCCAGTCGCCGCTCTGGGGGCGCCTTGGCGAGCTCGAGATGCCCGTCCTCGCGATCGCCGGCGCGACCGACCTGCGTTACCAGGAGCACGCGCTGCGGATCGCCTCCCTCGTCGCCCGGGGCACCTTCGCCGTGATCCCGGGGGCCGGGCATGCCACGCACCTCGAGCAGCCCGGGACGACCGGGGTCGTGGTAGCCCACTGGCTTGCGGCCACCGAGGAAGCGGGCGACTGACGCCCTCACGCCAGGATCCCGGCCATGAGGAGCACGCCGAGCGCGAGCTGCAGCCGGCCGGTGTCGGCGAGGACCGGCAGGAGGGCCCGGCCCTCGGCCCCCGAGGCGACGGTACGGCACGGGCGCCAGGCGAGGGGCACGGCGGCGAGCGCCACGAGGGCCGGGGGGTGCTGCCAGCCGGCCAGGCCGACCGAGCCGAGCCCGACCGCGACGACCCCGAGGTAGAGCCAGCGGGCCCGGGCCGGGCCCAGCCGCACCGCAAGCGTGCGCTTGCCCGCCCCGGCGTCGCCCGCGACGTCCCGCAGGTTGTTCGCCTCGAGCAGGGCGACGGCGAGGAGGCCGACGGGCACCGACGCGGCCAGCGCCAGCCAACCGAGCCGGCCGTGCTGGACGTAGGCCGAGCCGGCCGTGGCCACGAGCCCGAAGAAGACCAAGACGAAGAGCTCGCCGAGCCCGAGGTAGCCGTAGGGCTTGGGGCCACCGGTGTACAGCCAACCGGCGAGGAAGCAGGCGAGGCCGACCGCGAGGAGCCACCAACCGACCGACGCGGCGAGCGCGAGTCCGGCCGCCCCCGATACGCCGAAGGCGATCAAGGCCGCCATGCGCACCTGGGAGGGCCGCGCGAGTCCCGAGGAGGTGAGCCGGAGCGGCCCCACCCGTCCCTCGTCGGTGCCCCGCACCCCGTCGGAGTAGTCGTTCGCGTAGTTGGTCGCCACCTGCACGCCGAGCGCGACCACCGCCGCACAGGCGGCCCGCCACCACACGATGCCGCCGGGGGCACCCAGCCGCCCGACCGCCGTCCCGACGGCGACCGGCACCACGGCCGCGGCCAGCGTGCGCGGCCGGGCGCCGAGCACCCAGCGCCGCAGGGGGCCGACCTCCGGCGGACCGGCGCCCCTCGAGACCTCGGTCACGGAGCCGTCGGGCGCGAGACGACGGGGGGCCTGCGCCCCACCTCGACGCTGGGCGCCCCTCGGCCGCTCGGTGCGGAGGGCCCGGCCACGGCCACCTACGCTACCGAAGCAGATGCCCGACCTCGTCGCCCTCGACCTCGACGGCGGCCCGCCCTTCGTCGACGCGCTGACGCGGGTCTGGGAGCGTGGTGACGCCGTCGCCGTCCTCGACCGCAGGCTCCCGCCACCGGCCGCCGCCGAGCTCATGGAGGCGCTCGGGCCGACCTCGGTCCTCGACGCCGCCGGCGAGCGGCGGGTGCTTGGCGGACGGGGCGTGGAACCGGGCGACGCGCTCGTGATGGCCACCTCGGGATCGAGCGGGCGGCGCAGGGCCGCCGTCCTCACCCACCGGGCGCTCGGCGCCTCGGCCGCCGCCACCTCCAGGGCCGCGGGCGTCGACCCGGCCCGGCATGGCTGGCTCTGCTGCCTCCCGCTCGCCCACATCGGCGGGCTCTCGGTGGTCACCCGGGCGCTGCTCAGCGCGACGCCCCTCGTCGTCCTGCCGGGCTTCGACGCCCCGGTGGTCGAGTCCTACGGGCGGCGCGGCCGGACGACCCATGTCTCGCTCGTCGCCACCGCGCTGGCCCGCATCGACGCCTCGGTCTTCGAGCGGATCGTCCTCGGCGGCGCCGCCCCGCCGGCCTCGCTCCCGGCCAACGTGCTCAGCACCTACGGGATGACCGAGACCGGCTCGGGCGTCGTCTACGACGGGCGGCCGATCGAGGGGGTCGAGATCGCCTTCGGGACCGGCGAGCCGGGCCGGGGCGAGGCGGGAGAGATCCTGCTGCGCTGCCCAATGCAGCTGCGCTGCTACCGGGACGGGACCGACCCCACGGTGCCCGGACCCGACGGCAAGGGCGGCTGGCTCCCGACCGGCGACGGCGGTCGACTCGCCGAAGACGGCAGCCTCGTCGTCGAGGGCCGCCTGGCCGAGGTCGTCGTGACCGGGGCCGAGAAGGTCTGGCCGGCGGCCGTCGAGCAGGTCCTCGGGTCGCACCCCAAGGTGGGCGAGGTGGCGATCTGGAAGCGCCCCGACCCCGAGTGGGGCGAGCGGGTCGTCGCCTGGGTGGTGCCGGCCGACCCGGCCGACCCGCCGACCCTCGAGGAGCTCGCCGCCCTCGCCGCCGAGCGCCTGGCCCGTTGGGCCGCCCCGAAGGAGCTGGTGCTCGTGGGCTCGCTGCCCACCACTGCCTCGGGCAAGGTGCGCCGGGCCGCCCTCGGCTGACGGGGGCCCCGTCGATGCACCCGTAGGCTCAGGGCGGTGAACCGGCTCGCATCCGAGACGAGCCCCTATCTGCGCCAGCACGCGGACAACCCCGTCGAGTGGTATCCGTGGGGCGACGAGGCGCTCGAGCGGGCCAGGGCCGAGGACAAGCCGCTCTTTGTCTCGGTCGGCTACGCGGCGTGCCACTGGTGCCACGTGATGGCCCACGAGTCCTTCGAGGACGAGGCGATCGCTCGCCAGCTCGCGGCGTCGTTCATCTCGATCAAGGTCGACCGCGAGGAACGGCCCGACCTCGACGCCATCTACATGGCGGCCGTCCTCGCCCAGAACGGGTCGGGTGGCTGGCCGATGTCGGTCTTCTGCACCCCCGACGGCCGGCCGTTCTTCGCCGGCACCTACTACCCGAGGGCCGACCGCCAGGGCTATCCGGGCTTCCAGCGCGTCCTCGCGGCGCTCGCCGATGCCTGGGCGACCCAGCGCGACGCGGTCGAGCAGCAGGCCGACGAGTTGCTCTCGGCCCTCCGCCAACAGGTGAGCCTGGACGACGTGCTGGTGCGGGCGCCCGGCGCCGCGACGCCCGCCTTCGACGGCCTGCTCGAGCGGCTCGTCGAGCAGCTCGCGGCGAGCTTCGACGCCGAGTGGGGGGGTTTCGGGCGGGCCCCCAAGTTCCCCCGCCCGATCCTGATCGAGCTGTGCCTGCGCCACCACGCCCGCACCGGCGACGAGCGCTCCTTGACCATGGCCACCCGCACCCTCGACGCGATGGCGACGGGGGGCATCTACGACCACCTGGCCGGCGGGTTCGCCCGCTACGCCACCGACCGGGAGTGGCTGGTCCCCCACTTCGAGAAGATGCTCACCGACCAGGCGCTGCTCGCGCGGGCCTACCTGCACGCATGGCAGCTGACCGGGCGCGACGCCTATCGCCAGGTCATGGCCGAGACCCTCGACGCCATGCTCGGCGACCTGCGGGCGCCCAACGGCGGCCTGTGCTCCTCGATCGACGCCGACGCCGCGGGGAGGGAGGGCTCCCATGCCACCTTCACCCCCGCCGAGGTGCGAGAGGCGCTCCGGGCGGCCGGGCTCGAGGAGCTGACCGACGAGGTCTGCGACTTCTACGAGGTGAGCGAGCGGGGCAACTTCGAGGGCACCAACGTGCTGCGCCGGCCGCTCGGCGCCGCGCTCGAGCGGAGCCCGGCCATGGAAGAGGCGCGCCGGGCACTGCTCGCGGCCCGCCGGGCCCGGCCCCAGCCCGGCGTCGACGACAAGGTGCTGACCGAGTGGAACGCGATGGCGGTCTCGACCCTCGCCGAGGCGGCCGCCGCGACGGGCGAGGAGCGCTGGGCGCTGGCCGCGTGCGACATCGCCGAGGTCCTCTTCTCGGCGCTCCGGCGCAGCGACGCACGGTGGCTGCGGAGCCTGCAGGGCGACGACGCCCGCCACCTCGCCCTCTCGGCCGACTACGCGTGGGTCGTCGACTGCGCCACCCGCCTCGGCGAGCTCACCGGCGCGGCGATGTGGACGGCGCGGGCGACCGAGACCGCCTCGGCGCTCCTCGGGCTGTTCGCCCCCGAGGGGGAGGGGGGTGCCCTCTGGACGACCGGGCGCGACGCCGACCCGCTGGTCGTCCGGCCCCGGGACCTCATGGACGGGGCGCTGCCCTCGGCCAACGCCGTGGCGGCCCTCGCGCTCGTCCGCCTCGGTGCCCTGACCGGCGAGCGCTCCTTCACCGAGGGCGCCTCGCGCATCGTGGCGGCGGCCTCCGCCCTCCTCGAGCAGAACCCGATCGGCTTCGCCGACATGGTGGCGGCGAGCGCGCTCGTGGAGGCGACGACCGAGATCGTCGTCGCCGGCGAGCGGGGGGACCTCTTAGAGGTGGTCCGGTCGCGCTGGCTGCCGGGCGCCGTGGTGGCCTGGGGGGAGCCGACCGACTCGCCCCTGTGGGAGGGGCGCGAGCCGGGCGCCGCCTACGTGTGCCGCCACTACGCATGCCTTTTGCCGGCCAGGGACCCGGCTACGCTGCTCGGACAGCTGGCGAGACCAGGGAGCTGAGGGTCAGGGTGTTGTCGCGCTTCGGGCGAGCGACGGAGGCCGGGGAACTCGACCCTGCGGAGCACGACGAGCGTCGGCGGCCCTCATCGGTCGTCCGGCCCGCCCCCCTCGCACGCGCCGACCTGAGCGGCGGCGCCGAGCTCTCGCTCCTCGTGCTCGCGTGCAACGAGGAGGACACCACCGCCATCGACCTCGCCTCGGGCGCGCTCATCCGGCTGCGGGTCGAGTGGCCGGTCGGCCACGACCCCGACCTCGCCCCCTTCGACCTCGTGGAGGCCAGGCTGGCTGCCGACCCCGAGACCGACGACCTGGCCCAGCCGGAGGCCGCCACCTCCGACGGGCTCCCCCGCCACGTGGGCACCATGCGCCCGCGACGCGCCCGCAAGCTGCTGCGGGCCCTCGCGGCCCGGCCCGACGGCCCGCTCCTCGGGGTCCCCGGCGCGTCGGCCCCCTACTGGGAGTTCCGGGGCCAGCGGCCCTCGGCCGCACTGCTCGTCCCCGACCGGGGCCCGCAGTTCATCCGCCGGGCGCGCGAGGACTCGACCTGGGTCCGCTTCGGGTGGGACCGCGAGGACGTGTGGCTCCCGGTCGAATGCGTCGAGCCGACCCGGGCGCTCGACGCGGCCCGCCGCGACCGGTTGTCGGGCAAGGCCCTCGGGACCGCGCTCGGGTTCCGCCCCTATTACCTCCTCGTCGCGCTCAGCCAGCCGCGCGAGGGCTACTGCTACAAGGTCTGCACGGCGGTGCTGCCCCGGGGCTGAGCCCCGGTGGCGGCCCGGCGCTCAGCGCCCGAGGCGCCCTGCGGCCAGGTCCTCGGCCATCGCCCAGCCAAAGGCGACCAACCGGTCGCCGCGGGCGACGTCGAGCGACTTCATGAGCTCGGCGAGCTCGGGGGTGGGGTCGCCCTTGGGCGACTCGAAGTCGAGGCCGCCGACCGGCGAGCCGTTCCCCTTGGTGACAAAGGTGCGGTCGTCCAGGCGGTTCTCGGCCCCGAAGCGCTTGGCGAGGCGCCGGGCCCAGGCCCGCTCCTCTCCGCTCGGGCGGTGCTCGGGGCGGGGCACCACGTCGGTCAGCTTGGCGAAGGCCCGGAAGCCGTCGGCCGCGAGCAGCTGGGTGCCGAGCAGCACGTCCTCGTCGGGGAACGCGAGCAGGGCCCGCCGGTACTGGTCGGCCATCATCGCCTTCAGGGCGGTCTCGGCCTTGGTCGTGCGGTCCGTGGTGGCCAGGCCGACGAGCAGCGAGGGGGTGCCCCCGATCCGCTCGAGGGTGCAAAACGAGTAGCCCCGGAGCTTGTTGCCCTCCCGGGCCTGGGTGACGAGCACCCACTCCTCTCGCTGCTTGGAGACGAACCCGATGTCGAAGCTGACCTCTCGCTCGGCGGAGAGGTCGGCCATCTCGACCAACTCGGCGTCGCTCAGGGAGGTGCAGTCCTTTGTCTGTGCTGCAACGGCCATTGCGCAATTCTACGGGATGCTGCGACCCTCTCCCAACAAGAACGGGGGGCCCGGGGGCGTCCGCCCAGTTCAGGCCGCCACGATGGCGTTGGCCCCGAGGAGGGTCTTGAGCTCGCCCACCAGGCCGTTGCGGCTGTCGACGTTGAACTCGGGCGGGAGCCGGAGGACCTTGTCCCCGACGTGGAGGAGCACCGGAGAGCTCCCGGGGTGCTCGAGGAGCACGCCGCGGAGGCGGCCGACCTTGTCCTCGGTCAGGTGCGCGAGCGGGAGGGCGATGCGAAGCTCCTGGCGCTCGTTCGTGACGAGCTCGGGCCGGCGGACCTCCATGGCCACGATCTTGGGGGTCTCGTCGCGCAGGTCGAGCCGGCCCCGCACGACCACGATGGCGTCGTTCTCGAGCAGCATGCCGTAGTCGGTCATGACCCGGGGGAAGACGAAGACCACCATCGAGGCCTCGAGGTCCTCGAGCACGAAGCGGCCCATGAGCTCGCCCTTCTTCGTGTACTGGCGCTTCAGGTCGGTGACCACGCCCCCCACCGAGCGCACGACGCCCTCGGACATCGGGCCGCCGACCGCCTCGGCGAGGCCCAGGTCCCGCAGCTCGGCCAGCGGGCAGTCGGTGTGGCGCCCGAGGGAGCCCTCGAGTCCGCGCAGCGGGTGGTCGCTCACGTAGAGGCCGAGCATCTCCTTCTCGAAGACCAGCCGCTCGGTCTTGTCGAACTCGGTGTCGGGCACGCCGATGCGGGTCCCCTCCCAGCTGCCCGACTCGGACCCCGACTCGTCGCTCGGCTCGAGGGCCGAGAACAGCGTGGCGATGCCGGCGTCGAGCTCCCGGCGCCGCTCGATCGTGCGGTCGACGATCTCCTCCAAGACGAGCCAGAGCCCCTGGCGCGGGTGGCCGAGCGAGTCGAACGCGCCGGCCTTGGTGAGCGACTCCATCGTGCGCTTGTTGAGCACGATCGGGTCGACCCGGCGGCAGAAGTCATAGATGTCCACATAGGGCCCCCGGGCCTCGCGCTCGGCCACGATGCGCTCGACGAGGCTCTCGCCCACGTTGCGCACCGCCGCCAGCCCGAAGAGGATCCCCCGGCCCTCGCGCTCGGTCCGCGGCGTGAACTCCGATGCCGAGCGGTTGACGTCGGGCACCGCGACCTCGATGCCGAGGGTCCGGCACTCGGCCAGGTACACCGCGGTGCGGTCCTTGTCGTCCTTCACCGAGGTCAACAGCGCGCTCAGGTACTCGACGGGGTAGTTCGCCTTGAGCCAGGCCGTCTGGTAGGCGACGAGCCCGTAGCCGTACGCGTGGGCCTTGGGGAACGCGTAGTCGGCGAAGGGCTCGATGAGGTCGAAGATCTGCTGGCCGAGGTCCTCGCCGTACCCGGTGCGCACGCAGCCGGCGACGAACGCCTCTCGCTCGGTCGCCATGAGCGAGCGGATCTTCTTGCCGCAGGCCTTGCGGAGGTTGTCGGCCTCCTCGAGCGAGTAGCCGGCGAAGCGCTGGGCCACCCGCATCATGGACTCCTGGTAGATCATGAGCCCGAAGGTGTCGTTCAGCACCTCCTCCATGTCGGGATGCAGCGAGGTGATCGGCTTGCGCCCGTTCTTGCGGTCCGCGTAGTCGTTGTGCATGTTGGCGGCCATCGGGCCCGGCCGGTAGAGGGCGACGAGCGCCGCGACGTCGTCGAAGGTGGTGGGGGCGAGCGCCCGCAGCAAAGAGCGCATCGGCCCGCCCTCCAGCTGGAAGACCCCGATGCTCGCCCCCCTCTGGAGCATCGAGAACGTCGCCTCGTCGTCGAGAGGGATGCGGTCGATGTCCGGGCGCTCCCCGGTGCTCGCCTCGATGAGGTCGAGGGCTCGCTCGATGACCGAGAGGTTCCGCAGGCCGAGGACGTCCATCTTCAAGAGGCCGAGGTCCGAGACCCCGTGCATCTCGTACTGGGTGACGATGGGGGCGACCGAGGGGTCCATCCCGGGCTCGGGCTTGCGCTGGATCGGCAGGTGTTCGGTCAGCGCGTCGTGGGTGATGACCACCGCCGCCGCGTGGATCCCGTCCTGGCGCCGCAGGCCCTCCAGCCCCCGGGCCACGTCCATGACCCGCTTGGCGTCGGGGTCCTTCTCGTACATCTCGCGTAGCTCGCCCGCGACCTTGTAGCCGTCCTCGAAGCCCGCGGTGAGCTCCAGGCACGCGTACAGCGGGGTATCGCGGCCCATGACGAGGGGGGGCATGGCCTTCGCGATCTTGTCCCCCACGATGTAGGGCAGCCCGAGCACCCTGGCGGCGTCGCGCACCGCGGCCCGGGCCTTGATCGTGGAGAAGGTCACGATCTGCGCGACGTGGTCCCACCCGTAGCGTTCCGACGCGTAGCGGATCATCTCGGAGCGGTAGCGCTCGTCGAAGTCCATGTCGATGTCGGGCATCTCCTTGCGGCCGGGGTTCAAGAACCGCTCGAAGATGAGGTCGTAGCGGATGGGGTCGATGTCCACGATCCGCAGGCAGTAGGCGACGCAGCACCCGGCCGACGAGCCGCGGCCCGGGCCGGTCCGGATGCCCGAGGTCCTGGCGTGGTGGATGAGGTCCCACACCACCAAGAAGTACGCCGCGAACCCCATCGACTCGATGACGCCCAGCTCGTAGTCGAGGCGCTCGACCACCTTGGCCGGCACCGGTGAGCCGTATTGCTCCTCGGCGCCCCGGAAGGTGAGGTGCCGGAGGTAGGCCTTGGCCCGCTCCTCGTAGCTCTCCCCGCGGAACTCCTCGGGGATCGGGAACTCGGGCAGCTTGGAGGTCCCGAACTCGATCTCGACGTCGGCCCGCTCCGCGATGAGCAGCGTGTTGTCGCACGCCTCGGGCACCTCGCGGAACAGGTGCCGCATCTCGGCCGCGCTCTTCAGGTAGTGCTCGGTCCCCTCGAACTTGAAGCGCTTGGGGTCGCTCATGAGGGCGCCGGTCTGGACGCAGAGCAGCGCAGCGTGGGCCTCGGCGTCGCCCCGCGCGCAGTAGTGGCTGTCGTTGGTGGCGAGCAGCGGCGCCCCGATGCGCCGGGCGATCTCGACCAGCTGGGGATTGGTGCTGCGCTGGGCCTGGAGGCCGTGGTCCTGGAGCTCGACGAAGAGGTTGCCCCGCCCGAAGATGTCCTGGAGGCGCGACGCCTTGGCCTCGGCCCCCGCGACGTCACCTGAGAGCAGCGACTGGAGGACCACCCCGCCGAGGCAGCCCGTCGTCGCGATCAGCCCCTCGTGGTGCCGCTCGAGCAGCTCCCAGTCGACGCGGGGCTTGTAGTAGTAGCCCTCCAGGTACGCGGCCGAGGACAGCTTCATCAAGTTGGCGTAGCCGGCGTTGGACTCGGCGAGCAGGGTCAGGTGGTAGTAGAGCTTCTGTCCCCCCTCGACGTCGCCGCCGGTGTCGTCGAGCTTGCCGCGGCGCACCGGGCGCTCGTGGCGCGAGTCGCCGGCCATGTAGGCCTCGGTGCCGATGACCGGGTTGATCCCGGCCGCCCGGCAGGCCCGGTAGAAGTCGAGGACCCCGTACATGTTGCCGTGGTCGGTGATGCCGAGTGCGGGCTGGCCGTCGGCCTTGGCGGTGGCCACCAGCTGCTCGATCCGGGCGGCCCCGTCGAGCATCGAGAACTCGGTGTGGGTGTGGAGATGGGCGAACGACGACGACCCTTCAGCCAACTCCCCCGAGCCCTCCGTCCCGATCCACACCCGTCCACAGCCTGTGGACGGGACCTACAGCGGTGTCGTTCATTTATAGCCCCGCCGGGCGAGGCCCGTGGAGGCTTTGTCGCCGGCGGGCTCAGAGATAGCCCGGCCCGCCGGGTCCCGGGATCGGCGGCGCCGGGAGGCCCCGCTGGCGCAGCTCCTCGAGCTGGGCCCGGGCCGAGAGCTGCTGGGCCATGAGGGCGGCCTGGATCCCGTGGAAGAGCCCCTCGAGCCACCCGACCAGCTGGGCCTGGGCGACGCGGAGCTCGGCCTCGGAGGGCACCGAGCCGCGGTCAAAGGGGATGGCGATGGTCTCGAGCTCCTTGGCCAGGTCCGGGGACAGCGTGCCGGTGAGCTCCCGGACGGACTGCTCGTAGATCTCCCGTAGGCGGGCCCGACCCGCCTCGTCGAGCGGGGCCAGGCGCACCTCGTCCAAGAGCTGCTTGACCATCGAGCCGATCCGCATGACCTTCGCGGGCTTCTCGATCGTCTCCCCGCCGCCCACGTCGAGGCCGCCCGCGGTCCCCTCGGCCGGGATGACCTCGTCGGGGGCGACTGAGCCGGCCTGCTGGTTCGCGTCGTCGAGCACACCCCGATGATGCCCCATCGCGGCCCCCCCGATTCGAGGGGTCCCCCCAGCGCCGCCCCACCCCCTGAAAACGCCCCGGTGGGCGGTATCATCCGAGCACGTGAAGGTGTCCACCCGAGGCGACTACGCGAGCCGCGCGCTCTTGTCCCTGGCGCTGCGCGACTCGTCGAGCGGGCCGACCTCGGTGCGCGACATCGCGGAGCGCACCGGGCTCCCCCAGCCCTACCTCGAGCAGATCCTCCTCGCGCTGAAGGGCGCCGGCCTCGTGCGCTCCAAGCGGGGGGTGGGCGGCGGCTACGTGCTCGCTCGGCCGCCCGAGGCCATCACGCTCGCCCAGATCGTCTCGGCCGTCGACGGCCCGATCGTCGCCGGGGAGTTCGGCGAGCCCCACGCCGACGGCGCGTGCGACCACGAGGGCCAGTGCGTCCTCCTCGCGTTCTGGGCCGAGGTCGGCGAGAAGATGCGACAGCACCTCTCGTCCTACACCCTCGCCGACATGGTGCTGAAGGTGCAGGGCAACGGGCCGGCCGAGCCCATCGCGGCCGACAAGGCGATCGCACTCAGCCGGGCGATGGCTCGTTCCAGCGCTCGATAACCGGTTCCTCGCGCTCCCAGCCGAGCACCGCGAGCGCCCCGGCCTCGAGCGCGAGGAACCGGCCGCCGATCGGCGGCAGCCCCACCCAGCGCGAGGCCAGGACCCGGAGCACATGGCCATGCGCGAAGCACAGCGTGTCGCCGGCCTGCGCCCGGGCCCGCTCGATGACCCGGTCGACCCGGCGGCCGACCGCCCCGGCGGCCTCGCCACCGGGGACCCCGTCGGCCCACAGGCTCCAGCCCGGGCGCTCGGTGCGGATCTCCTCGGTCGTCCTGCCCTCGTAGTCGCCGTAGTCCCACTCGAGCAGCTCGTCGCAGGTCTCGGCCCGGTCCCCGAACCCCGCCAGGACACAGGTGTCGCGGGCCCGGGCGAGCGGGCTCGTGAGGACGAGGGCGAAGGGCATGGCCCCGAGCACGAGCCCCATGCGCTCGGCCTGGGCCCGGCCCTCGGCCACCAGGGGCACGTCGGTGCGCCCGGTGTGGCGGCCCGACTGGCTCCACTCGGTCGCCCCGTGCCGGGCCAGGACCAGTTTGACCTGGTGGGGCACCGGGTAGGCCGTCACACGTTCAGGAGACCACCGGTCGGCCGGTGCCGCAACTCGGCGGCCGTGGCTCGACCGGGGCCAGGCCCGATGGGTCGGAATGGACCAGCGGTGAACAGCGTTGAAAAGGACCGTAAGCGGTCGAACCGGCCCCTGATCTGTCACAGCGCCGACGGATCATGGAGGCATGGAGCGACCGAAGACAAGCAGACCGAAGACGGTGATCGTCGATGCCCCAGAGCGCACCTGTGACTGACAGCCTCGGATTGCTGCTGAGAGACCTCGAGCAGCACCCGATGCCCGACTACGAGGGCCAGCTCGAGCTGGCCAAGCGGGTCGCGGCCGGCGACGAGGCGGCCAAGCGCGAGATGGTGGCCGCCAACCTGCGCCTCGTGGTCCACTGGGCCCGGCGCTACAAGGACCGCGGCGTCGACATGGCCGATCTCGTCCAGGAGGGCACCTTCGGGCTGATCCGGGCCGTCGAGAAGTTCGACTGGGAGCGCGGCTTTCGCTTCTCCACCTATGCCACCTGGTGGATCCGCCAGGCGCTCCAGCGGGCCGTCCAGCAGCACGGCCGGATCATCCGCCTGCCCCTCGAGGTGGGCGAGCGCCTGCAGCGCCTGGAGGGCGTGACGGCGGAGCTCACGGGCCAGCTCGGCCGCGCCCCGACGGCCGCCGAGCTCGACGAGGCGACCGGCATGACCGCCGACGAGCGCGAGGCGCTCGAGAGCTCGGCCCGGGTCTCGGCCAGCCTCGACCAGCCCGCAGCGGTCGACTCGACGACCTCGCTCGGGGACCTCGTGGCCCCCGACGCCTCCAACTGGAGCGAGGACGTCGAGGAGCGCATCGTCTTCGACAAGGTGCGCGACGCCGTGGACCGCCTGCCCGAGCTCCAGCGCGACGTGCTGCGCATGCGCTTCGGGTTCGACGGTGCCTCCCCGGCCTCGCTGCAGGTGACCGCCGAGCGCCTCGGCGTGGGGGTGCGCCGGGTCCGCCGGGCCGAGGAGGAGGGCCTCGCCACATTGCTGCGCGACGAGGCCGTCGTCGGCGCGCACCGCGCCGCCTGATCTACCCCGGCAGCACCGGGGGCTCCGGGAGCATCGCCGCCAGGTCGGCGGGCAGCTCGGAGCGGTACGTGACCCGCCGGCCGTCGGCCGGGTGGTCGAAGGCGAGCGAGTACGCGTGGAGGAAGAACCGCCCGCGTCCAAGCCCCGAGCTGCGCTCCCCGTAGCGATCGTCGCCCACCACCGGGTGCCCGATCGCCGCCATGTGCACCCTGATCTGGTGGGTCCGGCCGGTGTCGAGTGCCAGGGCCACCAGGGTGCTGCGGGTCGCCGGGTAGCGGGCCAGCACCACATAGGAGGTCCGTGCCTCTCGCCCGGAGGCCGACACCGCCATCTGGGTCGGTCGCCGCACCGAGCGCCCGAGCGGGGCGTCGACGATCCCCCGGTCGTCGGCCACGATCCCCCCCACCAGCGCCGCGTAGCGACGGTCGGCGCCGTGCGCGGCCATCTGGGCGCCGAGGGAAGCGAGCGCACGCGGGCTCCTCGCCACGACCAGGAGGCCAGAGGTGCCCCGGTCGAGCCGGTGCACGATCCCGGGCCGCTCGGGCGGGCAGAGCCCCTCGGCGGCCAGCCGGCCGACGTCGGGGAACCGGGCGAGGACGCCTCCGGCCAGGGTGCCCGAGCGGTGCCCGGCCCCCGGGTGGACCACGAGGTCCCAGGGCTTGTCCACGACCACCACGTCCTCGTCGGACTCCACGACGTCGAAGGCGACGCCCGGGTCGGCCTCGAGCACCGGGACCTCGGGGGCGACCCCGTCGATCTCGAGGCGCCCGCCGGTCGCGAGCAGGGCCGAACCCCGCGGCTGGACCACGCCGTCAACTCGGACCCCACCCGCCTCCACGAGCGAGCGCACGGCGCTCCGTGACAGCCCGCGCAGCAGGGCGACGGCGCGGTCCAGCCGGACGCCGTCGAGCGCCGCCGGCACCTCGACCCTGAGGGTCTCGGGGGGGCCGCTCACCGCGACGAGGGCGCGGCCCGCCCGAGGAGCACGAGCAGTGCGACGAGCACCGCACCGACCGTGATGCTCGCGTCGGCCACGTTGAAGGTCGGCCAGTGGCTGAGCGTGATGAAGTCCTCGACCGCGCCGTGGTGCGAGCGGAAGATCCGGTCGCCGAGGTTGGAGACCGCACCACCCAAGATGAGCCCAATCGCGACCGACAGCGCGCCGCTGGCCGAGCGCAGCGCCACCAGGCCGAGCAGCGCGACCAGGACGAGTGCCACGGCCACGATCACCCCGCTCGACCCGCTGAAGAGGCTGAAGGCGGCGCCCGAATTGAAGGTGAGCGAGAGCCCGAGCGGTCCGAGCAGGTGGGTGGGGCCGTGCAGATGCTCGAGGGCGAGCGACTTGGTCACCTGGTCGGCGGCGACGACGAGCGCTGCGACGGCGGCCGTGACCAGGATCCGACGCCGGGTGCTCCCCCGGGTCGCCGCCGACCTCACCACGCAGCTTCCCCGCCGCTCAGCGGCGGGACAGCCCCCCGCTCTTGCACGCCACGCACAGCCGCGCGTAGGGCAGGGCCCGCAGGCGCGCCTTCATGATCGGCTGGTGGCAGCGCTCGCACGCGCCGTAGGTCTTCTTCGTGATCCGCTCGAGGGACGCCTCGATCTCCTCGACGGCGGCGAGCGCCTGGGCGCTCAGCGCGAGGTCCCGCTCGCGGTCGACGGTCACCGTGCCGCCCTCGCCCGACTCCTCGTCGAACTGCACGTCACCGGGCTCGCGCTCTTGGGCGAGCGAGTCGGCTTCGGCCTTCAGCGCCTCGGCCTGCCCCTGGTACACCGAGCGCTCGGAGAGGAGGATGACCCGCTGCTCCTCCAAGAACTTCGGGTCGTCGGCGTAGGGCCCGATCGGCGCCTTGGCGCGGGCCGGGGCCTTCTTCTCGGGGGCGGCCTTCTTGGCCGGCGCCTTGGTCGCGACCGGTGCCCTGGCGGCCGGGGCGGCCTTCTTGGCCGGTGCCTTGGTCGCGACCTGTGCCCTGGCGGCCGGGGCGGTCTTCTTCGCCGGCGCCTTGGTTGCGGCGGCCCTCTTGGCCGCCGCCTTGGTCGCGACCGACGCCTTGGTCGCCTTCTTGGCCGGCGCCTTGGTTGCGGCGGCCTTCTTGGCCGGTGCCTTCGCCGCCTTCTTGGCGCCCGTCGCGCCGGCCCTGCTCGGTGGGGTCATCTGGTCCTCCTCCGGGCCTGGGGCCCGCGCAATCGCTCCTCTTTGGCGGGCGACCGCGCGGCCAAGGGGGCGTGACGATACTGGAACGCCGCCGGCCCTACAAAACTTCCCGGCGGCGGTGCTGGGCCCGAGGGCCCCTCGGCGTTCCCGGTTAGCCCCGGCCCTCGGGGCCCCGGAGATCGAGCACCTGGGCGACGGTGTCGGCCTCCGCCGCGTCGTCGTAGAGGGAGCCCTCCGAGGTCGCCTCGTCCCCCGCCGTCAGCCGGCCGACCGCGCGTCCGCTCTCCACCGGCCGGGGACGCAGCGCCATGAGCGACTCGGCCGGCTGGACGTTCTCCTCGATCCACTTCAACACCTCGGAGAGCATGGTGCGCAGCCGCGTCCGCTCGGACTCGAGGTGCCGGGCCATGTTCTCCACGTCGGTGGCCAGCTGGGCCCGTGCGCCCTCGAGCCGGGTCACTTCGTCGCGCAGGCGCTGCTGGGACTCGGTCACGAGCTGGCGGGCCTCGTCCTCGGCGCGTGCGAGCAGCGAGCGCGCCCGGTCCTCGGCCTGGGTGAGGACCCGGGCGGCCTCGGCCTCGCTCTCGCGCTTGGTCTGCTCGACGAAGCGCTGGGCCAAGATGAGGGTCTGCTGGAGCGAGTCGTCGGCGACCGCTGCGGGGACGGGCGCCGGTGGGGCGGCCGGGATCACCTCCGTCGAGGCCGCGGGGGCCGGGGCGGGTGCGCCGGCCCCGCTCTCCAGGCTGGCGATCCGCTCGCTCGCCTGGCGCAGTCGCTCGGTCGTCTGGCGGAGCTGCTCGGTGAGGCGCTCGGCCTCGACCGCCGCCTTCTCCAGGTACTCGTCGACCTCGTCGACGTTGTAGCCCTTGAGCCCGAGGCGGAACTCGACGGTGCGGAGCGTCTCGAGGATCGGCTGCTGGGGGATCTGGCCGCTATCCATGGCCCGCCACTCTACCGCCCGAGCCCATGGCGTTCCCCGGACGCCCGGCGCTCAATAGCGCAGCAGCAACGGGATGACGATGATCTCGGCGACCAGGATCACGATCACGATCGACAGGTCGATGCCCATCCCCCCGAGGCGCACGGTCGGCAGGATGCGGCGGACCGGCCGCAGGATCGGCTCGGTGACCATGGCGAGCGACCGGTTGATCGGCACGAGGACCGAGCCCGGGCGCACCGGGAACCAACTGAGCAGGGCCCGCACCACCAGCAACACGACGAAGGCCTCGACGACGTACGCGAGGATCCGCGCGATCACGGGTCAGTAACGCCCGAAGTTTCGCTCCTGGAGGCGCTGGCGCTCCTCCTCAGAGACCTTCACGTTGCTCGGCGCGAGCAGGAACACCTGGTCGGCGACCTTCTCCATCTCGCCGCTCAGCGCGTAGGTCACGCCGCTGCAGAAGTCGATCATGCGCCGCTGGAGGTCCCGCTCGGCGACCTGGAGGTTCACGATCACCGGGCGGTTGGCCTTCAGGCAGTCGGCGATCTCCTTCGCGTCCCCGAAGCGGGCCGGCGCCACGATCTTGGGCGTCGACTCGGACACCGTGGGCCGGGCCGCCGGTGCGACGGCCTGGGGCCGCAGCGTGGGCGTGATGTTGGACCCGTTCTCCCGGGGCAGGGCCCGGATCCGGCTCGACTGGCCGGCGGCCGGACGGGCCTCCTGGTCCTCGACGTCGGGGCTCCGGGTCTCCAGGCGGGCCACCGGCGTCACCGTCCGCGGCCTTCGATCCTCGTACTCGTCCTCGTAGTCGTCGTACTCGTCGTCGACCAACCCGAGGTAGACCATGGTCTTCTTCAACAATGACGGCACCGTTCCATGTCTCCTGTAAAGACAGCGTACAGCGCCCGCCCGCGCAAGGCCGTTACCCCTTCGTCACCGAGCGCTCAGCGACCGGGTCCCCCCGGCCCCACAGCCGGGCGGGGCCCGAACAGCCCCCGGCCGACCCGCACGAGCGTCGACCCCTCGGCCACCGCAAGCTCGAGGTCCTCGGTCATCCCCATCGAGCGCACCGGGAGCGAGAGCCGGTCGGCGAGCCCGCGCACCACCCGGAAGGCCGCCCTCGCCTCCTCGGGCGGGCGGGGGGCGAGGGCCATCAGCCCCCTCACCCGGAGCCCGAGGCCCGCCGCCTCGGTCACCAGCCCCGGCACCTCGGCCGGCTCGCAGCCGGGGCGGCCGCCCTCGGTGGAGAAGGCGACCTGGACGAGCACCCGGGCGCCGGGGGCGACCCGGGCGATCCGCTCGGCCTCGGCGCGCCTCGAGAGGGACTGCCAGCAGGCGACGGCGGGGCCGAGAGCGGCGATCTTGTTGGTCTGGATGGCGCCCAGGAAGTGCCAGGCGACCGGCGCGGCCCCGAGCGCGGCGCGCTTGGCCAGGAGCTCCTGCGCGTAGTTCTCGCCGACCTCGCCCAGTCCGGCGTCGAGCACTGCTTGGACCGCGTCGGGCCCGAAGCCCTTCGTGACCGCGAGCACCCCGACCGTCTCGGGGTCCCCGCCCGCCGCCTCGATGCGCCGGCGCACGGCGCCGAGCGCCGACGCGAGCTCGAATGCGGGTGGCCCGCTCATCGGCGGGGCGCGGTGGTGGGGTGCCCGGTCGGCCTAGCGGAGGAAGGAGGGGACGTCGAAGTCGTCGTCACCGATCTCGATCCCGTCGTCATCGCTGTCGGCGAAGATGTCGACCGGCGCAGCGGCGCGGCCGAGCACGCTCGCACCGGTCTCGCCGCCTCCGCCCTTGGTGCCGGCGCGGCCGACGCCCTCCCAGCGCTCGAAGCCGGCCGCGATGACGGTGACCTGCACCTCGTCGACCATGTTCTCGTCGATAACGGCGCCAAAGATGATGTTGGCGTCGGGGTGGGCCACCGAGTGGATGATCTCGGCCGCCTCGTTGACCTCGAAGATGCCGAGGTCGTTGCCGCCCACGATGTTGAGCAGGATGCCCCGGGCGCCCTCGATGGAGGCCTCGAGCAGCGGACTCGTGATCGCGGCGCGTGCCGCGTTGACGGCCCGGCCGTCGCCCGCCGCGTTGCCGATGCCCATGATGGCGGTGCCGGCGTTGGACATGATCATCTTCACGTCGGCGAAGTCGGTGTTGATGAGGCCGGGGACCGTGATGAGGTCGGTGATGCCCCGCACGCCCTGGAGGAGCACCTCGTCGGCCATCTTGAACGCGTTGACCATCGAGGTCTTCTCGTTCGAGACGCTGAGCAACCGATCGTTGGGGATGACGATCAGCGTGTCGACCTTCTCCTTCAGGGCCTGGATGCCCTTCTCGGCCTGCATGGCCCGGGTGCGACCCTCGAAGGTGAACGGCCGGGTGACCACGCCGATGGTCACCGCGCCGAGGGACTTCGCGAGCTCGGCCACAACCGGGGCCCCGCCGGTCCCGGTCCCGCCGCCCTCACCGGCGGTGATGAAGACCATGTCCGATCCGGCCAGGGCCTCTTCGATCTCGCCCCGGTGCTCCTCGGCCGCCTGGCGGCCGATCTCGGGGTCGCTGCCGGCCCCGAGCCCCCGGGTGAGGGTGCGGCCGATGTCGAGCTTGAGGTCGGCATCGCTCATGAGCAGCGCCTGCGCGTCGGTGTTCGCAGCGATGAACTCGACGTTGCGGAGCCCGGCGTCGATCATGCGGTTCACGGCGTTGACGCCGCCGCCGCCGACGCCGACGACCTTGATGACCGCGAGGTAGCTGGTCTGTGGGTTGAGGGTCATGAGTTCTTGGG
Source organism: Acidimicrobiaceae bacterium (assembly GCA_027315315.1). Classification (GTDB taxonomy): domain Bacteria; phylum Actinomycetota; class Acidimicrobiia; order Acidimicrobiales; family RAAP-2; genus Palsa-461. The sequence goes on along the minus strand of DAHUYG010000004.1, from coordinate 24,267 downwards.
GTGCTGCCGTCGGGGTACCAGGCTTCCTGCCATGCGCTCACACCCCCTCGTAGGAGCGTCAGGATAGTTCACCAGGCACCATTTCGGCGCGATCTCAACCTGAGATCGAGGGTGCCCGCCATTTCGGCTCGCCAACGCTATGGGGCCCCGACCCCCGGGGTCAACCCACGGGAGGGACCGGCCAGGCCTCGTGCCCGGGGAGCGCTCAGCCCTTGGCCGCCCCGTCGTTGGCCACCAGCGGAGAGTCGGGCACCGAGACGTCGATCACCGCGCCCGGGACCAGCTGCGCGCCGGCCAGGAGCGACGCGATGTCCTCGAACTTGGCCGGCAGCTGGCTCGGCGCGCCGAAGACCACGCCGATCCCCCCGGCGAGGGCGAGGTCGACGCCGTGGCCCGTCGGGGCGGGGGCGAGCCGCAAGACCTCCGCCTTGAACGCGACCGGCAGCGCCGCGGCGACGCCGAGCAGGGCGCGGGCGGCACCGAGCGTGGAGCCCGGGGCCCCGGGCCGCGGCACGCCGGTGAGCTGCACGAGGGTCGGCGCGGCGGTGGTCGTGGCGAGCACCCGCCCGGTCGCGTCGAGCTCGGCCCAGGCGTTGGCGCCCTCTTGGACCGCTGCGACCGGGCGGCGCTCGGTCACGGTGACGGCCACGCCGGTCGGCCAGTTGACCCCGACGGTCGCCCGGGCCACCCAGGGCAGCGCGTCGAGGGCGCGCTCGGCCGCCCCGGCGTGCACGTCGATGAGCGGTGGGTGCTCGGCCAGGCCCGCCACGGCCAGGACGGTCGGCGTCGGGGTGTGGACGTTGCCGGTGACGACGATGTGCTCGGCGGCGAAGAAGTGCGAGTGCAGGATCGGCCAGGCGCCGGCCCCGAGCAGCGTGAGGGCGGCCAGGGCGCCCACGAGCACCCGGCGCTTGCGCGAGTGGCGCCGGTCGACGGCTCGCCGGCGCTCTTGGATCCTCGGGTCGATCGCCACCGGGGCCGCGCTGCCTCGGCGCGACCGGGTCCCGACGCTCACGGCGGGGGCTCCTTGAAGCCGATCAAGCGCACCTCGGTCCTGAGCCGCACCCCCTTAGCCTCGGCCACCGTCGCCGCCACGCGGTGGATGAGGCGCCAGACGTCGTCGGCCGAGCCGCCGTCGTCGGCCTGGATGAAGTTGGCGTGCTTGGGCGACACCACCGCGCTCCCAAGCCGCATGCCCCGGCACCCGACCTCCTCGATGAGCGCCCCGGCCGAGGTCCCCTCGGGGTTGGCGAACACCGAGCCGGCGTTGGACCCGCCGGGCTGGTGCTCCCGGCGCCACCGCACGATCTCGGCGATCTCGTCGCGCCCGGCCGCCGGGTCCCCCGAGCTGGCGGCGAGCTCGGCCCACAGCACCACCTGGGCGTCGCGGATCGACGAGTGGCGGTAGGAGGGGGCCAGCCGCTCGAGGCCGTCCTCGCCCCCCGCCCCGCTCGCGAGGTCCATCCAGGCGTAGCGGCGCAGCGAGGCGGCCACGTCCGAGCCGTGCCCGCCGGCGTTCATGGCGAGCGCCCCGCCGACCGAGCCCGGGACGCCGACCGCCCATTCGAGCCCCCGGGCGCCCGCCTCCACGGCGCGCCGGGCGAGGACCGGCAGCCCGAGCGCGGCGCCGGCCCGCACCAGGCGTCCCCCGGGGCGCCCGGGGTCGTCGCGTACCTCGAAGGAGAGGAACTCGCTCGGCTCGCTCGGCGCCAGGCGCAGCGCGAGCCCCTCGAACCCGGCGTCGGCCACGAGCATGTTCGACCCCTTCCCCACCACGAGCACCGGCACCTCCCCGACGCGCAAGGCGGCGCGCACCGCCTCGAGGTCGGCGAGGCCCCGGGCCTCGACGTAGAGGGCCGCCGGCCCCCCGACCCGGTAGGTGGTGAGCGGGCCGAGCGCCACGTCGCGCCGGGCGAGCGGCCCGAGGGCCCGGGCCACGTCCTCGATGGACCCGCTCACCCGCGGCGCCCCGCCATGAGCTCGTCGGGCAGGGCGGTGAGGTCGCCCGCCCCGAGGGTAAGGCAGAGGTCCCCCGGCTCGAGGAGCGAGGCCACGACCGAGGCCAGCTCGTCGCGGGTGGGCGCGTAGTGCAGCGCGAACCCCGGGTTGGCGGCGGCCACCGCGTCGGCGACCAGTCGGCCGCTCACCCCGGCGATGGGCGGCTCGCCGGCCGGGTAGACGTCGGTGACCACGAGGACGTCGGCACCGTCGAAGGCGTGCGCGAACTGCCCGGCCAGCGCCGCTGTCCTCGTGAAGCGGTGCGGCTGGAACACCGCGACGACCCGGCGGTGCCCACCCAGGCGGGCCGTGGCGAGGATCGCCGCCACCTCCCCGGGCAGGTGCGCGTAGTCGTCGACGAAGCGCACCCCGCCCGCTTCGCCCCGGTGCTCGTAGCGACGGGGTGCGCCGGCGAAGCGGGCGAGCGCGGCCGCCGCCGCCTCGAACGGCGCCCCGATCTCGAGGGCCGCCGCCATCGCGAGCGCCGCGTTGGCCACGTTGTGGCGCCCGGGCGTCTCGAGCCTCACCGTCCCGAGCGGGCCACCGGGTCCGACGAGGGAGAAGCGAGACGAGTCCGCAGCGAGCTCGACGTCGACGAGCCGGTAGTCGGCTGCGGGGTCCTCCCCGACCGACGCCGCACCGGCGGCCGCACCGAGGGAGGCCGCCCCGGGCTCGTCCGCGTTCACGAGACTCGGGCCCGAGGTCGCCCCGAGCAGCCGGGCGAAGGCCCCGCGCAGCGCCCCGAGGGTCCCGTAGTGGTCGAGGTGGTCCGGCTCCACGCTCGTGAGGACGGTCATGTCGGGGGCGAGCGCCGAGAACGCGCCGTAGCTCTCGTCGGCCTCGAGCACCATCCAGGCACCCTCCCTGAGCGAGCCGTTGGTGCCGAGGTCCCCCACATCCGCCCCGACGAGGAACGAGGGCCGCATTCCGGCCGCGTCGAGCGCGAGGGTGAGCATCGACGCCGTCGTGGTCTTGCCGTGGGTGCCGGCCACCGCCACGCTGCGGCGCGCCGAGGCCACCAGGGCCAAAAGCTCCGGCCGGGCGATTACGACCAGGCCCCGGGCGCGGGCCGCGGCGAGCTCGGCGTTGTCCGGGGGGATCGCCGGCGACGCCGTCACCACCGCGGCATCGCCCAGGTTCTCGGCCGAGTGGCCGATCGACACGCCGATGCCCGATGCGGCCAGGCGCTCGGTCACCGGCGAGGCCCGCTGGTCGCTCCCGGTCACCCGGTAGCCCATCTGGGTGAGCACCCGCGCCACCGCGCTCCTGCCGGCGCCGCCGATGCCGACCACGTGGATCGCGCTGGAGGGCCCGGGCGGCTCAGCGGGCATGGGCCTGGACCAGCGCGGCCACGGCGTCGGCGGCGTCGGGCCGACCGATCCCCGCCGCGGCCTCGCCCATCGCATCGAGCCTCGCCGGATCGGCGAGGAGCGAATTCAAGACGTCGGCCAGGCGTGCGCCGTCGCACTCCTCGTCGGGCACCATCACCGCTGCGCCGGCGTCGACGAGCGCCGCGGCGTTCGCGCTCTGGTGGTCGCCCGGCGCGCCCGGGAGGGGGACGAGCACCGCCGGCACGCCGAGCACCGCCAGCTCGGCCACGGTCAACGCGCCGGCCCGGCACACCACCACGTCACACGCGGCGTAGAAGTCCGCCATGTGCTCCTCGAAGGGGACGACCTTGTAGCAGAGCCCGCGCAGATCGCCCTCCCTCGGCGCGTCGGTCGCCCGCCGGGCCTCTTCGAGCGCCTCGTAGTTGCGCGGCCCGCACACGTGGTAGAGGGTGAGCCCGCTCCGGGCCCCCATGCGCACGGCGAGGTCGAGGGCAGCCGCGTTCAGGCGCCCGGCTCCGAGCGACCCGCCGGTCACCCCGACCGTGCGGCGGTCGGGCGGCACGCCCAGGGCGGACCGGGCGGTGCCCGCCCGGTCGCGGCCGCGCCCGGCGCCTTCGAGCCCCGGGCGCACCGGGGCCCCGGTGACGACGGGGTGCGGGAGCCCGGTGGTGGCGAAGGCGACCGCGCTCGCCGCCGCGAACCGCCTGAGCACCCGGTGGGCGGCGCCCGCCAGCGCGTCGGTGTTGACGAGGACGAGGGGAACCCCCATGAGCGCCGCCGCCAGGCCGACGGGGACCGCCGCGAAGCCGCCGACCGACACGACGATCCGGGGCCGGCGGCGCGCCACGAGCAATAGGGCGCGGACGGAGGCCCAGAGCAGGCCGGCCAGCGCGCCCAGGTTGTCGAGGAGGGCCGAGGGCGAGAGGGCCCGGCGGATGCCGCGCCCGGGGAGCAGCGTGATCGCGAACCCCTCGCCGGCGGCGAGCGTGGCGTCGGCCGCCCGCCTCGCGCCCACCAGCTCGATGGCGTCGGGCTCGATCCCGCGGGCGACGAGCGCACCGGCCAGCGCGGTCGCCACGAACACGTGCCCGGCGGTGCCCCCGCCGGCGATCACGGCGTAGCGCCGCGGGCTCATCGGCCCGAAGCGCCGACCGTCACCCTCGAGGCGCCGTTGCGGTGGTGCGCGACCACCCGGGCGCCGACACGCCCCGGGGCCGCGGCGCCGGCGCCCTGGCGCGCGATGTTCACGAGGACCCCGGCGGCCACCATCGTGATCACGAGCGACGAGCCGCCGAAGGAGATGAACGGGAGCGGGATCCCGGTGACCGGCAGGAGGCCGAGCACCGCCCCGATGTTGATGAAGGTCTCGGCGGCGATCCACGCCACGAGCCCGATGCCGACGAGCGCGCCGAAGCGGTCGGGGGCCCGCTCGACGACGCGCAGGCCGAACCAGCACAGGGCGACCAGGAGCCCGAGGACCGCCACCGCGCCGAGCAGGCCGAGCTCCTCGCCGATCACCGAGAAGATGAAGTCGGTGTGGGCGTTGGGCAGGGACCCCCACTTCGAGTGGCCGTTGCCGAGCCCCCGGCCGAAGAGGCCGCCGGACCCAAGGCCGATGAGCGACTGGCTCACCTGGTAGCCCGAGCCCGTCGAGTGGGCGGTCGGGTTGAGGAAGCTGAGGAGCCTGGCCCGCCGGTAGGGGTCGGCCACGCCCACGATCACCGCCAGGCCGCCCAGCGCGAGGACGATCTTCGCGATCGGGCGCATGGAGACGCCCGACGCGAAGAGCAGGGCCACGCTGATCACCGCAACCACCATGGCCGTGCCCATGTCGGGCTGGAGCATGATCAGCCCACAGGCCGCCGCCGCCACGAGCAAGAGCGGCCCGATGATCGTGCGGTAGCTGGCACCGCGTTCTTGGCGGCGGACGATCAGATCGGCGCCGAAGACCACGAGCGCGAGCTTCATGAGCTCGGAGGGCTGGATGCGGAACTGGCTGAAGCCGATCCAGCGCGTCGAGCCGTTGGACGCCACCCCGATCCCCGGGACGAGCACGATCAAGAGGAGCGCCATCGTCACCACGAGCAGCGGCATCCGGAGCGCGCGCAGGCGCCGGTAGTCGAAGCGGATGGCGAGCACGAGGGCGATGATCCCGACCGCCATCCACATGATCTCGCGCAGCAGGATCGCCCACGGCGAGCCGTAGTCCTGGATGGAGATCACCTCGGAGGCCGAGCCGACCATGACCACGCCAGCGACGCAGAGCAGCGCGATCAGGGCGATGAGGATGGACGAGGTGGACGGGCCGCCCCGGTCGGCTCGCATGGTCCCAGCCTTGTCGATGCGGGGCTCCAACCGGTGGACCGCGACGCTCACAACCCACCCCCGTGCAGGGTGATGAACTCGCCGTAGAAGATGCCGAGGCCGAGCGCAGCGAAGAGCCCGGCCAGGATCCAGAACCTGACGATCACCGTCGTCTCGGGCCACCCCAGCAGCTCGAAGTGGTGCTGGAGAGGCGCCATCCGCAGCACGCGGCGGTGGAAGACCCGGAAGCTCACCACCTGCACGATCACCGAGAGGGTGACGATCACGAACAGCCCGCCGATGATCGGGAGCAGGAGGTCGAGGTTGAGGAGCAGGGCGATCGCGGCCAGGCCCGAGCCGATCGACAAGGCCCCGGTGTCGCCCATGATGATCTTGGCCGGTGCGGCGTTCCACCACAAGAAGCCGAGGCAGCCCCCGGCCAGGGCGACCGAGCACATCGCGAGGTCGAGCGCGCCGGCCGGCAGGACCCCGTAGATCGAGAGGTGCCGGAAGATCCAGTAGCCCATGATGGCGAGCACGGCGAAGCAGAAGGTCGCCGAGCCGGCGGCCAGCCCGTCGAGCCCGTCGGTCAGGTTGACGGCGTTGGAGGCCCCGACCATCACGACCGTCGCCATCACCACCCAGCCGGCCTCGCCCAGGTGGAGCCCGGGGTCGTGGGCGCGGGTGAAGGAGAGCACCGTGGCCACCTTGGCCCAGTGGACTGCGAGCTCGGAGAAGGCGACCCCGGCCGCGACCTGGAGCACCAGCTTGGCCCGCTTGTTCAGCCCGAGGCTGCGGCGATGGCGCACCTTGATCCAGTCGTCGATGAAGCCGATCAGCCCGAACATGAAGATGGCGATGATCACGAGCTGGCCGGTGCGGGCGAACTTGACCGCCGGGCCAAAGTGGGCGAAGCAGTAGCCGAGGCCGACCGAGGCCACGATCGCCACGCCCCCCATGGTGGGGGTCCCGGCCTTGGCCAGGTGCGTGGGTGGCCCGTCCTCGCGGATGTGCTGGCCGATGCGGCGCGAGGTCTGCCAGCGGATGAGCAGCGGGGTGCCGAGGACCGCGACGAGCAGCGCGATCGAGCCCGCGTCCATCATGGCGAGCACGCGAGCACCTCCCATGCGACCAGCCGGTCGTCGAAATCGCTCACCGAGGAGCCCTGCTCCTGGGTCGTCTCGTGGCCCTTCCCGGCGATGAGCACCACGTCGCCCGGCTCGGCCTTGGCGATCGCGATCTCGATGGCCCGGCGGCGGTCGGGCTCGACGACGAACTCGGCCCGCCTCCGGGTCGCCGTGTCGACCCCTGTGCGGACCTCGTCGATGATGCGCGTCGGGTCCTCGTCGCGGGGGTTGTCCGAGGTGAGGATGGCGACGTCGGCCTGACCGACGGCGGCCCGCCCCATGAGCGGCCGCTTGGCGGCGTCCCGGTTCCCCCCGCAGCCGAAGACGACGATCGTCTTCGCGCCGGGCCGGCGCAGCTGGTCGATCTCCCCCAGCACCACCTCGAGCCCGGCCGGGGTGTGCGCGTAGTCGACGAGGACGCTGAAGGGCGACTCCTCCCCCTCGACGATCACCGGTTCGAGGCGCCCGGGGACCGCCGGCGCCTCGCTCAGACCCTCGGCCACCGCGTCGGGGTCCGCGCCGAGGGTGACCGCCGCCTCGGCAGCGAGCAGTGCGTTGTCGACGTTGAACTTGCCGGTCAGGGCGAGCTGGACCGGGCGGCCCTGCCAGAGGAACCGGCTCCACCCGATGCCGAGCTCGACCAGCGCGGCGTCCCCGCCGTGCACGGCCCGCATCGGGATGCGGACCTCTGCCAGGAGCCGTTCGGCCGCCTCGTCGCCGGCGAACACGATGCCCTGGGCGGCCCGCTCGGCGCTGAACAGCGAGGCCTTGGCCTCGAAGTAGGCCTCCATCGTCTTGTGGAAGTCGAGGTGGTCGTGGGAGAGGTTGGTGAAGAGCGCGACGTCGAAGGTGATCGCCTCCACGCGCTGCTGGACGAGCGCATGGCTGGAGACCTCCATGGCCACGGCGTGGGTGAGGTGGTCCTCGGCCCCGCGCTCGCGCTCCTCGGCCAGCAGCTCTTGGAGCACGTTGGCCTCGGGCGTCGTCCTCGTCCCGGTGAGGGTGCCGATGACCATGGTCGGGATCCCGGCGTGGCGGAGCGCCACCCCGAGCAGGTGGGCGACGGTGGTCTTCCCGTTGGTCCCGGTGATCCCGGCCGTGAGCAGGGCGCGCGACGGGTGCCCGTGCAGCCCCGAGGCGAGATGGGCCATCGAGGAGCGGGCCCGACCCGGCGCGACGCGCACCACGACGACCTCTGCCCCCTCGGGCAGCTCCACGGCTCGCTCGCACACGAGGGCGACCGCGCCCCGCTCGATCGCCTGGGCGGCGAAATCATGACCGTCGCTGTGCTGGCCCGGCAGGCAGCAGAAGAGCGTCCCTTCGACCACGAGGCGGCTGTCGTGCTCGACCGAGGTGACCTCGACGTCGGGGTCGCCCGAGACGTGGAGGACGTCGATCTCGTCGAGGAGACGGAGGAGGTTCACAGCGTGCAGGGGGCCGGGAGCGGGCACCGGGCAAGGGCGCTCGATGCCCGGCAACGCCGGTCGGCCGATGGTAGCTGGCACCCGGGGTCAGGTGACGTCCTGGGCCTGGCTGGACCCGCTTGCGGGGTTGGGGGGCGCACTCGGGGCTCCCGGCGTGGTCGGGATGCCGTAGCGGTGCAGCGCATAGCTCATGATCTGGGAGAACACCGGGGCCGAAACCGATCCGCCGTAGATCGGGGTCGGGCGGTCCAAGACGACGATGGCCGAGAGCACCGGGTTCTGCGCCGGGGCCAGGCCGACGAAGGTGGCCATGAAGGCGCCCGAGATGTAGGCATCGGCGCCCGGCTGGGGGATCTGGGCCGTGCCGGTCTTGCCCAAGACCGTGTACCCGGGGACCGCCGCGCTGACCCCGGTGCCGGTGTTGACGACCTGCTCGAGCATCGAGGTGAGCTCGGAGGCGACCGTGGTCGAGAAGACCCGGCGCCCGGGCGAGGGAGCGATCCGGTGCGCCGTGCCGTCCGGGGAGACCGTGGCCCGGACGAGGCGCGGCTGGATCTGGACCCCGCCGGTGCCCACCGCGTTGAAGGCGTCGAGCACCTGCATGGCGGTGACCGCGTCGACCTGGCCGATCGGGAGCGAGACGATATTCGTGGGCTCCCACTGCGAGGCGCCCGCCAGGACGCCGGCGCTCTCGCCGGGGAAGTGCAGCCCGGTGGGCGTCCCGAAGCCGAGGTTGCGGACCTGGGCGAGCAGCCGGCTCTCGCCGAGGTTGTTCGCGATCTCGCCCGTCCCGATGTTGGAGGACTGGGCGATGATCTGGGTGGCCGTGAGCTGCTCGGTCGGGTGCGTCTCGGCGTCGTGGAACAGCGAGCCGTCGATCGTCATCTGGTCGGGCACCGTGAAGGTGGTGTTCGGGTTGATGACCCCGTCGGCGAGGGCGGCCGAGAAGGTCACCAGCTTGAACACCGAGCCGGGCTCGAAGGTCTGGGTCAGGGCCAGGTTGCTCGGCGCCTGGCTGACCGGCGAGGGGGTGCCCGGGACGAGGCCGAGTCCGTTGTTGCCGGCGACGAGGTTGGCCATCGACAGGATGTCGCCAGTGCGGGTGTCCATCACGACGGCCATGCCGCTCGTCGCGTGGCTAGCGGCGATCTCGTTGCCGAGGGCCGACTCGGTGACGTACTGGAGCGGCTGGTCGATGGTCAGCTCGATGCCGGTCCCGTTCCCGCCGCCGCTGTGGGTGAGGGCGGCGCCCTGGGGCAGGTCGACGCCCGCGGGCGACTCGAGGAGGGTCTCGGTCCCGGCCTTCCCCGAGAGCAGCGAGTTGTACTGGTACTCGAGCCCCGAGGCCCCCGCCCCGCTCGCGTGCACCGCGCCAAGGACCGGCCCGGCCAGCGTGCCGTCGGCGTCGATCCGCTCGGATCCGTCGAGGAGGGTGATGCCGGGCAGGTTGTCCTGGGCGAGCTTGTCGCCGCGCGAGGCCGAGAGCTGGGTGGCGAGCTTCACATATCCCGAGTGTTGGCGGAGCTCGGGCACGATCGTGGCCACCGGCACGCCGATCAGCGGCGAGAGCACCCTGGCCTCGCGCTCGGGCTGGGTGATCTGGAAGTCGTCGGCCACCACGGTCTTGGTCGGGACCGACATCGCGAGCACCGCCCCGTTGCGGTCATAGATGCCGCCACGCAGCCCGGGGTCGTTCACCGTCACCCGCAGCTCGGCCGAGGCCAGCGCCTTGTAGTGCGAGGAGTCGAGGACCTGCAGCGCGACGAGGCGGCCGACCACCGCGAGCAGCACGATGACGAGGAGGATGCGGAAGACCTTGATCCGCCCGCTGCGCGGCGCGTGGGTGGGGTGGGCCGGGCCCCTCGTCCGGCGCGCCGAGGTGTGGGGCCGGTGGGGGCGACGCGCGGCGTGGGGCGGCTCGAGGCGGCGGGGCCGGGCCGGGCCGATGCTCTCGCGATGGCTCGGTCGGATGCGGGTGTCGGTCGGGCTCATCGACCGCCCGTCGTCGTGGGCCCGGCGGCGGTGGTCGATGTGCTCGAGGTGGAGCTTGCGATCGGGGTGTCGAGGGGGACCGCCGGGACCTGGGTCACGCTGCTCGGGCGGACGAGGTTCAGCCGGGCGGCCTCCGCGATGATCTGGGCCGGGTTCTCAGCGGTGGCCACCGATGCCAGGAGCTGTCGGTTGACCGCCTGGGCGGTCGCCAGCGGGCCCTGCTCGGTCGTGAGGCGGACCTGCCCCTGGGCGAGCATCGAGTGGCCGACGACCACCGCGAGCAGCGCCCCAACGACGACGACGGCGGCGGCGGCCCGCAGCCAACGACCGTTGTGAGGCCGCGGGGTGAGAACCCGAAGCGCCGGGCGCTTCGCCCCGGCCCGGGGGCTCGGGAGCCGGGCCGTGCGCACCGAGGCGGCACGCTGAGCGGCCGCCTGAGCGGGCGTCACGGGGCAACCGCCCCGTCCTCCAGGCGCTCGACCGCCCAGAGGCGGGCGCTCGAGGCCCTCGGGTTCCCCGACACCTCGCGGGCGTCGGGGCCCTGCGAGCCACGGAACACCCAGGCAAAGCCCGACACTGCGCCGCACGCGCAGGGCAGGCCGGGCGGGCACACGCAGCCACCGGACACCGCCTTTGAGAAGACGTCCTTCACGAGGCGCCCCTCACCGGAGTGATATGCGAGGACGACGCAGCGGCCGCCCGTCGAGAGCAGCCCCAGTGCGGCCGGGAGCCCGACGGCGAGCTCTTCGGCCTCGTCGTTGAGCGCGATCCGCAGCGCCTGGAAGACCCGGGTCGCCGGATGGCCGCGGCGCCGGGCGGCCGCCGGCACCGCGGACTCGACCACGCGGGCGAGCTCGCCGGTCGTGGCGATGGGCCGAGCCGCCTCGATGGCCCGGGCGATCCGGCCGGCCAGCCGGCCCTCGCCGCTCGCCGCGAACCACGACGAGAGCTCTCGCACCTCGGCGCCGTTCACGAGGTCGAGGGCCCGGTTCGGCTCGGTCGGGTCCATCCGCATGTCGAGGGGCGCATCGAAGCGATGGGAGAAGCCGCGCTCTGGGGTGTCGAGCTGCAGGGAGCTGACACCGAGATCGAAGAGCGCCCCCGAGACGCGCTCGGGGGCGCCCGCCGCCTCGCCGGTCGAGGGCCACTGCCCCCGGCCGGCGGCCCTAGCCTCACCGAGCACCCCTGCGAGCTCGGAGAAGCGGGCGTGCCGCAAGACGACCCGGTCGCCGAAGGGGGCGAGCCGCGCTGCGGCCGCCTCGAGCGCCGATGGGTCGCGGTCGATGCCGAGCACCCCCAAGGCGGGGTACCGGTCGAGCAGGGCGGCGGCGTGGCCGCCGAGGCCGACGGTCGCGTCGATGACGACGCCCGGGCCGACCGGAGCGAACAGCTCCACCACCTCGCTCGCCATCACGGGCTGGTGCTGGGGTTCCCGGTCCATCCGCAGCCCCCCGACGGGCGAGGTGCTGAGAGGGGATTTCCCTTCACGACCGACGGGGAAGAGGGCGGAGGAGGAGTCTTCCACCGTGCCGGTCGAGGGGCTGCGCATATACCGGGCGCCGTGCCTGTGTGTGTCGATGCGTGTCTGTCGGGTTCCTTTTCCTCTTTCTCCTTGTCCTCTCTCGCTCAGTCGTCCACGTGGTCGTCCAAGAACCACTGCTCGGCGGGCTGCACCCGCTCCTCCCACACCGTGGGGTTCCACAGCTCGATCCGGTCGAGCGCCCCGACGACGAGCACATCGGACTCCAACTGCGCGAACTCCCGCAGCCGGGCCGTGATCGCCATACGGCCCTGCCGGTCGACCTCGACCTCCTGGGTGTTCGAGGCCCACAGACGCGCCCGGTTGCGGTCCATCCGTCCGCTCGCCGCCCGCTCCTGCATCGCCGTCATCTGCCGTTCGAACTCCCCGAGGGTCCAAAGAGCGAGACAGCCCTCCCGGTTCTCCGTCAGGTAGCCGCCCCGGTCGAACTCGGCGCGGAACTTCGCCGGCAGGATCACCCTCCCCTTGACGTCGAGCGAGTGCTCGTACCGGCCGACGAACCCTGACACCAGAACCAACTCCCACCACAGGACCCCGGATCGCTGTGTCGCTCCCCTTTAAACCATTTCGCGCCACTCTATGCCCTTCTCCACCCCCCGTCAACATTCATCCCCCACCCCGCCACCCTTTTGGGCGCGCGCGGCCACCGGGCGTGTGCAGGGCGGCCCACGCGAAGGGGTGCCGAGGCCGAGGGCCCGGCTCGGCGCGCTCAGGCGGGCCGGATCTCCCAGCTGCCGGGGTCGGGCAGGGCGCCGAGGAGCCGCTCGACGAGGCGGTCCGATCCCCCGGGGGCCAGCTCGCCCACGAGCGCGCTCGAGGCGGCGAGCTCGTCGGCCGCCTCGGTCGCGCCTGGCTCGGGCAGGAGCAGGCCGCACAGGAGGCGCCACGGCGCCCACAGATGGGCGAAGGAGTGGGTGAGGGCGCCCTCCCGGGCGCGCCACTGGGCCACCCCGAGAAGCTTGCGTCCCTCGTGGAGGACCTCGCCGGCCGCGATCCCGGCGAAGCAGATCAGCTCGGACCAACGGGACGAGACGGCCGCACCGTGGTGCACCTCGAGCCCGGGCACCCCGAGCGCGGCCACCCACCACTCCCCGACCCACGCCCGCGACAGCGACACGTCGTCGTCCCACAGGGCGTCGCCGCGGGGCACCCAGGTGTCGACCCACACCGAGGCGCCGGGCTCGAGGAGCACCGCCCCACCGCCGCTCCGCCGGCGCACGAGCTCGATGCCGGCGTCAGCGAGCCCGCCGGGATCGACGATGCGCTCGGACTGGGTGCTGCCGAGGACGAGCGCCGGTCGGCCGACCCGGCGCACGAAGGCCACCCGCTGCCCGAGCGGACGCAGCGTCGCCGGGTCGAAGAGCTCACGCATCCTAGCGAGCGCCCGGCGCCCGGGGCGTCAGGACGCCGGAACGAGATAGGGCGCCCACAACGGGTCCACCTCGGAGAGGTGGCGGAGCCGCCAGAGGTGTCCCTCGGGGGCGCGGGGCTGGAAGGGCAGCGCCCAGCCGAGCTCGTCGAGCAGCTGGTCGCCCTTGGCCAGGTTGTCCTGCTGGCAGGAGGCCACGACGTTGCCCCACTCGTGGCGCCCACCGCGGCTGCGCGGGATGACGTGGTCGACCGTGTCGGCCGGTGCCGCGCAGTACGCGCAGCGACCGCCGTCGCGTCGCAACACGGCGCGGCGGGTGAGCGGCGGCGTCCTCGCCCAGCGAGGGATGCGCACCATGTAGAAGAGACGGACGATCGCCGGGACCTCGATCGCGAGGTGCGCCGAGTGGAAGACCGACGCCTCCTCCCTGAACGCGACAGCCTCGGCCCGTCCGGCCAACACGAGCACGACCGCCCGGCGGTCCGAGACGAGTGCGAGGGGCTCGTACGTCGCGTTGAGGAGCAGCACGCGGCCCATCACGAGAGCAGGCTACCGGCGCGACCCTCGTGATCGCTGACACCAGCCCAGGTAGTCGACGACGTCTTGGACACTCGGCAAGGCCCGCTCCTCGCCGAAGGCCGTCTGCATCCTGAAGTGCCAGTAGGCGGCGTCGGGCACCGGGAGGAACGGGGGCCGGCGCCACCATCGATCCGGGGCCAGCCGGGCGGCGCTCCGCAGCGCCTCGCCCCACAGCGAGGGCCGCGAGGACACCGCCCGGAGCACGACCAACGCAGCCCCGGCACGCCCGGTGCGCCGCTCACGCACCGCCGGTCGCTCCCCCGGCGAGCTGCCAACCGAGCGCCGCCGCGCCGACGAGCGGGCCGTCGGCGCCGCGGCCCGCCGGCTCGATGCGGACGCCGGCCGCGTACGAGATGCGGGCGCGGCGCGCGAGCTCCCGGCGGGCCGCCTGAAAGAAGGGCTCGCCGAATCCGAGGGCCACCGATCCCGCGACGAGCGCGAGATCGAGGTCGAGCAGGTTGGCGACCGACGCGACGGCGCGCCCGACCAGGGTCCCGGTCCGCTCGATCACCTCGGGGGTCGCATCAGCCGGGGGTCGCCCGGTGATCGCGGCGATCGCGCTTCCCGACGCCTCGGCCTCGAGGCAGCCCTTGCCGCCACACGAGCACCGGCGCCCGTCGGGCTCGACCACGACGTGGCCGACGTGGCCGGCGTTCCCGAGCCGCCCGTCGAGGAGCCGCCCGTCGAGCACGATGCCGCCGCCCACCCCGGTCGAGACGACCATGGCGAGGTAGTTGGCGCGGCCGACCGCAGCGCCGAGCCACCCCTCCCCCAGCGCGAGCGCCTTGGCGTCATTGTCGACGGCAGTCGGCACGCCGAGGAGGCTTGCGACCCGCGCCCGCAGGGGGAAGCCACGCCAGGCGCGGAGGTTGAGGGGCGACACGGTCACACCCCCGGGCTCCATCGGCCCGCCGCATCCGACTCCGCAGGCCACGATCGTGGAGCCGGCGCGCTCGAGGCGGCCGGTGATCAGCCCGGCCAGCGCATCCCAGAGGACCTCGGGGTCGGTGCTCGTCGGCGTCGGGACGCGGCCAGCGTCGACGATGGCGCCGTCGCGCGCAACGAGTCCGGCCGCCAGCTTCGTGCCGCCGATGTCGACGGCCATACAGAGCCCCTCCACCAGGCGGTGGACTCAGCGGTCGCGACGGAAGCGGGTGCGCAGCCAGGTGCGGGCGTTGTCCACCGCACCCTCGATCCCCGGCTGGGCGGAACCCGCCGGGCGGTCCTTCTGCAGCGACCGGGTGAGGTCGTGCCACCCTGCCTTCCCCATGCGCCGGAGGTTCCGCTCGAAGACGACCGCCGAGACGAACATCAAGGCGACCCCGAGGAAGCCCACGACGACCGAGCGCGGGTAGAAGACGACCAGGATCGCGATGCCGGCGACGAAGGACAGCGCGGCCCACTTGCAGTAGCGGCCGGCGTGCCGGTACACGGTCTCGGAGCGGACGCGCTCGGCGAACTGGGGGTCCTGGCGCACCAGGGACTGCTCGAGCTCGTCCAAGATGCGCTGTTCGTGGTCAGAGAGTGGCATGCACCACCCCAGAGCCGTCCGCGGTCCGCGGAGCCGCGCCGAGCGATCCCCCCGCCAAGGGGACCACCGTCGCACCCTCTCGCGGCATCACCAGGCCCGAGTTTACGGCCGCCGCTGCGGCTGCGCCGCACGGGTCGGGCCAGTTCCCATGGCGAATCCGTTACGACTGGGGCCGGCGGAACCGGCGCCCGACGAGGAGACCGATCCCGATCCCGAGGGCGGCGGTGATCGCGAGCGCGCTCACCACCGGCGTGCGGGTCGTCACCAGCCAGAAGCGGATCTTGACCTCCTGGGTGTTGGCGAGGGCGAACCAGACCCCGAGCGCGAAGAGGATCCCCGTGACGACGAGACGGACGTCACGGCGACGGTTCCCCCTGGGCTCGGGCGTCCCCGGGTCGAGCCCGGGTTCACTGGGCACGGTCACTGGCGGCCCCCTTCGCTGTGCGCGTGCCCCGATGGTGCCACGACCTCGACCCCGGCGGAAGCCTCCGGGTCCGGACGCGCCCGGCGCCCCATGGCGGCCGGCCACCAGTTGAGGCGCCCGAAGAGGGTCACCGTCGCGGGGACCAGCACCGTCCGCACGACGAAGGTGTCGAGGAGGACCCCGACGGCCAGCCCGAAGCCGACCGAGACGATCTGGCTGCCACCGGGTTGGCGGGCCGCCACGATCGCGAAGACGGCGAAGGTACCGGCCAACACCAGGCCGGCCGAGGTGACCGTCGACCCGGTCGCCCCGACCGCCCGCACGACCGCCTCGCGCAGCGGCAAGCGACGCGCCTCCTCCCTGATGCGCGACATGACGAGGATGTTGTAGTCCTCGCCCAACGCGAGCAGGAAGACGAACATGAGGAACGGGAGGATGAAGGTGATGCCTCCCTGGTGGGCCAGGAAAATGAAGACGATCACGGCGAGCCCGAAGGATGCGAGGTACGAGACGACCACGCTCGCCAGCAGGTAGAGCGGCGCCACGAGGCTGCGTAGTACGAGCGCGAGGATGATGCCGATCACCACGACCGCGATCGGCACGATCCGCTTCAGGTCGTTGTTGGAGATCGAGCTCACGTCGGCGAGCGCCGGGGCCTCGCCGGCGACGCCGCTCTTGGTCGCACCGACCTCGGCCGCCACGCTTGCGAAGGCGGACCGGATGCCCGGCACGGCGTTGAGCGCCGGGGTGCTCGAGGGGTCGCCCGCCGCCAGGCCGGCGAGCCACTGGACGGTCTTGCCGTCGCTCGAGACGAGACGCGCCGTGGCCCGATAGGCGTTGTACTCGGAGACCGACACGCTCGAGCCGGCCGGCTGCTGCACCGGGAGCAGCGCGGCCGGACCGAACTCGGCGTGGAGCGCGACGAGTTCGTTCGGACTGATCGCGGTGCCGTTGGGGTCGAGTGGCCCGGACAGCTGGGTGAACTTGCCGGTCCCCCGGAGCAGCGACGTCGCCCGCACGAGCCGGGCGGGGTCCGACCACACCGACTGGGGGAAGACCATCAAGAGGTTGGTCGGGTTCTGGCTCGCCTGGGGGAAGTGCTCCTTGATCTGCGCGTTGCCGATCGCCGCGCTCGTCCCGGGCGGGGCGCTCAGCGATCCGCCGAACCCGCCCGGCTTATTGCCGATGACCCCGAGGGCCAGCGCGCCGAAGACGACGACGCCGACGAGGAGCGAGAGGGCGGGCCGCGCGATGAGCCTCGACGCGGTGCGCCCCCACCACCCGACCTGGTGCTCGTGCTGTTGGGGACGCGACGGCCAGAAGGTGACGCGGCCGAAGATGGCGAGCAAGGCGGGCAGAAGGGTGAGGCCGGCGAGCAGCATGACCGCGACCCCGATGGCGAGCGGTGCACCGAGGTCCTTGTAGAGACCGAAGTCGGCGAGCGACAGGCTGAGCAGGGCGAGGATCACGGTGGAGGCCGACCCGGTGATCGACTCCCCCACCCTCGCCAAGGCGATCTCGACCGCCTCGTGGGGCGAGCGGCCGAGCTGGAGCTCTTCTCGCACCCTGAAGACGAGGAAGAGGCCGTAGTCGGTCCCGGCCCCGAGCACGAGGACGATGAGGAGCAGCTGGGTGATCGAGGAGATCTTGAGCCCGAGCGAGCCGAGGCCGCCGAGGAGCGACTGGGAGAGCACGAGCACGAGCGTCGCCGGCAACAAGGTGAGGATCGGCGCCAGCACCGAGCGGAAGATGAAGAGCAGCAGGACGATGATGAACAGCAAGGACAGCGACTGGGTCTGCTTGCCCTGAGACTGGGACTGCACCTGGTTCGCCACCCCCGTGGCGACCGCTCCTGCGAAGTGCACCTCGAGCCCTGCCGGCAGGGCGCTGTGGTCCACCGCCGTCTGCATTCGCTCGAGGAGCGTCTTGTTGTCGGGCTCGTCGTTGGGCGAGTTCTTGGAGAGGACGAGGATCTGCGCGGCCTTCCGATCCGGCGAGACGCTGCCGAACTGGACCAGGTCGACCGTCGGCACCTTGCGCATCGCCGATGCGAGGGCCTGGACCGCCGAGACGTCGGAGGGGCCGAGGGTCCCCTGTCGCGCCACCGCGACCACCTGGACGAGGGACTGGTTGGCCGAGCCGGTCAGCGGGACCGCGAGGTTGGCGGCGGCGTTGCTCGGCGCGTTCGCCGGGAGGAAGGCGCTGTTGTTGTTGTTCACCTGGCTGCCGAGGCTGGGCAGGGCCCGGGTCGCGGCGCCCGTGCCCACCAGCCAGATCACCACGATCACCCAGCGGTAGCGCACGACGCCGCGCCCGAGGGCGTGAAACATTCGATCGACCAAGGAGGCTCCTGGTTGCCTTTGAGCCGAGGCACTCCTGGCAAGGGGCCGGGCGCATTCGGCGTCCGGCCGCCAATTCCGCGAAGCTGGCTCTTTGGGGGACCCCTGCAGTATCGCCGAGGAAGGACCCGATGTTGCGCACCCGATTGACCGAGCTCTTGGACATCGAGCACCCACTGATGCTGGCCGGAATGGGCGGGGTGTCCTATGCCCCGCTGGTCGCAGCGGTCTCCGAGGCCGGCGGTTTCGGCTGTCTCGGGGCCTCGACCATGGGCCCCGACATGCTGACCGAGGAGATGGCGGCCGTCCGCAGGGCCACCTCCAAGCCCTTCGGCGTGGACCTGCTCACGGTCATCGGCGACGACCTGCTCGATCGGGTCAAGCTCCTAATCGAGGGGGGCGCCAGCGTCTTCGTGGCGGGACTCGGCGTCTCGGTCGACGCCATCCACCTGTGCCACCGGCACAACGTCCTCGTGGCGAATATGTGCGGCAAGGTGGTCCATGCCGAGCGCGCCGTCGCGTCGGGATGTGACCTCGTCGTGGCCCAGGGCACCGAGGCCGGGGGGCACACCGGCCAGGTCGCCACGATGCCGCTCGTCCCCCAGGTGGTCGACGCGGTCGGCGAGCGCGTCCCAGTTGTGGCCGCGGGCGGCATCTTCGACGGGCGGGGCCTCGCTGCCGCGCTCGCGCTCGGTGCCGACGGTGCGTGGGTGGGCACCCGGTTCATCGCCACGCCCGAGGCGCGCGGCGTGGCGGGATACAAGGACGCACTGGTCGCAGCGCGCGAGGACGAGACGCTCATCACCCGCGCCTACTCGGGCAAGCCGATGCGGGTGCTGCGCAACGACTACACGAACCACTACGTGGAGCACCCCGAGGAGATCCAACCGTTCCCGATGCAGATCCGCAGCGCCATCGGGTCCAACGCCTGGCATCTCGGTGGGGACGCCGAGACCCCCGACATCGACCCGACGAAGGAGGGCTACCCCGCCGGGCAGGGGGTCGGCGGCATCAGTGACCTCGTGCCGGCCGCCGAGCTCGTCGCGCGCTTCATGGCCGAGGCCGAATCCTCCGTGCGGCGCCTGGAGGCGGTCGGCCGCAGCTAGCCCCTGGCTAACGGGGGTCGATCTTCACAACGAATTCCAGGTGCTCGACCCGCGTTGGCGACGATCGAGACTGGATCGGTGCCCATATCCGGGGGGGCACCAAGCAACCCAGGCCGTTCACGCCGCGAGACCTCCTCGAGCTCCGCAGCCGATCAGCCGGCCATCCGATCGTCGAGGTCCACGAAGCTCACGACGAGCTCGACCCCGAGCGCTTCGGCGACCTTGTCGAGGGTCGGCAGGGTGGGGGACACGTTGCCGGCCTCGAGGACAGCCGCCGGACGGCCGTGGCGGGGAATGATGCCGCGTTAACGCCGGTCGGCAACCCCGCTTCGTCTCCGCCTGCGTCAACCCAGATTACCACCACAAACTGATAGCATCAGAGTATGGCTACATCGAGAACCACCTTCACGCTGGACGTGGAGCTGGCCGAGCGGGCTCATCAGCTCGGCGTCAACATCTCGGCAGCAGCACGCCAGGGAGTCACTGATGCGGTGCGCGCCGCGTTGGAGCAGTCAGACCGAGAGGCGTACCTAAGGCACCCCGAACGTACGGACACCTTCTGGAGCGAAGCTGAAGCGTGGGGCGAGCCGTGAGGCGCGGCGAGCTTTGGCTGGCGGAGGTCGGTCGCAAGAGGCGACCCGTTCTCCTGCTCACGCGATCCGAGGTCCTCGACGTCCGCGAGCTCGTTACCGTGGCCGAGATCACCACATCGATCCGGGGTCTGGCCGCGGAGGTTGCAATCAACCATGTCGAGGTTGGCCTGGAAGGACCCTCGGTCATCAACTGCGACGGCCTTCACACGGTCACTCAGGCATCGCTCAGCGGTCCGGTCGGACAAGTCGGCGATGACGTCATGCGCAAGGTCTGCTCGGCGGTCAGCTATGCGTTCGGTTGCTGATTCGAGGCGCGCGGCGCGTGAGAGCCCCCTCGGGCATATGAGCGCGGTGGGTCGTCGCGTACGATAAGCAAGAATCCGGCGCCCATGCCGACGATCACCGAATTCCCACCCCGAGGAAGCCGGGCCGAGTGACGGTTGCCGCAGGCCGAGCCAGAAACTCGTGCCCGGTGCGCTTGGGAAGCATTCTCCATTAACCCGCAGCGAGCCCGCGTCGCCCGACCCCAAAGGGCGGCCTCAGCCCTTCGAGTCGGCCTCCACGCCCGTGCCGACCGGGCACGACACCCCGGTGCCGCCCAGCCCGCAGTAGCCGTTGGGGTTCGCGGCGAGATACTGCTGGTGGTAATCCTCGGCGTAGTAGAAGGGTCCGGCCGCTGCGACCTCGGTGGTGACGGCGTCGAACCCAGCGTCGAGCAGACGCTCCTCGAATGCGGCCTTCACCTCTGCGGCCGCCGCCGCCTGCTCATTGGACGACACGTAGATCGCCGAGCGGTACTGGGTGCCCACGTCGTTGCCCTGCCGCATCCCCTGGGTCGGGTCGTGGCTCTCGAAGAACTCGGCGAGGAGGCGACGGTAGGTGATCTTGTTCGGGTCGAAGACGACGAGGACCACCTCGGCGTGGCCGGTGCGCCCGCTGCAGACCTCCTCGTAAGTCGGATTGGGCGTGTAGCCGCCCGAGTAACCCACCGCGGTGCTGTACACGCCCGGGAGTTGCCAGAAGCGGCGCTCTGCTCCCCAGAAGCAACCGAGGGCGAAGAGTGCCGTCTCCATTCCCTCGGGGAACGGCGGTGCGGTAGGCGTCCCGAGCACGAGATGGTTCCCCGTGTGCACGATCGGGCGCTCCCGCCCGACCAGCGCGTGCGCCGGATCGACCATCTCGGTCTTGTGTCCCGAGAACAACCCCATCTTCAGACTCCTTCGCTCGCAATGTGAACGACGCGGTGGCCGGCGGCCCCGCGAATCAGCGAACCTCGACGCCCTTCCAGAAGGCGATGCGGTCCTTGATCTCCTTGGCGGCATCCTTGGGGTCTGGGTAGTACCAGGCCGCGTCGGCCGCCCGCTCACCGTCGACGACGACGTCGCGGTAGCTCGCGAGCCCCTTCCACGGGCACGTGGTGTGCGTGTCGCTCTGCTCGAGGTACTGCGCCTCGACGGCCTCGGGAGGGAAGTAGTGGTTGCCCTCGACCACCACGGTGTCGTCGCTCTCGGCGATCACCGTGCCGTTAAAGGTCGCTCGAATCGTCATGGACGGGAGCATACGGCCCCGGTGTTCGATCGCGGCCCCCGCCGGTTGCGAGGCCCCGATCCCCCAGCCGACCTGGAAGCTATGGTCCCGCGTACCGGCGCGAACACCCTCCCGCTACGGTGGACCGGACACGTCGTCGGTCCGCGATCCCCCAGGCAGCGACCGCTTTCGGGCTGCCGGAGAGGTGTCCAGATGGCCCCAGCCGATCCCGAGGTCCCTCTTTCTACGCTCGCGGGACGCTACGAGGAGGTGCGCCGCCGCACCGAGGACCTGGCGGCCCCGCTTTCCCCCGAGGACCAGACCGTCCAGTCCATGCCCGATGTCAGCCCGACCAAGTGGCACCGCGGGCACACCACCTGGTTCTTCGAGACCTTCGTGCTCCCGCTGCACGACGACGGCTACCAGCCGTACCACCCGGCCTACGGCTACCTCTTTAACTCGTACTACGAGGCGGTGGGGGCACGCCACGCCCGCGACCGGCGGGGCCTCATCTCGCGACCCTCGGTCGGCGAGGTGGCCGACTACCGAGAGCACGTCGACAAGATGATGGGCGAGCTCTTCGCCGCCGAGCCCCGCGACGACGCGCTCGCCGCCCTCGTCGAGCTGGGCCTCCACCACGAGCAACAGCACCAGGAGCTCGCGCTCATGGACATCAAGCACGTGCTGTCGTGCAATCCGCTCCTGCCCGCCTATCAAGACGAGGGAGGGCTCCCGGCTGCGGTGTCGAACCGCCTCGGCTGGGCCGAGCACGAGGGCGGCGAGGTGGAGACCGGGCATCCCGGTGCCGGGTTCGGCTTCGACAACGAGTTCCCCCGGCACCGCCACCTCCTCACCCCCTTCGCGCTGGCCGACCGCCTAGTCACATGCGGCGAGTGGCTCGAGTTCATCGATGACGGCGGCTACGAACGCGCCGAGCTATGGCTCTCCGACGGCTGGGCCGCCCTCCGCCAGGGGGGCTGGGAGGCCCCCCTGTATTGGAGGCGCGATGACGGCGAGTGGCGGGTCTTCACCCTCTACGGCGAGCGTCCCGTGCGACCGAGCGAGCCGGTCTGCCACGTCAGCTACTACGAGGCGGACGCCTATGCCCACTGGAGCGGGGCGCGACTCCCCACCGAGCACGAATGGGAGGCGATCGGCTCGGCCGCCGACCCCGACCCCGGGGCGCTTGGTCTCCACCCGGTCGCCAACGACGCCAGCATGGGCGATCTCTTCGGTGCGCTGTGGCAGTGGACGTCGAGCGCATACGGCCCGTACCCGGGCTTCCGGGTCGCGCCGGGCGCGGTCGGTGAGTACAACGGCAAGTTCATGGTCAACCAGCAGGTGCTGCGCGGCGGGGCGTGCGTCACGCCGGAGGGCCACACCCGGGCCAGCTACCGCAACTTCTTCCCGGCCCACTCCCGGTGGGCCTTCAGCGGGCTCCGACTGGCCCGCGACCTCTGAGATTTCCAAGTCAACCCCTACGCGGCGGATTTCTGGATTTCGTGCTGGGCGAGCCTCCTTTCGCCGCCGTGGACTGTCGGGTCGTAGACCGTTTCGGAGTGCCAGCAGACCCACATGACCCGCAGCCACGCGCGCATCAGGATCCGGATGGCATGAGGGTGGCGCTTCCCCCGAGCTCGAGCTTGGGCGTAGAGCTGGGCCGCCCAGGGCGAGGAGTGCCGGGAATTGTCCGCGAAGATCGAAAGGGCCTGACGGGCCCCGGTGTTGACCGCCCAGCGGAAGTTGACCGCGCGGCCTTTGCCCGACTCTTTGGTCACGGGCGTGGCGCCGACGAGAGCGCCGGCCTCCTCGACGTTGCGGGCTCGGGCCAGCAGTGGGCCGACCTCGGCGATCACCTGGGCCAGATTGACCTCGCCGATGCGCGGCATCGAAGCGAGCAAGGGTGCCTTGGTGTGCTCGAGCAGGGCGGCACCGAGGGCCCGGTCCAGATCCGCGATGTTCAACAGCAGAGCGCGCAGCTGGCGCACCTGGACGCGCACCAGCTCGACAAGGGTTTCGGGGCCGATGGCCTGGGTCGGTGCGGGAGCGCTGCGCAGGCGTTCGAGCAGCTCAGAGGCGCTACGGCGGCCCGAGTAGGAGTGACGCCGGCAGAACATGGCCAGGCGGCCCTCGCCGAGGCGCGCCGCGGACTGAGGAGTCGGGTAGTCCTCCAAGAAGGCCAGCGCGATCTCGCTGTCGAGGCGTCGGAAGATCACCGCGGCGCCGGGCCAGTGGCGTCGCAGCGTTGCGCGCAGCTGGTTGGTGGCCGCGGTCTTGGCCTCGACCTGGTCGGATCGCAGCCGGCTGAGGGCCTGGAGCTCGGCCGTGGCCGGGTCCAACGGCTCGAGGCGTCGCAGACGGTGCCCGTCGGTGCGCAGGTAGTCGGCCAGCTTGAAGCTGTCGCCCGGATCGGACTTGGCCCGGCTCGCCCCCCAGCGAGGCCGGGCCGCGTTGAAGGCGTTGGGATGGATCGGCACGACCGGGTGCCCGGCTTCGAGCAGACGGTCGACGATCACCCCGCTCGTGGTCTCGATGGCCACAGGAAGCTCGCCAAGCGCTCCGTGCGAGGCCAGGCGTGCCAGAGCGGCATCGATTCCTTCCTCGTCGTGGCGCAGCGACCAGTGGTCCAAGAGGTTTCCCTCTTGGTCGAGGACGCTCACATCATGGGTCTCATTGGCCCAGTCCCAACCGACGAACACGGTGCGGTTCTCCTTTCTCGTCGCTGTGTGCTTCACTCGCCGGTGTCGAGGCTCCGGTGCCGCTTGCTCATTGTTCGGCCCTCGGTCGGGCATGTTTCCAAAGGCGGTCTCGGGGCCTCGGCGCGTCGGGGGTGGCAAATCTCACAGTGGCCGTCGAGCGGCTCGCGCCACAGGCCATCCCCCGTGCGCTACCGAGGAGCGAGACCGACGATGGCCGGTGCCGCCACTGCAATGGTGGACCAATGAGCGCTCCGGCGCGCCGCGCACCTCGATCACCAGGAACGACCACATGCACGACTCCACCTTGATCGTCGATGTCTTCTTGAGCGCAGCCGAGCTACGCCGCGCCCTCGAGGACGACGTGCGACGGGGCCTCTCCTCGGT
>DAHUYG010000001.1 GCA_027315315.1 Acidimicrobiaceae bacterium | reverse complement strand
AGATTGATCGTCCGGATGAACAGTACGACCCCTTGGTGATGGGCGACCACCATGGTGAGCCCGGCGCCGATGGAGACGACGACATCTGGTGCTGTCGCTTCCGGATCGGTGAACGTACGGGCGAGGGCGGCGGAGTTGAGGTCGATGCCAATGGGTTCGAGGTCGGCGGCTTCGACCGCCGACACGACGCTGTCGATCAGCTCACGGTGCGCGGCGGCGGCGAGCACCCGCAGCTGCGTTGCGCCCTCTCCGTCGCTGACCTGTGCCGTGACCGCGGCGGAGATCACCGTCTGGTCCACCGGGAACGGGACCACGTCGTCCGCCTGGAGGCGGACGGCGTCGTCCAGCTCGTCCGGTGGCACCGGCGGCAGTTCGAGTTCCCGGGTGATGGCTCGGGTGCCGGCGACGCCGAGGTAGACGCGGCGCTCGGAGAACCCGCCTTCCTTCCACAGCCGGCGCAGGGCGGCGGCGACGTGGGCTTGGTCGACGACCCCGCCGTCGACGACGACGCCGGGTGGGAGGCCGACCTGGCCGAACGCTTCGAGGACGGCACGGTGGCCGGAGTCCACCGAGAGCTCGACGGCGCGCACGGCGCTGGTGCCGATGTCGAGCCCGACGATGCGCTGCGCCATGCGTCTGTCACCTCCCCTGCGCCCTTACGCGGGCACCGCCGGGCCTGCGCACCTCCGCATGCGCGGCGCCCGGCGGCCCCCATCCCGTAACCCCCCGTGGTGTGTGGATCGGCCGCTTGGCGGCGGATCGTGAGCCCCGGGACCCAACAAAATCGGCCCGAGATCCGGGCGCGACACGGCGGTTGCGGCCGGCGGCCAGGCGACGCGCCGCTCGGTGGGGCCGTCCTCACGTCCAGTTGGGGTGCCGTCGGCGCTGCCTCGTAGGATCGTCGTCGTGCGGACGGCCATGACGACGGGATGGGGCCAGGTGACCGCCCTTGCGGCTGCCCGCGGCGGAGTGCCGCTGCGGGGCTCGGTCGACGGCACGGTCGGCGTGGAGCTGCGAGAGCTCGACGGGCGGCGGGTGGTGGTCGCCCGGACGGCGTCCGACCGGCGTCGGGGCGCACTGGCCGGCAAGGACGGCGAGAGCCTGGCGGCCGCGGCCCGGGCGGCTTGCGCCCTCCGGTTGCCGTTGCTGCTCGAGCTGGCGACCAGCGGCGCCGACGTGTCCGACGGGGTGGATGCGCGGCACGGGTGGGGCCGGGCGGCCGCGGCCGTCGCCGCCTGCTCGGGGATCGTCCCGGTGGTCGTCGTCGTCGTCGGACCGGCCATCTCGGGACCGGCGCTCCTGTTGGGCTTGGCCGACCTGGTCGCGATGACCGGGGAAGCAGTGGCGTTCGTCTCGGGTCCCTCGATGGTCCAGGCGTTCACCGGCGTCCGGCTGCGTCCCGAGGCTCGGGGAGGCGCGGGGATGCACGCCCTCACGAGCGGACTGTGCGCCGTGGAGACCGAGGACCCACTGGACGTCGCCGGTGAGCTCCTGTCCTATCTCCCCGACCACGCCGATGCGGAGACGCCGCTTCTTCCTACGTCTGATCCCTTGCAACGGTCGGTACCGGAGCTGCGGGAGGTGGTCCCTGTCCGGGACAACGCGGCGTACGACGTGCGTGACGGGATCACGGCCGTCGCCGACGACGGGGTCAGCCGGGAGCTCTGGGGGCGGTGGGCCCCACAGCTCGTCACGTCCTTCGTCCGCCTCGGCGGCCGGGCCGTCGGGGTCGTCGCCAACCAGCCGCGCTCGTTGGCGGGGACCCTCGACATCGCCGCATCCCAGAAGGGGGCGCGGTTCGTCCGCCTGTGCGACGCGTTCAACCTGCCGATCCTCACCTTGGTGGACACGCCCGGCTTCCTTCCGGGCAAGGACCTCGAGTGGCGGGGGATGATCCGCCACGGTGCACAGCTCGTGTTTGCATATGCCGAGGCGACCGTGCCCCGCATCGCGATCACGCTGCGCAAGTCGATGGGCGGGGCGTACATCGTCATGGACTCCAAAGGGATCGGCAGCACGCTGTGCATCGGCTGGCCGGGCTCCCAGCCGGCGGTCATGGGAGCACGCGGCGCGGTGCAGATTCTCCACCGTTCGGCCGACGACGAAGAGCGCAGCCGCCGCGAGGAGCAGTACGCGGCCAGGTTCCTCGCACCCTGGGAGGCGGCCGAGCGCGGCTATTTCGACATGATCATCGATCCCGCAGACACCCGCCGCGAGCTGGCTCGGGCGCTCGCCAACGTCGCCTCGAGGCGCGAGCGGCTGGTCGGGCGCAAGCACGACGCTGGGCCGATGTAAATCTTGCCTAAGGCATCGGGAGGAAAGGGTCTCTGACCAGGGGCGTTGGTTGATCCCGGCCGGAAAGGCCCGTGAACTGGGGTTTTGCCGACCGTCACTCAACCGCAATGGAGCCGAGGCCGATTTGTCGTGCCCGGGAGGCAAGATCGATCCGTGCAACAGACGACCGATGTGCCGCTCGTCCTCGAGTCGTGCCACAGCACATGGCTCTTCGACACCACCAGGATGCGCTTTCGCCGGATCCTGAAGGGGCTCAAGCTCGACGCCCCGAGCGCCTCCACGGCCTGGCGGCCGTATTTCGGGCTGGAGTTGGACCCCTACTCGGAGTCCTTCGTCGTGATGCTGAACGCGGAGGGGACGAGGCTCTTGCGCTCGTGGCGCCACGTCGAGCACTGCCCGCAGTGCGGCGGGGATGCGACCGCCGAGCTCTCGCTCGACGAGCTGCGGGCCGTCAACCTCGCCTGACCCTCTTTGGGGGACGGCTCATCTCGTAGTGCGCCCGGCCGGGGAGCACACCGTCCTCGGTGGGCGCGGGGCGCGGCCCTAAGCTAACCCGCTGTGAGTCCCGCCGAGCTCGAGCGCCTTCTCACGCTCCTCGACCAGTGGGACGGCTCGGACCTCCACCTGAAGGCGGGCGCACCGCCACGGATGCGGATCAACGGCGAGCTGCGCACGCTCGTCGACGAGCTCCCGCTCAGCCCGGAGGACACCGCAGCGGTGGTGGCAGCGATCACGCCGCCCCGGGTCGCCGAGGCGTTCCACCGCCATCACGAGGTCGACTTCGCCTACTCGGTCCCGGGCCTGGCGCGCTTCAGGGTCAACGCCTTCTATCAACGCAGCACGGTCGCCCTCGTGTTCCGGCGGGTCCGGGCCGCGCCGGCCACCCGCCAGGAGCTCGGGCTGCCCGAGGTCGTCTACGAGCTCGCCTCCGAACAGCGCGGGCTCGTGCTCGTCACCGGGCCGACCGGCTCGGGGAAGACCACGACCCTCGCCTCCATGGTCGACCACGTCAACCGCACCCGCGCCTGTCACATCGTGACCATCGAGGACCCGATCGAATACCTGCACCGCGACCAGCTTGCGGCCATCGAACAGCGCGAGGTCGGATTCGACACCGACTCGTTCGCCACCGCCATGCGCGTCGTGCTCCGCCAGGATCCCGATGTGATCCTGGTGGGCGAGATGCGTGACCGTGAGACGGCCTTCGCGGCCCTCACCGCGGCGGAGACCGGGCACCTGGTGCTCACCACGCTGCACACGATCAACGCGACCGAGACCGTCACGCGCATCGTGGACTTCTTCCCTCCGCACCAACAGCAGCAGATCCGGGTGTCGCTCGCCGGGTCGCTCCGGGGGACCGTCGCCCAACGGCTCGTCCGGCGGGCCGACGGGGGCGGTCGGGTGGCTGCGCTCGAGATCATGGTGGCCAACGGCAGGATCCGCCAGTGCATCCTCGACCCCGACATCACCTCGGAGATCGAGTCGATCGTGTCCGAGGGCGAGTACTACGGCATGCGCACCTTCGACCAGTCGCTCGCCAACCTGATGGAGGAGGGCGTGATCACCCTCCAAGAGGCGCTCGAGGGCGCGTCCAACCCCCACGACCTGCGGGTGGTGCTCGAGCGGCGCGGGTTGGTCCGCACCGGCGGGGTCGCGTAGGGCTAACGGGTCGCGATCGCCCCGGCGACGATCGTCGCGACCGACACCGCCCCCGCCGCGGCCACCATCCCTCGGCGGCCCCCGTCCCCCCGAAGCCATCCGGCCAGCGCGAGCAGCGCCCAGACGACGCCGATGGCGAGGCCGCCGCCCTGGGCGACCCACCCCGCGGCGAAGCCCCACGCCGCACTGGAAGCCAGCGCCGCTGCCCGCCCCGAGGGGGTGCCGCGCCCGGCACCGATGTGCAGGCCGCAGGCGGCGATGGCGGCACCGGCGTCGATGCCAGCCCAGCCCAGGCGGCCGAGGTCCGAGGTCGCGACCGACACCGCGATCAGCGTGGCGGCGGCGACGAGGGTCAGCCACCCGAGCGAGGGCGGCACCTCCAGGCCGTCGAGGTCGACGAGCACCGTCGCGAGCACGCCTGCGAGGACGGCGTCGAGCGAGGCCAGGGGCGCGACGTCGGGCAGGGCCAGCGCCAGCCCGGCGAAGAGCGCGCCCGTGAGGAGCTCGACGACGGGGTAGCGCGGCGAGATTGGCGCCCGACAGTGCATGCAGCGCCCGCCGAGAGCGAGCCACGACACGACCGGGATGTTCTCGAGCGCACCCAGCTGGGCCTGGCACACCGTGCAGTGCGACGGCGGGTGGACCACCGACTCGCCCCTCGGCAGGCGGTAGACGACCACGTTCAGGAACGATCCGATGAGCAGGCCGAGCACCCCGCTCGCCACCGTCGCCAGGACCCTGGTGGCGGTGCTTTCCACCCGGGCGACTGTAGTGGCCGCCGCCGTGCACGAAGCTCCTGGTCGCGGGCGAAAAGTGTGCCCGACGGTCCCCCAATTTCAAGGGGTTGAAACCTAAGCTGATTCGGCATGGACCTGCCCGGGTCCAGGGACTGGGACGGGACGGCCCGAGGAGAGCCATGCCGACGCGAAGAGGCCACCGTCGGTACCCCTGCGAGATCAGCCGGGAGATCGTCGGAGCCGCCAACACGAGGATTGGACACGTTGACTGACACAGCGACGGCGACCGCCCGCCGCCTGGCCGAAGACCACAAGCTCCGGTTTGTCGACTTGACCAACACCGCCCTCGCGCCGGGGGCCGAGTCGATCATCCCCGAGGGTGTGGCGCGCCGCCACAAGGCCGTTCCCATGGGCCGACGCCTCGGGACCCCCGTCATCGCGGTGGCCGACCCCGGCGACATCGTCGCAATGGACGACCTCCGGGCAGCGCTCGGTCGCGAGTTCTTCGCCGTGGTGGCGCGCGACGATCAGATCGAGCGAGCAATCGACCGCCTCTATTCGCCGGACCGGGTCGACGACGCCGCTCCGGCACCACCCGCCGAGCCGACCCGGGTCGAAGCGAAGCCCTTCACGGGAGTCCCGCAGGCCGACTGGCCGTCGCCGCCCCCTCCTCCGTCGCCTCCGCCGTCGACGGCCCCCGATCCGGCTGCCCCGTCGCCGGGTGTCCCGGCTCCGCTGCCACCCGCGCCCCCGGTGCCGGCTCCACCGCGCACAGAGCCTGCGCCGGCCGACGCGCCGCCGAGGCACGCCGCATCCGAAGCCCCGAGCTCGCATTCCGTCCCGGACGCTGCCTGGGTCGTTCCGAGCGACGAACCGCTCGCACACGCGCCGGCGCCCCCATCCGGGACCGCCGCGCCGCCGCCGACACCCCCGGCGCCGCCGGGATTCGCGGACCTCGCGCTCGCCGCCCAGGCCGTGGAGACGATGACGGGACCCTCGGGGTTGCCATCCGACGCGCCGCCGCTCGCCCGGGCGCTCGTCGAATCGAGGCGAGCCTCGGAGGCCGACATGCTGGCTGCGTTGGAGCAGGCCGCGGCGACCGGCGAGTCGCTCGCCCGCTACCTGTTCAACCGCAAGCTCGCCACCGAGGACGACCTGGTCTGGGCGATGGCCCAGGAAGTCGGCCTGGAGTTCGTCGACCTCAACAAGGTGAACATCGATCGCACCGCGGTCGCGCTCATCCCCCAATCGACAGCGGAGCACCACGTGGTGCTGCCCATCGCGTTCGAGGACGGCGTCCCGGTCGTCGCGATGGCGAACCCGACCGACGTGTTCGCGATGGACGACCTCCGGACGATCATGGGGCGGAACTTCAAGCCGGTCGTGGCGACCCGTTCCCAGCTCACCCACTACAACCGGATCTCGCGGGACGCGACCATCGAGGTCTCGGCGCTGGCCCAGGACGCGGCGGCATCGACCTCGCGAGCGACGGATCTCGAGAACATCCAGGCCGTCGTCGAGGACGCCCCCATCGTCCGCTACGTCAACCTGCTCATCCTGCAGGCCCTGAACGAGCGGGCGTCGGACATCCACATCGAGCCGACCCCCAACGCGCTGAGGATCCTCTTGCGGATCGACGGCGTCATGCACGAGGCCTCGACGGCGTCCCCGACGATCGCCTCGGCGGTGGTCAGCCGGCTGAAGGTGATCGGCGACATGGACATCACCGAGCACCGGATCCCCCAGGAGGGGAGAGTCTCGCTCACGGTGAGCGATCGGCAGCTCGACCTGCGGCTCGTTACCCTGCCGACCGTCTGGGGCGAGAGCATGATCATGCGGGTGCTCGACAAGTCCCAGAGCCTGAAGACCCTGCCCGAGCTCGGGTTCCCTCCCGACACCCTTGAGCGCTTCGCCCGTTCGTACAGCAAGCCCTACGGCGTGATCGTGGTCACCGGCCCGACCGGGGCCGGCAAGACCACCACCTTGTACTCGACGCTGACCGAGATCATGACCCCCGAGAAGAAGGTCGTGACGGTCGAGGACCCTGTCGAGTACCTGATCGACGGGGCCACCCAGGTCCAGATCAACCCGAAGGCCGGGCTGACCTTCGCGAGCGCGTTGAAGTCGATCCTGCGCTCGGACCCCGACATCATCCTGATCGGCGAGGTCCGCTCGACCGAGACGGCGAACATCGCCATGGAGGCCGCCCTGAGCGGCCACCTCGTGCTCACGACGCTCCACACGAACACCGCGGCGTCGACGCCTCTGCGGCTGACCGAGATGGGGATCGAGCCCTTTCTCGTCACCTCGGCGGTCGGCAGCGTCCTCACCCAGCGGCTCGCCCGGGTGCTGTGCACGGTCTGCAAGGAGCCCTACGACGCGTCCGAGAAGGACTTCTACGCGGCGGGTTATTCGGAGTCCGACATCGAGGGTCTGGACATCTCGACGCTGCACCGCGCCGTCGGGTGCCGGAGCTGCGCCAATACCGGGTACCAGGGCCGCATGGTGCTGGCGGAAGTCATGAACGTGACCGAGGAGATCGACCGAATGATCATCCAGCAGTCATCGATCGGCGACATCGAGCGAAAGGCATGTGAGCAGGGGATGCGAACACTGCGTTCAGACGGTTTGCTCCGAGCGGTGCAGGGTCACACCACGCTCGAAGAGGTCCTCCGGGTGGTCATGTGAGCCCGGTCTCGAGTGCCAATCGCGCCGAGTGGTCTCGGCGTCTGGCCCGCGCCCTGGTGGCCGGGGCGTTCATCTCGGAGTCCGAGGTGGCCGCCTACCTCGTCCAGGCGACGGAGAACAACATCCCCCTGAGCGTGATCCTGGTCCAGCGCGAGCCCCAGCTGCGCGACGTCGTGCTCAACACGCTCGGGCAGCTGGCGCGGATGCGGGTCGTCGACCTCGAGCTCGAACCGCCCGTCGGCGAGGTTCGTCAGCTCCTGCCGCCCATGCTCGCCCTCGAGCACCGTGCCATCCCGCTGCGCATCGCGGGCCGCCAGGTGGTCACGGCGTTCGCCGAGCCCCCCGAGGCCGCCGACGTGGCGACGCTGGCCGGTGTCCTCGGCCACGAGGTCGTGGCGGTGCTCGCCAACCCGATCGTCGTCGACCGCATGGTGCAGCCGGCCGAGGTCCACGTGGGCAACGGGCGCGGCGCGCAGACACAGGACGCCGGCCCGGGAGCCCCGGCCGTCACCGAGCGGGTCCGCCCGCTCGAGAGCGTGCCCCCGCTCAGCAACGAGCCGACCCCGCGTCACGCTCGGGTCGACGACCGGCCTACCCCCATCCGGCCAGATCTCGAGGAGCCGCCCCCACCCCCGCCGCCGATACTGACGTCGGTGCCCCAGCCGGTCCAAGAGACACCGGTGCCGGTCCAAGAGGTGCCGCCCCCACCCCCGCCGAGAGCAGGTGTCCCGAGCGCACCGGCGGACCTCGAGGAGGTCGCGCCCCGCAGCGCGGCCCCCCCGCCTCCACCGCCTCCACCTTCACCTCCCACGCCGATGGCACCGACCGCGTCGTCTTCCTCCGAGGAGGGGCCCGGGTCGGGGCCGCCCTCGCTCGCCGACACCCTCGGCGGCTCGGCCTCGTTCCGGCGGCGCCGGGCGAGCGACATGGGCTTTCGGCTGCACATCGACGACCTCCTGCGCTATGTCGTCAACGTCGGCGCATCGGACCTCCACCTGACCTCGGGCCTGGCCCCGACGGTCCGGTTGCACGGCGCGCTGCGCCCCATGGACGACATCGAACCGCTCGACGCCGAGACGCTCCAGGAGATGATCTTCGGGGTCCTGCCGGCGACCCTGCGCGAGCGCTTCGAGGCCGAGCACGAGCTCGACACGTCGCACTCGGTCGCTGGCGTCGGCCGGTTCCGCGTGAACGTGGCGCTCCAGCGAGGGACCGTCACCGTGGCCATGCGGCCCATTCCCCACGACATCCCCCAGTTCGACGACCTCGGGCTGCCGGCGGCAGTGCGCGGCTTCACCGACCTGCGCCGCGGGCTCGTGCTCGTGACGGGCCCGACGGGATCGGGCAAGTCGACCTCGCTCGCCTCGCTCATCGACATCATCAATCGGAACAAGCCGCTGCACATCGTCACGGTCGAGGACCCCATCGAGTTCCTGCACACCCACAAGCGCTCGGTCATCTCCCAGCGCGAGGTGGGCTCGGACACGACGTCGTTCTCCGAGGCCCTTCGCCGGGTGCTCCGTCAGGACCCCGACGTGATCCTGGTCGGCGAGCTGCGTGACCTCGAGACCATCTCCACCGCGCTCACCGCGGCCGAGACCGGCCACCTCGTGTTCGCGACGCTCCACACCCAGGACGCGCCCTCGACGATCGACCGGGTGATCGACGTGTTCCCGCCGAGCCAGCAGGAGCAGATCCGCATCCAGCTCGCCTCCTCGCTCCGCGGGGTGGTCACCCAGCAGCTGGTGCCGATCGTGGACGGCAACGGGCGGGTGGTCGCATCCGAGGTGATGGTGGCCACCCCGGCCATCCAGAACCTCATCCGGGCCGCCAAGACCCACCAGATCTACTCGCTCATGCAGACCGGCTCGCAGTTCGGCATGCAGACGATGGACCAGAGCCTCGCCCACCTCGTGCAGGCGGGCGCGATCTCGGCCGACCTGGGTCTCGATCGGTGCCGGGACGAGGAGGACTTTCGTAACCACATTCGCGGGATCGCATGACCATCCGGCCAATGTCTGATTCCCCCGAGGGGGGAGGAGCGCGGTGACGACGACCTTCGACTACAAGGTCCGCGACCAGAGGGGGAACCTGGTCGAGGGCAAGCTCGAGGCTGACAGCATCCCGATCGTCGTGTCGCGGCTCCGGGAGATGGGCTACCTCCCCGTCTCGGTTGCTCCGGCCAAGGGCAAGGGCCTGAAGACCGAGATCATCATCCCGGGGCTCTCGGACCGCATCAAGGCCAAGGAGGTCGCGGTCTTCACCAGGCAGTTCGCGACGATGGTCGACTCGGGGCTCTCGATCAGCCGGTCGATCGCGGTCCTCGCCAACCAGGTCGAGAACAAGCACTTCGCCATCGTCCTCAGGCAGATCCACGAAGACGTGGACTCGGGGACGTCGCTCTCGGTCGCCCTCTCCAAGCACCCCAAGGTCTTCGACGACCTCTACGTGGCGATGGTGGCCGCCGGCGAGATCGGCGGGAGCATCGACGTGGTGCTGAAGAACATCGCCGTCAACCTGGAGAAGCAGGTCGAGCTGAACCGCAAGGTCCGAGGGGCGATGACCTATCCGATCATCGTCGTGGCGGTGATCACGATCATCGTCGCCGTGATGATGATCGTGATCGTCCCGGTCTTCAAGCGGCTCTTCGCCAGCCTGGGTGGCCAACTCCCGACGCCGACGAGGATCCTCATCACGATCTCCAACACGCTCGCCAGCTGGCGGGTCGCGCTCGTGATCCTCGTCGTCGCCGTCGCGGCCTATCTGTTCTCCCGGTGGATCAAGACCGAGAACGGGCGAAGGAAGTGGGACCGCTTCAAGATGCGCCCGCCGGTCTTCGGGCCGGTGACCCACAAGGCGGCCATGAGCCGGTTCGCCGCCACCCTCTCCTCGCTCCTCTCGGCAGGCGTGCCCGCCTTGGAGGCCCTGGACATCACCGCGGCGGCCTCGGGCAACGCGATCGTCGCCGACGCCGTCTTAGAGGTGAAGGCGCGGGTGCGCGAGGGGATGTCCTTCGCCGAGCCCATGAGCCGCCTGGACGTCTTCTCGCCGCTCATGGTCCAGATGGTCGAGGTCGGCGAGCAGACCGGTGCCCTCGACGAGATGCTCCAGCGGGTCTCGGACTTCTACATGGGCGAGGTCGACCAGACGGTCGACAACCTGACCTCGATCCTCGAGCCGTTCCTCGTGGTGATCATGGGCGTGGTGATCGGGGCCATCATCATCAGCCTGTACCTACCAATGTTCGACTACATCAAGTTGATCCACTGAACGAGGGGTGCGGCGCCCGCTCAGCCCGGCGTGACCAGGCAGCCGGCGTAGGGGTTGGCCGGCTTGGCGGCGGGCTGGGCCGCTCCCAGCACCCGGCCCGGGGCGGCCACCGACACCGGGGAGCCGAAGCGGCCGAACGTCACGACCGCGGTGGCGCGGACCCCGACGCTCGAGCTCCCAAAGCGCGCCACGGCGACGTTCTCCCAGCGCCGGATCCGGCCCTGCCCGTCGACCCAGACCCACGTCGTCTCGTGCCACGCGGTCGCCGGTCCGGCACCCGGCGGGCAGGACACGCCGTAAGAGGCGACCAGGTACTCGGTCACCGGCACCCGGCCGAGCGTACCCACGCCGATCCGCTGGAGGGCCGGCGCGAGCGGTGCCGCCGCGACGGCCCCGGCGAGGGGGGCGAACGGCGGCACGGCGATCCCGACGGCGACGCGGCTCCATGCCCCCTCGAAGTGGGGGCCGTCGGCCCGGTCGGCGCCCGGACGTTCGTAGGCGGCGCCGTGGACCACCACGGTCTCGGTGTACTGGGGCAGGGACTGGGGGGTGGTGGCCTCGGAGAGCGCCCGCCCGCTGCGGTCGGCGAAGTCCATCTGGCCCGTCGTCCGCTGGAGGGCGTGCAGGGCGGGTGTGCGGACGGTCATCACGAACGCGACGGTGCCCTCGGCCTCGCTCGCGGCGACGTAGCGCGCCAGGCCCGAGGGGGCGGCGGGGGACTGGGACACCCCGAGCCAGGTGGCGAACCCGTCGGCGGCGAAGAGGAGGGCGACGACCGAGGTAGCCGCCACAGATCGCCAGGTCAGCTTCACGGCGACATCTTGATCGATGGGGCAGCGCTCGACGGTGAGCCCACAGGGCGTGACCGGGGGCCCGACGTGACACGGGCGCGCCGGCGTGCTGCAGTGACCCGGTCCCCAGAGTGAACCCCCGAGCGCGCATGGTTGACGACGCCGAGCATGTCCCGCCCGACGGCGACCCCGGCGCTGCTTGGGCGGGACGTCCCGGCCGGCCGGCCGGCGGCCGCTCGTTGCTCCGGCGCGCCTGGCCCGCCATCCGGTTCGTGCTCGGGCTGGGCGCCGGAGCGCTCGTAGTGTGGGTGCTCCGGAGCCACACCGACGAACTGTCGGGCATCGGTTCGATCTTCGACCGCCTGCGCTGGGGCTGGCTCGTCCCCGCCGTGGTGGTCGAGGGCGCGTCCTTCGTCTCGCTCGCCGTCGTCCAGCGGCGGCTCCTCGCGACCGGGGGGGTGCGGGCGGGGCTGGGCACGCTGTCTGCGCTCACCCTCGCCTCCCAGGCGATGATCAACTCGGTCCCCGGCGGCGGGGCGGTGGCGACCGTCTACGGGTTCCGCTGGTTCAGGCGGCTCGGTGCCAACGACTCGCTCGCCGCATGGTCGCTCGTCGCGACGGTGGTGGTGGGGGTGGTGTCGCTCGCGGTCGTCGCTGCGGCGGGCCTCGGCATCGCGACGAGCGACGGGGCGAGCCTCGACCTCGTGCCGGTGATCGTCGGGGTCTTCATCCTGGCGCTCGCCATCGGTGCCCTCTTCTTGTACCACCGGCCACAACGGGCCGTGGCGTCGTGGCTCCTGCGCGCCTCGCGCCGGGTGACCCGCCGACCGCTCGCCAAGACCGAGGCCCGCCTGGCCAGCATGCTGGCGCAGGTCGCGGCGTTCAGGCCCTCGACGGGGGCGGTTGGCTCGATGCTCGGGTGGGGGGTGGGCAACTGGGTGTTCGACTGCGCCTGCTTCGCCTTCAGCTTCCTCGCGGTCGGCGCCGGCATCCCCTGGAAGGGACTCCTCCTCGCGTACGGCGCCGGGCAACTCGCGGCGAACCTGCCGATCACCCCGGGGGGTCTCGGGGTCGTGGAGGGCAGCCTCACGATCGCGCTCGTCGCCTTCGGTGGCAGCCGGGTGAGCACCGTCGAGGCCGTGCTCATCTACCGTCTCATCAGCTTCTGGGGGCAGCTCGTCGTCGGTTGGGCGGGCGCCGGGTGGCTCGCCTGGGGGGTGCGCTCTGGGCGATGGCGCCGCCGGGTGTTCGCTCCGGCCGCCGAGGTGGTCGCGGCGCCGTTGCACGAGGGGGGGGTGCGATGAGGGTACGGGGGCGTCGGGCGGTGGTGGCGGCGGCCGGGCTCGCGATGGCCCTCGGGACCCTCGCCGGGTGCTCGAGCTTCCACCAGACCCTCGGCACCACCGACGCGCCCTGCTACGTCACGCTCCCGACGGCGAACAAGGCGGTCGGCTCCGAGGGCGAGCTGGCCGGGGTGCAGCTGCGCAAGGTCGCCTCGCTCGCCTCGCTCCGGCGTCTCGACGAGACGTTGGTCGCGGCGGGCATCACGACCGGCCGGGTCTGCCTGGTCGCCTTCACCGGGCACTTCAGCGCGACCAGGGTCTCGCATCCGAGCGGGCGCCCCGAGGGGAAGCTCGCGGTGGTGATCCTCCGCTACCCCGACGGGCGGCTGATCTCGACGGTCATCTTCAGGAAGCTGCCGACGCACTTCGGGCACTCGCACCTCGGTTGACGCTCGGCTCGCGCCCCCAGGATCGCTAGGGCCCGTCCTCGGTGTTCCCGGGCAGGCCGTCCCCCTCGTCGAAAGCGGCGCGCGGCGGGAGCCAGACCCGCCGCCGCTCGGCCCGCTCGGCCCGCTCGAGGTGCCGTTCGACGTCGGCCCACAGGAGCGGGTCGGGGTCGCCACCGCTCGCTGCGGCGTGCTGGGCGCGCGACAGCGAGACGAATGCGACCGTCCAGAGCACCGCGATCGTCGTGAACTTGGCCACGAAACCCGCGACCTGTTGGTCCAAGACGGGCGATACGCCGAGCAGGTGCGGGCCGCTGGCGTAGTGGGGGTAG
The DNA here is from genome assembly GCA_027315315.1 of Acidimicrobiaceae bacterium. Taxonomy (GTDB): domain Bacteria; phylum Actinomycetota; class Acidimicrobiia; order Acidimicrobiales; family RAAP-2; genus Palsa-461. The sequence goes on along the minus strand of DAHUYG010000001.1, from coordinate 37,562 downwards.
AGGGGGTGGCGGGCGAAGATCCACACCACGGCGAGGAACGACGGCACGATCGACTGGACGATCAGATACGCGGTCCGGCCGAGGGCGCTCGGCCGGTCGGTGCCGGGCAGCTCGGTGAGGACGGGGGTCCAGAGCACGAACCCGGCCCCGAGGAGCGCGACGTCGAGACCGAGCCGGGCGATGGCCGAGGACCCGCCCGCCTCGACCGCACCGGTCGTGGCGGTCGCCACGGCGACGACCGTCACCACCGCCACTGCGATCGTCGGGCGCGCGCAGTGGCGCAGCACCCAGTCGACCGGCCGGGGCCGGGTGAGGCGGACGACCAAGGGCCGTGGCAGGCCGAGGATGACGAGCGGCGGCACGGCCAGGAGGAAGAGGAGCCGCTGGACGACGAGCGCGGTGAGCGAGGTGTGGGCGGCGAAGTCGGCGAGCGGCCAGGTCGTGGCGGCGGCCAGGCCGACCAGCCCGAGGGCGCTGCACGCCACCTGGCGCCCCGAGGGCCGGGCGACCCGGGCCGCCCCGAGGGCGTAGCCGGCGGCCAGCACTGCGACGACCCCCCAGGTCGTCCAGTGCGCGTCGAACGCCCAGGGCGACGTCAACACCGCGGCCAGCGCACGGTCCTACGCTGACGCCGGTGTCCCCCCTCGACCGCCTCGAGCGCCTGACCGATCTTGTGCTGGTGCTGCTCAACGCGCAGCGTCCGCTCACCCTCAGCGAGTTGGCGAGGGACGTCCCGGGCTATCCCGAGGGGCGCGACGCCCGGCGCCAGGCCTTCGAGCGGGACAAGCGCCTGCTGCGCGAGGAGGGCATCCCGCTCATCACCGAGCAGGTCGACGGCCCCGAGCAGTTCGGGTACCGCATCGACCCCGACTCCTTCTATCTGCCCGACCTCCACCTGACCCCCGACGAACAGGCGGCGCTGCAACTCGCCGTCGCCGGCGTGCACCTCGGCGATCCTAGTGGGAGGGATGCGCTGGCCAAGCTGGGCGCGACCGGCCTCGGCGACGCCCGTCCGCTGGCCTCCTTCGACCCACCACCGGCGCTCGTGGCGCTGTTCGACGCCGTCCGGGTGCGGGCCGCGGTCCGTTTCACCCACCGCGGTGCCCCGCGGGCGATGACCCCGGCGGGGGTCTGGTTCCGCCGGGGGCGCTGGTACGTGGTGGGTTGGGACCACGACCGAGAGGCGCCCCGCAGCTTCCGCGTCGACCGGATCGAGGACCTGCCGGTCCTCGGGGCCGAGGGGAGCGGGCGCCTGCCCGAGGGCTTCGACGCGTCCTCGGCCGTCCCCGAGGAGCCCTGGCGCACCGGCGGGGAGGACGTGGAGGAGGTCGAGCTCCTCGTCGACGCCATCGAGGCGCAGCGGGTGCTCGACGAGGTGGGGCCGGCCAGCCTGGTCGAGCGCAATGGCGACGGCTCGGCCAGGGTGCGCTTCGCGGTGTCCAACCGCGACGCGCTCAGGTCCTGGGTGCTCGGCCTGTTCGACCACGCCGAGCTCGTGGCGCCGGGCGAGGTGCGAGACGAGCTCGTGGCATGGCTGCGCTCGGTGGCCGACGCCCCGATCCCCGACGCCGCCGCCCCGGTCGCAGGGATCGAGGAGGTGCTGGCGGGTCGGCCCGGCGCACAAGGTGCCGAGGACCGTCAACCCGGGCGCGACATCCGCCAGCGCCTGCGCCGGCTGATGGCGATCGTCGGGTGGCTGGCCAAGGTCGGCGCGGCGCCGATCGAGGAGGCGGCGGAGCGCTTCGGGCTCGGCCAGGACGAGCTCGTGCACGAGCTCGAGCTCGCAGCGTGCTGCGGCATCCCGCCCTACTCGCCCGACGCACTCATGGAGATCATCGTCACCGACAACACGGTCGAGGCGCACCTCGCCGAGGGCCTGGCCCGCCCCCGTCGGCTCACGCCGGCCGAGGGCTTCGCGCTCGCCGCAGCTGCGAGGACGATCCTCGCGGTGCCCGGCGCCGACGTCGACGGCTCGCTCGCCCGGGCCGCCTCGAAGCTCGAGGCGGTGCTCGGGGCGCGCGAGGGGCTGAACGTCGACCTGCCGAGCCCGCCCCTCCTCGCCGACGTGCAGCGCCTGGTGGCCGACCGGCGCTCGGCCGAGATCGAGTACCACTCGAGCTCGAGCGACGAGATCACCGAGCGGCGCATCGACCCGGTGCAGCTGGTGTCGGTGGACGGCCACTGGTACCTCGACGCGTACTGCCACCGCGCCCAGGGGCTCCGGCGCTTCCGGGTGGACCGGATCCGCCGGCTGGTCGAGCTGAGCGACGTCGCCGGTCCGCTCCCGGCGCCGCGGCCGCCCTCGGCCGACGCCTACGTCCCGGGCCCGGGCTCCCAGGTCGTCCGGCTCGAGCTCTCCCCCGACGCCGCCTGGGTCGTCGACACGGTGCCCGTCCTCGAGGCGACCACCCGAGAGGGGGGCGCGATGGTCGTCACCCTTGCGGTCGGCGGCACGGCGTGGTTCGAGCGGGTGCTCCTCCAGGCCGGGCCGGGGGCCCGCGTGCTCGCGCCGGCCGACTGGCTGGACCTCGGCCGCCGGGCGGCCCGCCGCGTGCTCGCCCGCTACGGAGGCTGACCGGCCGACCGTTCCCTCCGTGCTGGGCGTGGCGAGGCTGACCGGGGCCAACGCCGACTACTACCTGGCCGACCTCGGCGAGGAGGTCGCGGCCCTCGCTCCGGGGAGCGGGGTGCGCTGCGGCGCGTGGCTCGGGAGGGGGTCGGCGGCGCTCGGCCTCGCGGGCCCGGTCGCCCCGGGCGCGCTGTCGGGGCTGCTCGCGGGCCACCACCCTCGAAGCGGCCGCCCGCTCCTGTCGCGCCGGCGCGAGGTCGTCGCGCTCGATCTGACCCTCTCGGCCCCCAAGTCGGTGAGCGTCGCCTTCGGGCTCGGGACGCCCGAGGTCGCCCGCCGGGTGCTCGACGCGCACGACCGGGCGGTGCACGCCGCCGTCGCGCACCTCGAGCAACGGGCATGGGCGGCGCGGCGTGGGCTCGAGGAGGGCCGCGGCCTCGTCGCGACCGACGGGCTGATCGGCGCGTCCTTCACCCACTGCCTCAGCCGCAGCGGCGACCCGCACCTGCACACCCACGTCGTCGCGGCCAACCTCGCACACGGGGCCGACGGGCGCTGGAGCGCCCTCGACACCCGGGGTCCCTTCGCCCACGCCCGGGCGGGCGGCGCCCTCCACGGGGCCCACCTGCGCGCCGAGCTCACCGAGGGCCTCGGCCTGTCGTGGGGCTGGAGCGAGGGACGGGGTTGGGAGCTCGAGGACGTGCCCCCGGTGCTGCGCGCCGAGTTTTCCGGCCGCTCGGCGGAGATCCGGGCAACGGCGGCCGCGCTCGGGCACGACTCGCGGGCTGCCCGGCGGGTCGCCTGGGCGAGCACCCGGGAGCCGAAGCGGCGACTCGATGGTGGGGATGATCTGCGCGCGAGGTGGGCGCGACGGGCCCCGGCCGAACTCGCGCTTCGCCACGAGCCCACCGGCGTCGGGATCCGGCTCGACGAGCACCGCTTCGCCGCCTCGATCGCGTCGGCTCCCCCCTCGGGGGTCTGCCGGCGGGACGTGGTGGCGGCGTGGGCCGACGCCCTGGGGACCGGGGGCCGGGTTCCCGACGTCGAAGCGTCAGTCGAGCACTGGGCGCCCGCCGCTGCGGCGGGGCTCGGTGTCGCAGAACGGCGCTATGCCCCCGCCGCGGTCGTGCCGGCGCCGCACCTCGTGGCCCTCCTCGGGCCGAGGCCGGCCGGGCCCGACCTCCAGCCGCTGTGGCGCGAGGCGGCGGCGGCGGTCGAGCGCTACCGGGAACGGTGGGGCCCCGACGGCCCGGCCCCCGATGCGCCCACCCGGGCGCTCGTCGGGATGGCGACGCGGCGGATCGCCGATCACCTGGAGGTCCGACGGACCCTCGAGATGGCGCGGCGCCGCATCGAGGGAAGGCCGCGCGCCACACGCGAACCCGAGGGACTCTCGCTCGCCCTTTAGGGGTCACGCCCTTCCGAACAGCGTCGGCGACACGCGTCGGGGGTCGAACAGCGCGCGCCAGGGCGGGTCGCGGTGCGCCGGGGTGAGCCGGACCCAACCCATGTTGCGCCGGGGGTCGATGGCGAGCGCCGCGCCCTCGCGTCCCCGGGCGATCGCGTCCGGGGGGAGGCGGCGCAGCCACAGCGCCGATTCCGCGTGCGAGGCGCGCAGGCGGCCGTCGGCGCCCTCGGACCGGGTGAGGGATCGCGTCACGACCTCAACGTCGCCCGACAGGGTGGAGAGCGCGTTGAGTGTCGTCATGTCGGCGATTCCGGGCAGGACGACGGTCGTGCCGAACAGCGAGAGGAACCCATCGGCCGCCGCACCCCAGCGCGACCTGGCCTGGGAGAGGTCCTGCAGGCAGGCCATCGTCAAGAGCCCCTGACCGGCGCCCTCGCTCACGATGGCGGGGAGGTCCGGCAGCGGGGCGATGTTCGCGACCTCGTCGAGCGCGAAGAGCACCGGCGGGGTCGAACGCCCCGAGCCGGCCCGCGCATAGGCCGCCTCCTTGATCTCGGCCAGCAGCCCCACCACGAGCGGGGCGAGGAGCTGCTGGTGGCGACCGGTCGAGCACACGAAGAGGGAGTGGGGGCCCTCGCAGAAGGCCGCCGGGTCGAGGAACGGCCCCCTGGTCGAGGCGAGCGCCGCCGCCGAGCGGTAGGCGCTCAAGACGCCCGATGCCGTCGACCAGATGCCAGATTGCTCACGGTCGTCGGTCGCGAGGATCCCCGAGAGGACGTCACAGGCGATCTCGTTGCCCGACCCGTCGAGCACCCGCAGGGCGCTCGCGCCGTCGTGGCGATCGACCCACGAGAGCACCTCGCGCATCTCGGAGCCGCAAACGGCCGCCGCGTGCAGAATCGGGGCCAGCAGCGATGCGGCGCGTTCTGACCAGTGATCGTCGCTCGAGGCGCGCGCTGCGCGGTTGGCCCCGGGACGGCTGCGCACCATCGCATCGGCCATCGAGAGCGCGCCGTCCCAATCGCGCGCCGCATTGAGCGGGGACCAACCCACTCGCAGGACGCCGCTCGGCACCGGCACCGAGCCGCTCGGGTCGAACAGGGTGGTCCAGCCGATCTTGCTCCGCGCCTTGGCCGCGGCGTCGAGCACGTCGGCCTTCGTCGACGTGCTCACGACGGCGCCGGGTGCGGCGAGCACATTGGGGATCACGAGCGACGAGGTCTTGCCCGAGCGCGACGGGCCGAGCACGAGCGTCGAGCGTTCGCGGCCCGCCCACGCCCAGCCCCCCGCACCAATGCCCAGGTAGATGCCGAGATCGCGCCGGGCGACGCCCCCAGCGCCCGCTGCCCGGCGCCCCATCTGTGGATCCCGATCCGCCACGTGCACCTCCTCGGCCGCGCTCGGCGCGCCGAGCGGCACGCGCGACCAAAGAAGGGTCGCCCTGCACGCAGATTCGGTCGAAGAGCGCGCTTCGGCACACGGTCGCGACGGGGCGCCGCAACGCGCGCTTGGGCGCGACTCGTGCACTTCGATGTTGCCCTTCGCATTTGTTCGCGCACCGTTCCATCGCTGCGCGCCGCATTGCGAGATCGGTGCACGTCGTTGACGCGTTTGACCACGCGCGGTGATGAAATCGCTGCGTTCAATGCGCGTTGCAACACGCGTCAACATCGACGCGATGCGTCGATGTAATGCAATACGCGCAATTTCCTCGTTTCGCGCGGTGCAAAGGGGTAAAGTATCGACGTTGTACTCGCGTTGCGCGATGCAACGTGAGTACAGCTCACAACACGTCGTTGTGACTGGGTAGCTCGGAGCTCGAGGAGCATGTCGAACGAGACACAGTCTGCGTCGGCACTCACTCGTGCTTTGGGCTGCAACACCGGTGCAGCGATGCGGCTCCCGATGACGTCGGTCGTCGGCGGCTCGCAGGCTTCACCTCGAGTCAACGATGCACCCACAAGGGAGGTTCAAAAGTGTCACCCGTAAAGAAGCGGGCTCCGGCCAAGAAGGCCGCGAAGCGGGCCCCCGCCAAGAAGGCGGCCAAGCGGGCTCCTGCGAAGAAGGCCGCCAAGCGGACGACCAAGCGCGCACCGGCCAAGAAGGCCGCCAAGCGGACGACCAAGCGGGCACCGGCCAAGAAGGCCGCCAAGCGTGCTCCGGCACGCAAGGCCACCAAGCGGGCCCCGGCCAAGAAGGCCGCCAAGCGCGCCTGAAAGATGCGCCGGCCTCAGCGCCGGCGGCGAGTTGGAAGAACGGGGACCTCCGGGTCCCCGTTCTTCGCGTCAGACCTCGAGGCGGTGGAAGCTCTCCCCCGACTCGATGCCGGCCAGGGCGCCGTGCTCGACGAGCAGGGCCCTGATCTGCTCGGAGAACGCCGCCTCGGCCGCCGCCCGCGCCTCGGGCTCGGCGTTGGCGTCCAAGCCGAGCGTCGTCTCGTACTGGCTCCGGTGCGTGAGGAGCGCGGCGACCTTCGCCTCCTCGAAGCCGGCCACGTTCTCCACGTGGTTGGCGACGTCGGCCTCGAAGAGGAGCAGGGCCCTCGGCCGGTGCGGGGCGAGCTCTTGATCGGCGAAGTAGAGCGGGTCGCGCGCCGCCACGAGGGCGTCGGTGACGACGTAGCCCGCGTTGCGGTGGTCCGGATGCAGGCGGTAGCGGCGCCAGGGGTCGTGCGCGAGCACGACGTCGGGGCGGATCTGGCGGATCCAGCGGGCCACCTCCCACTGCTCGCGGATCGTGTTGCGCAGCTCGCCGTCGGGCAGACCGAGGAACCCGACGTCCCCCCCACCCAGGCGGCGGGCCGCCTCGCGTTGCTCCTCCTGGCGGGTTGCCACGAGGGAGGCCTCGTCGCGATCGGCGTCCCAGGTCCCCTTGGAGCCGTCGGTGAGCACCAGATGGTGGATCGCACACCCCTTGGCGGCCCACTTGGCCAGGGTGGCGCCGCATCCGATCTCGATGTCGTCGGGGTGTGCGCAGATGGCGAGCGCCCGCTCGGGGGTCTCGAGGTCGGTCGTGACCGGCCCGAAGCGCTGGAGCTCGCCGAAGGGCTGGACGGCGGTCGGGAACCCGCGGGTCTCTGACGACTCGCTCACGGGACCGGGAGATCGCTCGGCAGGTCGATGTCGAAGGCGAGCTCCTCTCGGCGCAGCACGCTGTGGGGCATCGCGATGCGGGCGCACTCTTGGAGATGGCGCTCGAAGGAGCCCGGCCCATAGGAGAACCGGAACCCGCAGCCCGCCGGCAGCCGGATCAGGTTGGTGCCGTTGTCGTGGCGGTCCGGCACGAGCGTGATTCCCTCGAAGGGCTCGAGGGCGCCGATGCCGGTCGCGAGCGGGAGGTCGGCGTGGACGACGGTGACGGTGCGCACGCCGAGCGCGCCCAGGCGGGCCACCCCCGCCTCCACCGCGCCGTTCAGGCCACGCCCGGGCTCCCACACGACGAGCGCGCCGTGGCCCCGCGCCCAGTCGGCGACCTCGGGGTCGTCGCAGACGACGGCGACGGGGAGCGGGGAGGCAGCGGCCAGGACCCGCTCGGCCATGGCGCGCACGAGCGCGCGGCGTTCGGCGTCGCTCATCGCTGCGCCGAGCCGCTGCTTGGCCGCCGCGAACGACTTCACCGGCACGAGCACGGCCGAGCTCCCGAGCGTGGGGGATTGGACCAGGCGTCCGGCGTTCTCGGCCGGGGCCGCAGCCTTCATCGGGCCAGTGTAGGAGGCGGTCGGGAGGTGCCCGGGAGGGACGGTCCGTAGGCTTGGCGGCGGTGCGGGGATCGCTCGGCGTGGTTGGCGCGGGTTCGTGGGGGACGGCGGTCGCAGCGCTGCTCGCCCGGCGGGCCCCCACGACGCTGTGGGCTCGCTCGGCCGACCTCGCAGCGGCCATCAACTCCGAGCACGCCAACGCGACCTACCTTCCGGGCATCCGGCTGCCCGAGTCGCTGCGCGCGACCGACGATCCCGCATCCGTGGCCGATGGAGCGGCGATGCTCCTCGTGGCCGTCCCCTCGCACGGGTTCCGCGAGATCCTCGAGCGACTCGCCCCGCACCTGGCACCCGACGTCGCCGTCGTGAGCCTCACCAAGGGCATCGAGGCCCCGAGCAACAAGCGCATGTCCGAGGTCGTGCGCGACGTGCTGCCGCAGAACCCCGTCGGGGTGCTGACCGGACCCAACCTCGCACACGAGATCGCCGAGGGTCAGCCGGCCGCGAGCGTCGTCGCGCTCGCCGACCCGGGCCTCGCCGCGCTGGCCCAAGAAGCGCTGCACGGCCCCACCTACCGGGTCTACACGAGCAACGACGTGATCGGGTGCGAGCTCGCCGGTGCGGTGAAGAACGTGATCGCCGTGGCGGCCGGCATGAGCGACGGTCTCGGGTTCGGGGAGAACACCCGCGCCGCGCTCATCACCCGTGGGCTCGCCGAGCTCGGCCGGGTCGGCGCGGCGCTCGGCGGCCAGCTGCTCACCTTCGGCGGGTTGGCCGGCGTCGGCGACCTGGTGGCGACCTGCACCAGCCCGCGCAGCCGCAACCGGGGCGTCGGGCTGGCCATCGGACGCGGCGAGCCGCTCGAGTCCGTGCTCTCCGGGATGCACATGGTGGCCGAGGGCGTGAGGACGGCCGCCCCGCTTGTCGAGCTCGCCCGGGCGGTCGACGTCGAGATGCCGATCGCCGAGCAGGTCGCGGCGATCGTCGCCGGGACGACCGGGCCGCGCGACGCGCTGGCGTCGCTCATGGGACGCGCGGCGCGCGCCGAATGGGACCAGGGCCTGTTGCGGGGACTGCTCAGCGGCTGAGCGGGCGATCCGACAGGCGGGCGGTGGCGATCTTGTGGCCGCCGAGCGCGAACTCGCTGTCGAAGGGCTCGATCGGCCGGCCGCGCAGGTCGACCAGCCAGCCCGATCCGCCGATGCGCACCGTCGTCGGCTCGTCATCGGGGTTGAAGACCCGGACCTCGATCAGGCCGTCGCTGAGGCGCAGGGAGCTCAGCTGGGCGCCCGTGAGCTCGAGCGCGCTCCCCCGGGCGGGCCGGGAGCCGCCGCCGAGCGCGGAGACCGACTCGAGCGGCACGGCCGCATCCTCGGCGAGGGCCCAGGGGTTCACCGGGCCCAGTGCCAGCAGATAGGTCGTCTCGATCGGCTCCCCGACGAGTTGGAGGCCCTCGACCGGGGTGAGCGGGCCCGCCGGGACCGGCCGGTAGGTCATGCCCACCCGCGAGAGCATCCCCGTCGATCGCAGGAGGGTCATGGCGAGCGTGCGCGCCGACTCGCCGGCCGGCTCGAGGTCGACGAGCTCGTGCTCGTGAACCCCCGGGTGGGCGACGGTCATGCCCCCGGCGGTCACGAAGTCGCGGGCCGGGAAGGTCGGCAGGCCCAGCTCGTCGGGTCGCCCCTCGGCGACGAGCCCGCGGGTGACCGCGCCGAAGGCGCTGCCCGACGTGGAGCCCGACGCAGGCGAGGGGAGCGGGAAGTGGACGCGGAGCCGGTGGTCGCGCGACGGGTTGGTGAACGAGGTGGTGACCCGCACCGACTCCTCGTCGGCCTGCAGCTCGATCTCGGTGCGCACCGTCACCAGGACCTCCCCGTGGCGGGTGGAGGTGTGGGCGTCGGCCGACTCGGGCCAGCGGTAGTCGGCGAGCACCACCGCGCCGGCGCGCACCGGGCCCTCCTCGCCGAGCGAGATGCGTACCGCCTCGGGCTTGTCGACGATCGAGTCCTCCCGGGGCGGGGAGTAGTTGTACGAGTCCCCGAGGTCCCCCCCGTCCACCAGCCGACCGAGCCCACCGTGCCCGTCGATGGCGAACGTGCCGTCGGAGGGGTCGACGACCACCTCGACGAGCCCGTTGCTCAGCACGGCGGCGCCGGGTGGCCCGTCGGCCTCGCCTACGCCGAGGATCCGCGCCCGCACCGGGTGGGCGAGGGGGGCCGGCGAGTAGCTGGCCCAGCCGAGGCCCGGGACATCGGAGACCCGTGCGACGACCTGGCGGATCGGCGGCTGGTCGAGGTGGATCCGCACCACCGCGTCGGGCCGCGCGCCGAGGCGCGCCGCGAGGTTCTCCTTCAGCGCATCGAGCGCGATGCCGGCCCGCTCCTCGGTCCCCACCTGCACGGTCACGTCGATGCCGCCGTCGTCCTCGTCGACGTCGACGCCGTGGATCCAGGCGTCGTCGGTGATCCGGGTGCCCTGGAGCAGCCCGAGCACCGAGGCGACGCTCGATGCGTCGAGGGTCAGGGTCCCCGGAAGGCTCGCCCGCGACGAGAGCACCTGTTCGCACGCCCCGTCGATCGGCGCACCGCTCACGAGCAGCTCGACAATGCCCGAGCGGGTCCGAGGCGAGGGGTTGACCACGACGGGTCCGGGGCTCGCCATCGACTCGGCCAGGGTGGCGAGTGCCCGGTCGGCCAGCCCCTCGGCGACTCGCCTGGACTCGGCGAAGCGCTCGAGGACGGCGTCGACCACGGCGTCGACCGAGCAGGCGCAGATCGAGTCGTGCGCGGCGTTGCGGATGACCCCCAGCCACGCCAGATCCAACAGTCTCGCCGGCCAGGTCCCCGGGGCGCCGAAGAGCGCCGAGTAGGGCTCGGCGCGGCGCTCGAGCGCGACCTCGGTCACGGCGCCGGCACGCTTCACGTCCACGCGGTTGGAGGTGACGCCCATGAGCATGTTCGCCCGGTAGCCCGAGCGCAGCTCGCCCCGCCAGGTGGGGAGGCCCTCGGTCGGGGCGCCCTCCAGGTAGCGGGGGAGGGAGGTGATGGAGAAGGAGAGGTCCTCCTGCATGGCGTTGGCCTCGGCCACCAGGCGGCCGAGGTGGGGCTGGGCGGGAAGGTGGTCCGAACCATTCATGTAGAGGAGGTCGCCGGCGAGGAAGCTCGACCACTGCCGCTCGTAGGCGGCGGTCCGCTGCACCAGCGCGCCGGCGTCCTCGGGCAGCGTCGCGGCGTTGCCGTAGCCCGTGAGCAGGTACTCGGCCCGGACCCGGGACCCGTCGGGCGCCTCCCACCAGAATGCGCTGCGTTCGATGGCCGAAGGCACCCCGCGCCACACGACGGCGTGGGAGAAGCCGGCCGAGGCGAGCAGCTGGGGCATCTGCGCGATGTGGCCGAACATGTCGGGCAGGTAGCCGATCTCCATGGCCCCGCCGAACTCGGCCGCCCTCGCCATGCCGAGCTGCAGGTTGCGCACCATCGTCTCGCCCGAGACCAGGAACTCGTCCATGAGGACGTACCACGGGCCGACGGTGAGCCGGCCCGTCGCGGCCAGCTCGCGCACGCGGCCCGCCGCCTCGGGACGGATCTCCAGGTAGTCGTCGATGGCTGCCATCTGGCCGTCCATCAGGAACCATCCATAGGAGGGGTCCGACTCGAGGAGCTCGACGAGCGCATCGAGGGTGTCGACCAGCTTCAGCCGGAAGATCTCGAAGGACTCATACCACTCCCGGTCCCAGTGGGTGTGGGGGACGACAGCGACGTTTCGGGTGGCCACCGGGCCAGGTTAGGACCGCTGGCGAGCGGGGTGGGCCTTGCGGAACCCCGGCGGCGCTGCCGGCTTCGATACGGTGACATCCGTGCGGGTCGCGCTGGGCACCGACGAGTCGACCCCGCTTGTCGCGGCCCTCCGCTCGCACCTCGAGGCCGGCGGGCACAGCGTCGAGCTGGTGGCCGACGGCGCACCGTGGCCCGCCGCCGGGGCGGCCGTCGGGCAGGCCGTCGCCGGTGGGGCGGCCGAGGTGGGCGTGGTGTGCTGCACGACGGGGACCGGCGTTTCGATCGCCGCCAACAAGGTGCCCGGGGTGCGCGCCGCGCTGTGCACCGACGCCGAGACCGCGCGCGGCGCCCGGCGCTGGAACGATGCGAACGTGCTCGCCTTCGGGCTGCGGCTGACGACCGAGCAGGTGGCCTGCGAGATGCTGGACGCGTTCTTGGCGACGCCATTCGATGCGTCGGAGGCCGGCCTCGTCGCCCGGCTCGAGTCGGCCGGCGACTGATGTCCGTCACCCGCGGGGCGATCCCCTCCCTCCAGGCGCCCAAGCGCAAGCCCCTCTCGTCGCGCCCGACGCTCGATCAAGAGCGCCTCTTGTGGAAGAGCGGCCACGAGTGGGTCGGCGGGCTCGACGAGGTGGGCCGCGGCGCGTGGGCCGGACCGGTGAGCGTGGGGGTCGCGCTGCTCCCCAACGGCGTCACTCGCCGCAACATGCCTCTGTGGCTGCGCGACTCGAAGCTCCTCCACGAGGTGCGGCGGGAGGCGATCTTCGAGGACGTTGCCGGATGGTGCGCCCATTGGGCCGTCGGACATGCGAGCGCAGCCGAGTGCGACTCGTGGGGCATGACGGCCGCGTTGCGCCTGGCGGCCTACCGCGCCCTGGCTGAGCTCCCAGTCGCGCCCGACGCCCTCGTGATCGACGGGCCCTACGACCTGCTTCGCCAGCCCCCGGTGCAACTCGGCCTCCTCGACGGGCCCTCCGGGCCCGGTGGCCCGGTGCTCCCCGCGGTGGCGACGCCCGGCACCGTGGTGCCGGTGATCGACGCCGATGCCCGCTGCGCCGCCGTCTCGGCGGCATCGGTGCTGGCCAAGGTGGTCCGGGACCGCCTCATGCGCGACGAGGCGCCGCACTACCCCGCCTATCAGTTCGAGGAGAACAAGGGCTATCCCTCGAGCGCCCACAAGCGGGCGCTGCGCGGCTACGGCCTCTCCGCCATCCACCGGCGCAGCTGGGCCTTCGTCCGCTCGGTGCCCTGGGGGGGCGGCCCGCCCGAACCTGCCCCGTGACCCGTAGGACCTGATCAACCCTCCCCTAACATGAGGTGGCCGTGGTCTACGTCCTGGCTCTGGGGGCCGCTTTCGCCAACGCGCTGACGAGCATCTTCCAGCGCATGGCGGTGGAAGATGCGCCCGGGCGCGCCTCGCTTCGCCTCGGACTTCTCGTGCACGCCTTGAAGCGCGGCATCTGGCTCGCCGGGTTCGCGCTCATGATCGCGTCCTTCGCCATGCAGGCCGTCGCGCTGCACTTCGGCCGGCTCACCCAGGTCCAGCCGATCCTGACCACCGAGCTCCTCTTCTTGGTGCTGCTGCTCGGCTCCTCGTTCGGATTCCGCATCGGATGGCGGGAGTGGCTCGGGACCCTGGCCGTTGCCGGCGGGCTCGCCGGGTTCCTCGTCTTTGCCGCCCCGCGCGGCGGCGACGTCGTGCCGACGAGCTCGGAGTGGCTCGAGGTCGGCCTGGCCTGCGGCGGTGCTGCGACGATCTCGGTGCTGCTCGCGCTGCGCGGATCGCGCTGGCGCCGGGCCGCGCTGTTCGGCACCGCCAGCGCGATCGGATTCGCCTTCACCGCGTCGCTCACCAAGGTCGTCTCGACTTACGCCGCGCATGACTGGGCCTCGATCGTGCGCCACTGGGAGACCTACGCGCTCGCCGGCTGCGGCGCGTTCTCGCTCTTCCTCGCCCAGAACGCCTTCCACGCCGGACCGATCGCGGCGTCCCAGTCCACGCTCGTCATGGTGGATCCGCTTGCGAGCATCCTGATCGGGGTCAGCCTCTTCGGCGACCAGCTCCGCACGAGGGGCGCCTGGGGTCCCCTCGAGGCGATCTCGTTGCTCGTCCTCTTCTCCGGCGCGCTCGTGCTCTGCCGCTCCCCCTTGGTGCGCGGCGTGAAGGGAGCGGAGTCCGAGGAGGGCCTGCTTAGCCTGCGGTGGCGCTCGCTGCACGGCGGGGGGGAGTCGCCCCGGGTGGTGCCGCCCTCGGCGGCGGGGGGTTGACCTAGCGCGCGAGCGCGAGGGCGCCGAGCGAGGCGGCCATGGTGACCGGCACCATGAGCAGCCCGAGCGCGCTGACCCGTCTGGCCGAGGGGCGCCACCCCGACGCGCGCGCCGTCTGGTACCACAGCACGCCCGACAGCGACGCCCACACCAACAGGTTGGGGCCGAGGTTGAGCCCCACGAGGAGGGCGGAGGCGTGGACCGGGCGACGGGCCGCGAGGAGTGAGGCGGCCGGGAGGTTGTTCACGACCAGCGCGCCGAGCGCGCCCACCCCCGCGGTGGCCCAGGTGTCGAGGTGGCCGAGCATGTGGGCCGGGCCCGACCAGGCCCGCCCGAGCGTGCCGAGCGCGCAGGCGAGCCCGAGGAGGCCGGCGAGGAGCGGGACGTTCAGGCCGCTGACGGTGGCGACGACCGAGGAGCGGGCCCGGGCGATCTCGAGCGCGCCGAGCGCCGCACCGAGGGCGACCACCACGACCGCCGCTAGGTCGGGCGACAGCGCGACCATCGCCACCACCGCCCCGATCGTGGCCGGCACGCTCCAACCGGGCCGCCCATGACGAGCGACGATGTCCGATCCGGGGGTCCTGCGGGCGATGCGGCGAGCGAAGACGACCGCGACGACCGTCGTCGTCGTCAGCACCGACGCCGCCCACGGGGCGGCCAGGGCGCGGACGAACTGGTGGCCCGACGCGTGCGACTCGCTCAGCACGATGAGATTGGTGAGGTTGGACCCCGGCAAGAGCAGCGACGCCGTGTTCGACATGGCGAGCACGAGATAGGCGAAGGGTTCGACCTCACGGCGCCCACGGCGGGCCGCCGCGATCACGACCGGGGTCACGAAGGTCACCGAGGTGTCGAGGTTGAGGGTTACGGTGACGAGCGCGACCAGCGCGGCCGACGCAATGAGCAGGGAAGCACCGTTGCGGCCCACCCGGGCCACGAGCTCGCCGCCGAGCTCAAAGAGGCCCTCGTGACGGGCGACCCGTCCGATCAGGAGCAGCCCGGTCACGAGCACGAAGGCCGGCCAGTCCTGGCGCAACGCTTGCGCGGCGCCGCGCCCGTCGGCCGCGCCGGCGACCGCCACGCTGATCGCGCCGAGCCCGAGGGCCAGCCATCGGAGCCGGCCGAGCCAGGCCTGCCTTGGCGCTAGGGAGGAGGTCTCAGCCGTCGGCGCGTCGGGCCGCCGCGCCGAGCGGGTCCGCGTCGGCGGCCCGGGCCATCGTGGAGCGCACGAAGTCGGCGAAGGCGTCGGGATGCGTGAGGTGGGCCCCGTGCCCCGACCCGGGGATGTCGATGCGTTGGGCACCGGGAACGTGGTCACCCAGCCAGGCCAGGTTCTCCTTGTGGAACTCGTCGGAGGCGCCACCGCCCCCGAAGACCGAGGGCACCTTCAGCTCGGTCACGTCGAAGAGGGGGTCGCCGCTCAGGGAGGCGAGCTCGGTCACGAGGGCGGGCCCGTCGGCCAGGCGGTCGGCGCGCGCCGCCGGCTCGAGTCGGGCCCAGGCCTCGTTGCCGACCCGGGCCCGGAAGAAGGCTTCGACGGCGGCGTCGGGGTCCGACGTGTCGGTCCAGCCACGCCGCTCCGGTGGGCGCTCGACGGGGATCCAGCGCATCGGTGGCTCGAACGCGCCGACGGCGGCGACCCGATCTGGCGCCTCGATGGCGGCGCCCAGGGCGACCACGCCGCCCAGGCTGTGTCCGACGACCACCGGCGCCCCGCCGATCTCGTCCAGGATGGCGAGGAGGTCCTCGATGTGCCGCTCGACGCCGACCGGCGGCTCGGCGCCCCGCGAGCCCTGGTAGCCGCGCCGGTCATAGGTGACGACGCGCACGTCCTCGAGCCGGCGCATGGTGCGGCGGAAGCTGTTCCCCCGGTCCAGGGTGCCGTGGACGAGGACGACGACCGGACCTTCGGGCGCCGGAGCATCGTCCATGTAGCCCGACGCCGCGGGACGGTCGATCACGAAGAGGCCCTCGGGGAAGCTCACGGCGCGCAACGTTATCGGCCGGTCCCTTCGCGGCGCGTCGTTCCTGGTCGTACCGGTCGCGAGCGTCGCGCCGGTAGGGTGGGACCATGGCCGACGCGACCGATTCGGAGCGCGCCACGGACGAGCAGGTCGGGGGCACTGCCGAGCGGGCGCCGGGGTCCTTCGGACCCAATGCATGGCTGGTCGAGGACATGTACGACCGCTTCCTCGCCGACCCTGGAGCCGTCAGCGAGAGCTGGCGCGAGTTCTTCGCCGACTATCACCCCGCCCCGGTGCCGGCCCCGGCGATCGCCCGGGCCCCGGTCGCACCCCAGCGCGAGCCGGCTCCGGGCGCCGAGCAGACGGCGATGCCGACCCCCGCCGCGCCGCCGACGACCGCAGCGCCGGCGCGCCCGGCAGACGCTGCGCCGGTCGTGCTGCGCGGCGCCGCGTCGATGATCGCGAAGAACATGGAAGCCAGCCTCGGCGTGCCGACGGCGACGAGCGTCCGGACCGCCCCGGCCCGCCTCCTCGAGATCAACCGGCAGATCCTGAACAACCAGCTCGCGAGGACCTCGGGCGCCAAGGTGAGCTTCACCCACCTGATCGGCTACGCGGTGGTGCGAGCCCTGGTCGAGGTGCCGGCGCTCAACGCGAGCTTCGTGCCCGACGCGGATGGGAAGGGTGCCCCGGGGATCGTCCGCCATCCCCACGTGGGGCTCGGCCTCGCCGTCGACGTCCCGAGGTCCGACGGCTCGAGGACGCTGCTCGTGCCCTGCGTGAAGGCCGCCGACACCCTCGACTTCCGCTCATTCGTGCTGGCCTACGAGGAGCTGATCCGCAAGGTCCACACCAACCGCATCGGTCCCGACGACTTCGCCGGCACGACCGTCTCGTTGACGAACCCGGGCACGCTCGGCACCGTCCAGTCGGTCCCCCGGCTCATGCCGGGCCAGGGGGCCATCATCGGGGTGGGGGCGCTCGGGTACCCGCCGGGATTCGAGGCGGCCGACCCCCAGGTCATCGCCGAGCTCGGCATCGGCAAGGTCGTCACGATCACCTCCACCTACGACCACCGCATCATCCAGGGGGCGGAGTCCGGGATGTTCCTGGGCCGGGTCGTCGACTTCCTGGAGGGCAAGGACCGCTTCTACGACTCGGTCTTCGAGTCCATGGGGATCCCCTACGAGCCCGCCCGCTGGCGCACCGACACGAGCGCCGGGTTCGACGTGGCCGACGCCAGCTACGAGCGGCTCGTGAAGCAGGTCCAGGTGCAGACGCTCATCAACATGTACCGGGTCCGGGGGCACCTGATCGCCGATCTCGACCCGCTCGAGGTCGAGCCGGCGCGGTTCCACCCCGAGCTCGACCCGCTCACCTACGGGCTCACCATCTGGGACCTCTCCCGCCGCTTCGTCGCCAACGGCCTCGCCGGCCAGGACGTCGCGACCCTCGACCAGATCCTCCACCTGCTGCGCGACGCCTACTGCCGGACGCTCGGCATCGAGTACATGCACATCCCCGATCCGGACCAGAAGCGCTGGATTCAAGAGCACGTGGAGGGGGTCGACCAGACCCTCGGCATCGACGAACAGCGCCACATCCTCGACCGGCTCAACGCAGCGGAGGCCTTCGAGCGCTTCTTGCACACCCGCTACGTCGGTCAGAAGCGCTTCGGCCTCGAGGGCGCAGAGTCGGCCATGGTCCTCCTCGACACCGTCTTGGACGAGGCGGCGGGCGCCGGCTGCTCGGAGGTCGTGCTCGGCATGGCCCATCGCGGCCGCCTCAACGTGCTCGCCAATCTCGTGGGCAAGTCCTACGAGGAGATCTTCGAGGAGTTCGAGGGGAACCTCGATCCCGAGTCGGTGCAGGGGACCGGCGACGTCAAGTACCACAAGGGCGCGTCGGGCAAGTTCGTGTCGCGCGCCGGGATCCCGCTCGCCGTGTCCATGTCGTCAAACCCCTCACACCTAGAGGCGGTCGACCCGGTCGTCGAGGGGATGGCGCGCGCCAAGCAGGACCGGATCGTCCCGGGCCGCAGCGACGGGACCTCGGAGACCTCCGACCCCGAGGAGTACCCGGTGCTGGCCGTGCTCGTCCACGGCGACGCGGCGTTCGCCGGCCAGGGGGTCGTCGCCGAGACGCTCAACCTCTCGGGACTTGTCGGCTACCGCACCGGCGGCACCGTGCACGTGGTCATCAACAACCAGCTCGGGTTCACCACCGCCCCCCAGGCCGCCCGCACCTCGGTTTACCCGACCGACGTGGCCAAGATGGTCCAGGCGCCGATCCTGCACGTGAACGGCGACGACCCCGAGGCCTGCGTGCGCGCGGCGCGCCTCGCCTTCGGCTTCCGCCAGGCGTTTCACAAGGACGTCGTGATCGACCTCGTCTGTTACCGCCTGCACGGCCACAACGAGGGTGACGACCCGAGCTACACCCAGCCGCTCATGTACAAGCGCATCGACGCCAAGCGCTCGGTCCGCAAGCTCTACACCGAGCTCCTCGTCCGGCGGGGCGACATCACGATCGAGGAGGCCGAGAAGGCGCTCGACGACTTCAACGCCCGGCTGCAGTCCGCCCTCGACCAGGTGCGCGCCGAGCCCCCCCATCCGGCGGCCCTCGTCCCGGCGGAACCCGTGCGCCCCTCGGCCCAGCCGGCGACCGGCGTCCCCCGCGAGCTGCTCGGGTCGCTCGCGCACCTCGTGCGGAGCGTGCCCGAGGGCTTCACGATCCACCCGAAGCTCGAGCGTCAGTTCGCCCAGCGCGACAAGCTCGTCGCCGAGGGCACCGTCGACTGGGCCCTGGGCGAGGCCCTCGCGCTCGGCAGCCTGCTCGTCGAGGGCGTCGACGTCCGCCTGAGCGGGCAGGACACCCGCCGGGGGACGTTCTCGCAGCGCCACGCGGTCCTCGTCGACTACGAGACGGGCGAGGAGTACGTCCCGCTCGTCCACACCGAGGCGCTCGAGACCGGAAAGGGCCGGCCCGGTCGCTTCACCGTGCTCGACTCGCTCCTCTCGGAGTACGCGGCGCTCGGCTTCGAGTACGGCTACTCGGTCGAGTCCCCCGGGGCCCTCGTGGCCTGGGAGGCGCAGTTCGGGGACTTCGTCAACGGGGCCGAGATCATCATCGACAACTTCCTCGTCGCGGCGGAGGACAAGTGGGGCCAGCGCTCGGGGCTGACCCTGCTGCTCCCGCACGGCTACGAGGGCCAGGGTCCCGAGCACTCGTCGTCGCGCTTCGAGCGGTTCTTGAGCCTGAGCGCCCGGGGCAACCTCCGCGTCGTGGTGCCCTCGAGCGCCGCCCAGTACTTCCACCTGTTGCGCTCCCAGGCCCTGGCGTCGCAGCGCTGCCCGCTGATCGTGATCACCCCCAAGTCGCTGCTCCGGGCCCAGGCGTCGCGCTCGACCATGGACGAGCTCGCGAGCGGGTCCTTCCTCTCGGTCATTGACGACGCCTCGGTCGCCGACCCCCTGGCGGTCCAGCGGGTGGTGCTCGCCAGCGGCAAGGTCGCCTTCGAGGCGATGGACCGACGGGCAGCCCGCCGGGGCGAGCCGGAGGGCGGTGCGTCGCCGGCGCCCGAGGCGATCGCCGTCGTCCGGGTCGAGCAGCTCTACCCGTGGCCCGAGGACGAGATCGGCGGGATCCTCGAGCGCTACCCGAACGCCTCGGAGGTCGTCTGGCTCCAAGAGGAGCCCGAGAACATGGGTGCGTGGTCCTTCGTCCACAGCCGGTTGCACCGGGTGCTGCGCGACCGCTATCGGCTCGTGCACGTCAGCCGCCCCGAGTCGGCGAGCCCGGCGACCGGCAGCGCCGCCCAGCACCAGCTCGAACAGGCCGACATCCTCGCCCGGGCGATCGGCTGAGCGGGCAAAAACGGGCCCCGGCCGCGCCCGGGTGGTTGACTGAGCCGATGCCCGGGGTCCACCACGTCGTCGTCGACGGCTCGAACCTCGCGACCGAGGGCCGGACGACCCCGAGCCTCGCCCAGCTCGACGAGGCGGTGCGGGCGTATCTGGCCGAGGACCCGGCCGCCGACGTGGTCGTGGTGGTCGACGCCTCCTTCAGCCACCGTATCGACGCGGCCGAGCGACCCCAGCTCGAGACGGCCGAGCTCCACGGGGAGGTGGTGGCCCCGCCGGCCGGGGCGATCGGACGCGGCGACGCTTTCGTGCTGCGCATCGCCGAGCGGACCGGCGCGACCGTCCTGTCGAACGACTCCTTCCAGGAGTTCCACGACGAGCATCCGTGGCTCTTCGACGAGGGTCGCCTCGTCGGCGGCAAGCCGGTACCCGGGGTCGGGTGGATCTTCACCCCGCGTCGGCCGGTACGCGGCCCCAAGTCGAAGCGCTCGAGCCGCAAGCCGGCCGAGCCGGAGGAGGACCTCTCGGCGCCGCGCAAGGCGGCCGAGGTGGCCAAGGCGCTCAAACGCGCCGCGAAACAGCCCGCCGCCAGAGCCAAGGCCGAGCCGAAGGCGCCGGTGGAAAAGGCGGCCAAGAAGAAGGCCAAGAAAGACGAGCCGCCGGTGGCGGAGCCGAAGAAGCGCCGGGCAAAGGAGGCAGCCGCGGCGACGCAGCCGGCGGCCCCCAAGGCGACCGGCGGACGCGCCGCCGCCAAGGCCAGCGCGAAGAAGTCGGCGGCCCCGGCGCAGGCCGCGGCCAAGAAGCGGGACGCCGCCCCGTACGAGGCAAAGAAGGTTGCCGCAACCCCGGGCGCGAAGAAGGCCAAGAAGGCCGCCGCAGCCCCGGAAGCGAAGAGGGCCAAGAAGGCCGCCGCAGCCCCGGGCGCGAAGAAGGCCAAGAGGGCCGCCAAGGCGCCGCCGGCGCCCGTCGAGTTCCGGGCGGCGATCGAGCGTGCCACCGAGGAGGTGCTCGCCGAGCCCGACGGCGAGGCGCCGAAGTCCAAGCGCCGCCGCCGGGTCCCGCCGCCGCCCGCCGTGAACGAGCCGCTCGCCTTCATCAACTTCGTGGCGGCACACCCCCTCGGATCGGTGATGGACGGGGTCGTCGCGTCGTTCACCTCGCACGGGGCGATGGTCGACGTCGACCTCGCCGAGGGCGGGGTCCTGCACTGCTACGCGCCGCTCGCCGGGCTAGGTGAGCCGCCGCCCCGGGCCGCCCGGGAGGTCCTCTCCCGGGGCGAGCACCGGTCTTTCAGCCTGGTCGCCCTCGATCCGCCCCGCCGGATGGCCGAGCTCGCACTGGCACAGCCGGCGCGCCCGAAGCCCAAGCGCGCGGTGAAGTCCTGACCCCGAGAGAACCCCCGCCATTGCCCCGCATCGAGCCCACTGACGTCCTCCCGCACCGGGACCCGTTTCTCTTCGTCACCGAGGTCGTCTCGGTCGACCCCGGCCGGGCCGCCGTCGGTCGATGGGTGCTGACCGGCGCCGAGCCGTTCTTCGCCGGGCACTTCCCGGGCCGCCCGACCCTCCCCGGGGTGCTCATGGTGGAGGCGCTGGCCCAGGTCGGTGGGATCGCCGTGCTCAGTGACCCCCGCTACGCCGGGCGGTTGGCCCTCTTCGGGGGCGTCGACAGGGCGCGGTTCCGCAGACAGGTCGTCCCCGGCGACACGCTCGAGCTCGAGGTCACGGTGGGGCGCCTCTCGTCGCGAGCGGGGACCGGGCACGGACGGGCGCACGTCGATGGAGAGACGGCGTGCGAGGCTGACCTGCTCTTCGTGCTCGTCGACCGGGGCGCCTGACGTGCGGCTCGCGACCTGGAACGTGAACTCGCTCACGGCGCGCATGCCCCGGGTGCTCGGATGGATCGACGAGCACGCCCCGGACATCCTCTGCATGCAGGAGACCAAGCAGGCCGACGCCGCCTTCCCGGCCCGGGAGTTCGCCGAGCTCGGCTACGAGTCGGTCCACCACGGCGACGGCCGCTGGAACGGCGTCGCGCTTTTGAGCAGGGTCGGCCTCGAGCGGCCCACCCAGGGCTTCGCGAGCGCCGAGGACGAGTACGGGTGCCGCATCGTCGCTGGAACCTGCGGTGGCATCAGGGTCCACTCGGTCTACGTGCCCAACGGGCGCAGCCTCGAGCACGAGCAGTACGGCTACAAGCTGGCCTGGATGGCCCGGCTCGCCTCCTTCCTGTCCGAGTCGTGCGGCCCCGGCGGCGACGTGGCGGTCTGTGGCGACTTCAACATTGCCCCCGACGACCGCGACGTCTGGGACCCGGCGGCGTTCGTGGGGGCAACCCACGTGAGCGAGGCCGAGCGCCGGGCGTTGGGCATGCTCGTCGAGTGGGGTCTGGAGGACGTCTGGCGCCGCCACCACGACGAGGGCGGTGTCTTCTCGTGGTGGGACTACCGTGCCGGGGACTTCCACCAGGGGCGCGGGATGCGCATCGACCTCGTGCTCCTCAGCCGGTCGCTCGCCGAGCGGTCGACCTCGATCATGATCGACCGCAACGCGAGGAAGGGCCAGAAGCCCTCGGACCACGCGCCGGTGCTCGTCGAGCTCGCCTGAGTCGCCCGACGCGCTCACTCAGGAGACGAGCGACCTGAGGCGGGCCATGTTGGCGGTGATCGCCTCGCTCGACGCCGGCGCGTCCCGCACCGCCAGGGCATCCCGGGCGACCTCGACGTCGTCGAGCCAGCGGCAGCGGCGGCGCTCGCCGTGGCCGTCGGAGGCCGCCCAGCTGCACCACAGCTCGTCCTCGGCGCGGCTCATCGCCACATAGAGCAGTCGTCGCTCCTCGTCCAGTGCGGCCTCGGTGCGCGCCGAGCGCAGCGGGGTCAGTCCCTCGCTCAGGCCGATCACGAACACGCAGGGCCACTGGAGCCCCTTGGCGCGGTGGAACGTGCTGAGCACGACGGCGTCGGCCGGGTCGCGCTCGACCGCCGGTTCCTCGTCGCGTCGCTCGACGGTGCCGTCGCGCGTCGGGGTCCCGAGATCGCTCGCCGGGCCGAGGTCGCCCCCGGCGTGGGAGAAGGGGATGTGCTGGGCCGAGAGCGCCTTGGCCACCGGCCCGAGCTGCGCGTTCGTCCTGGCCAGGACGGCGATATGCGACCAACGGCGACTGGGTCCCCGGGCCAGCCAGACCTGGCGAGCGACCCATCGGGCCTCGGCGTTCTCGTCGTCGTGCCCGGCGAGCGCCGGCAGGGCTCCTCCGACCCTCGTGGCGTGGTCCGGACGGCCCGAGCCGAGGGCCGCCGAGGACAGGGCGACGATGGCCGGCGTCGAGCGGTGGTTCTGCTCGAGCCGGATCACCAGGGCACCGGGATAGCGCGCCGGCAGGCTCTCCAGCAGTCCGGGTTCGGCGCCGTTCCACCCATAGACGGACTGCGAGGAGTCGCCCACCACGAAGAGGTCGGGCGACTCGGGGAGGAGCGAGCAGAGGAACCGGAACTGGGCCGGGTTCAGGTCCTGGGCCTCGTCGACGAGCACGTGGCGGTGGCGCCAACGGATCGCCTCGGCGAACTCTGGGTCGCCCTCCATGGCACCGGCGGCCTCGAGGAGGAGATCGTCCAGGTCGAGCAGGCCCCGCCGCTGGCGTTCGCGCTCGTAGGCCTCGTAGAGGTCCGCGACGATGGCCGCCGGGAGGCGGATCCTCCGCTGTGCGTCGCGCACCGCCTCTTGGTAGTCGGGCGGGGCCACCAGCCGGGCCTTCGCCCACCCGATCTCGGATTCGAGGTTGGCGATGGCACGCGCGGTGGCCCGTTCGCCGAGCACTGCCTCGACGAGACGGCCCCGGTCGCCCAGGACCGAAGGTGGCGGCGACCCGGTGCGCTCGCGGTGGTCCCGGAGCACCCGCAGCGCGACACGGTGGATGGTGCCGGCGGTGACCCCCGAGACGCCGAGGCGCCACAGGCGGGTGCGCAGCTCGTCGGCGGCCTTCCGGCTGAAGGTGCACACGAGCGTCCGATTCGCCGGGGCGGTGCCGTCGTCGGCCCTCCTCGCCACCCTGAGGGTGAGCACACCGGTCTTTCCCGCCCCCGCACCTGCGAACACGCAGATCACCGGCTCGTCGGCCATGACGGCCTCCAGCTGGGGTGCGGTGAGCCCGGGCGGGAGGCCGGGGAACGACCTCGCGACCAGGGCGTTGGGTTCGGTCGTGCTCACCATCGGGGTCCACGGTAACGATGGGGTGTCACCGGGCGCGTGATGGCGTTCCTCGGAGCCCCGGGCGGCGGTCGATATGGTGACCCCGACCAGGAGCGACGCCGAGTGGAACCCCGAACACATCGTGCCAGGAGGGCCCCGAGCCCGTCCGAGGACCAGGCGAGCGGCGGTGCTTCGCGCCTTCGCTGAGGGTGCCCTGATGGGCGAGACGTTCGGGCACGGGCCGCCGGCGGTGCTCGCCCTGCACGGCTGGGCCCGATCGAGGCGGGACTTCTTCGGGGTCCTCGCACCGAAGGACGCACCCACCCTGGACGCCATCGCACTCGATCTGCCCGGGTTCGGCTCGAGCCCACCACCGCCCGAACCCTGGGGGAGCCCCGAGTACGCAGCGCTCGTCGCACCCGTGCTGGACCAGATGCGCTCGCCGGTGGTGCTCCTCGGTCACTCCTTCGGGGGTCGCGTCGCCGTCCATCTCGCCGCGCAGAGGCCCGACGCCATTGCCGGCATGGTGCTCACCGGCGTACCGCTGCGCCGGCCCGAGGGCGCCCCGAGGCGTGCGCCGATCCCGTTTCGCCTCGGTCGCCGGCTGCACCGTCTCGGACTGGTCTCCGAGCACCGGATGGAGGCGCTCCGACAGCGCTACGGCTCGTCGGACTACCGGGCGGCGCAGGGCATCATGCGCCAGGTGCTCGTGAAGATCGTGAACGAGAGCTACGAAGAGGTGATGGTGGCGGCCCGCTGCCCGGTGCGCCTCGTTTGGGGTGAGGACGACGAGGTCGCTCCGGCCTCGGTCGCGAGGGCGGCTGCCGGTGTGTTCCCGAACGCGACGATGGTCGAACTCCCGGGCGTCGGTCACCTGGCCCCGCTCGCCGCACCGGCGGCGCTCCGCGAGGCCGTCGTGGCAATGCTCGGGGGTCGGCCGGCGCCGTGAGCGACCTCTCGCCGGCCACCTGGGTCCCAGCCGCGTCGTGCTGGGTCGGGCTGATCCCCTCGGGGCTCCGCTGGCTCCGCGTCGCCCAGCGCGAGCACTACCTGCCCGGCGCGGTCGACCGCTTCGCCGCCCGGTGGTGGCTCGGGGTGCGTCCCAATCTTCCGCTCGCCCTCGTCGCAGTCGTGGCCACGGGCCTCTCGTGGCGCTACGCGCTCGTGGCCCTGGCGACGGCTGCCGTGGGGGTCGCAGGACCGATCGGGCTGTCGCCACGTGGGCGCACCTCCCCGCTCGCCTGGACCCGGCGGTCGCGTTCGCTCGCCGCCGGATGGGTCGTGCTCGAGGCGGCCGTCGTGGCAGGCGGCTTCGCCCTCGGCAGGGTGGCGTTCGTCTCGGCCATCGGGCTGGTGCTGGCTGCGCCAGCTATGGATCTGGTCAGCCTGGTCCAAGAGCCGGTCGAGAACCGCTTGGCGTCGAGGTACGTGGCCGCTGCGGCGAGGCGCCTGGGGGTGGTCCGTCCGCGCATCGTTGCGATCACCGGTTCGTACGGGAAGACGTCGACCAAGAACTACGTGGCCCACCTGCTCGAGGGGTCGCTCCGGGTGGTGGCGAGCCCGGCGTCGTTCAACAACCGCGCCGGGCTGGCCCGGGCGGTGAACGAGCATCTGGTCGACGGCACCGAGGTCTTCGTGGCCGAGATGGGGACCTACGGCGCGGGGGAGATCGCCGAGCTCTGCTCGTGGTGCCCGCCGGAGATCGCCGTCATCACCGCCATCGGTCCGGTGCACCTCGAGCGCTTCGGAACCGAGGATGCGATCCTCCGGGCCAAGTCGGAGATCACGGTCGGCGCGGCGGTCGTGGTGCTCAACACCGACGACGAGCGGCTCGAAGGCTTCGTCGACGCGCTCGATGCCCGCGAGCCGCGCCCGAGGGTGCTCCGCTGCTCGGTCGAGGGCGCCGGTGGCGGTGTCCGTCTCGTCGAGGTGCCCGAGGGGTTCGAGCTGCGCATCGAGGGGATGGCCGTGGGCACGGTGACGCTCCCTCCGGGCGTCCAGCCGACGAACGTGGCTTGCGCCCTCGGGGTCGCGATCGAGCTCGGCGTGCCGATCCAGGCGCTCGTGGCACGGCTCGAGAACCTCCCGACCGTGTCGCACCGACTGGCGGTGGGGACCGCGCCGAGCGGCGTCGTGGTCATCGACGACACCTTCAACTCCAACCCGGCCGGCGCTCGTGCCGCCCTGGAAGTCCTCGCCCGAGTGGGTTCGGGTGCCCGGCGGGTGCTCGTCACGCCCGGCATGGTCGAGCTCGGGCCTAGACAGGCCGAGGAGAACCGCGCCTTCGCGAAGAGCTCGATCGGCGTGGCAACCGACCTGATCATCGTGGCGCGCACCAACCGGCGGGCGCTGCGCGAGGGCCGTGCTTCGCAGGGTTCGCTATGCCTTGCGACCAGGGACGACGCGGTGCGTTGGGTGCGCGAGCACCTGCATCCGGGCGATGCCGTCCTGTACGAGAACGATCTTCCCGACCACTACCCTTAGCCCCGAGTGCGACGGACCGGGGTCAGAAGCGGGGGAGAGGTTGCCTGAGGTCGGGGTCATCTTCGGGGGACCGTCGCCCGAGCACGACGTCAGCGTCCTGACGGGCCTGCAGGCGGCTCGGGAGCTCTCCCAGATGTCCGGGTACTCGCCTCGAGGCCTCTTCTGGTCCAAGTCCGGCGATTGGTTCGAGGTCGACCCCTTGTCCGAGGCCAGGGACTACCTGGAGGGCAAGCCGAGATCGGCCTCTCCGGTGCAGCTGATCCTGGGCTCCGAGGGTGGGTTCTTCACCGCGGACCGGCGCAAGGCGAAGCGGCTGGCGATCGACGTCGCCCTCGTCTGTTGCCACGGCGGCCCGGGCGAGGACGGGTCGCTGCAGGCGGGCCTCGAGCTCGCCCACGTCAGGCACGCCGGCCCGTCGGTCGCCGGAGCCGCGCTCGGGATGGACAAGTACGCGTTCGGCTGCGTGGTCAAGGAGGCGGGGTTGCCCGCGCTCCCGAGGAGGCTCCTCGGCGAGTCGTCGGGGTCGATCGACTTTGCGGGCCCCTACATCGTCAAGCCGCGCTTTGGCGGATCATCGATCGGGATCGAGGTGGTCCCCGATCTGGAGACCGCTCGCGCGTTGGGGTCGAGGAGCGTCCATCTGACCGCCGGTGCCGTGATCGAACCGTACAAGCCCGAACTGTTCGACCTGCAGGTGGGAATCCGCTCCTGGCCGCAGCTCGAGGTCTCGGCGGTCGAGCGCCCGCTGAGGTCGAAGTCCGCCTCCGAGCGATCCAGCGAGATCCTGGGCTATCGCGACAAGTACGTGGGTGGCGAGGGGATGGTGAGCGCGCCGCGCGAGGTTCCGGCCGCGATCCCGGATCGCCTCCGCGAGCGGATCGTGGATTGCGCTCGAACGGTTGCCGAGCTCCAGGGACTGCGCGGGTTGTCGCGGCTCGACTTCTTGTCGGACGGCGAATCGGTCTGGGTCAACGAGATCAACACCATTCCGGGGTCGCTCGCCCGCTACCTGTGGATCGAACCCGCCGTCCCGTTCCGACAGCTGCTCTCCGAATTGCTCGACGAGGCGATGTCGCGTCCGCGGCGGACCTTCGAGACTGCGGGCGCCGATGGGTCGGTGCTTCAGGGAGCGTCGTCGATTGCGGCGAAGTTGGCTTGAGACGACGTGCCGTTCGCCCGATTGACCAGCTCGTCGAACAGGCGGTAGCTCGCTACGGACGGCTTCGCATTGGGATCAAGTTCGGACACCCGGCGTAGGCACTCGTGCCACTCGCGTCGCAGTCGAGCTTGATCTCCGGCCGCAGCCGCAGCCCGCATGGCTGCACGGCTCAGTCTCTCGGTATAGGGGTCGACGAGTCGGGCCCGACCGATGATCCACGTCGTCATTTCGAAGCAGCGACTGGCGATCGCCAGTCGCACGGCCCTGCAGGCAGCTTCGACGACCGCTGACGAGAGCCGGGCCTCATGCCCTTCGGACTGCCACCATGAATAGCCCGACAGGACTCCAGCGAGTGGTTCGCTCTCCACGAGATCCAGACCACTTCGGTAAAGAGCGAGAGCCACGTCGGAGTCGTCCGCCGCCTGGGCAAGCTCAAATGCCTGCAATGCCCGGACGACGTCGATCCCCACGAGCGCCGAAACTCTGTAGTGGCCTTGCCGGGACGCGCTTGGCAGAAGCGGGTTTCCGTCAGGGTCGACACCCAGCACATGCCGGGCCACCCCCACGGTGTTGAAGAGGGTCTTGGCTGCTGCGTCCGCATCCGGCG
This sequence comes from Acidimicrobiaceae bacterium, assembly GCA_027315315.1. Classification (GTDB taxonomy): domain Bacteria; phylum Actinomycetota; class Acidimicrobiia; order Acidimicrobiales; family RAAP-2; genus Palsa-461. The sequence continues at coordinate 9,580 of DAHUYG010000001.1, read as the reverse complement.
TCCCGAGTACACGGGTGCGAAGGCGGTCTCCACTGACCGGGTCTGGATGGTGGATTGCGAGATAGGCCAGGAGTTCGACGACCCGTCGGGCGCGTTTCGCCGGAAGCGGGTTCGTCAGTCCATCGATGCGAGGGACTGTTGCGAGCAACCGCACCTCAACGGACCGAGACCGCTCCATGAGTCGGATGGAATTGGCCGACTCGGTTGCCCGCAAAACTTTATGTGGCGGGGCGTCAGGGGATGGTTCTGCCTCAGGAAGAGGAATCGCCGTGATGCCGAAGGGGTGGATCGTTACCGCGGACTCGTCGACGACGATGGTCAAGTCTGCCCGACCGCTTGGTTCGGTGGTCACGTACGCCCGATTCTCGAGCGATGGTGATCCCACCCACGAAATGGTGATGCCGTGCTCGTTGGAGCGGACGCGAATTGACTCGGATTCGGGTGGTCGGTAGGCCCTGGCCGCGAAGGACGAGATCAAACCCTTCGCGTTCGGTCCGAGAATTGACACGCATGCGCCGATCTCGAGCATGATCGCCCAAACGTTCTGCGCGTCGATCGCGACCGGCACGACGAGCCAACGGGGGCCGGCTGGCTCCGGCACCGGCGAACCCGAGTCTGCGGGTGGGCGTGTTCGGATCCAGGAAGCCCTGCTCGGTCCTAGTCGTAGGCCGGCCGGAGCCCAGTTGGTCTCTGAAGCAAGGAAGAACTCGACCTCCTTCTCACCCACTCGGAGGAGCCGCACGGCTGGAGTAGCGACGTCCGCGGCGCCGAGAGCATCGTGCAAGTCACGAGCGGCGGCCCGCATGACCTGCACGTCGACCACATCATGAGGTGGACGGTCTAAAGCCCGACGACCCCGCCGCCTTCGGAGTTGCAGCCGTCGGGTGATCGCGACAACGCCCATGCAGCAGAGCGCCACCGTGGCCACGTCGGACACGGTGGCCGGCGCGTCAAGCGCAACGGTCCTTGACGCAATGGCGACAGGAGCCGCCCGAGCGGTGGAGTCGCTCAACGTCGCCCGCGCAATCTCTTCCCCGCTGGATGCTGAAGCGTCTCGAGGTGCCGTTGCGGGTGGATATCTTCGCTGGGCGAGCTCATACCTCCTGGTTTGCGAGCTCTCCGTTGCTGGCCCGGACCCCCCGGCAGCATCCAGAACCGCCGAGGCGCCCGGAGCTGCCACGGCCCTCGTCCGGGTGCCAAACGCACCACGGAACCCCGCGATTGGTCCGATCGTTGCGCCGACAAGGAGGAGCGCGGCGGCGATCGGAGATGCCGCACGGTCCCATCCGCGCTCGACTCCGAATATGCCCGATGCCGGGACGCGCATTCGAGAAGCGACATGCCGGGCGATGGGCAGCACGCATCCCACCCAGGCCACCCATGACACAACGATTGCAAGATCGAGCATCCACGACCAAGAAAGTCGAGGCCCCTGGAACAACCGATACGGGACCCGATATCCGCCCGCCAACACGAGCGTTGGCGGTATTGCGACGAGCGCCAGGGCGATCGCCAGGCCCTTTACCACGTTCGGGATGAAGTTCCCCGGGCGGCGGTTCACGTTCGAACCAGGCAGTGCCTCACGTCTGGGTCACGGTGAGGCTGTAGGAGATTGGGCTACTGGTCGGTACCGCCTCAACCAATCGAACGGCGCAGGCGGAGTCGACACCTGACAGCGTGACCGACGCGAACTCTGTACCAGTGGTCTCCTGAACGGATGCATCGCACCCGACGGAGAGCTGAAGGGGGGTCTCGGTGGACCACGAAGCGTCCACCGTTACGGAACCAGTGACGATCGGAAGGCTGAGAAAGACTTCGATGTCATCCGGGTAGCTCAGATATCCGGTGTAGGTACGGTCGGACGTCGGTGTTGTATCAACCGGGACGGTGGTCGGGGCACTATCGGTTTGCACTCCGGGGGAAGGCTCGAGAGCGACGCCGTGCAGCGGCGGTGGGATCGTGCTCGTTACGGACGCGCTCGCCACCCCACCGCCAGAAGCCGGTTGCACGTCAGGCGCTTTGAGCGGTGCAGCGGGGGCCAAACTGAGGTCCTTCTTTGTGGGGATTGATGAGTCCGTCTTCGACAGACGCCGAGGTTCCTTCGGTCTGTCGATGTGGGCGAACGTGACGGCAACCACCGCGAGGGCAATCGCTAACAGCGTCCACCAGCTCGGTCTGCCCGGTATCTCTGCGGACGTCGAGCGTCGTGATCGCCGGATCCGCATTGAGCGTAGATTGTCACGCCGCGGCTTCAAGCGCAGAGAAGTTCTTCTGCGCGCCTCCTCCGGTCCGCAAGAAATCGTTTACTGCGACCCGTCAGTCGCGAGAGTTCTGTCATAGACAGGCCAAGTACACGATGGCAGTAGAGAACGGCAGCATCTGTTGGGTCAAGCAGGGTTCCCGAGAGTTCCTGGATGGCCTGAGCCAAGACGTCCAGGTCCGTGACGCCGGTCCACACGCTGCTACTAAGACGTTGCTCGACTTCGGGCGTAGACGGCCGTTCTCTCGCGGCTCGACCATTCACAATCTGGCGTCGCATCCGGCATCGAATGGCCGAGAGGAGATCCAAGAGCGCATACGGGCGATCATCACCGCTCCATTCGACGATCACTTCCCAGGTCGTCGTGATCAAGTCTGAGAAGAACCCCCCACCGTCCGTCCACTCCCCACCAGAGCCCCAAGACAGGCGACGCGCGACAGTGACCAAGCCGGGAACGATGGCTTGCAGGATCGATCTTGGAATCAGCGGATGGAGGTTGGCCGAGCGGAGCATCGCCTGCACCACCGCCGGCGCCCAGGTCGCTCGCTCATCACCGATCGCGTCTCGGAGCTGCCCTACGAGCTCGTGCAAGTCTCGGGATCCCGTCGCAGCGACAACAGGTTCGTGGACTGAGAGCAGCCTGATCGCTCGTTCCGACTCGGTTCCGCGACCGACGGCCCGCCAGTCGACCGTCAACTGATCGATTGGTTGAAGGCGTTCGTGCATGGGCCGGATCCTGAGAAGCGTCGTTCCCCCTGTGGCTCCCACCCTCGACAAGGGAGTAGCCGCGATCGTTCAAAATTCAATGACTCGATACTGATGAATAGCAGCGTGCGCTTGGTACAGTCAGCCTGTGGATATCGAGCAGTTCTACGATGCCGACGAGCGCCGCCGAGAATCAGCCGAAGTCGAGCTGGGTACCGAGTGGCGGGATGCTGGCCACGTCCGTTACGAGCTGAACTGGATCGAGGACACCGGGGAGCTCTACGTGATGATGGAGCCCGCGCCGCCAGAGTGGGAAGGACCCTTCGGCGACCTTCACGTCAACATCAGCCAAAGTGCGCCGGTGACCGGGATGGGCGTCTTGGTCGTCGGACACATCGCAACCCGCGACCAACTCGAGCGCGTGCTGGACGGATGGCCGGCGGCGATGGCTGGTCCCGACGGGGTGGGGTGGTTGGCGAATCGGCTCGTGTCCGAAGGTGTTGCCGATCCGTCCTGGGCGGGTGGACTGGCGAACGGACCGAGCGAGGGTTAGAGGCGGTCAGCCTAAGGACGGCGATCCCACGAAGGTCGGAACCCTTCCTGCTCGACGAGAGAACGGGTGCCACGGCGTCATGGGTGATTCGGAAGCACCGGATTCGGCGTGGTAGCGACGGCACATTGAGCCCGGAGCGCCGAGATCAGGTGGCCCTCGTCGACCTGGCCGATTTCGTTCAAGGTGGTCATGAGGGCGTTCCACTGGCCATCGGCCGAGGTGGCCTCAGCGGCCAGGGGTTCGGCAGCGGTCAGGTCGTTGGTCGCGTTTTTCAGGTCGCGAGCTCGGGCAGCTGCGTCCGTTGTGACCTTTGCGGCGTCATAAGCAACGATCGACGAGTGCACCTTGCCGCACGCCTCACGGGCGAGCGAGAGGGCCGATTGCGAACTGCATGAAGACAGCGCGAGGGCCGAGGCAGTCATCGCTGCCGGGAAGACGAGGGCCCGCAACCTCACCGATCAGCCGAGCCAGCGTCCGGCGGCCTCGAGCAGGAAGCGACTCACTGCGAGGCTGCGATCGAACACCTCGCAGAGCAGCTCCTCGCCTGCGAGCACCTTCGCCAGGGATACCTCGTGCTTCGCGACCACGGTGAGGCGCCGTTCCGGTCCATCCGTTGCGGACGCAAACGAGTCGATGGCCGAGACCTCGAGCGGAAGCTCCATGCCGCCGACACCAGCCAGGTCGATCGCCAGCCGGAGCAGGTCCGGGCCGTTCGGCAGCGGCGGAAGTGCCCACGTGAAGGTGAGCGGGAAGTGGTACTCGTCTCGAGGCTCCTCGTCCTCTGCGAGCGCGAGGACCGCGTCCTCGAACGAAAGGAGCACCCGAGGATCGACCTCCAGGCCCAGGTGCAGGTCGAGCGGCCCCCCGCATCCCTCCTCGGGATGCAGATCTACCTCCCAAACCTGGCGAAGGGAGTAGGTCTCGACGAAGTGCCGTTCGTCGTGGACGTGAAAGCCGTGGTCGACCGAGTGGTCCTTCAGATCGGCCACGTAGCCGGCAACGTCGATGGCCGCCACAACCGGCGAGCCTAGTGGTCACCGGAGCGCGCTCTTCCCGCCGCTAGGGTCGGACCGTGGACGACTCTTCCCTGGTCGAGGTCCTATTCGCGGCCTCTCGTGCGGCTCGAGAGGCGCTCGATCGGCTCGACGACTGGGGGCCCGCCGGGGTGCGCCCGGGGCAGTATCGGCTCGACCTTGCCGCCGATCTCGCCGCGGTGGGCGTCTTGACGGGCGCCGGGCTCTCGGTCCTCTCCGAGGAGTCGGGCCAGACCGAGGGGGTCCTGCCCCTCATGGCCGTGCTCGACCCCATCGACGGCTCAACCAACGCCCACCGCGGCATTGCCGCTTACTCGACGAGCATCTGTGTGTTCGACGAGGCCGGACCGTGGGTCGGCACCGTGGTGAACCACCTGACGGGGGCCCACTATCACGCCATCCGGGGCGGGGGCGCCTGGCGCGACGAACGCGCACTGCGCCCCTCCGGATGCGAGCGGCCCGCCGATGCCGTCGTGAGCCTGTCGGGAGAGGTTCCGGGCCTGAGCGTCTGGCAGCACCGCACGCTGGGCTGCGCTTCGCTCGAACTCTGCGGGGTGGCGGAGGGGAGTCTGGACGGATTCATCCTCGGGCGAAGGATCACCTTGCACCCATGGGACTACCTGGCTGGATTGCTTCTCTGTCAAGAGGCCGGCGCCGCTACCGGCGAGGCGGATGGAAGAGACCCGTGGATCGCGTCGTCCGATCCAAGACGGCCGATCGCTGCGGCGACCGAGCACTTGCTCGAACGGTTCCGCTCGCCCTACCCGGCATCCCGATCGTCAGCGTGAAGCACTTTCCAGAGCATGACGCGCTGCGCTCGTGCCTGCTCGGCGACCGAAGACGGCTCCGCTCGTCAGGCCCGTGCCACCCGGGTAGTTGAAGTAGAAGAGGCCGCCGACGAGCTCGCCGGCGGCGTACAGGCCCGGTATGCGGCTCCCGTAGGTGTCGAGCACGCTGGTGGTGGGGTCGATTCGAAGACCTCCGAACGTGAAGGTGATCCCACACGTCACCATGTAAGCCTCGAACGGCGGCCGGTCGATCGGGTTGGACCAGTTCGATTTCGGGGGGTCGATGCCGATCGTGCGTCGGCCATCTTTCACATTGGGGTCGAACGGGACGTCCTGTGTCACGGCCGAGTTGAAGGCCGCCACCGTCCTCATGAACGATTCTCGGTCGACCCCTTCGAGCCGTGCCGCGAGGTCCTCGAGGGTGTCGGCACGGACTCTGGTGACCTCGCGAATCCGATACTCCGAGCGCAGGAACTGTGAGACCCGGCCGTCGAAGACCTGCCAGGCGAACTGGCCAGGCTGTTCGAGGATCCGGCGGCCGTACTTTGCGTAGGTGAAATTCCGGTAATCCGCGCCCTCGTCGACGAAGCGTCGACCCTTTGCATTCACCATGATGCCCAATGGATAGCTGTGCTTCTGAAAGCCGTCGCCGACCTTGAGATCGCCGAACTCCGGGGCGTTCATGTCCCATGCCACGGCGTGGCAGCCGGACCAGTGCCCTGCCGGGCTTGCACCGATCTCGAGGGCCATCCTGATGCCGTCTCCCAGATTGAACGGGGTCCCGCGAACCTTCGCGAGGTCCCACCCCGGCCCGAGGTATCGAGTGCGCCATTCGAGGTTCGCTTCGAACCCGCCACAGGCCAGGACGACGGCGCGGGCCTCGAGGTCATGGACGTTGCTGGGTGTCCGTACCCGCACTCCGTGCACCGCGTGCCCATCGAAGAGGAGATCGACCGCCCGGGACTCATAGTGGATCGGGATCCCAACCGATGTCGCGGCGCGAGCGAGCTGGTAAAAGAGGCCCGGTCCCCCTCCGTTCACCTCGACGGCGAGACCACCCCAGAAGCGAAACTTTCCCTCGACGTTGAATGCCTGCCTGCCGTACGAGGGCTGAAACTTGACGCCGTTCTGCTGCATCCAGAGCAATGTGGGCAGGCTGTCATCGACGAGCACTTCGACCAGATCGGGATCGGCTCGAGATTCGGTGACCCTTGCCATGTCCTCAAAGAAGTCCTCGGACCGGTAGGTTCCGAACTCGGCCGCGCCTCGCTCTTGCTCCGTGAGCCCCGGCATGAGCTTCACCAGGTCTTCGACCCCGCTGTAGACGACCCGCATCGCGCCGCCGGTGAAGGTCGTGTTCCCGCCGGCCTGGCTCTTGGGTGCGCACTCCAGCACTTCGACGGACGCGCCGAGTCCGCGCGCCGCGAGCGCGGCACACAGCGCTGCGTTGCCCGCTCCGACGACCAGGACGTCCAACCCCATCCGGCCTGGCATCATACGGTCCCGTCAGCGATGAGGTCGGAGCGCTGTGGCTCGCCCTCACCCTGCTTGCCCAACACGCAACCGCTTCGGTGATTAACTGAGTTCGACCGCAGGAGGCGCCGACAGTCGAAGAAGCGAAGCCCCGCGAGTCACCGCGGCGTGCGGATTCATTAGCAGAACGAGGTGAAGGAACGGCGGTGCTCTTGATCATGGAACATCCCTAGCGACCACCTCGAATTCTCGAACTCTTGGCAGACCGGCGACGCCGCGAACTGGAGCCTCCGAAACCCGGTCATAGCGGCAGCGGCTGCTGTATGAAAGGACGTGCAGAATATGTAACCCGGGCCCCTCCGAACGGGCGCTTAGCTCAGTTGGTTAGAGCAGCTGGCTTACAACCAGCAGGTCGGGGGTTCGAGTCCCTCAGCGCCCACTACCAGGGAGAACAGTGCCTAGAGGTGTTGCACGTCGTTGCTACACCTGCTAGATTGCTGCGAGTGAATAGGCCCCGCGGTGCGTCAACACCCGGGGCCGTGGCCGACACCTAAACAGGAGGGGTCGACGGAAATGGACACTACAACCGCCTTAGCGGTTAACGACATATCGGAGCTGAGAGCCGGATTCGATATCACCCTTCGGGCGCGTCGGCGCTCTCCGAAGACGATCAAGAGCTATCTCGAGGCCGTGGATCTCTTCCGGGAGTTCGCGGTGCGCGCCGGTATGCCCACGACTGTCGACCGGGTCAACCGTGACCACATCGAGACGTTCATCGCCGACCAGCTCGAGCGGTGGCGCCCGAAGACGGCGCAGATCAGGTTCGGCGCCCTCCAACAGTTCTGCAAGTGGTGTGTCGAGGAGGGCGAGATCACCGAGTCCCCCATGAGGAACATGAAGCCGCCTTCGATCCCCGAGACGTTGGTCCCGGTGGTGAGCGACGAAGACGTGAAGAGGCTCCTCTCGACCTGCGAGGGGAAGCGAGCAGCCTCGACCCCGCTCAGCGATGCCGAGAAGTTCACGCGGCAGCGTGACGCCGCCGTGCTGCGTCTCTTCGTCGACTGCGGCCTGCGGCTCTCCGAGGTGGTCGGCATGACCGAAGGTGACATCGATTGGACCCTCGAGACGGTCATGGTGACGGGGAAGGGAGCGCGCCCTCGAGCGGTCCCGTTCTCGGCCCGGACCGCTCAGGCTGTCGACAGATACCGGCGTCTCCGCAAGCACCACCCGATGGCGCGTTCGTCGGCCTTCTGGCTCGGACCCAAGGGACCACTCACGACCTCCGGCGTGGCCCAGCTCCTCCGACGCCGATGCGACCAGGCCGGCATCGAGCGCCTGCATCCACACCAGCTCCGACACACCGCCGCTCACCACGCGGCCAAGTCCGGTCTTGGCGATAGCGACATGATGCGTGTGTTCGGGTGGCGCTCTCGCCAAATGCTCAACCGCTACGGAGCCTCCGCCGCCGACGAGCGGGCCCGGGACGCCTATAAGCGCCTCGCCCCGGGGGATCGGTTCTAAGGGTGATCCCTGTCGAAGTCCGATGCTGCAGGTGTGGTCGGCGAATGCTTCGGCTCCAGTTCGGCGGTGGGCGCATCTTCCCTAAGGATGGCAGCGGCGAGGGCACTCCTGTCGGCGAGTATGAGGCTCTTCTCGTGTGCCAACGATGGAACAACAACCCCGATAGCCCCAATGGCAAGCAGCACTGGCCCGGAGATCGGTCCATGAGCGTCCTTGAACAGCGCATCACAGGGACGCAGATCGAAGCCGGTCTCCGTCGCCGTTCGGGGCACAAAAGTGCCGGGACCGTGAACGTCACTGCCGAGGATTGCGGATCGGCGCTCGGGAACCTTCGGGGCACGCGGTCCACCACGTCGCTCGACCAGTGAGCTAACGTGGCCGACGAGCACCCGTGCTTCGTGCCGGTGAGCCTGGAGGTGGTGGCCCAGGGTTGACCCCAGGAGGGTCCCCCGTTGCTCACTGTCCTGTTGGCCACGCTCGTCGTTGCGTCTCTGACGCCAGCTCAGCGCTCTTTGCGCGGCAGGATCGGCGCCGCTGAGGCTCTCGCTCGCCACGGTGGCCATGCGCTCACCGCGCACGCCCGCGAGGTCGGACCCGCCAGCGCCGCCTACTGGGAACGTCAGGTTGACCCCGAAGGCGTCCTAGCCCCGGCTGACCGCGCCGCACGAGCTGCCGCTGCCAAGCGCGCCCACTTCTTGCGCCTCGCCTTTATGAGTGCCCGGGCTCGCTCACGTACCTCGAACGGTGCTTCATGACTGCGACGACGGCACCCGCAGCCCGGCGGCCGATCAGTTCCTCGCTGCGCGAGTTGCTCGCGACCGCGTTCTCTGCCGAGGAGCTCCGGCACCTCGCCGCCGCTTTCGACGCACGCCATCATGTCCCCGAGCCGCTGGCGTTGGCGATGGCCGACGCCATGGCGTCCATCTACTCGACGCCGCCGATCGAGACCGAACAGGGCACGATTCACAACGCCCCGACCATCGGGTTCCTCCGGCGCTGGCGCCGGAGGATCGAGGACGCTCGTCGTGTCTGACGCACCCGCTGGTCCCCGACTTCTTACGCGCACCGCGCAGGATGTGACTCCAGGGCGCCCCGATTGGGTCTGGCCGGGCTGGATCTTACGTGGCGGACTTAACCTGCTCATCGGAAGGCAGGGGGCTGGCAAGACCACCCTCGCTTCGTACCTTCTCGCATGTGCGACCACCGGGCGCCCCTTCCCGGGTGCTCAGGCGTCGGACCCGATGAT
>DAHUYG010000060.1 GCA_027315315.1 Acidimicrobiaceae bacterium | reverse complement strand
GGAGCATCTGCCCGACGGCCCGGAGTTTTCGGAGCGTCGCGACGCGAGCCCCCTCAATCGGATCGGCCGCCACGTGGCGGCAGTACCGCTGCTTGCGCCCAACGACCGTCTCGATCCTACGGGCGGGTCCCATCGGGTTCTCGCAGCCAAGGGGCTTGTCTCAGCGACGGGCGTGCCCATCGGGCTCGGATCGAGCGAATTGGCGAATCTAGGACCGCTTGGCGATGCGTCGGTCAAGCCACCACATAACGGCCCCCCGCCATTGCCATCGCGAATCGAGTTAAGGCATAGGAAAGCGCAATGGCTGCGCCAGGACCCATTACCCAGCCCCGCAGGATGCCGACGAGCGTCGATGCGTGTACCGAGTGGCGGCCTCGGGCGATCCCCGCTCCGGTCATGGCGCCAATGAGCGCCTGGTTCATCGACGTAAAGAACCCGAAGCTGACCGCGCTTAGGACAACTGCAGCCTGAACGAACTGCGCCGCGATTGCCATGGGCCGATCGACGGTCACGATATCGAACGCAACCCGCTGGAGAAGCGGGCGACCCCACGTGAGCACGCCGGCCGCGAGCCCGAGACCACCGACCAACCCGGCGACCAGTGGCGTGAACGTGTGGGTCCCCACCAAGGACCCGGTCGCGTTGGCCACGTCATTGCTACCCATGGTGAACGAGGCGGCAGCACCCACAATGACCAGGCCCGGCGCGAGCCAACCGACCGCGTGTCTTTCCGACGCCCGAGGAGGTTCCCAAGCGGGGGCCTCGAACCCATGGCCGGCCTCGGCGCGGACCGCCGGTACGAAGTCGAGAACCTTCGTGACGACGAAGCCCATTGCCATCGCCACGATCGGTGCTGCCACCCAGATCACGGCGAGTTCGACGATGTGTGCCCAATGGACACCCACGTTCGCAGCGAAACCGGCCCCCAAGACACTGAAGACGAGGATCTGGATTGTCGAGGTGGGAATGCGGATTCGGGTGAAGATGCTCGTCAGCCCAAAGGCAACGCCGACCACGATCACCAACCCGGCCAACGAAAGGCCAGCTCCTGAGAGCAGTCCGTGACCGACCGTGTCTTCGACGCCGTGGCTCGCGAACATGGCGCCCAGCAGGGTTAGAGGAGCTATCACCAGCAGCGCCCGGCGGGCCGAAATGGCTTGCAGCGCATGGGGCATGCCCATGCAAGCTCCGGTGTAGTGCGCACCCATGCTGAACGCGAAGCCGATAGCTAAGACAATGAGCAGTACCTTCACGGGCACACTATTTCTCTTCGAGCAACCTTCCGGGTCCCGGTTGCCGAAGCTTGTTCGTCTGTTCCGGTTCGCCGGGACTGACTACCGCGGTATCCCGCCCTCCGCTGTCGATCGCGCCATCGAGCGAGCGGGGGAGCGATCGGCGCCATTCGTTCGGGTCGCCGGTGCCGCTTCGGTGCCGTCGGCCGCCTCGACGGCGCGGGTCGCAACGGCATCCTCGTGGAGATACTTCCCGCCCCGCATCCACGAAGCCGCGGCCGCGACAAGGCACGCCACGAGCGCAAACGAGAACGCCTCAACGAGGCCGTGATGGAACGGCGCCGCAATGAGTGACGGGAAGAACCTTCTCCCCGTCAAGTAGTGCACCTTCGAGGCTGGTAGGCGTGCCAAGGAGGGTCCGAGGAGAGTCTTCATCGGGTTATAACCGAGGAAGGCGGCGAAGAGGCTTGCAACAGGTGGCAGCGCCGCCGCTCGTTGCGCTGCCGAAGCAGGCAAGCCCTGGGCGAGGAGGCCGGCCTTGAGGGTGTGGGGGAGCGTGCTCGAGAGACCGAGGATGATGAGGGTGAAGAACACCCCGATGGAAAGCACCATCGAAGAGTTCTGGAATGTCGTTAGCATTCCCGCGCCGGCCCCGCGTTGGTCTGCCGGGAGGCTGTTCATGACTCCGGCCAAGTTTGGCGAGGAGAAGATGCCCATCGAGAGGCCCATCAGGAGCAGCAACAGCCCAAAGAACACGTAGGAAAAATTCACCGGCAAGAGCTCCAGGAGCCCGAAGCTCAACCCCGCCAGGACCATGCCCCCGGATGCGAATGGCCTGGCCCCGAAGCGGTCCGACAAGACGCCGGCCACCGGTCCGGCGACGAGGAAGCCCGCTGTCAGGGGAAGCATGTAGATGCCTGCCCAAAGTGGCGTGTTCACGAAGCTGTAGCCGTGCTGAGGCAGCCAGATGCCTTGCAACCAAATGATCAAGATGAACATGAGGCCACCGCGCCCGATGGACGCCAGCAGGGTCGCGATGTTGCCAAAGGCGAACGCCCGGATCCGGAAGAGCTTCAAATTGAACATCGGGTTTGCGACATGACGCTCGATGATCATGAAGATGACGAGCAAGGCGATTCCGCCTCCGAGCTCGGCGATGACCTTTGGGCTCGTCCATCCCATGGTGTGACCGCCGTAGGGGAGGATCCCGTAGGTGATGCCCACCAGGACTGCCACGAGCCCGGCCGCAAAGGTGAGGTTTCCCCACCAGTCGATCTTGGTCACCCGTCGTTCGCCCATCTCGCGGAGCTTTAGTCGAGCCCATATGGTGCCGGCGACACCGACGGGTACCGAGACAAGGAACACGAGTCGCCATTCGACCGGCGCGAGCAGACCTCCAAGCACCAAACCGATGAACGACCCAGCGATTGCGGCGACGCTGTTGATGCCGAGTGCGAGACCGCGTTGATTCTGGGGAAAGGCGTCGGTGAGAATCGGTGCCGCATTGGCGAACACCATTGCGCCACCGATGCCCTGGCCCACTCGCATCAAGATGAGCCACAGCGCCCCGCTCGATCCGTGCATCCAGGTGATCGAGAGAAGGATCGAAAACGCCGAGAAGACGGCGAATCCGAACGTGTACATCTTCACCCTGCCGTACATGTCACCGATTCGGCCGAAGCTCACGAGCAGAACCGCCGTACAGACCATGAAGCCCATCAGCATCCAGAGCAGATAGCTCGAGTTCCCGGCGGCAAGGGGATTGAGCTTGATCCCCCGGAAGATATTTGGGAGCGCAATAAGGATGATCGACGAGTTGATCGTCGCCATAAGCATGCCCAGGGTGGTGTTGGAGAGTGCGATCCACTTGTAGCGATCGTCATGACCTTTGACGGCTTCGAGCGTTGTCTTGGGTTCTGACAAGGCGCCCCTCTCGGCGTCGCGGGGTTGGGTGGTGGCGTCGGTGCGTGGCGGATCGTTCACTGGATCGGTGTTCCCTGTCGATTTAGACCTTGAACCTGTCGAGAGGCCCTCGTTCTGTCTGGTTCTCTCGTCGTGGTGCTGCCCAGCCGCCCCGCACATCCGCGCTCCTCGGCGAATCGGCGCATCGCCCTCGTCATCTGTGCCTTGCTCGGAGCGGCCGGGAGTGGCGGCCGCTCCCGCGCCCGGAACGCGTCGAGCATCAGCGCCACATAGCGACGCCATGCGCTTGGGGCCTCCTTCCCCATGATCCGAACTATGGCGGCTTGTCCGAGAAGAAGAAGTCGGAGGTCCTCGGCGACGAAGTCCGGACGCAATCCGCCGTTGCTCTTGGCGTTCTCGATGAGCTCGGTGGTTCTGATCTGGGCAGTTTGCCGAAGCCGCTCGACCTCGTCGGAGCCGGGAAGGGCCATGAAAAGCAGGTCGCTCAACCCGCGGTCGTCGGCTTGGAGCGCACATGCCTGCTCCACGAATGCGGCAAAGCCGTCCCACGCGTCGGCCGCCTCGAGGGCACACTCGGCGATCGCCACATACTTGGCCACTCGTTCCGTGAGGGCGGCGACGACGAGGTGCTGGCGGGTCGGGAAGCGACGGTAGAGCGTCGCGATTCCGACGCCTGCCTGGGCGGCGATCTCTTCGAGGGGGGCGTCAAGGCCCTGATCAGCGAAGACCGCCCGGGCGGCATCGATGAGCGCCAAGCGGTTCCGTTCGGCATCGGCGCGGAGCTGCACCACGCCAATTGGGGTTGCTCCCGTGGCCCGCACAAAGCCATGATATCTGGAGGGATACCTCCACATATTCGGGGATGCTGAACGGAGATCGACGATGACGCTGCATACCGTGGAAATCACCACAGGCGATGGGGTATGTCAGGCAGCGCTGGCGATTCCCGACGACGGGGGGCCCTGGCCAGCCGTGCTCATGTACCCCGATGCGGGCGGCATGCGGGACACCATGCGGGAGATGGGGGAACGGCTTTCGAGCCTTGGATACCTGGTTCTTGTGCCCGACTTCTACTACAGGCTCGGTCCCTACGAACCCATCGACATGAGGAGCGCGTTCGCGAACAAGGAGTCGGCCGACAAGGTCATCGGGATGATGTTGAGCTACACCGCAGACAAGGCGATCAGCGATGCTGACGCCTTCGTGACGTATCTCGAATCGTTGCCCGAGAAGCTGCCTGGCGGAGTCGGCATCACCGGATACTGCATGGGAGGGCGGCTCTCGCTCATCGCTTCGACGAGCCTGGGCGAGCGTGTGGCGGCGGCGGCCTCCTTCCATGGCGGGAACCTCGCCAAGTCCGACGACCCGGACAGCCCTCACCACAAGGCCGGTTCGATCAAGGCCTCCGTCTATGTGGGCACAGCCATCGAGGACCAATCGTTTCCCGACGAACAGAAGAAGCTGTTGGAATCGTCGCTCGGCCAAGCCGGGGTGGAGCACGTCATCGAGACGTACGACGCGCACCACGGTTTCGCGGTGCCAGACAACGGGAGCTATGACGAGGCCGCAGCGGACCGTCATTGGAGGGCGACCGAGGAGTTCTTCGGGTCCGCGCTCGGGTCCAGAGGAGACTGAGTAGCCGCGAACTTGCTGTTTTCAGGCGTCGATGGTCGCGATGGAATCGTCGTTCGAATCCATGCCCGCGAGTCGGCCCTCCGGTCAGGACGTCTGAGGGCCGAGGGTTCGGGGTCCCTCTCCGCTTCGAGGGTGGTCACTCGAGCGGCCCGGGATAGGCCTCCTCAGCGCGCGCCGCGAGCCGATCCAAGGACCGGCGAACAATGAACAAGACCACCACGATCACGAGGACGGCAACTCCGCCCAAGACAAGGTCGATCGTTCCCGAGAGTCGTCGAAACGTCGTCCCTACGTCGTAGGAGACCACGGTGTAGATCGCGGCCCACACAAACCCGCCGGCCGCGTTCGCCGGAAGGAAGCGCCGCCAACGCATCCGGCTCGTACCGGCGAGGAAGGCCGCATACGTTCGCAGAACGGAGACGAATCGCCCAAAGAAGACCACCGCCATGCCGTGTCGATCGAAGATGTAGCGGCCGACCTTCAGCTTGCGCTCGTCGAGGCGCACCTTCTTGCCCCACCGTCGGGCAAGGCGGTACCCGCCCTTGTGGCCGATCCAGAATCCGATGTTGTCGCCGACGATGGCTGCCGCGGATGCCACGGCGAAGATGGCCCATGGGTTGAGGCGATGCGTGTGACCTGCGTACACACCGGCGGCAATCAGCGCCGTCTCTCCGGGTAGGGGCACCCCGAGGCTCTCGGTCGCGACCAGGAGGAAGACCGCCCCGTAGCCGAGGTTCGCGACCAGGTGGTCGACGTTCATACAGCAGCCGCCCGAACGGCTCCAAGGCGGGGCGTCGATCGGAGACACACGGGCAGCCGGCTGGCTGATCCAGGTGCACCGCCGATCGAGCCGACCCTTGAGTAGGGCGCCCGACGATCGTCGGGCGCTTCAGCCATCACGGGCGGCCGCGGGCCTCGTATACACGCTCGGCGAAGTCCTCAAGCAGTTCGTCGCAGTCCTTCAGACGTTGCTCGGCGTGGGTCGCCGACGGGGCCACGAAGAGGTCCTTGCTGCGGAGCTCCCGGTACCACCGTCTGAGACGTTCGATGTTGTGCTCCTCTTCGTCGAGCTCGGCGGGTGTGAACTTCTCTGTCGCGAACTCTCGGCGTAGCTCGGCCTCGGCCTTGTCGCACTCCGAGGAGAACTCGATCCATTCGGCTTCACGTTCGGTGGTGTAGAGCGCCTCGAGCGTCCCAACGACGTCATCCGAAGCGGTGACGTCGAAGCACAGGGCCTGGCCGCCCGAGCGCCTGACCAGCGAAATCGCGCGCTCGAGTCCGTCGTCGAAGCGGTCGCCGATGGGGATCGCCCATGTCGCTGACTGCAGCGCGACCGCACCCACCCGGCGCAGCTCCCGCCAGACGGCAACGCGGTGGCGGGACTGGTCCCCCGCGAGCCGGTAGGTGAGGATCCGCCACGCCATGTAACGAATGCTACAAGGGGGTTCCGACCGGTGATACCTTGCTAGGCGACCTTTGGCCATGCTCAGGACACTCGCCGAACACCGAGGAGCCACGTGGATCACCTTGTCATCACACCCCTGGCGCTCACCGGCGTTCGGGTGCTCCCCCCCAAGGGTCTCAACACTTCGTGGTACCTCGACATCAACCGGTTCTCGCGGCGGACCGTCTGGGCTCATACGTTCATGCACCACTACGCGCTTTGGCTCGGGCCGGTGCTCCTTGCCCTGGTCTTCGTCGCCGTCTACGCGATCGCTTGGTGGCGCCGGGCGACGAGGGCGACCGCCTTGCTCGCGCTCGGGGGAATCGGCACACTCGTTGCTCTTGGCGTGAACCAGGTCGTTGGCCAGGCAGCCCAGGAGCTACGGCCATACGCCACGCACCCAAATGTCCTCGTCCTCGTCTCGAAGGCGAACGACTATTCGTTCCCTTCCGACCACTCGATCATCGCCGGGGGTCTGACGCTGTCGGTGCTCCTGGTTCTCGGGTCGGGCGTTTGGAGGGGGCATCGCTCTGCTCCGCGGGGCCTTCCCGAGCAGCTTGGGACCGCCCCCGGCCGGCTCGGCGCGGTCCGCCTTCTCGCAGCCATCAACGTCGTACTCGGGCTGTTCTTGTGCTTCGCCCGGGTCTATGTGGGTGCGCACTATCCGGGCGACGTGGTGGCCGGCTATCTCCTCTCAGCGGTAATCGTGATCCTGGCCTCGTTGCTCCGGCCCGTTGCGTACTGGGTGGTCGACATCCTCGAACCGACGGTGCTCGGCATCGTCGTGCGGCGACCCCTCCCGGCGACAGCCTGAGTTCGGGCCGCGGTGACGCCCTCGGTACACCGAGGGCGTCACCCAAGTGCGACGAGCGGAGCCCGACAGCGGGTCGCTGTCCGCCACGAGGAGCGGCCAGCCAGGCCGGACGGCGAAGGCACCCGGGCCATCGAGCCTCAATCCTGGCCAGACCGAGAGCGCCGGGGAATACCCCCTGGGGTATTCGGGTTGTACAGGATGACCCGAACGAGGAGGGACCCGCGTGGCAACGGTGGCTCTGGACAGAAACAACTTCGATGAGACCGTCACCTCCAACGAGGTGGTGCTCGTCGACTTTTGGGCGGGCTGGTGCGGTCCATGCCGCATGTTCGCCCCGACCTATGAGTCCGCGTCCGAGGTCCACGACGACATCGTGTTCGCGAAGGTCGACACGGAGGCCGAACAGGAGCTGGCGGCTCGGTTCGGGATCATGTCGATCCCGACCCTGATGGCCTTCCGGGACAACGTCCTCCTGTTCGCTCAGCCGGGGGCTCTGCCTGCCGCAGCCTTGGAGGATCTGATCGGCAAGATCAAGGCCCTCGACATGGACGACGTCCGCCGCGTCGTCGAGAAGGAGCGGTCCACCGCTTCGTGATCACGGCCGAACCACTCGCACCAGGAGGATAAAGATGGAAGCCTTGAAGACGACGGTCGACGAGCCCATCGACGACGTGGAGTCGGCGATACGCAAGGCGCTCGCCGACGAGGGGTTCGGAGTCCTGACCGAGATCGATGTCGCCCGCACCTTGGAGTCCAAGCTCGGCGTCCGCCGTTCGCCGCTCAAGATCCTGGGTGCTTGCAACCCCTCGTTCGCCCATCGAGCCCTGAGCGTGGACCCGTCGTTGGCGTTGCTGTTGCCGTGCAACGTCGTCCTCGAGGAGGTCGAAGCGGGGCACACCCAGGTCTCGGTTGCCGATCCTCGGACCATCGTGTCGTTCGGCAAAGCCTCGGTGCCGAGCGGTATGGAGGAACTTGCCAGCGAGGCTGCCGAGGCGCTCCGTCGAGCGATCGACCGCTTGGGTGGCCGATGACGAAGGAAGCAGGTTCTTGGGACACCCTCCCTGCGGCATCCTCCGTGCTGGCAATCGTTGCCCACCCCGACGATGAGACCTTCGGCCTCGGGGCCGTGCTGGAGAGGTTCACCACAGCGGGGGCGAAGGTGGCCACGCTTTGCTTCACCCGTGGCGAGGCCTCGTCGCTCGGCAGCACCGACCGGCCGTTGGCGCAGATCCGCCATGAGGAGCTGCTCAAGGCCGCGGAAGTGCTCGGCTTCGAGCGCGTGAAGCTGTTGGAGCACCGCGACGGGGGGCTCTCGCAACAGTCCTTAGGGCAGCTCGGTGCCGAGGTCGCCGCCATGGTCTCCGAGGTCGGTGCCGACCTGTTGGTCGTGTTCGACGAGGACGGCGTGACCGGGCACCCCGATCATCATCGGGCGACCGAGGCAGCGCTCGCCGGCGTCGCAGATCTGCCGGTCCTGGCCTGGAGTCTCTCCTCGGAGGTGGCCGAGGCCCTGAACTTCGAGTTCGACACGAGCTTCGTTGGCCGGGAGGATGCCGACATCGACCTTGTCATCGGGGTCGACCGCGCCGCCCAGCGGCGGGCGATCGACTGCCACGCGAGTCAATCGGAGGGCAACGCCGTGCTCTGGCGCCGCCTCGAACTCCTCGGCGACAAGGAGTCGCTTCGCTGGCTCAGGGCGCCCCGAGCAGACGATCGACGGGCGTTGCCCAATGGAGCAGACTTGGCGCCGATGTCAACCGACCATATTCAGTCGATCGGCGAGGAGTGGGACC
This sequence comes from Acidimicrobiaceae bacterium, assembly GCA_027315315.1. Lineage (GTDB taxonomy): Bacteria > Actinomycetota > Acidimicrobiia > Acidimicrobiales > RAAP-2 > Palsa-461. Next base: position 51,746 of record DAHUYG010000060.1, on the reverse strand, counting down.
GGCGCTATGCGTCTGCGCCACATGTCTTTCGCGCCGGCCCGAACGAGACATTAGTCGACCTTGCCGGACCGCTCACCCCCGAGAGGGCCGTCGACCTCGGCGCCGGCGAGGGACGCAACAGCCTATGGCTGGCGCGGCGAGGCTGGAGGGTGGTCGCGGTCGATGCTTCCCGGGTTGCTCTCGATCGGCTCTCGGAGGCCGCCTCGGAGGAGGGTCTGACCATCGAGACGGTGGTCGCCGATCTGTGTTCGTATGCCGAGCAGGTCCGGCTCGCCGGAGCGGGCTTCGATCTGGTGGTCCTCGCCTACCTCCACCCCGAGAGCGCCGTCCGGGCCGAGATGCTCGGTGCAGCGGCGGACTGTCTCGCGCCGGGCGGCCACCTCTTCGTGGTCGGCCACCACCTGTCGTCGCTCGGTGTGGTCGGACCGCCCTTCCCCGACCGGCTCTACACGGAGGACGACTTGCGCTCCGTGCCGGGGGTAGACGTGATCGCGCTCGAGCTGCGTCAGGGGAAGAGCGACGTGGAGGAGCCGGGCACCGACGTGTTCTTGTGGGCCCGACGGGCAGAAGCGGTCACGCCAGCTTCATGAACATCCGCTGGATCTCTTCGAGGGGGTAGCCCTCGGCGGCTGCGGCTTCGGGGTGTTCCACGCAGTAGGTGAGACCGGCGGCGACCAGACGGAAGCCTGCCTGTTCGAGCGCCTTTGTGGCAGCAGAGATCTGCGTGACCACGTCGCGGCACTCCCTGCCGTCGTCGAGCATGCGCTCGACCGCCTGGACCTGGCCGACAACCCGATGCAGCCGCCGACGCACGTCTTCGACTACATCCCCGGACATCTCCATCGTGGCGCTCCTCTTGTCGTGCGGGCCGCACAGCCCGACAAGCAACCCGATGATACCCTAGGGGGTATGTGCGTGGCGGTGATCTGCGAGACGTGTGGCCGACCGAGTTGGGATGGATGCGGGGCCCATATCGAAGAGGTGCTCGGACACGTCCCCATGTCCGACCGATGCAGCTGTCGGGGCGACGGTGCTCGGTCGACGGCCCGGCGCTTTGGCCGCCGTCGCCTCGGAACGAGATGACGAGATATGCCTGAGGCCGCCATCATGAGCGTCGAGCGGGATGCTCGACGAGCGACGGGCCGTGAAGGGCAGGAGCCCGGCGCCGAGTCGAGCAGGCGGACGCTGGGAGCGGCGAGGAGGATCGGCCACGGCTGGGTCATCGAGTCCTAATCGAACGCAATCCGTCCCGGCCCCCGTGGGGCCGCCCGTGCCGTTGGTCGGCGACGGACTCAGCGTCCCCTGTGTGGACGGCGTGGAGCGCCCGTATCTGAATCTCGATGCGGCGGCGTCGACCAATGCCCTCCCGAGCGTCGCTCGGAGCGTGCACGAGTTCCTTCCCTGGTACTCGAGCGTGCACCGCGGGGCGGGCTACAAGTCCCGGCAGGCGACGGCCGCCTACGAGCAGGCCCGGGTCGCCGCCCTGGGTTTTGCCGGACGACCCGTCGACGGGGGTGACCTGGCGATCATCTGCCGCAACACGACGGAAGCCATCAATCATCTTGCCTATCGGCTTCGACTGCGACCAGACGACGTGATCGTGACGACCGTCGTCGAGCACCACGCGAACCTGCTTCCCTGGGCCCGACTCTGCGAGAGGAGGTTCGTCGAGTGTGGGCCCGACGGCGTCTTCGAACTCGGTGCCGTCGTGGACGCGCTGGACGCCGGGCCGGCTCCCCGCCTGCTCGCGATCACGGGCGCCTCGAACGTGTCGGGGTGGTTGCCGCCGATCGATCAGGTGATCGCCGCCGCCCACGAGCGCGGCATCGAGGTCTTTGTCGACGGTGCGCAGCTGGCAGCACACGCCCCACTTCCAGGCTCGGCCGACTACACCGCTTGGAGCGGGCACAAGATGTACGCACCCTTCGGCTCGGGCATCTTGGTCGGCCCTCGTTCCACCTTCTCAGACGGAGACCCCTTCCTGGCGGGGGGTGGCGCAGTCGACCTGGTCGACCTCGACGAGGTCGCCTGGACCGACCCTCCCGAACGCGAGGAGGCGGGATCCCCGAACGTCCTCGGCGCGGTCGCCCTCCATTCGGCGATCGCCGAGTTGGAGAGGATCGGATGGCCGGCGATCGCCGCCCACGACCGGATGCTCGCGGACCGCCTTCGACGCGGCCTTTCGGCGATCGACGGAGTGCGGCTGCTCGGTCCGGCGCCGGACGTGCAAACCCTGCCGCTCGCGACCTTCACGGTGGAAGGGATTTCGCACGCGCTTGTCGCAGCCCGGCTCAGCGCCGAATACGGGATCGGAGTCCGTCATGGTTGCTTCTGCGCACACCCGTATCTCATGCGGCTCTTGGACCTGACCCCAACCGAGATCGCGGACTATCGCGGTGCCGTCCTCGCTGGAGACCGGAGGAACGTGCCGGGCGCCGTGCGAGCAAGTTGCGGCATCAACACCACCGTCGAGGACGTCGACCGTCTCCTCGTCGCGGTCGCCGCCATCGCGTCCAAGGAGCACGCCCCGGTCGCTTACACGCAAGATCCGGCGACCGGCGACTACTGGCCCGAAGGGGAGGTTCGTGGCTGGGCAAGCGCAGATCGCGCCGTGGGAGCGTCGTGTGCCCGTGGCTGAGGCACTCCCGGCGGGCGCATCGAGGCGAGCCCGTCTCTGTGGGTGTCTCGGCTACTCGGCCGACGCAGCCGTGAGCTCGTGGAGCAGGCCTCGGACCCGGCGGTCGATCTCCTCGACGATGGGACGTACGACATCGAGGGGCTGCCCAGCGGGATCTGGGAGCTCCCAATCGACATAGCGCTTGCCCGGATAGAGCGGGCAGGTATCGCCGCATCCCATCGTGACGATGACGTCGGCGGCGAGCCCGTCCTCGACCGTGAGCCTCTTCGGATGCTCGCCGACAGGGTCGATCCCACGCTCTCGCAGGGCGGCCACGACGGAGGGGTTTAGGTCTCGGGCCGGTTCCGAACCCGCCGATCGGACGTCGATGCTGCCCGCCGAGTAGTGCTCGAGCAACACCCTGGCGGCAAGACTGCGCCCGGCATTGTGGGTACAGAGGAAGAGGACGACGGGTCTGGTCACGGTTCTCCTAGTGTGCTCCGGTCGTGGAGGCGCCCCGGAGGTCGCCGGTCGATTGAGGAACGTCGCGGTGAGGGACGACGATCTCGGAGGCGTCTTCGCTCCCGATATTCGGATAGAGGAGCTTGATCAAACCCAGGGCGGCCAGCGCCCCGAGCACTTCGGCTGCCACAAATACCGGTACCGAACTCGGAGCGATCCCGGCGAAGGTGTTTGAGAACATGCGCCCCACGCAGATCGCGGGGTTGGCGAACGAGGTCGACGACGTGAACCAGTAGGCCGCCCCGATATAGGCACCGACGGCGGCTGGTGCCATTCGGGCACGCCCGGAACGAGCGAGCGAGAAGATCACGAGCAGCAGACCGAGCGTCGCGATTGCCTCCGAGAGAAAGTGGGGCCCCGACGCCCGATGCTTGGTCGAGAGGTTGAACGCTGTCAGCCCGAACATGGTGTTGGCCATGGCGGCTCCGAGCGTGCACCCTGCGACCTGAGCTGGGAGGTATGCAGAAGCATCCCTCCACGAGATCCCGCCGAACGCGGCGTCGACAAAGGAAACCACCGGGTTGAAATGACCGCCCGAAACTGGGCCGAACATCAAGATGACGGCGAACAGCCCGGCTGCGGTGACAGCTGCGTTCTCGAGGAGTTCGATGCCGAGGTTGCCCGGGGACAGTCGTTGGGCCGCGATGCCCGAACCGATGACGATGCCGGCCAGGAAGGCACTTCCGAGAAGCTCGGCAAGGAGCCTGCGCCAGAGCGGGCGCTCACCCACGGGGATCTTCCCGGACGCTCAACACTCGCTCGAGGGTCGAGCGGCCGCCAGATCGGGTCGTCCGGCACAGCACGCCTGGCTCGTGGGTTCGCCTGAGGAGGCCGCCTCGGGTCCGAGTTCGGCGTCATCGAGAACCGCGTAGATCTCCCACGGCTCAGCTCCGGGCCCACTGACCCAAACCTTGTCCTGCACTGCGTAACAGCAGGCCACCCGGTTCTCCATCGTGGTGCTGAGACCGGCGAGATCGAGGCGTTCCTTGGCTTCGACGACCTGTTCGGGATGCTCGACCTCGATGCCGAGATGGTTGAGCGATCCGGGCGCCTGGGTCGGATCCTCGATCAGCACCAGTTTCAGCGGGGGCTCGGCGACTGCGAAGTTGGCGTACAGGGGTCGAACCTTGGCTGGTGGGGTGGCGAACAGCTTGGAGTAGAACGCAATGGCCTCCTCCAGGTGTTCGACGTTCAGCGCCAGCTGCACACGGGGCATTCTGCGTCCTCCGGTAAGATTTATACCTGTCGATATGAGATCGTGGCGTATACATTGAAGCTTGTCAATATGTTGTTCCCGAGGTGCTCAGATGAACCCGAAAGCCAAGACCCTCGAAGTCGACCCGGTCGCCTGCTGCTCTCCGCTGACCGAGGCACCGCTCTCGGAGGCCGAGGCAATCGAGCTGGCTCGCGTGATCGCGGCACTTGCCGATCCGGTGAGGCTTCGGCTGCTCTCACTCGTCGCTTCGGGTTCTGAGGTGTGCTCGTGCGAGCTAGAGGGACCGCTCGAAAAGAGCCAACCGACGGTGTCGCATCACACGAAGGTCCTGGCCGATGCCGGCCTCATTTCCGGCGAGCGGCGTGGTCGCTGGATGTGGTGGAGGGCCAACCCGGCGCGTCTTGCGATGCTCCGCAAGGCGCTGGGTGGATGAGGTTCCGCGTCGGCCGCGACCATATGCGAGCGTCCCGATGCCCTGCTCGCGGTTGCCTTCACACGCAGCCCGCATGTCTTGATCGATCCCGAGGGCGAGACCGTGGCCCCATTCCATCCGACCCCGGTTTGGGTCACTCTTTTCAGCCCCGGACTATCGTCTTGGAGGCACGAGGTCGCAGCCAGTCGTACCCCGGAAGGAGGGCGGATGCCCGAGAGCGTGGCGGCACTCCCAAAGACATCACCCCTTGATGGCGCCCCCAGGGCGCTTCCACGGGTGGTCGACGTCCTGATTGTCGGAGCGGGGATCTCGGGAATCGGGGCCGCGTACCATCTGTCGACGGAGACCGAGAAGAGCTTCGCCGTCCTTGAGGCACAGGAGACCTTCGGCGGCACCTGGTGGACTCACCGGTACCCGGGTGTTCGATCCGACAGCGACCTGTTCACCTTCGGGTACCGCTTCAAGCCGTGGGTCGGGGCGCCGATTGCCTCGGCGAGTGAGATCTTGAAGTACCTCACAGAGGTCCTCGAGGAGAACGATCTCGAACGCCACATCCACTTCCGCCACCGGGTCACCAAGGCCCAATGGTCCTCGGACCTCGGACGGTGGGCCGTGACCGTCGAGGACATGGCGACCGGCCAGGAGCACGAGATCTCGGCCGGCTTCGTCTGGATGTGCCAGGGCTACTACCGCCACGGGGAGGGATACACCCCCGAGTGGGAGGGATTCGAGCGTTTCAAGGGCACGGTCGTCCATCCCCAGCGGTGGCCCGAGGACCTCGACTACATCGACAAGCGCGTCGTGGTCATCGGTTCTGGGGCGACTGCGGCCACCTTGATCCCGGCCATCGCCCCGGAGGCCGCGCACGTCACGATGCTCCAGCGATCTCCCACCTTCTACTTCGTCCGACCGAACGTGAACGAGCTGGCCAACACCCTGCGCGAGCTCGACATCCCCGATGAATGGACGCACGAGATCGTCCGGCGAAAGATCACCCACGACATGGACGCGATCACCCGGCTGTCCTTCGAGTCTCCAGATTTTCTGCGCGCCTTCCTCCTCGACACTATCCGGCCGCTCCTCCCCGAGGGGTTCGACGTCGAACGGCACTTCAGCCCGACCTATCGCCCCTGGCAGCAGCGGATCGCCGTTCTCCCCGAGGGTGACCTGTTTCGCTGCATCCGGGAGGGCAAGGCCTCCGTGGTCACCGATCAGATCGAGTGCTTCACCGAAACCGGCATCCGCCTGGCTTCGGGCGAGGAACTCGTCGCTGACATCATCATCACTGCGACCGGATTCAACATGAGCGTTCTCGGCGATGTCGCGTTCTCGGTCGACGGCCGACCCGTGGACTTCGCCGACACCGTGACGTATCGCGGAATCATGTTCACCGGAGTCCCGAACCTCGCCTACGTGTTCGGCTACTTCCGCGCCAGCTGGACACTGCGAGCCGATCTGATCAGCGATTTCGTCTGCCACTTGCTTGAGCACATGGACGAGGTGGGGGCAACGTCGGTGACCCCCGCACTGCGTGATGACGAGATCGACATGCCTCTCATTCCTTGGGTGGATCCCGAGAACTTCAACCCCGGCTACCTTGCGCGCTCGCTTCACCTCCTGCCAAAGCAGGGTGATCGTGAACCGTGGCGCCTTCTCCACGAATACTCCCAGGAGAAGGAGCTCTTGCCGACGGCCGATCTCGAGGACGGCACGCTCATTTTCAAGTAGCTCGCTCGCTCAAAAGCCTCTGATCGAGTGGGTCGCGTCGGCGTCATAAGGGAGGGACCGTGAAGGCAGCGGTGTACGACGAGGTTGGTGGGCCTGATGTCCTTCGATATGAGGACGTCCCCGATCCGAAGCCCGGAGACGGCGACGTTCTCGTGCGGGTCGAGGCCGTCAGCATCGAGGGCGGTGACACGCTCAACCGACTCCAAGGAGAGGTGGCAAGGAAGCCGCACGTTGTTGGCTACCAGGCGGCGGGGACCGTCCTTGAAGTCGGCTCACGCGTCACGGGGTTCGAACCGGGGGACCGAGTCGTGACCGTCGGGGCGGACGGTTCGCACGCCGAGCTCCGTGCCGTGCCGGCGGCGGCCGTCTGGAGGATCCCGGCGGCGGTTTCCACGCAAGACGGTGCGTGCGTGCCGATCGCATTCGGGACGGCCGACGACTGTCTGTTCGAGTTCGGGCATCTGGCCGAGGGGGAAACAGTGCTGGTCCAGGCCGGGGCCAGCGGTGTGGGCATTGCGGCGATTCAGCTGGCAAAGCGGGCGGGGGCCCGCGTGCTTGCCACCGCATCGAAAGACGAGAAGCTGGAGCGCCTGAAGCCGCTGGGTCTCGATGCGGGGATCAACTATCTGCGGGAGGACTTCGTTCAGGCCGCCCGGAGGATAACCGACGGTCGCGGGGCGGACGTCGTTGTCGACACGGTGGGCGGTGCGACCCTCGAGGGAAGCTTGCGCGTGCTTGCCTATCGGGGACGTTGCGTCTCGGTAGGCGACGCGGGACGGACGCGCACCGAGCGCTTGGACATCTCGAACATTCGCCCCAACAACCAGACCCTCTCGGGCTACTTTCTCGGCGCCGAGCTCTTCAGCTCGAGTCGGGCTCACGCGATGATCGATCGTCTGCTGAACGAGGTCGCCCGGGGGGAACTTCGGGTGGTCGTCGACCGCACCTACCCGCTGGCCGAGGCCCCTGCGGCTCACGCCTACATCGAGAGCCGACAGGCCTTCGGTCGAGTCCTCCTGCTCCCCTGAGCGAGCGCGCGGTCCAGATCGATTCGGATCCGCCGCGTAGGCTCCGGCCATGGCACTGACCGACGCCCTGGCGGAACATGTCGACTCGATCTACGACGAACTTGTCGATATCCGTCGTGAGCTCCACGCCGCCCCCGAGCTCTCCTTCGAGGAGACCGCGACCACCGAGTTGATCCTCGAACGCCTCGCCGCAAGCGGCGTCGACCGAGAGCCTTGCCCGACCGCGACCGGGGCAATCGGCGTCCTGGCGGGCGGTCGCCCCGGTCGGACGGTACTGATCAGGGCTGATATCGACGCTCTGCCCGTCCAAGAGGACAACAACCTCTCGTTCACCTCGCGCGTCGAGCACAAGATGCATGCCTGTGGTCACGACGCACACACTTCGATCCTCCTTGGGGTGGCCTCGGCACTCGCGCATCACGCAAGCGACCTGCCTGGGCGTTACGTGTTCGTCTTCCAACCGGCCGAGGAGACGGTGTCGGGCGCCCAGGCCATGGTGGACGGGGGGCTGCTCGACCGGTACAAGCCGGCGGCGGCGATCGGGTGCCACGTGGCGAGTGCCCTGCCGGTTGGCTTCATCGCCGCCCGGAGCGGACTGCACATGGCTGGCGTGCGGGGCCTGAGGGTGTCGGTCCGCGGGTCTGGAGGTCATGGCGCCCTGCAGCCTCGGCAGGGCAACGTCGTTCTTGCGGTCGCACGATTCGCGGACCTGCTTGACCGAGTGGTCGCTCAGCTCGAGAGCGACGGGGCGGCCTGCGTGTGCAGCCCTGGCGTGCTGTCGGCCGGCAGCGCCCCCAATGTGGTTCCCACCGAGGCCGTTCTGCTCGGCACCCTACGATTCTTCGAGCCCGAGCAACTTTCCGAGGCCGAGGGGCGTCTCAGGCAACTTGCCGCCGAGGTCAGCGAGGAGTTCGCTGTCGCAGTGTCCGTCGAGCAGACCTACACGACGGAGTCCGTCCGCAACGACGCGCAAGTCACCGGGCTCGTCCTGGAGGCGGCCAGGGGAGTGCTGGGCGAATCCCAGGTCTTTTCACCGAACAGCCCGGTCGCCGCCAGTGACGACATGTCGGTCTTTTTGGATCGCGTCCCGGGTTGCTACGCGTTTGTCGGCGCCGCGCTTCCCGACGGCTCCAGCGGCAACCACCACAGTCCCGCCTTCGCGATCGACGAGGGAGCGCTGAGGTGTGGGACCAAGACCCTGGTCGCCGCAGCCGTCGCGCTGGCGACGCCTGTCGGCGACTGATCCCCTCTCACTGGTCGACCGCCGCCTTCGCACGGGCAAGGCCACCGCCTTGCGCGCTCCGACTCCGGTTAACCGGAGCAGGCCTTGAATTCGTCGATCATTTGATCGATCGCGCCGAGTGCGATCGAAAGGTGTCCCTCGCCCTCCTCCAGGTGGGCCACCACGCCTGGAATGTGCGCGGTAAGCCACTGGCCGTGCGCGAACGGGACCATGCGATCGGCGCTGCCTTGCCAGAGGGCAGTCGGGATGGCGATCTCTTCGACCTCAAAACCCCATGGCTTGGTAAAGGCGAGATCGTCGTCGACCCATCCGTCTATTCCGGCTCGGAGTGCCTCCTCGAACCCGGCTGCCAGGTCCTCACCTAACTCTTCGGTGAGGACCGCCCTGTCGGCCGCGGGGAGCGATTCCACCACGTTCTCAGCGGGCGTGGACCTGATCTCATCGCGCGCCGCCGCGACCAGTGTTCGGAGCGCCTCTTCACCACCTTCGGCTGTGCGGAACTCGATCAGGTTGCCCTCTCCCATACCTTCCATGAAGTCGAATCCGGCACCGTAGGGGGCGACGCTCGCGATCACGAGGGCGGCCCGAACTCCTCTGAGCCGTGCCGCGCAGGCAAGCGCATGGGGGCCGCCCCCCGACCACGACGCACTCTTCGACGCCGATCCAATCGAGCAGGGCACGAATATCGCCGACCACGTCGACGACCGCTCGGCCCGCATGTCGAGTCGATCCGCCATAGCCGGGCCTCGAGGTACGCACCGTCTTGAAACCATGATCATGGAGCGCCCGGTCGATCGTTCGCAGAGGCGTACCCGCGCCCGGCGTCCCGTGATGAAAGACGAGTGGCATGCAGTCCCGGGTCCACTGATCCGAAAGTCGAGATTCCGCCCGTCGGGTAAGCGAAGCTCTTCGAAGGCGCTCAAGGTCTCAGGCAAAGCCGGCGACGGCATGGGGGAGATATGGCTCCTCGAGGCGTGCAACCTCCTCGGAGCTCAACTCGACGTCGATGGCACTGATCGCATCCTCGAGGTGCTCGGCCTTTGTGGCTCCGATAATCGGAGATGTCACCGCCGGCTTCGAGAGCAGCCATGCGAGTGCCACCTGCGCTCGTGGGACGCCGCGCTCTTTAGCCACATCTCCGACGCGTTCGACGATCTCACGGTCTGAAGAGTCGTGATAAAGGGTCGAGCCGAACGCGTCGCTTTGCGAACGGTTGGTCTGCTCGCCCCATTCTCTCGTGAGCCGGCCGCGGGCAAGGGGGCTCCACGGGATGACCCCGATCCCTTGGTCCCGGCACAACGGGAGCATCTCGCGCTCCTCCTCCCGGTTGAGGAGGTTGTAGTGGTCTTGCATGCTCACAAAGCGCGTCCAGCCGTGGGCGTCGGCCAGATAGAGCGCCTTTGAAAACTGCCAGGCCCACATTGACGAGGCGCCGATGTAGCGGACTTTGCCCGATCGGACGACGTCATTGAGTGCTTCGAGCGTCTCTTCGATGGGGGTTCTTCGGTCGAGGCGGTGGATCTGATAGAGGTCGATGTAGTCCACCCCGAGGCGACGAAGGCTGTGGTCGACCTGGGTGAAGATGTGTTTGCGGGACAGGCCGACGCCGTTCGGACCTTGGTGCATCTGTCCGTGCACTTTGGTGGCGAGCACGATCTCGTCACGATTTGCATACTTGGCGAGCGCCCTCCCGAGGAACTCCTCGCTCGAGCCGAGCGAATAGACGTTTGCGGTGTCGAAGAAGTTGATGCCCGCTTCGATTGCCCGACGGAAGAAGGGCTGTGCAGCCTCCTCGTCCAATGCCCAGGGGTGACCCCCACGAGAGGAGTCTCCGTAGCTCATGCATCCGAGACAGATTCGGGAGACATCCATGCCGCTTCGGCCGAGCTTCACGTACTTCATGTCAGTCCTTTCGCTAATCAAGTGGCAGGCGAGGGGCTTCTGCGAGCGAGGCACCCCGTTCACCACGTCGACCATTTGGTGGGTAGATGCGATCGGGGGCGAACGAGCGGACCTTCCGATCACCGGCAGACCCGCCCACCACCTCGACCCATTCGTCATGGGTGATCGTGTTCGTGACGTGGGCAACGAACTCCCAGCGCGCCGAGCGCAACCCGGTGCCGGTGACCTCGACGAGGTCGCCCTTCTTCAGCCCGGCCCACGTCGAGGCGCGATGCAGATGCGTGGGCTGCGGCGGGTTCGTTCGTTGCCTGCGGGTGGTCACGACGGGGGCTCTCTCGGTGCGCTGTGGCCGGTATCGGGGACACTATCGGAGCAGCTCAGCCCGTGGTCACGAGCCCGACCGAGATGGCGGCCACGAAGAGCCCGATGACCTGCAACCGGGACCAGCGTTCATGGAGTGCCAGCCGGGCCATGACCACCGTGACCGCCGGATACATCGCCGTCAGCACCGCGACGACGGTCAGTTGGCCGCGTTGTGCCGCCCCGAGGAACAGCAGATTGGAGGTACCTCCAAGGACACCAGCAGCAACCATCATCAGGAGGGTTGAGCGGCTCGGTATGCCGGTGGCGAGCGCTTCTCTGGCGAAGGGAAGGACGAGGAGAAGACAGATCGCCTGTCCAGGAACGAGCGGCCACGCACCGGCGTCTCGTCCCGCACGATCGAGTGCAACGAAGAGCATGGCAAATCCGGCGCCTGCCAGGGCCCCGAGGACGATGCCGGCGTTGGTCGAGGTATTCCGCCGCAACCGTGGCTGCCACGACACCAAGGCGATCGCCGGAATCGCGATCGCGATGCCGACGAATGTCGTGGCGCCGAGGCGCTCACCGAGCGCGAGCCCGACGATGGCCGGGATCACAGCGGTGAGCACAGCGGAGACCGTCGCCACCACGCTCATGCGAGACGTGGACATGCCGTGGTACAGCGCGAGGGTGCCCCCGGCGCTCCCGACCCCGCTCAGGGCTCCCCAGGCCAAGGCCGTGGCGGAGGGGCCGTGTCCTGGGAAGAAGGTCAACGCTAGGCAGGCGGCGCCCAGGGCGAGGACTTGTCCGACGAGGGCCACTGCGCCCGGGGGATACCGGCGGCTCGCCACTCCGGCCTCGAAGTCCGACAAGCCGTACCCAAGTGCTGCGGCGATGGCGAGGATGACGGCCAATGGTGCAGTCTGGCGCGCCTCGCCGGTGGCGCCGCGGCCGGTCTGTGACGAGACTCGGGGTCGTGGAGGTTCGCATCCGCGACGGCGGTCCGGGCGACGAGGCCGAGCTCCAGGTCCTGTTTGTCCGTTCCTCCCTCGCGAACAAGGGCGACCGGGCGCAGCTGCTCGACCATCGGGAATTCCTCGAATTTCGCTTCCCGAACGGCGACCATGCGAGCCTCCGGGTAGCCGTCGACCCGAGTGGCCGGGCGATCGGTTTTGCCACCGTGGTGGGTGGGGGGGAAGGGTTCGAGCTGGAGGACCTGTTCGTCGACCCCGACGCGATGCGGGCCGGTGTCGGAACGGCGCTCGTCCGCGACCTGACCGACCTCGTGCGGAAAAGGGGAGGATCACGGATCGAGGTGACGGCCAATCCCCATGCCCGGCCCTTCTATGAGAGCGTCGGATTCCGGGTGATCGGGGTGGAGACAACCGAGCTCGGTGCCGCCGATCGGATGCGTCTCACGATCCTCTGAGGGTGGTCAGCGGCCCGTGAACATCGGCGGCAACGTCGTTGGCCAGTGCCCGAGCGTGAAGCGCTTGTTGCCGAAGGCCGCAACGTAGGTGCCCTTCTGCCCGTTGATCGGCGAGATGGCGTTGCCGTCCCACCACACGAATCGGGCGTCGACGCCGGCTGTGTGATCTCCTCCCCCGGGTTGCCCGGTCGGTGACGCGTTCCAGCTCCATTCGCCGTATTGGTATAGGGGCGATCCGAGCGGGGGGATCGCGTGGAGGCCCCTGGCCAGGTTCCCGGGTGTGAGGTTGGGACCGGCCGCCTGGAGGGCGTCGAAGATGTAGGCGAGGTTCCCGTACTCGCCGTCGGTCCCCTTCGGGATGCTGTGGCCGGTCAGCTTCTTGTAGAGCCGGCCGGCCAACGAGTTGGGCCCCGTCGTCTCGGTGGAGGGTGACAGCTCGCTCATGCCGAAGAGATGCCCGGTCACCTCGGTGGGCGCGTCGAATGTCTGGACCGCCTGGTCCTGGTCGGTCAGGGCGGTGCCCTCCAGGAACCACTCGGGGTAGTAGTTCTCGATCTGCGCCGCCTTGGTGAGGAGCCCGGCCGAGTACGGGTCCGAGCCGATCACGACCGTGGTCACTCCCGCCGCCTTGAACTGGAGGACGGCCTGCTGGGCCGACTGCTGGAAGGTCGCGATGTCGGGGCTGTAGGTGTACTGCACGAAGTTCTTGAGCGAGAGGTGGTACTTCGTCGTCACGATCCTGGCGAAGTTCTTCGCGCAGGTGTGGTAGGCCGGGACATCGGGGTAATAGCTCCCGAACTTGCGCGTGCTATTCCTTAGTGACGGATCGCCGGCATAGATCGCCTTCTTGTTCGCCAACATGGTGGCGATGACCTCGGCCTCGTTGGAGGTGATCCGGGTGCAATCCTGTGTGAACGACCACACATAGGGGTTCAGCTGCTGAAAGGTTCCCTCGTTGAAGTAGCCGTCCCCGTTCAGCTCCACGAGATGATCCTGAGCGGCGCACGCCGAGAACGGTTGGGTACCACCGCCGAGAAGCCCGTCCTCGGCAAAGGCGTGCATCTGCTCCGAGATGGCCGCAGCGTCGGCACAGGCCTGGGCCTGCCCCTGCCCGAGCTCCTCGGCCGTCGAGTTCGCGCTCGAGTTATAGGTCTTGAAGACAACCTTCCGGCCGTAGAGGTCGAACACCCGGTTGAAGTAGTTGATGAAGACCTGGGCAACCTGCTGGATGACGATCGGCAGGGCGACGCCCGCGGCGCGCGCCTGTGCCTCGGCCTCCTGCACGTTTGCCGTCGTCGGGAAGCTGCGGGTCGCGAGCGTGATGGTCGTCCCGGTGACGCCGTTGGCGGTGGCGCCACCGTTGCCGCCGGTCGACCTGGCGATGCAGGGAACCGCATAGGGCGACGCAAACTGGGCGGTCCCGGGCCGGCAGGGGGTTCCCGAAACGGTTACGCCCGAACCGACCCGTTCGGTGCCCGACGCCGGATACCTGTAGGGGTAGGGCCCCTCGTCGGCCGGCCCCGACGTCGAGAGCTTGGTCCCCGACGTCCCGACGCCTGCAGCGGCGGACCCGAGGAGGAGGGCCGACACCAGCCCGATCGCCCCGGCCGCCTTCCCGACCCGAGATGCCCGCTTCCCCATCGTCCCCCCAGGTACGGCGCAGGTTGCGACCGGCGCCAAGTCGCCGATAAGGCTATCGGGCTATCCGGCGCCCGTCGAACGGCCCTTGACCTCGCCGCTGCTGAAGTGTGATGTCGCGCCCTATCGTTCGCCGGCGGGCGTCGTGCGGCCGGTTCGACGGGGACGAGGCGGCGGGCTCGAACCGGCGCAGTCGGTCTCAGGCCCCCCGGCCTTTGACCCGCCTCGGGCCCTGGTCGGCCGGCCGCCCGTTGCATGATCGGCGGTCGCCGGCCACAGGCCGAGCGCGCCGAGGTACCCCATCGCGAACATCACGCAAACGTCGACCATCTCCTCGAGGTCCCCGTAGCGACCCTCGAAGGCGCCGAGCGCCATGACCTCGGACTGCGCCATGATCGACTCGGCGATCATCTCCGCCCGCCTGCGGCGCCGTGGGGTGTCGGTGCGTAGGCCGACCCCGGACAGGTCCTCGATCAGGGCCTCCCGCCAGCGAACCCAGTTCTCGCGGCTCCACTCGGCCAGCGCCGAGGCCGGGTCGTAGCGACTGGCGATCATGAGTCGCGTGAGCCGGGGATGCGCCAACATGAACTGCAGGGGGGTCCGGTAGGTCTCCCGCAGCGCTTCGAGGCCGTTGCCCGGTGCGCTTCGACGAGCCGAACGGGTCTCTTTGAGGTTGAGTGCGTTGGCGTCCTCGGCCAGAGCGTGGAGGAGGCCGTCGAGATTCTGGAAGTGCGTGTAGAAGCTCGACTGGGCCAACCCGGCCCTTCTCGTCACATTGGTGGTCGTCAGCGCCGCCGCGCCCTCGACGTCCATGATCTCGAGGGCGGCCTCGAGCAGCCGCTTGCGCACGACCGATTTGGCCTCGCGGCGGCTCAGACGAAGGGGGGAGTATGACGCGCCCGCCACGACCTCCAGAGGTTAGTCGGGATCCGCTGGTCGATAGTCGTATCGGCAATCTGGGCGGGTCGTTCGCCCACCCGGCGCCACGAGCGACCGACGGGCCGCGCCGCGACGCGCGGTGACCTGGGGCCGGGCGCGGTGAGGAGCGAAGCGACCGGCCCGAGTTGGTGACCGCCGAACCGCGGGTCCGCTTGCACGGGCCCTATGCTCCGGTGCCGGTGACCTCCGCTACGCCAACCGGACAGCACGCGCTCCGGCGCCCAACTGCGATGGACGAGGGTTTCGTCCACCAGCTACCGGACCTCCTCCCCCACGTGGCGATACCGCACCAGTTCTGGCGGGAGAGCTACTTCTTCGACCTGCACCGGCCCGACGCGCGCGGAGACGTGGTGTTTTTCACCATGGCGCACTTCCCGGCGCGCGGGCAGATGGACTCGATCCAGATGGGCAAGGTCGGCGGGGAGCCCTTCATGGGTTACCTGGTCCGCCCCTACGACGGCGACCCCCACACGACCGACGTCGGTGGCGCACGGGTGGAGGTCGTCCGACCCTTCGAGGAGCTCCGGCTGCACGCGGACCCGGCGAGGGCGGGCATCGGCCTCGACCTCACGTTCCTCGCCCGAACCCAGCCCTACTGCCTTCGCCGGGGCACAATGCGGGCCGGCGAGGAGACGATCTGGGACCAAAGCCACATCCTGCAGTCGGGCACGTACCACGGCACCTACTCCCTCGGCGGGACCAGCTATGAGGTCGACGGATGGGTGGGACAGCGGGACCACTCCTGGGGGATCCGTGATCACGGCCGTTGTCCTCTTTGGATGTGGTTCCAGCTCCAGTTCGAGGACGGCTTCCTCGGGGTCTGGCATTGGGAATACGCGAACGGGGCGCGGGTGTACACCGACGGCTGCTGGGCCGGCGCAGACAAGAGCAACCCCATCCCGATCGTCGACTTCCACCACGAGATGGGCTGGGTAGGTCCCGACGGCAAGGACGCCATCTACGGCGAGCACGGCGAGGGCGTCGCCGGGCTCGCCGGCACCAGCACGTTCACGCTGGCCGGGGGCCGCAAAATCACCGTGGAGGCGGAGGGGACGTTCGATCGGCCCTACGAACCCTTCCACCGGGGCGGCCTGAGCCAGATGCGAATTCGCTCCGACGATGGCCGGGTGGGCAGCGCGATCTACGAGATCACCGGGGCTCGTCATCACCGCTACTTTCCCGATGCAGTGGTGGAGGGAGTCCTTCCGGCATGAGGGCACGGCGGCCTCGGCCCCGGAGAAGGCGGTGACCCCCCGCCTCGTTTCAACCCCCGAGGACGTCACCGTCGAATGGCTGACCGAGGTCCTCCGCGAGGCGGAGGCGATCGATCCCGAGAGCGCCGTCGTCTCGCTCGACTGGGAGGCGATCGGCACGGGCCAGGTCGGCGACAACGTCCGCTTCCAGCTGACCTACGAGGGGACGCCGGGGCCAGGGACCGTGGTGTGCAAATTCGGCGCCAGCGATCCGGTGAGTGCGGCGGCCGGCGTGCAGTTCGCCACCTACGAGACCGAGGTCGCCTTCTACCGTGATCTCGCTGCGACGGTGGACATCAGCCGGCCGCGCTGCTACTTCGCCGACGTTGTGGCCGGGACGCCAAACGCTGTCGTGGTGATGGAGGACCTTGCCCCGGCGGTCCAAGGAGACCAGATCGCCGGATGCACGGTGGCCCAGGCCGAGCTCGCCATTGACGAGGCGGCGAAGCTCCACGGGCCGCGGTGGGGCGATCCCACCCTTGGCGAACTGCGGTGGCTGGTGCGAAACCAGGGGGGCAGTATCGGTCAGGCGATGCCCTTGCTGTGGGACGCGTTCGTCGAGCGCTACCGGGACCGTCTCGAGCCGGTTACCCTCGAAGCCGGCCCCCACCTGGGCGAGCTCGTGGCAGCGGCAGACGGCGCTCCGGGGCCCCGCACGGTCGCCCACTGCGACTTCCGGCTCGACAACATGCTCTTCGGTAACGGAGAGGGGCGCCCACCGCTCACCGTTGTGGACTGGCAGACCATCCAACTGGGCCAGGGGACCCGCGACATCGCCTACTTCCTAGGCAACGCGTTCGATGCCGAGACCCGGCGTCGCTGCGAACGGGAGCTCCTGGCCCGCTACCACGCGAAATTGGTGGAGGACTACGGGGTCGGGGACTTCTCCTTCGACCAGTGCTGGAACGAGTATGTGCGGTTCAGCTACTCGAGCCTCGTCATGGCGGTACTGGCGTCGTTGATGGTGGGGCGCACCGACAGGGGCGATGCGATGTTCATGGCCATGGCCAACAGATCGGCCCAGATGGCGGCGGACCTGGGTGCTCCGGAGGCGATCCGGGCCGGCTGAGCCTCAGGATCTTCCGAGCGGTTTGGTCGGGGTGAACTCCACCTGGAGGTGCTTCACCCCGCTCACGAGCGGAAACCCGAATTCACCTCCGGGCGCCAGATAGTCGGGCTCTGAGACCGGGTGGATGTCCGGCATCCGCTCGAAGAGTTGCTTGAAGACGATCCCGAGCTCCCGCCGGGCGAGGTGCGCCCCGAGGCAGAAGTGCGGGCCCGGACCGCCGAATCCGACGTGGGGGTTCGGGTGACGGCGCACGTCGAAGGTCTCCGGGTCCTCAAAGACCCTCGGGTCGCGGTTGGCGGCACCGTAGAAGAGGACGAACTTGTCTCCCTCGTGGTACTGCTCGCCGGCCAGCTCGACGTCCTTGGTTGCCGTGCGTCGCATGAAGACCACCGGTGAGGCGAAGCGGACGATCTCGTCCACCGCGCTCGAGGTCACGCCGGCGATGTCGTCCTGCCAGATGCGCCGCTGCTCCTCGTGCTGGCCCAGGATATGCATGCCCATGCTCGTGGCCGTGCGGGTGGTGTCGTTCCCCGCCACGGCCAGCAGGATGAAGAACGGTCCGAGCTCCTCGGGCGCAAGGCGCTGTCCGTCCACCTCCGCATGCACGAGCGCAGAGGTGAGGTCGTCGGTCGGGTTCTTCCGGCGCTCCGCGGCCAGCTCGTCCATGAGACCGACGAGGGTGGCACCCGCCTCGAGGAGAGCGCCGAATGGGTCACGGCCCTGGAGGATCTCGGGGTCGCTCGCGCCGAGGATCACATTGGTCGCCTGGAGCACCGTCTGGAACTCCGATCGCGGGATGCCGATCATGTCGCAGATCACGAGGAGGGGGAAGGGTGCCGAAAGGGCCTCCACCAGGTCGACCCGGCCCTTTTCGCACATCTCGTCGAGGAGCTCCGAACAGATCGCCTCGACCGAGTCGACGAGCGTGGCCAACCGACGAGGCGTGAAGGCGCTTCCAACCACGAGGCGCTGACGGGCGTGGCGGGGATCGTCCATGGCGATGAAGGAGCCGAAATACTCCAGGGCCTCTTGTGGCAGGTCCTGCAGCGCAGTCGAGCCCTTCCCCGAGCAGAAGAGCTGTGGCTTGCGGCTGATCTCACAGAGCTCGGCGTGGCGGATGACCGAATAGAAGTCCGTGCCCGGACCGAACTCGGTGTCCGGGAAGGACCCCGGGACGAGTGCATGCTGCTCTCGCAGTGCGGCGAAGTCCGCCATGCGCTCGGCAAGGGGTCTCGTCCAGAAACCGACGTTCTCGATCGAGTACCCGCTCGGTGCTGTGTACGTCGTGGTCATCGCCACCTCCCGGCGCGATCAGGCGTACGAGCAGGGTAGCTCGGGAGCGACGACCGGCCGTTGCGCAGCGGCCCCGGGGCTGGGGCCCGGGGCCACTGCGAATCTCGGAGGTCAACCCGAGGATGTGGAGCCTGAGGTGGAACTGGATCCGGAACTGGCTCCCATGTTCGGACAGTTGCCGCTCCGGGGTGGATGGGTTGTGCTCGGGGTTGCCCCCGGCGTGGCCGAACCCTGGATCGGGGTGGTGGGCGACGACGTCGGGGCCGACGTGCTCGCCGATCCATTGGTGCTCGACGAGCTCGTCGCCGCGCGCGTCTGCGCGCTGGTGGCGGCGGACGAGCTCGCCGCAAAGGCGACCCCCGTGCCGACCCCGGCGAGGACCCCGGTGAGCATGACGCCGGCGATTGCCTGCTTGGTGCGGAGTTTCATGTCCTTTGCCTCTCTTCTTGTCGCGTCCGGTGCGACGAGAGACATCGTGGGGCCTTGGCCTTCGGATGGGCTGTGGAACCGATCAGCTGTCCATAAGAAGATCGCTTCGGTTGGATGACGCATTGTCATCGACTCCACCGCTGGGTCCCAGCTGATCCGAAGGTGCGGTCGCGGACGCTTGGGTACTTGGGTCGTTGGCCGGCCCGCGTGCGTGGCGGAGGGGGATCCGGTCGGGAGCGGCCCGCGAAGCGGTCCGAGAACGGCCGGCACATCGAGGATCGCGACCGAGGGCCCCGGAGAGTCCCGAGCTCCGTCACAAGCGCTGCAGGCGAATCTTCACCCGTCATGGGCGGCCGCCAGCTCAGGCCACGCCTAGAAGATTCCGGATCTCCGCGTCCGTCCCGATCACGATCAACGGACCGGCGCTCGGGCTCAACCAGTCGAGGACCTGGAGGAGGTCGGCCTGCGGGATGCTCACGCATCCGGCGGTTGGAACCCCGGTGTCCACGCGTAAGAAGATGGCCGAGCCCCTCCCCGGGACCACGGGATTCATGTTGTAGTCGATCACCGCGAAGTAGTCGTAGGCCGGCACCGACTGCCAGAGGGCCTCGCTGTCGCCGCCGAAGGGCGGCGCCGTGCCGCAGGGGACGTGCTGGAACATGTTGTAGGCCGGAGTCGATGGATCCTCGTCCCACCAGTCGCCGCGCACGAGCTGGTGGTACGCCTCTTGTACGCCGGGGTTCGGGTCGACGCCGTACATCGTCGCCCCGATTGAGTAGGCCCCGGTTGGGGTCGCGCCGTCACCCTCGTGCTTGTTGTCCGAGAGGCCGGTGGAGCCGACGTGTGCGGTCCACGGCCCGAAGCCACCTGCCAGCGTCCCCCGACGAGTTGCCATGCGATGAGGCTGGCGGTCGTCGAGCCGGCGCTCGGGACGTCGACGGTGATCAGCTGGGTGGCGGGGCCGGCGTTGGCAAGCTCAGGTCGTAGGCGTTCCACAGGCGACCGGCCGCACCGTCGTTGACGTACTCGGCGAGATGTCCGACCGAGGACTGGACGTAGACGTGGACGAGCGATCCGGCGACCAAGGCACTCGGGTCCCCCTGGGCGCCGCCGCCCCCTGCGTCGGCGCTGAGGTCGTACGCGCCCCACCCCGATCCGCGCGGACCCTGGGCGTACTCGGTCAGGCCCGAGACGCTCGACACGGCATAGACATGGATTGTGGCCGAGCAGGACGCTCGTCGGGTTGCCGACGACCGTCCCCCACCCTCGGCCGCCTGGGACAGATCGGCCGCCGGCCAGCTGGACCCGTGATCCTGGTAGTCATAGAGCTCGCCGTCCGCGGACCGGACGAACACCTGCAGCGTCGCGTTGTCGCTGAGCGCACTGGTGCCCCCGATCGCCGCTTGGCTGAGGTCGATCACGCTCCACCCGCTCGCACCTTGGGCGTATTCGACCAGGTCGCCCCACGCAGAGCGGACGAACACCGCTGGGTTCCCGGCCAGCACAGCGCTCGGCGCCCCGCCGATCTGCCCGCCGCTCGCCGCCGATGGACGAAGACGTCCACCGTCGCACCGCTCGTGACGGCCGACGGGTCGCCGCCGACCGGTCCACCCCCGCCCGCAAGTTGGCTGAGGTCGTATGCGTTCCACAGATGGCCGCCCTGGTCGTCGTTGACCCACGGCATGAGGTCGCCGGCCGGGCTCTTCACGAAGTCCTGGACGGTGGGCCCGTAGGAGATCGGCGAGGGGCACCCGGTGATGTCGGGCCCGAGGGCGTCCGCACTCTGGTTGTAGGCGTTCCAGAGGTGCCCGGCCGCGCCCTCGTTCACGTACTCCTGAAGCGCCGTGGCCGTCGCTCCGGCCGGTCCGGCCAGCATGGCGAGCCCCACCGGGAGCACGGCGAGGCATCCGAGTACTCGCCGGGGGAAAGGCAGGCGCATCGTTTCGAGCGATCCACTGGCCGCTCGAAGCAAACGCGATGGCGTCTCAGCGGCCTTGACGCCGCCCGATTTCAGATCCGGGCGGTGTCTCTGCGATAGACGCGCACCGTGAGCCGCAGGAGCACGAGCGTCCACGCGGCGAGGACGATCCAGCCTCGTGCGCCCCACACACCGGCTCCGAGGGACACGTGCGCCGCCTGCACGAGCCAATAGGACGGGATCGCCTTGGCGATCGAATGGAGGGTGCCCGAGCGGGCGATCGGCCCCCACGCGCCGCCGATGAGGGCGAAGATCGCCACGATACCGCCGAGCGCCGGGCCCATCGACTCCGAATTGAGCAGGTGCCCGAGCAGGATCCCGAGGACGACGAAGGGAACTAGGCCGACGAGCATGAGCCCGGTCATCTCGAACCAGTGGCCCACCGAGAGACGGACCCCCAACGTGAGGCCGGCGGCGAAGAGGAGCGCGAGGGAGACCGCCGCCATCACGTAGCCACTCAGGACCTTGGCGCGGAAGTAGGCGAACGTGGACAGCGGGGTGATGCGCATCTGGCGGGTCCACCCGACGGAGCGTTCGAGCGAGATCCGTGCCCCGCCGGCCATGACCGAGGCCATCGCGCCCCACGACGCCATCCCGGCCATGTAGTAGAGGGGGAAGGGGATCCCGGCCAGCCTGGCGTGTCGGTTCGTGCCGGCGACGATGTAGAAGAGCAGTAGGGGAAAGGCGATCGAGAACAAGAAGAAGCGGACGTTGCGGAACGTCCGCAGCACCTCGAGCCTGGTGTAGGGGACCGTGGTCACGCGGCCCCCTCGGAGCGCTGGTCGTCCTCCTCTGCGGGGTCGCCGGTCAGCTCGATGAAGGCGTCCTCCAGGCCAGCCCCGGTGACCTCGATGTCACGGACGGCGGGGTAACGAAGGAGGAGGTCCCGAAGGGCCTGATCGGACTCCTGGCATCTGAGCACGATGGACTCACCCCGGCGATCGACGCTGAGCACGCCCCGAAGCGCTCGGAGCTCCTCGGGATCGGCATCCACGAGCGTGGCCCGGATGCTGCGATGACCGACCCGGGCCTTGATCTCGGTCGCCGGTCCGTCGGCCACGATCTTGCCCCGGGTCATGAAGACGATCCGGTCCGCGTAGGCATCGGCCTCTTCGAGGTAGTGGGTGGCGAACACCACGGTCTTGCCACCTGCGGCGGAGCGGCGCATGATCGCCCAGAAGTCCCGTCGACTCGAGACGTCGAGCGCAGCGGTGGGCTCGTCAAGGACGAGCAGGTCGGGATTCGAGACGAGCGCCATGGCGAACCGGACCCGTTGGGTCTGGCCGCCGGACAGCTTGTGGGTCCTTCGGTCGGCGATCTCGGCGGTGGCGGTGACGCCGAGGACTTCGTCGACGCCCAGGGGGTTCGGGTACAGCGACGCAACCATCGTCACGAGCTCTCGGACGCTCAGGTCGCGAAGCAGGGTGCCGGTCTGGAGCATCCCCCCGATCGCGCCGGACGCGACGGCCTGGGCGGGGGTCCGCCCGAACACGCTCACCGTGCCCGAGTCGGGCCGGGCGAGGCCGAGCATCATGTCGATGGTGGTCGTCTTCCCGGCCCCGTTGGGCCCGAGGATCGCCACGGTCTCACCGTGGGCGATGGTCAGGTCGACCCCCCGCACCGCCTCGACAGCGCCGTAGGACTTGGCCAGCCCGGACAGGACGATCGCGGGATTCGGCGCCACGGAGCGCCACCCTACGTGAGCCCCGATGCGGTCCTCGACCAGGGGGGACCGCCCCGACCCCGATCAGGGTGCGTCGGGTGGGGACTTCATGTGATCGGCGAAGAACTCCTCGATGCGGCGACGGGCGTCTGCGGTCGACTCCGCCCGATACCCCGAGTGCATCAACAGCTTGCCGAAGACGACCAGGTAGAGGGGCATCCGATCGCCCAGTCCCTCGTGGTCGTTCATGAACGAGTGCCCGGCGTCGCCGTACTCCTTCACGTCGTGGGCCACGCCGGCCTTCACGAGGGCGGCCTCGAGCCGAGCCGCCCCTCCGCGCAGCGAGCCGTCCCTCGCCCCGTAGGACCCGACGATCGGGCAAGCCCCCTCCAAGAAGTTCGGGTCGTATGCGTACTTGGGCGCCGACCCGTAGTTGACGCTCGATGCCGAGAACCCGTGCCCGGGGGCGAGGAGCAGGGCGAAGCCCCCGCCCATGCAAAAGCCGATCACCCCGATCCTTCCGGTGCAGTCCTCGCGAGCGGACAGCCACTCGCGCACGGCGTCGATCTCCTCGAAGGATCGACCCTGACGGGCCCGTATGTCCCGGAACACGGTGCGGACGCAGGTCATCTTGGAGCCCCAGTAGAAGAGGTCGGGAGCCGCTGCGAGGTAGCCGGCTCCCGCGAGCCAGTCCGCCTGTGCCCTGAGGTCCCCGCTCATGCCGAGCGCGTCATGGATGACCACGACACCGGGGGCCTTGGCCCCACCCGGTTCTGCCACATAGGTGGGCATGTTGCCGTGGCTCGTGGAGATCGTGACGACGGGCATCGGCGGCCCTCGCTTTCTCGGGTGCCCGGGACAGTATCGCCACCCGGGCCCGCCGGGCGCCTAGCCCGCAGGCGCCTCCACGAGCGCCTCGATCTCGGCGACCTCCTCGTCGCTCAGCGCCCAATCACCCGCCGCCACGTTCGCGCTCACCTGCTCGGGCTTGGTCGCCCCGGCGATCACCGAGGGCACGAAGGGCTTTGCGACGAGCCAAGCGATCGCGAGCTCGAGGACGCTATGCCCGCGTTCAGCGGCCCAGCGCCCGAGTGCGTCGACCTTGTCGAAGTTCGACTCGCTCAGGAGCCCCGCCGCTCGCTCGCCGTAGCGCTGGAGGCGGGTGCCCTCCGGCGGCACTTCGCCCCGGACGTACTTCCCAGACAAGAGGCCGCTCGCGAGGGGCGAGTAGGGGAGGTATCCGATCCCGAGCCGTTCGCACTCGGGGATGGCGTCCTGCTCGTCCTTTCGCTCCAAGAGGCTGTACTGGTTCTGCACGCTCACGAACTTCGGTGCCCCGTCGCGCACCGCAGCGTCGGCCTCTCGGAGCATCGCGCCGGTGAAGTTCGAGCACCCGATCTCGCGCACCTTCCCCTCCCTGACGAGCTCTCCGAGGGCGCCCAGCGTCTCTGCGATGGGCGTTTCGGGGTCGGGTCGATGGATCTGGTACAGGTCGACATGGTCGGTCTGGAGCTTGCGCAGGCTGCGCTCGATCGCCCGGTGCACATAGTCGGGCTTGCCTCCGACCTTCCCCTCGCCCATCGGGCTTCCGAACTTCGTGGCGAGAAGGACCTTGTCCCGACGCCCCTGCAGGGCGATCCCGATGCGCTCCTCGCTCAGGCCATAGACGTCGGCGGTATCGAAGAAGTTGATGCCCGAGTCGATCGCCCGGTCGATGACTCGCTCGACGGACTCCTGGTCGTCCATGAAGAAGCCGAAGTTGTTGGTGCCGAGGCCGACCGCGGTCACCTCGAGACTGCCGAGTGTCTTAGTGCGCATGGGATCCGGTATAGCCCGGGCCCGGTGCGCCTGGCCAACGGGGCGATCCCGGTCCGAACTGGAGCGATACGGTTCCCGCAGCCCGCCTCGTGCCGATCTCCGCTCACAGGGGGCCCACAGGTGACGCACATCTGCCTCGGAGCGAGCGGTGGCAAACCTTTGCGATGGGAGAACCGATGAGCGCCACCGCACGAACGCAACGAATCCTGGTCGTCGACGACGAGCCCTCGATCGTCGACTCCGTCGCCACCTCGCTGCGTTACGAGGGCTTCGAGGTCGAGCAGGCCACAAACGGCCGGTTGGCCCTCGAGGCCGCCCAGGAGCACACCCCCGATCTGATCGTCCTCGACGTGATGCTGCCGGACCTCGACGGGCTCGAGGTCACCAGGCGGCTGCGCAGCGACGGCCTCCGGGTCCCGGTCCTCTTCCTGACCGCCAGAGACACCCTGGAGGACAAGGTGGCCGGTCTCACGGTCGGTGGGGATGACTATGTGACCAAGCCCTTTGCGCTCGTCGAGGTCATCGCCCGCGTGCATGCGATCCTCCGGAGGGCCGGCGCCGAGAGCGAGGCCGAGGGCATCTTGGAGTTCGCGGACCTCGTGCTCGACGAGAACGCGCACGAGGCCGCCCGCGGGGGAAACCCCATCCAGTTGACGGCGACCGAGTTCAACCTTCTGCGCTACTTCATGTTGAACCCACGTCGCGTGCTTTCGAAGTCCCAGATCCTCGACCACGTTTGGCACTACGACTTCGGCGGGGACGGCAACGTCGTCGAGACCTATGTGAGCTACCTGCGCAAGAAGACCAACCGATTCGGGCCGCCGCTCATCCACACGATCCGACTCGTGGGCTACTCGCTGCGCGAGGACGGACCCCGATAGGTGTCGCTCCGGGCGCGCCTCTTGCTGGTGCTGGGGGCGATCATCGTGGTGGCGCTCGTCGTGGCCGACGTGGCGGTCTATTCGGCCCTGCGCGCCTCGTTGTTCAACAAGTTCGACCAACAGCTGACCCAGGTGAGCAGCACCTTCTCCAGCCCCGAGGCACTGGGTCGACCCCTCGGGTGCTTGGGATCGAACCCGGGGCCGGGCGGCCCCGGCGGGTTCCCGGGCCACCCGGCGCCGCCGATCTCCAACGACTATGTCGCCGTGACGACCGTCGGCGGGCGTGCCGGATCCGACGCGTGCCCCGCACATGTCGGGGGGCACAGCTACACCCCCAAGCTCCCGAGCAGTTTCAGCGGGTTCTCGGCCCAGCACGACGGATCGCGCGTGACATACGTCTCGGCGCCCTCGGTCGAGCGCGGCGGTCCGGAGTTCGAGGTCCGGGTCGCCGAGCTGCCAGACGGCGCCGAGGTCATCGTCGCCGCCCCGATCAGCGACACCCAGAGCACCCTCGACCATCTGGCATTGATCGAGGCGGGAGTCAGCGCGGCCGCCGTGCTCGCGGTCTTCGTCGCCGGATGGTGGCTCGTCCGCCTGGGGTTGCGCCCTCTCCTCGCGGTCGAGGCGACCGCCGAGGAGATCGCGGCCGGCGACCTGCAACGGCGCGTTCCCAACGAGAACGACCGCACCGAGGTCGGGCGGTTGGCCAGGACCCTGAACGTGATGCTGGGTCGCATCGAGTCGGCGTTCGGCGCCCGGGTTGCTTCCGAGGAGCGCCTGAAGGCCTCGGACCGTCGGCTCCGCCAGTTCGTCGGGGACGCGTCGCACGAACTGCGGACCCCGCTTGCCGCCATCTCCGCCTACGCGGAGCTCTTCGATCGCGGGGCGGCCGGGAAGCCCGAGGATCTTGGGCGGGTCATGGCCGGGATCCGGTCCGAGACGGCCCGGATGGACCGACTCGTCGCCGATCTGTTGACCCTGACCCGTCTCGACGAGGGTCAGCCGCTGGAGCACATCCCCGTCGAGCTGGTCACGCTTTGCGCGGAGGCGACGCAGACCGCCCGGACGGTGGCCCCCGCATGGCCGATCACCCTGGTGGCCACCCGGCCGGTCGAGGTCGACGGTGATCCGCACCGGCTCCGCCAGGTGCTGGACAACCTGTTGGCCAACGTCCGGTCGCACACCCCGGAGGGCACCGGTGCCGAGGTCTCGATCGTCGCCGTGGACCACGAGGCCGTGGTGAGGGTGCTCGACGATGGACCGGGGCTCGACGAGGAACAGGCCGCTCGGATCTTCGAGCGCTTCTACCGCGCCGACCCGTCGCGCGCCAGGAGCCGCGGGGGATCGGGTCTCGGACTGTCCATCGTCGCTGCCATCGTCGAGGCCCACGGCGGTTCGGTGTCGGCCACAAGGGCGCCGGGCCGGGGACTGACCGTCACCGTCCGGCTGCCACTCGCACCCGAGGCCCAGGTCGCCCCCGAGCCCTACGAGTCCCCCGACCAGAGGGCGGCCCAGACCCGGTGACGACCACCCGGGGTGCTCGGCGGGCGATGCGAGCCAGGATCACCCTCGCCCGCCGGCTTCGGCGGCCGACCCGGCCGCTCCTCACAGGGGCCCCACAGCGGGCACCGAGGGGAGCGCGAGGCTCGGGGCACACGATTGGTGCCATGAGCACCATCGAGCTTGCAGCCCCCCTCGCACTGGTCGGGAGCGAGACCCCCGACGTCGACATCGTGGTCCCCGTCTACAACGAGGTCACCCAGATCGAGTCCAGCGTGCGGACCCTCCACGACTTCGTGCGGCGCGACTTCCCGTTGCGGGCGCGCATCACCATCGCCGACAACGCCAGCACCGACGGCACCTGGGAGCTGGCCAGCTCGCTCGCGGCCGAGCTCCCCTGCGTTCGGGCCATCCACCTCGACGAGAAGGGGCGGGGCCGGGCCCTGCGGGCCGCGTGGTCGCAGAGCGACGCCGCAGTGGTCGCGTATCTCGACGTCGACCTGTCCACGGGTCTCGACGCGCTCCTTCCTCTGGTTGCCCCCCTCGTGTCGGGGCACAGCGACGTCGCGATCGGCACCCGGCTCGCTCCGGGCGCCCGCGTGGTGCGGGGCCCGGTGCGCGAGATCATCTCGAGGGGGTACATCTCGCTCGTCCACCTCACCCTCCGGGGGCACTTCAGCGACGCCCAGTGCGGCTTCAAGGGACTGCGGCGCGAGGTGGCGGAGCGCCTGTTGCCGCTGGTCGAAGACGAGGAGTGGTTCTTCGACACCGAGCTGTTGGTCCTCGCCGAGCGGGTCGGGATGCGCATCCACGAGGTGCCGGTCGATTGGGTCGACGACCCGGACTCTCGGGTCGAGATCGGGCGTACCATTCGCGACGACCTGCGCGGGATGCTGCGCCTGTTGCGCAGCCGCGGGCCGGGCGCACCGCCGCCCGATCCCGAGGCCCAGGCCACCTCGGCCGAGCTCCTCCGGTTTGCCGGAGTGGGGCTGTTCAGCACCCTCGCCTACATCGCAGCCTTCGCCGCGCTCTGGCCGCTCCTCGGGGGCTTCGGCGCGAACACCGTCGCCGTGCTCGGCTGCGGGTTGGCGAACCTGGCCGTCCACCGCCGGCTCGCGTGGGGCCGGACGGGCGGCGCCGGCCGCCGGAAGCGAAGCGTTCAAACCCTGGCCCTCCTCGGCCTGAGCCTCGGGGTGACGAGCGCCGCGCTCGGCGCCGCCCAGGCCCTCGACGCGGCATCACTCCTCGCTGCGCTCGTGGCCGTCACCGTGGCCAACGCCCTGGCCGCAATGGTGCGCTTCTGGCTCCTGTGCAGCTGGGTGTTCACCCCGCGCTTCGCTTCGCCCGAGACGACACCGGTTCGTCGAACGGCCCTCGGGTCCGCGCCTCGGTGACCGTCGCGCCGGCGTCGGATCCCGCGACGCTGCCCGGGACGCCGGCGCTCGGGCCCGAGGCGCCGGGACGCCGCTCTCCTGCGGCACGTGTGCTCCGGGGCCCCCCGGAGGACCCGCCATGGGCCCGTCCCGGGCTGCTCATCCTCCTCGGCGCGACGGCCGGCCTCTATCTGTGGGACCTCGGCGCCCAGGGCTGGGCAAACGCCTTCTACTCGGCGGCCGTCCAGGCGGGCACCAAGTCGTGGAAGGCCTTCTTCTTCGGCTCGTTCGACTCGTCGAACTTCATCACCGTGGACAAGCCGCCGGCATCGCTCTGGGTGATGGAACTCTCCGCCCGCATCTTCGGGCTCAACTCGTGGAGCATCCTCGTGCCCCAGGCGATCGAGGGCGTCGCCACCGTCGGGATCCTCTACGCCACGCTCAGGCGCCGGTTCTCGCCCGCCGCCGGGCTGATCGCCGGTGCGGTGCTCGCGCTCACGCCCGTGGCAGCGCTCATGTTCCGCTACAACAACCCCGACGCGCTGCTCGCGCTGGTCGTGGTCGGCGCCCTCTACGCGACGGTACGGGTCCTCGAGCGGGCCCAGACCCGGTGGTTGGTGCTCGCAGGTTCGCTCCTCGGGCTCGGGTTCATCACGAAGCTGCTCCAGGCCCTCCTCGTCGCTCCGGTCATCGGCGTCGTCTACCTCTTCGCCGGGCCGCCGAGGCTCGGACGGCGGATCGCCCAGCTCGGGTGGGGCGCGCTCGCCTTCTTTGTGTCGGCGGGTTGGTGGGTCGCGGCGGTCGAGCTCACGCCGGCCGCCGACCGCCCCTACGTCGGCGGCTCGCAGGACAACAGCCTGTTCAACGTGATCTTCGGGTACAACGGATTCGGCCGGCTCACCGGCAACGAGGCGGGCAGCGTCGGCGGGGCCCCGGCGGGGAGCTCCATCTGGGGTCCGACCGGCTGGACCCGGATGTTCAACTCGACCTTCGGCACCCAGGCCTCGTGGTTGATCCCCGCAGCCTTGGTCGCCCTCGTTGGGATCCTCTGGGTGACCCGGCGGGCGCCCAGGGGAGACCGGACCAGGGCCGCCGCCCTCCTGTGGGGCGCCACGTTGGTCGTGACCATGGCCGTGTTCAGCTTCGCCCAGGGGATCATCCACCCCTACTACACGGTCGCCCTCGCCCCCGCGACAGGCGCACTGGTCGGGCTTGGCGCGGTCGTGCTGTGGGAGCGCCGAGGCTCCTGGTTCGCCCGGGGCGCGCTGTGCGGCGCGATCGGATTCAGCACCTGGTGGGCCGACGCGCTGCTCGGCCGGACGCCGCAGTGGAACGGGTGGCTGCGCGGCCTCATCGTCACGGTGGGCGCACTCGGGGCCATCGGCGTGCTCGCGGCCCCCGTGCTCGGTTGGGCAAAGCGAGCGGTCGTCGGGATGGCGCTCGCCGCCGCACTCGCTGCCCCCCTGGCCTTCAGCATCGACGCGGCGGCCACCCCCGCCTCGGGGGCGATCCCGACGGCCGGTCCGAGCCCTGCGGCCGGGCGCGGGGGTCCCGGGCCCGGCCGATTCGCTTCGGGACCGCCGCGAGGGGGGCATCTCGGTGGTCGCCTCGGGCCACGGCCCGGCGCGCCCGGGCCGGCGGGGCGCCCGGGCGGGACGCCCCCCGGGCACCCGCGATCGCGTACGCGAGGGGCCCCCGGCCCGGCGCCCTCGGCGCGCGGTGCACCGGGTGGGCTCCTGAACGCCCCACGGGCCGGCGCTGCGCTCGTCGGGCTGCTCCGGCGTGGTGCTGATCGCTACTCATGGGTCGCGGCGACGGTCGGCGCCAACGAGGCGGCCGGCTACCAGCTGGGCACCGACGACCCGGTGATGGCCATCGGCGGGTTCAACGGCACCGATCCCGCGCCGAGCCTCGCCGCATTCGAGCGGCTCGTGGCGGAGGGGAGGATCCACTACTTCATCGTGGGGGGCGGGGTCGGGGGCGCCTTCGCTCGACTCGGTGGCATCTTCTCGGGCGGCCTCCCGAGGGCCTCCTCGACGAGTGGCGACGCCGCGGCGATCTCAAGCTGGGTGCAGTCCCACTACCGGGCCATGACCGTCGACGGCGTCACCCTCTACGACCTGCGCCCCCCGGGCGCCTAGGGCCCCTCGGCCGATCTCACCCGAGCTTGGCCAGCCTCGCCAGCGCCTCCTCCAAGGTGGCGGTGCTCTTGCAGTAGGCCCAGCGCACGAGGTCCCGGGCCAGCTCCTTGTGGTCGTAAAAGACCTCGGTCGGGATCCCCACCACCCCGCAGCGCCCCGGGAGCGCCTCGCAGAACGCTGCGGCGTCGTGCTCGCCCAGCGCGCCGATGTCGGTCACGACGAAGTAGCCGCTCGCCGGCGGCGCCACCTCGTGGCCGAGCTCGCGCAGGCCGTCGCAGAAGAGGTCCCGGCGTATCCGCAGGTCGTCGCGCAGCGCGGCGATGCGCTCGTCGGGCAAGGCGAGCCCGGCCGCCACTGCGTGCTGCAGCGGCGTGCCGCTGGCGTAGGTGAGGAACTGCTTGGCCGTCTGGACGGCGTTGATGAGCGCCGGGCTCGCGCAGGCCCAGCCGATCTTCCAACCGGTGACCGAGAACGTCTTGCCGGCCGAGGAGATGGTGACGGTCCGCTCGGCCATTCCCGGCAAACTCGAGAGCGCGAGGTGCTCCCCGTCGAAGACGAGGTGCTCGTAGACCTCGTCGGTGACGGCGATGAGGTCGTGCTCGACGCAGAGGGCCGCCACGACCTGGAGCTCGGCACGCGAGAAGACCTTCCCGGTCGGATTGTGCGGGGTGTTGACCACGAGGAGCCGGGAACGCTCCGTGATGGCGCGGCGCAGCTCGTCGGGGTCGAAGGACCAGTCCGGCGCGCGCAGCGCCACGGCCCGATGGGTGGCGCCGGCCATCGCCGTCAGCGCCGGGTAGGCGTCGTAGTAGGGCTCGAAGAGGACCACCTCGTCGCCGGGCTCGCACAGGGCGAGGACCGTGGCGGCGATCGCCTCGGTGGCCCCGGCGGTCACGAGCACCTGGGAGGCCGGGTCGAGCTCGATGCCGTAGTAGCGCCGCTGGTGATCCGCCACGGCCCGGCGAAGCTCGGGGATGCCCCGGCCCGGCGGGTACTGGTTGTGGCCCTGGGCGATCGCCCGCCGGGCCGCCTCGAGCACCTCCGCCGGCCCTTCGTAGTCGGGAAAGCCCTGGCCGAGGTTGATCGAGCCGGTCGCCTCGGCGAGCGCCGACATGGCGGCGAAGATCGTTGTGCCGAGCCCCTCCAGGCGGGAGCTCAGCAGCGGCCGGCGCTCGGGCATCTCCCCATTGTCGCCGGGCCGCGGGTTCAGGCCGCCCGGCGCTCGCCTCGGGGGCGCGCCCAGGGCCGGGGGAGGCCGGTGTCGAGAAAGCGGCCGATGATCGGGAGCTCCCAGATCGACTCGGCACGGGCCACGGCCAGGCCGACCGAGAGCATGTGCTCGACGGTCCCATAGACGAGATACCGGCGCACCCACTCGGGGTCGTACTTGGCCGTGAAGCGCCACAGCGACTCGATCTGCATCGAGCGGGACATCCTCTTGAACGCCCAGCGCATCGCGCGGGCGCCCCGGACCCCCTCACCCTCGCCGGCCAGCACGGCGCGCATGGTGGCGAAGTTGAGCCCGAGTGCGGTCATGTCGCGCTGGCGCAGGTGCTCGATGGTCGAGACGATGAGGAAGTCGATGAGGCCGTTCGGGTGCTCGCCGCGATCCCGGCGCATGAGGTCGAGCGAGTACCCGTCGATCGAAGGCGCCGGCACGAACTGGCAGAACGCCACCGGCACACCCTCGCTCGAGTGGGCCACCGCCAGCAGGAGGCCCTCGTCGGCCGGGTCGAACACCCGCCCGAGGGTCATGGAGAACCCGCGCTCGCGCTCGCCGCGGCGGCTTTCCTCGAGCAGCACGCGGAGCCCCTCGGCCAGCTCGGGCTCGAGGTCGAGGGGGTCGTGGAACGACACCGTGTAGCCGTAGCGGGCGATCCGGTTGACCGCCTGGCGCAGCCCCTTCTTGTGACCCCCGCCGAGGTCGAAGTCGGCCAGGGTCACGATCGCCTCGTCGCCGATGTAGAGCGAGCGCATGCCGGCACGCCGATAGGTGGGCAGGGCGCTGTGGTCGGCCCCGAGCACCGCCACGATCCAGCCCCTGCTGTCCGCGAAGCCGCAGAACGCCGCCCAGGCCTCGTCTCGCTCGGGGGCGGGCCCGATCGGGTCGGGTGAGACCAGGCAGACGCCGCCGTGCACCGCGTAGGTGATGAGCGTCTGGCCGGCGAAGTAGTGCCGCTTGTCGTGGCGCAGGGCGAAGTAGTCGAGGGTGCCTCCGCCGTGGGCGTCGAGGAGCCGACGGGCATGGACGAAGGAGTCCTCGTGGTTGCGCTGTCGGCGGTCGATGAGTGGCCGCGAGATCACGAGGACCGCGAACGCGCCGAGCGCCAGCCCCACCCCGAGCAGGGTCGGCGAGAGGAAGCGGTTCACCTTCGTGGGGAACAGGACCGTCCGGTCCCCGACCATGCGCTCGGCGACGCCGAGGAGCGCCTGGTGCAGCGGGAGGCCGCGGCCGTCCCGGTCGAGCGCCAAGAAGATCTCGACCGCCGCCGTCGTGAGCGCCACCGTGGCGAGGACGCCTGCGCTCAGGAGCAGTGCGACCGAGCGCCGGGCCGACGGGTCGGTGGAGGCCCCGAAGTCGTCGCGCAGCACGAGGAGGAAAGCGACGAGCACGACGCTGAGCGCACTCTGGACGCCGTCGATCCCTCGGGCCAGGTGGAGGACCGCCGCGACGAGGAGTACGAAGCACGACAGCGCCCAGGCCTGGCGCTGACCGCGGCGCAGCCCGCGGGTGAGCGCAAGCAGCACCAGGCCACAGAGCGCCAGCAGCGCGGCGGCTCCCTGCTCGATCACGAGCGGCGCGAAGCGGAGGAGAAAGGTGAGGTTGTGGTGCGAGGGCGGGAGGACCGACGTCACGAGGTCGAAGACCGCCACGATCCCGAG
This sequence comes from Acidimicrobiaceae bacterium, assembly GCA_027315315.1. GTDB lineage: Bacteria > Actinomycetota > Acidimicrobiia > Acidimicrobiales > RAAP-2 > Palsa-461. The sequence continues at coordinate 18,470 of DAHUYG010000060.1, read as the reverse complement.
GCCGAGCGAGCACGCCCGCCGGACCCGTTGGCGGCGCGCCACCCGCCGGAGCGGGTCGTCGAGGGACCCACCCGGTGCCGGGCGGGCCGGGGCCAGCCTCACCGGGACCGGCCGGAGCGCCGGCGGGGGAGTGGGGCCACCGATGGCTCGGGTTGGGCCATGGGAACCCGATTCTATCGGGGGGCGCCCCGGGTCGGGTCGAGCGAGGTGGGCCGGGCCCCCGTGCGGCGCTCATTAGCATGAGCCCCGAGGCAGGCCGTCGGGCCTCTCAGCGGGGGTGACGTGGAGCGGGACCTCACAGCAATCGATATCAGTGGGGTCGCGCAGCTGCGCGCCTGGGAGGACGACGTCCTCCCCCCGGTCGAGCACCTGGGCGAGGGGCTGTGGTCGGTCCCCGTGCCCATGCCCCAGAGCTCGTTGCGCTACGTGCTTGTGTACCTGCTCGAGCTCGACGACGGCGTCAGCCTCATCGACGCCGGTTGGGACACCGAGGAGGCCTGGGCGGCGCTCAACGCCGGCCTCGACAAGGCCGGTTACGCCATGACCGACGTGCGCTCGGTGCTCGTCACCCACATCCACCCGGACCACTACGGGCTGGCCGGCCGGGTCCGCGAGGCGTCGGGGGCCTGGATCGCACTGCACCCGGCGGACGCCGAGATCCTCCCGCAGCGCTACATGCAGATGGACGACCTCCTCACCCGGATGCGGGGCCATCTGCTCGAGTGCGGGGTGCCGACCGACGCCATGGACACCATGCGCGGGGCGTCAATGCCGGTGCGCCAGTTCGTGCAGGCCGTGCTGCCCGACGTGCTCCTCGAAGACGGTGACCACCCCGAGGTCCCCGGATGGGACCTGACCGCGATCTGGACCCCGGGCCACTCGCCCGGGCACCTGTGCTTCTACGACGGCCGCCGCCGGGTGCTCATGTCCGGCGACCACATCTTGCCGAGGATCACGCCGAACATCTCGTTCCATCCCCAGCAGACCTCCAATCCGTTGTCGGACTTCCTCGATGCCCTCGACAAGGTCGCCGAACTGGACGTGACCGAGGTCTTGCCCGCGCACGAGTACCGGTTCAGGAACCTCGCGCAGCGGATCGTGCAGCTGCGCGGGCACCACGAGTCCCGCCTCGAGGAGATCCGCCGGGCGCTCCGGGAGCGGCCCGGGTCCACGGCGTGGGAGATCGCGATCGAGCTCACCTGGAGCAGGCCCTGGTCCGAGATCCAGTTCTGGATGCAACGCGCCGCGTTGGGCGAGACGCTCGCACACCTGATCGTCCTCGAGGCTCGCGGCGACGCCCGGCGGAGCGCCGGCGTCCCGGAGCGCTGGGAGCTGACCGGCCGCTGACGCGGCGGGGGATCAGCCCTTCACGTAGGCGATCGCAAATCCGTCGTAGCCCTTGGAGCCGACGGTCTGCACGGCGGTGATCTCGACGCGGGGCTCGCTCGACGCGTAGTCCACGAACTCCCGCATCCCGAGCACCTGGGGGTCCTCGGAGTCCCCGACGAGCGAGCCGTTGCGCACGACGTTGTCGACGAAGATCACCGTGCCGGGGCGGGCGAGCTCGAGCGACAGCTCGAAGTAGGGCCGGGTGTTCTCCTTGTCGGCGTCGATGAAGACGAAGTCGAAGGGCCCCGCCCACTCGGCGATCAGCTGACGCAACGAGTCGAGGGCCGGTCCCCGGCGGATCTCCACCTTGTCGGCGACCCCGGCATGCTCGAGGTTCGCCTGCGCGACGTCCGCGTGCTTGTCGGCGAACTCGAGGGTGACCACCCGGCCGTCGTCGGGCAAGGCGGCGGCCATCCAGATCGTGCTGTAGGCACCGAGGGTGCCGATCTCGAGGACCGAGCGCGCCCCGGTCGCCCTGAGGAGGACGTCAAGCAGCTTGCCCTGGTTGGGCGCGACGGCGATGGGAGGAAGGCCCGCCTCGCGGCTCGACGCGAGCGCCGCGTCGAGCTCGGGGTTCGAGCCGAGGAGGCGGTCGCAGAGGTACGAATCGACGTCGGACCAGGTCGTCTCGGACATGGGCCCACCCTATCGGGGCCCCCGGGCCACGCAGAGGGGGCGGGGCGTGCGCTACGAGGTGCGGCGGGTGCTGCGGGCGTCTCCGAGCTGGGCCAGGGCGGCCTCGACGAACTCGGAGCGCTCCATGTGCAGCGACGCCGCGCCCCGGCCGATCAGCCCGTGGAGGTAGACGCAGAGGCTCGCCACCGCCTGCTGGGCGTCGGCCAGCACGAGCGGGACCGGTTCGCTCCCCGGGTCGAGGGCCGAGACGTCGAGCAGCGCACGACGCAGTGCGAGCAGCGCCCGGGGCACCGAGGTGAGCTCGGCTCCCGATCGGCGCAGCCACACACTCACCTCGAGGTCGAGATGGAGCTGGTTGCCCCGGAGGTCGTCGTCCTTCAACTCCGCGAGCCCCTTCGCCGCCAGCACGACCAACTTCATCGGGTTGGGCGCGGTCGCCATGAAGCCAGTGTGGCGAATGGGTGTAACACGATGGTGGACCCCATCGTTGACGTGGGTAAGACTACGGCGATGGCACGAGCGATTTGGTCGGGATCTCTCAGCTTCGGGCTGGTTAACGTCCCCGTTGGGCTGTTCTCGGCGACCCAGGACAAGACCATCCACTTCAACCAGTTCGAGGCGGGCACCTCGGACCGGATCCGCTACAAGAAGGTGAACGAGCGGACCGGGCGCGAGGTCGACCAGTCCAAGATCGTGAAGGGCTTCAACCTGGGCGACGGTGAGTACGTGATCCTCAGCGACGACGAGCTCGCCGCCGCCGACCCCGAGCGCTCCCGGAACATCTCGATCGTCGACTTCGTCGACGCCGCGGACATCGATCCGCTCTTCTACCGGTCGGGCTACTACCTCGCCCCCCAGGGCGAGGGGGCGCGCCGGGCCTACGCCCTGCTGCGCAAGGCCATGGAGGAGGAGTCCAAGATCGCCATCGCGACGCTCGTGATGCGCAACAAGGAGTACCTCGTCGCGGTTAGGCCCGACGGGGCCGAGGGCGTCCTCGTGATGCAGACCATGTACTTCGCCGACGAGGTGCGCTCGCCGGCCGAGGAGCTCCCGAACCTCCCCGGTGAAGAGGAGTTCAACGAGCGCGAGGTCGCGATCGCCCGGCAGCTCATCGACGCCATGAGCTCGTCGTGGGACGCCGAGCGCTACCGCGACACCCATCGGGGGCGTGTCGAGGAGCTCGTGGCGAGCAAGCACGAGGGGCGCGAGATCGTGCTCGAGGCGCCCGCACCGCAACCCAAGGTCGTCGACCTCATGGCGGCCCTCGAGGCCAGCGTCAAGGCAGCGAGCGGTGGCTCCTCGACCAAGGCACAGCCTAAGGCCGCCAAGAAGACGGCGGCTCGTTCGAACGCCAAGCGGGCCGCGAACAAGACGACCGAAACCCCGCGTCGCGCCGCTCGCAAGAAGGCCTCCTAGCCCTCGCCCGAGGTCTCCTCGGGCCGATTCCGCCCGCAGCTGAGATGATGCCGACGTCCACGGGTCCGACCCGGCGCGAGAGCAAGGAGACGTATGCCCACATCACCCAACGGCCCGAAGGCCAAGGCGCCTTCAGCGGCACAGATGGCCGTCTTGCGTGAGGAGGCGACGAGGACTCTGCGCGAGTTGGAGGAGGCCATCGTGCGGACGCGGAGCCAGATGAAGCTGATGGAGACCCTCATGCGTCGGATCCGCAGGATGGTCGAGTCGGGCCGCAACGCCACCGACGTCGCCAACGTGTCGAACGCGGCGCAGGGACGCGCTGCGACCTCCGAGATGATCCGCGAGGTGCAGGCGGCCCGCCACCGGGCCCAACAGGCCCAGTTCAAGCTGGCCGCCGCCGAGGGGAGCACCATGGCCGAGATCGCTCGCGCCTGGGGCGTGTCGCGCCAGCTCGTCTCCCGGATGGTGAAGGAGCCCTCCCCACGACACAAGAAGGCCTAGCCCGCTCGCTGGTCCGGCCGGCCGGGCCGGGCGACGTCCCCCTGCTCGGGGCGATCGAGCACCGTTCGGGCGTGCTCTTCGACCGGATCGGCATACTCCTCGGCGCCTCGGTGTCGGTCGCCGATCGTGGGGAATCGCCGCTCGCGGCCTTCGTAGCCGGCGACCCCCCGGTCGGGTTCGCCTGGCTCACCCTCGTCTGCGGGCAGGCCCATCTCGAGCAGATCTCGGTCCTGCCCGAGCACGGACGACGCGGCATCGGGCGGGCCCTCCTCGAGGCGGCCGCCACGTGGGCGGCCGGGGCCCGATACGAGCGGCTCACCCTTTGCACATTCCGCGACGTGCCGTGGAACGGCCCCTTCTACCGGTCGGCCGGCTTCGTCGAGCTCGACGAGCGCGAGTGGTGCCCCGAGCTGCACGAGATCCGGGACGCCGAGCGCTCGAACGGGCTCGACGAGTTCGGCATTCGGTTGGTGATGGTCCTGGTTCTCGGGGCGCAGCCCGGCGCTCCGGGCGAACCCCCCAGGGCGTGACCCGGGGTGCCTCAGGGCGCCCCCGTCCCCCCATCCGCGAGCACGCCCCACCGGAAGCAGCTCGTCACGTGGTCGTTGATGAGGCCGGCCGCCTGCAGGTGCGAGTAGCAGACCACCGGGCCGACGAATCGGAAACCACGCGAGCGAAGGTCCTTGCTCAGGCGTTCGGAGAGCTCGGTCTTGGCCGGGATCTGGGCGGTGTCGGACCACTGGTTTTGGATCGGGGTCCCCTCGACGCACCCCCAGAGATAGTCGTCGAAGCTCCCCTCGGCCTCGACCAGGGCGAGCAGCGCTCGCGCGTTGGCCACCGTCGACTCGACCTTCTGGCGGTTCCGGATGATCCCGGTGTCGCCGAGGGCCCGCTCCACGTCGCGCTCGGTGAACGCGGCCACGAGCTCGGGGTCGAAGCCGGCGAAGACGCGGCGGTATCCCTCCCGCCGCCGCAGGATCGTCAGCCAGCTGAGGCCGGCTTGGGCGGCCTCGAGGACGAGGAACTCGAAGTGGCGGCGGTCGTCGTGGACCGGCACCCCCCACTCCTCGTCGTGGTACGGGACGAGGAACTCGCCCGTCGCCCACCCACAGCGCGACGCGTCGTCACTCGGTGTCGTGGTCATCGCGCCAGTGTCGCATCCGGCTGCAACGCGGCGGACGGAGGGGGCCATCGACTGGGGATCACCTGGGGAGTCTGGGACAGAAGTTGGGGAGGAATGGTCGCCGTCTGGGGACGAAAAGAGATTTGTGGGGACAAGTCGGGGATTTCGCGTGCGGCCCTTGACCCGGGAATTCGAAAGGCGCAACCTTTGCATCAGTTCGGGTGGCTAAAGCCCGCCACAAGCCCCCAAAGGGTTGGCCGCAAGGCGAGTCCGGAGGGAGCAAGACCGAAGTGAAGCCGCAAGGCGGATCAGAGGAGGATCCGAGGGAACGCCGCAAGGCGGACCCAAGGACGGCCGGAGTCCCGCAAGGGAAGCCGGGCGGGGCGGAGGAAAAGGTGCCCGACAGGCGGCTCTGCAAGAGCCGGTGGCTTCCCTGGAGCCGTCGGCTTGCGCCGGGCGCGGGTTGTCCGACACGGCTCGCGCTGCAGGTTGCGGCAGACCGCCACGGGCGTGGCCCCGAGGAGCACGGACGGTTTCGGCCGGACGGTTACTCGGGGCTGCGTCGCGTCCGGGGACGGTTCGCCTCAGGGCCTCGAGCCCGCCACGCCGATCGGTGGCGCGACGGTGTCCATCCCGCAGGGGTCCTCGTCGTCGGTGCAGCGCTCGCACTCGAGCTCGAGGGTGCTGTGGGCGAGCCCGAACCGCTCGACGATGGCCCCGCGCACCTGTTCTCCCAGTTCCTGGGCCTGTTCCAGGGTCGGGTGGCCCTCGAGGACGAGGTGGGCCGACAGCGCCCGGACGTCGCTCGAGAGGCTCCAGACGTGCACGTCGTGGACGTCGGCCACGCCGGCCACCGAGGTGATGGCCGTCCTCAGCGCAGCGAGATCGACGTCGCTCGGGGTCGACTCGAGCAGCACCTCGACGCTCGCGCGCACGAGCCGCTGGGCCTGCAAGACGATGGCGAGCGACACGGCGAGGGAGGCCGCCGGGTCCGCGAGATCGGCTCGACGGCCGGCCACCACGATGACGACGCCGGCCACGAGGGCGAAGCCCGCCGCCAATCCGTCCGAGGTCATGTGCGCCAAGGCGGCGCGCATGTTGAGGTCGCCGGCGCGGTCGCGCAGGACCACGGCCGCCGCCCCGTTTGCGAGGAGCGCCACCCCGGCGACCGCGAGGAGCCAGGCCCCGTTCACGGTCTCGGGGTGGACGATTCGGTCGACCGACAGCCCGACGATCGACGCGGTGATCAAGGCGAGCGCGACCGCATTGAACAGCGCGGCCAGGATCGTGGCGCGGTGATTGCCGAACGTCCGGGTCTCGCTCCTCGGCCGCTTGGCCCATCCGATCGCGAGCAGGGCGGCGCCCAACCCGACGACGTCGGTGAGGTTGTGCCCCGCGTCGGCCACGAGCGCCGTCGCATGTGCCGCGAGCCCGGCGACGAGTTCGCCGGCGACGAGTGCGAGGTTGATCGCGAGGGCGATCGACAGCCGGGTCGATCGCGCCGCGTTCAACGCGTGGTCCAGAGGGCGGCCGGGCGCTCGCCGCGTTCGATCTGCGCCCGCACGTCGTGTTGGACGAGCTCGAGGTCCCCCGGGTGCGTGACGCCGACGCAGCGGCTCTCGGTCCGGATCACGGCGAAGGTGTGGCGCTCGCCGGGCCCGCCGACGAGGTCGGCGACCAGCTCGGGCAGGAGCACCTCACCCTCGTCGGTCCCCTCCATAGCCCGGCGGAACTCGCCCTCGAGCGCGGTCGAGAACCCCCACAGGTTCATCGACACGAGCGCAGCGGGGTCCAAGACGGCGGGCTCTCGCCCGTCGCCCGCCTCGAAGGTCCCGCCGGGGCGCCAAACCACCTTGCGGCGCTCGTCGACGCCCAGAAGCTCGCCGGCGTCACCCGTCCGGCAGATCCCCCGGGTGACCGGGGCATCCCCGATCACGGCGCGCTCGAGCCGGAAGCCGACCAGCGCGTTGGCGCCCCCGGAGCCGAGGTGCCCCGAAAGCATCTCGAGGGCCTGGGGCCCGTAGAGATCGTCGGCATTGGCCACCCCGAAGGCCTCCACCCCGGCGAGCTCGTCCCATGCCGCGAGGACGGCGTCCACCGTGCCCCGGGCCGACTCTTGGAGCGCGAAGCGGACATCGACGTGCGCCGGCCAGTGTGCCGAGACGTGCTCGCGGATCTCGCCGCCGGTCCCGGGCGAGAGGACGAGCACGACCGGGTCGAACCCCGAGGAGACCGCGTCGCTCGCGACCATGTCCAAGATGGCCTCGCCGTGGGGGCCGATGGGCGCCAAGGGCTTCAGGCCCCCATATCGCGTGGCCTTCCCGGCGGCCAGGATCACGAGCACCCGGGGTGCGGTGGGCGCGCTCACGCCCCCCAGCGTAGGACGGCGCTCGCCCAGCTCATCCCACCGCCGAACCCCGAGAACAGGACGAGGTCACCGTCGCTCACCCGACCCGCCGACACCACGTCCTCGAGGGCGAGGGGGATGGATGCCGACGAGGTATTGCCGTAGCGGTCGATCACGATCGCCGTCTTCTCCTCGGGGATCCCGAGCCGTTGGCAGGCCGCCTGGATGATGCGCAGGTTGGCCTGGTGGGGCACGAACATGGCGATGTCCTCCACCCCGATCCCCGCCTCGCTCAGGGCCTGGTCCGCCGATTCCACCACCACCCGGACCGCGCTGCGGAAGATCTCCTTGCCGTTCATGTAGAGGAAGCCGCCGATGTCACACGAGAGGAGGTGCCGGAGCGACCCGTCTGCGTGCAGGTTATGGCTGAGGAGGTTCCCCGGCCCGTCGACCGCCTCGACCACGACCGCCCCCGCCCCGTCTCCGACGAGCACCGCGAGGCTGCGGTCGTCCCAGTCGGTGATGCGGCTCAGGGTGTCCGCCCCTACGAGGAGGATGCGGTCGGTGCCGATCGCGGCGAGCCCGGCGCTCACGACAAGGCCGAACATGAACCCCGAGCAGGCCGAGTTAATGTCGAAGGCACCCACGTTGGGCAGCCCGATGAGTTGCTGGACGGTCGAAGCGGTCGCCGGCACGAGCGCGTCGGGGGTGGTGGTCGCGAGGACGAGGGCGTCGATGTCCTCGGGCTCGAGCCCGGCCCGGGCGAGGGCCTGGCGACCGGCCTCGGCGGCCAGCGACGAGGTGGTCCCCCCGATGCGCCGTTCGCGGATGCCGGTGCGCTCGGCGATCCAGGCGTCGCTCGTGTCGAGCGTGGCCGCGAGGTCGTCGTTCGTCAGGACCTTGTCGGGCACCGCCATGCCGCAGCTGCGCACCACGATGCCCCGGCCGGTCACGAGACCCCCGGGGCGACGAGCGCCGTGATCCCGACGTAGCCGGCATCCCCGTTCACCACGCCGCCGGTGTTGACGGCGAGCCCGCGCCGGGCGCCCTCGACCGGGCGGGCACCGGCCCGGCCCCGCAGGTGGGTGACGATCTCGACGACCTGGGCGATGCCCGTCGCTCCGAGGGGGTGGCCGCGGGCGACGAGGCCACCGCTCGGGTTGACGGTGATCGAACGCCCTCCGATGGCGGTGTCGCCCGCCAGGGTGGCCGGCCCGGCCTCTCCGAAGCCGAAGATCCCGAGCGACTCGAGCGCGAAGAGCTCCTCGGCGCTCGTGGCGTCGTGGAGCTCGACCATGTCGAAGTCCTCCGGGCCGAGGCCGAAGCTGCGGTAGGCGGCGGCCGACGTTTCGGCCAGCCGGTCGTGGTAGTCGAGGTTGCCGCAGCCCGAGCGGGCAACGGTGCCGAGCAGCTCGGCCACTGCGGGGCCGGAGACGGTCTGGCTCGAGGCCAGCACGACGGCCGCCGCCCCGTCGGTGAACGAGCTGCACATCATTCTGGTGAGGACCCCGGCCACCTGGGGCGAGGAGAGCACCTCGTCCATGCTCACGGCCTGCTGGCATTGGGCCAGGGGGTTGAGCGACCCGTTGCGCCGGGCCTTGACGGCCGCCGCCGCTACCTGCTCGACGGTTGCGCCCCGCTCGGTCATGAACTGCTCCGCCCAAGCGGCGTTCAGCCCCATCAGGATGCTGCCTGCGGGGTTGCCCCGCTCGGCCAGGCGCTCGTGCATGTCATGTCGGTAGTCCGCGGGCAGACCCGACTCGATGGCCTCCAGGGTCGCCGCCCGGTCTCCGGTCCACATCTTTTCGACCCCGAGCACGAGGACCGGGCGGTCCTGCCCGAGCGCGGAGAGGCCGCCCAGATGGAGAGCGGAGGAGCCGCCGGCGCACGAGTTGTCGACGTTGACGACCGGCACGTCGCCGAGGCCGGACTTGCGGAGCCACGCCTGGGCCCGAATGCAGCCCTGGTCGTTGAGCCGGCCCCCACCGGCGTTGCCTGCGACGACGAGCGCGAGGTCCGAGTGCTGGACGCCGGCGTCGGCCAGCGCCTCGGTCGCCACCTGGACGGCCATTTGGTCAGGGGAGAGGTCCCGGCGGGACATGTCGGTCATGGCGGTGCCGAGGACGGCGACGCGATCGGTGCTCATGGTGCGGCTCCGGGGGGCTGGTGGGAACGGTCGGGGGTCTGGGTCGCCGAACACGCCTCGGCGAGCGCGCCGAAGTGCTCGAGGGTCTCGTTGGCGGCGATCATGACGGCGACATGGCCGGCGCCTGCGGCGCGATAGGCAGCGATGGCCTCTGCGCATTCCCCGGGCGGCCCGGCGACGAGGTGGCGATCGAAGGCCTTCGGCGGGAGGTCGTAGAGATCGGCGAGCCAGGTCGTGCCGTCCTTGCGGGCGACCTCGACCGAATCGCCGACGCACACCATGACGACGACGGCGCTGTGCACGGCGAGGGGATCCCGGCCGACCCGGGCGGCCAGGGCGAGGAGTCGCTCCCGCCCGGCGGCGTAGTCGCCCGGCCTGATGAACATCGGGATCCAACCGTCGCCGACCCTCGCGGCGCGCCCGATGGCGGCCTCCGAGCTGCCCGCCAGCCAGATGGGGATCGCAGCGGGCTCGGGCTCGAGTCGATATCGCAGATCGGGTCGGCCGGCGGTCGACCAGGCGCGCCGCATGGTTGCCAGCCCCTCGTCGAGCATGCGTCCCCGGTGCTCGAAGCTGGCGCCGGCGGCCCCGTACTCGCCGGCATGGGTGCCAACGCCGAGACCGAGGATCATCCGGCCCCCGCTCAACTCCTGGAGCGTGGCGACCTGGCGAGCCACGGTCGCCGGGTCGCGCAGGGGGAGCTGGAGGACGCAGGTGCCGATCGAGGCCGAGTCCGTCGCGGTGGCGGCGACGGCGAGAGAGATCAGCGGCTCGAGCAGCGGCTGGTGCCAGAAGAGATGGTCACACGCCCACAGGGCGGATGCGCCGGCCCGTTCTGCGGCCGCCGCGATCTGCCGAAGGGTCTCGGTAGCACTTAAGGTAGGAAGTAGATTCGCACCAACGGTACGACCTTGTAACGCAGGGTCTTTGGTCCAGGGAATCGTGGGAAGAATCAACCCCAGGGAATCTGGTAGCCCCGGTGGTCGCACCAGTCGCACGGTACATCCTACGACGCCCGATCCGGTTCGCGCCATCGACCCGGGCATGCGCACCCATCCGGTGTGCCCCCACCGCGACAGGCGCAAACACCCCCCCACGTGGGGGAGTCGGGGGTGGGCGCCGGGGCGACCAAAGGTACGATCGGCGCGGTGGGCGCCACGGTCGACCTCCGGAGCGACACGGTCACCCAGCCCACCGCCGAGATGCGCCGGGCCATGGCCGACGCCGCGGTCGGGGACGACCAGTACGGCGAGGACCCGACGGTGAACGAGCTGGAGGCGGTCTTCGCCGAGCGAATGGGCATGGCGGCGGCCCTCTACGTGCCCTCGGGGGTGATGGCCAACCAGCTGGCGATCCGGGTGCTCGCACCGGCCGGGTCCCTGGTCGTCGCCGGACGGAGGCAGCACGTCGTCGCCTACGAGGACGCGGCGGCCGCCGGGAGCGCCGGGGTCCAGCTCTTCCCGGTCGACGACGAGGACGGCCTCCTCGATCCGGCCGACGTGCGCTGGGCCCGGGACGCGGCCCATCACCACATGCCCGTCCCCGGGCTCGTGGCGATCGAGAACACCCACATGCCATCGGGCGGTCGCTGGTGGGGCCCCGATTCGATGCGGGAGCTGTGTGCGGCAGCCGGCGACGTCCCGGTTCACGTCGACGGCGCCCGGATCTTCAACGCCGAGGTCGCGAGCGGGATCCCGGCCGCCCGGCTCGTGGAGGGGGCGACGACCGTGATGGCATGCCTCTCCAAGGGGCTCTGCGCGCCGGTCGGCTCGGTGCTCGCCGGGCCCTCCGACGTGATCGAGGAGGCACGGGCGCACCGCCACCGCATGGGTGGCGCGATGCGACAGGCCGGGATCATCGCCGCCGCAGGCCTGGTCGCGCTGCGCACCATGGTCGGTCGCCTGGCCGAGGACCACGAACGGGCGAGTCGCGTGGCAGGCGCGGTCGTCGAGCGGTGGCCCGGATCGGGCCTCGGGCAGGTCGGCTCGCCCACCAACATGGTCATCTTCCGCCACGATGACCCGACCGCCCTCCAGGCCCATCTCGAGTCCCATGGGATCCTGAGCGCGACGATCGCTCCGGGGGTCGTCCGCCTGGTGACCCACCGCGACGTCGACGACGACGGGGTCGACCGGACGCTCGTCGCCATCGAGGGCGCACCGTAGGCTCATCGAGGAGCGGGGAGGCACGGCGTGAAAGTCCGAATCGGGGTGAGCACACTGCGCGGCGAGGCCGACGCGCAGGTCATCGGCGGCTTGGCCGACGACATCGAGGAGCTGGGCTTCGACTCGCTCTGGCTGCCCGAGGTCCTCACCCAGCCCCTCTACGATCCGATCGTCGCCCTGGCCTGGGTCGGGGGCCGCAACACCAAGCTGAAGCTCGGCACCACGGCTCTGCTGCCGGGGCGCAACCCGCTCCGGCTGGCCAAGCAGGTGGCGACCGCTGACCTCTTGACGGGGGGCCGCTTCCTCCTCACGCTCGTGCCGGGCCTGAACCAGGCCCCAGAGCGCGACGCGGTCGGGGTCGACACCGCCCTGCGCCCGGCGGTCATCGACGAGCTGCTGCCGGTGCTGCGAGACCTCTGGGCCGGCAAGACCGTCGGGCACGACGGCCCGGCCGGTCGGTTCCCGCCCACCGAGTTGTGGCCGCTCCCCGTCCAACAGCCCTTTGACGTCTGGTTGGGCGGCATGGCCCGGTCGTCTCTCGTCCGCTGCGGCCGGCTCGCCGACGGATGGCTGCCCTCGCTGTGCTCACCCGAGGAGGCCGCCGCGGGCCACGCCGTCATCCTCGAGGCCGCCGAGGAGGCCGGGCGCAGCATCAGCGAGGAGCATTTCGGCGTCAGCGTCGTCTACGCCCACGACGAGCTGAACGACCGGGTCGTCGCCACGCTCACGGCTCGCGCTCGGGGTCGAGACCCGCGGACCCTCGTTCCGGTCGGTCTCGACGCACTTCGCGAGCGGCTCGAGGCCTTCTTGGCCGCCGGGTTCTCGAAGTTCGTGGTCCGCCCGATCAGCCCGCCGTCGAGTTGGCGCGCCGAGCTCGAGTCGCTCTTCGCCGCGGTGGGGGACCTCCAGACCTAGCCCGTCGTCCCGAGACCCCTCGCGATCGCGGGCTCGCTCGTCGCGGCTGACCAGAGGAGCGACAGGGCGGCCGCCGCGAGGAAGAGGGTTGCCGAGGCGATCTCGATCACGAGGGCGCTCAGGGCGTCGGGGGCGTTGAACGCGTCCTGGAACCCGAAGAGTCCGTAGTTCACCGAGACGAGGAAGCCGGTCAGGGTCGCGAGCATCGTCGCCGCGCCAACCAAGGAGCTCCACACCCGGCGCACCAGGGCAGCAACGAGGGCGAGGAGCATCGACCCCACGCCCTGGAGGAGGAAGAGCGTCCCGATCGTCGGGATGCGCCGATAGGCGAGGGCGTAGAGGTGCAGGTGGATCGCCCCGGAGGCGACCATCAGGGCGGCCGCCCCCCACGTGAGGGCGCCGACGAGCCCCCGATGACGCGTGGCGCGAGTCGCGAGGACCCTGGACGGCGCACCCCAGATGCGCGGTCCAGGGCCGATGGTCCGCTCGGGGGTGCGCAAGGCTCCTCCGGGCCGCTCGAACTCAGTAGCCGTAGCCGTACCCAGGGCCGGTCGAGCCGTTCGAGGTCGTGGGCTTCGTCGTCGCTGGCGATGAGCTCAAAGAGGTCACCCGCTTCTTGGTGGCGGCCCACCAGGTGCCGCTGCCCTGTTGGACCCCGTTCCCGTGGACGATGCCGGCCCGGGCGTCAAGGGCGTAGGTGTAGAGCGGGTGCTTGTCCCAGGTCACCTGGCGGATGCCGTCGACCACCACGGTGCCGAGGCCGCTCACGCCCCTCGCACCCTTTGGCGTCACGCGCTTCGCGACGGTCACGGGCGGCCAGATGTGCGCGCACCCGCCGGTGCAGGTGGGCTTGTTCGGCGAGTCGCCGGTGAAGATGTAGACGGTCTTCCCCGCGGTGGTCACGAGGATGTCGCCCAGCTTCCCGTGCTTGACGAGCTTGAGCATCGGGCGGGCGGGGGCAGCCGAGGCGGCTGCGGTGCCGACCGCTCCGAGCCCGATTGCCGTTGCGGCGCACAGCACCGTCAGGCCGGCCGCCCGCGTCCGGGCGGTGGGCCGCCGCCTTGCTCCTTGATCGCGCATGGGATCGCTCCTTCGGTCGTGTCGCGCCGGCGCGTCCTTGCCGGCGCGGTACCCCTTCGAAGTGCAGTACGGCGGAGGGGCCCATTCGGATTGCCCGGGACCCACATCGGGCGCAATCTTCGCGCCTCGTCGTGCCGTATAGCTCTTCGATGGGAAGATGGCCGGCATGCCCCCCGGCAGGCTGAGCGGGTGAGCGAGCCCTCCGACGAGGCGCTCCTGGCCGGCATGGCGATCGGCGACGAGCGCGCAGCGGTCGTCTTCGTCCGCCGGTACCAGCGCCGCGTCTATGGGCTCGCGCGCTCCATCGTCGGGGATCCCCGGTCCGCCGAGGACGTGGCCCAGGATGCACTGGTGCGGGTGTGGCGACACGCCCAGGTCTTCGACCCGCGCCGCGGCTCGGCCGCCGTCTGGGTGCTTGCGATCACCCGCAACCTTGCGATCGACGCGATCCGCGTGCGCCGTCCGACCCCCCTCGACCCGGCCCAGTTTCTGACCCTTGGTTCGCTCAGCGAGGAACGACTCCCCGAGGAGGCGGCCGACGCGTCCGACCGGGCGCCCCAGATCCGAGAGGCGCTCCGGGCGCTCCCGGTCGAGCAGCGGCGAGCGCTCGTGTTGGCCACCGTCTACGGATTGACCGCATCCGACGTGAGCGAGCGGGAGGGGATCCCGCTCGGGACGGCGAAGACCCGGATCCGTGCGGGCCTCCAGAAGCTGCGGCGGGCCCTCGGGGCCGAGGTGCCACTCGCGTGAGCGTCCGCCCCGCCGACTGCGCCACCGTCGCCGACGAGCTCCCCGAGCTCGCCCTGGGCACGCTCAGCGGAGCCCGCCGCGCCGTGGTCCTCTCCCACGTGCAGGGCTGCGCGCGCTGCATCGACGAGGTCGACCGCCTCGCGTCGGCCGCCGATGCGATCCTGGCCGTCGCCCCGGACGCCGAGCCGCCGGCCGGCTTCGAGACCGTCGTCCTCGAGCGGATGGGGCTCTCGGGGCGCCGGCGGCTCCGCGTGGCCCCCCGCCGGAGGATCACGAGGATCGCCCTCGCGGCGGGGGCGCTCGCCGGGGCGCTCGGGACCGGCCTCGGGCTCGGCCTCTCGAGCGCCGGCGGCGGCGGACCGGCCGCCGTTGCGCCGATCGCCGCGGACCTGACGGCGCACCACGCGATCCTCGGCGAGGTCTATCTCGCGGCGGGCTCGCCGGGCTGGCTCTTCATGTCGGTCGACCATCTGGGCGTGACGGGCCTCGTCACGTGCAAGGTCCGCACCGTCGGCGGCGCGACGAGCACCGTCGGGACCTTCTGGGTCGAGGGTGGTGCCGGCAGCTGGGCCTATCAGCTCCCGGTCCCGGCGGGCCAGGTGCGTGCCGCCTGGGTCCTGAGCGGTGGGGCGGTCCTCGCCTCGGCGCAGCTCAACCGCTGAGCCGCCGGTCGCTCAGTAGCGGTAGGTGTCGGGCTTGTAGGGGCCGTCGGGCGACACCCCGATGTAGGCGGCCTGCTCCTGGCTCAGGGTCGTGAGCTTCACCCCGAGCGCGTCGAGGTGCAGGCGGGCCACCTTCTCATCGAGGTGCTTGGGCAGCACGAACACCTTGTTCTCGTAGTGCCCGGCCTTCGTGAAGAGCTCGATCTGCGCCATGACCTGGTTCGTGAACGAGTTCGACATCACGAAGCTCGGGTGGCCGGTGGCATTGCCGAGGTTGAGGAGCCTTCCCTCCGAGAGGACGATCACGGCGTGACCGTCGGGGAAGATCCACTTGTCGACCTGGGGCTTTACGTTGACGCGGGTGATGCCCGGGACCTTGGCCAGGCCCGCCATGTCGATCTCGTTGTCGAAGTGGCCGATGTTGCCCACGATCGCCTGGTGCTTCATCGAGGCCATGTGTTCCGCGGTGATCACGTTCTTGTTGCCGGTGGCCGAGATGAAGATGTCCGCCTCGTGGACCACCTCCTCAAGCGTGGTGACCTGGTAGCCCTCCATTGCGGCCTGCAGCGCGCAGATGGGGTCGATCTCGGTGATGATGATCCGAGCCCCCTGTCCCGCCAGGGACTGGGCGCAGCCCTTCCCGACGTCGCCGAAACCGCACACGACGGCGACCTTGCCCCCGATGAGCACGTCGGTCGCCCGGTTGATGCCGTCGACCAGCGAGTGGCGGCACCCGTATTTGTTGTCGAACTTCGACTTGGTGACCGAGTCGTTGACGTTGATCGCCGGGAACAAGAGCTCCCCGCCGCGCTCCATCTCGTAGAGGCGGTGCACCCCGGTGGTGGTCTCCTCGGTGACGCCACGGATCCCGTTGGCTACCTGGGTCCAACGGCCGGGCTGGGCCGAGACCGACGCTCCCAGGCGCTGCAGGATCACGGCGAACTCGGCGTTGTCGGTGCTCGAGGGATCCGGGACCGAGCCGCTCTTCTCGTATTCCACCCCTTTGTGCACGAAGAGGGTGGCATCGCCCCCATCGTCGAGGATCATGTTGGGGCCGCCCTCGTCGTCGTCCCAGGTGAGGGCCTGCTCGGTGCACCACCAGTACTCTTCGAGGTTCTCGCCCTTCCATGCGAAGACCGGAACGCCCTGGGGGTCCTCGGGGGTGCCGTCCGGCCCGACGACGACCGCCGCCGCCGCGTGGTCCTGGGTCGAGAAGATGTTGCAACTCGCCCAGCGCACCCGGGCCCCCAGGGCCACCAGGGTCTCGATCAAGACGGCGGTCTGGACCGTCATGTGGAGCGAGCCGGTGATCCTCGCGCCGTCCAGCGGCTTTGCGTCCCCGTACTCGGCGCGCATCGCCATGAGGCCCGGCATCTCATGCTCCGCCAGCTCGATCTCCGTGCGGCCGAACTCGGCCAGGCTGAGATCGGCGACCATGAAGGGCGGATGCTCCTGGGCGGTCATGGACTCTCCTCGGGGGGCGGCGGTCATTCGTCGAGAAGGCCGCAGTGCTGCGGCATCGACGTTCGGGTTCTCCCCAGGATATGCCGGGCTCGGAGAGTCGCCGCGACGTCCGTCCAGTCCCGAGGAGCCGGTCCGATCTTCCACGCCGGGAGGTCGCGGTGTTCGCGCCCGGGACCCGTCGCGATGGATCCTTGGGACCGATCCACAGTCTCCCACCTTCGCCCGGGTGTCCTCGCCGCGGACCGTTCGACGCGGCCGGTTTGTGGACCCGGGTCCCATGCCCTTCGAATGCTCGGGGACCCGGGGCACCCGAGCACCCTCGGCAACCGATGCCCACAGAGCGGCCGCACCGCTCGATCCTGTCCCGCTCGGGTCCGGCGCTCTCGAGTGCGACGGGTGAGATCTGGCTAGCTCGGCGGCGTTCCCGAGCCAAGCTCTCCCGAGGACGACATCTGGGACTTCAGCGCCGCGAGCTCGGCGTCGACGTTGGACTTGGATCCGATCTCGTCGAGCTCCTTTTGGATGTCGTCGTCCCCACCACCGACGTCCTCGAGGGCACCCGATTCGAGGAGCTCGTCGAGCGCGCCGGAACGTGCCTGCATGTTGGCGATCTTGTCTTGGGCCCGCTCCAGCGCCGCACCCGAGTCGCCGATCGACTTCGAGATGCCTGCCACGCTCTCGTCGACGCTCGACATCGCCTTGGAGGCCGTGTACTGCGCCTTCAGGACCTCCTTCTGGGAGCGGAACTGGTTGACGCGTTGTTGCAGTCCGGCCAGGGTGTGCTCAAGCTTCTCCTCCTCCTCGGAAAGCTGCTGATGCTGGGGCTCCATCGCATCGATCTGCTGCTGGGCGGCGGCCTTGCGCGCCAGCGCCTCCTTGGCGAGGTCCTCGCGGTTGGCCTCCAGCGCCGCCTTCGCCTGGTCCTGGAGGTGGTCGACCGAGTGCTGGAGCTGCTGCTCTTGGAGCTCGAGCTGCTTGCGCGAGGCGGCGATGTCGACGAGCGACCACTTCACCTGGGTGATCTGCTCGAGCATCTTTTCGTAGGAGAGGTCGAGCATCTCATCTGGGCGCTCGGCCGCGTCCATCGCCTTGTTGGCCTTTGCCTCGACGATGTCGTGGGCTCGTTGGAACAGTCCCATGGATACCTCCTGGTCAGGCTGGCCGCCCGTCGACGAGAAACTACCGCCGTCTGCTCGAGCCGCCAGTCGCCCCGTGCCCGACCCGAGGTCCGAGCGAGCACGGGCCTTGGAACAAGCGTCGCCCGGGCACGCCACAGCGGCCAGGGCCAAAGGTCGTCTTTTGGGCCCGGGGGACGGGGTGCTGCCAGACAAGCTCACCGTGGTCCCTGGTGCCATGGCCGCCGGGACCGCCACGCTCAGGGAAGTGAACGCCGAGCTTGGTCGGTGCCGGCGGAACGGAACCTGTCAAGCACTTTGAGACACGTTCCTATGACGCCTTCTGTGTGACCTCCTCGTTGGGATCGTTGATCCACGCCACCGTCGGCAGCTCCGGTGGATGGGGCATGCGGCCACCGAACCTGCTCGGGTTGACGGCGTAGGCGGCACCGAGGGTGGCGGCCCGCTGCGAACGGACCTCCTTGGTCGTGCCGTAGTGGATCGACGCCGGGGTGTGGTAGCCGATGCCCGAATGGCGGTGGTCGTGGTTGGGGTAGGCGAGGAACGCCTCGCAGAACGCCCGGGCGTCCTCGATGCTGCCGTTCGAGGACTTTGGGGTCGTCGTCGCCCGGCCCGCCAGAACCTCCCGAGCGGCGTGTTCGGCATCGATGACGTCGCTCTTTCCCAACAGTCGTCGCTCGCCTTTGCGGGCGGGGCGGTCCACCTCGGTCACGCTGTAGTTTCTCCGGCGCAGAAAC
>DAHUYG010000052.1 GCA_027315315.1 Acidimicrobiaceae bacterium | reverse complement strand
GCGGTCACCCTGGAGCGCGCCGGGCAGACCGTGAAGGAGCGGCGCAGCTTCTCGGTCACCGGCGGCATGTGCCCGCGCTGCGAGGGCCGAGGCAGCGTCTCCGACATCGACCTGTCGCAGCTGTACGACGACGGCAAGTCGCTCAACGAGGGCGCGCTGACCATCCCCGGCTACACCCCCGGCGGCTGGGGGTACCGGCTGTACAGCGAGTCGGGGTTCTACGACCCGGACAAGCCGATCGGGAAGTTCACCAAGAAGGAGCGGCAGGACTTCCTGTACCACGAGCCGGCGCGGATGAAGATCGGCGGGATCAACCAGACCTACGAGGGCCTGGTGCTGCGGCTGCAGCGGTCGATCCTGTCGAAGGACCCCGAGGCGCTGCAGCCGCACATCCGGGCGTTCGTGGACCGCGCGGTCACCTTCGCCGCCTGCCCCGCCTGCGGCGGGACGCGGCTGTCGGAAGGGGCGCGGTCATCCAAGATCGGCGGGGTCAGCATCGCCGACGCGTGCGCGATGCAGGTCTCGGACCTGGCCGACTGGGTCCGGGGCCTCCACGAGCCGTCGGTCGGGCCGTTGCTCGCCCGTCTGTGCGACACCCTCGACTTCTTCTCCGAGATCGGCCTCGGCTATCTCTCCCTCGAGCGACCGTCGGCCAGCTTGTCGGGCGGAGAGGCGCAGCGCATCAAGATGGTTCGGCAACTCGGTTCCTCGCTCACCGACGTCACCTACGTCTTCGACGAGCCGACCGCCGGCCTGCACCCCCACGATGTGGCCAAAATGAGCGAGCTCCTCTTGGAACTGCGCGACAAGGGCAACACCGTCCTCGTCGTCGAGCACGAGCCCGAGCTCATCGCCATCGCCGATCACGTCGTCGACCTCGGCCCGGGGGCCGGCCGGGAGGGTGGCACGGTGTGCTTCGAGGGCACGGTTGACCAGCTCGCAAGGAGCGCAACGCTCACCGGGAGGCACCTCCACGACCGGGCAACCCTGAACGTCGAACCGCGGCCGCCGACCGGGGCGTTCGAGGTCCGGGGCGCCACGACCAACAACCTGCGCAGTGTGGATGTGGACATCCCGCTCGGGGTGCTGGTCGTCGTCACGGGGGTCGCCGGGTCGGGGAAGAGCTCGCTCGTGCACGGCTCGTTGCCCCCGAAGGCGGGCGTGGTCTCCATCGATCAATCGCCGATCCGCGGCTCGCGCCGGAGCAATCCGGCCACCTACAGCGGGTTGCTCGACCCGGTCCGGTCGGCCTTCGCCAAGGCCAACGGCGTGAAGCCGGCGCTCTTCAGCGCGAACTCCGAGGGGGCCTGCCCGAGCTGCAACGGTGTCGGGGTCATCTACACCGAGCTCGGGTTCATGAACAGCGTCGCCTCGGTCTGCGAGGAGTGCGAGGGTAAGCGCTACCAGCCGTCGGTCCTCGCGTACCGCCTCGGTGGTCGGGACATCAGCGAGGTGCTGGCGATGTCGGTGGACGAGGCGCTCGCCTTCTTCGGCGGGGGGAGGGCCAAGACGCCGGCCGCCGAGGCGGTCCTCCGGCGGCTGGCCGACGTCGGACTCGGCTATCTCGGCCTCGGCCAGCCGCTGCCGACGCTCTCGGGCGGGGAGCGCCAGCGGCTCAAGCTGGCCACCCACATGGGGACGAAGGGCGGGATCTACGTGCTCGACGAGCCGACGACGGGACTGCACCTCGCCGACGTCGAGCGGCTCCTCGTCTTGCTGGACCAGCTGGTCGACGCCGGCAAGTCGGTGATCGTGGTCGAGCACCACCTCGGGGTCATGGCGCACGCCGACTGGATCATCGACATGGGCCCGGGGGCCGGGCACGACGGCGGTCGGATCGTCTTCGAGGGCACGCCGGCGCAGCTCGTCGCGGCGCGCTCCACGCTCACCGGTGAGGCGCTCGCCGCCTACGTCGGCGGTCGATGACCAGGTGCTCGGGCGTGCCGCCGGTCAGAGCGGAGCCTTGCGCCCGAGGAGGTGAAAGACGCGGCTGATCTCGCGGTAGGGGTCTCGCCGGGCGGCTCGAGCTCGACCGCTGCGATCCTGGTCAGCTCGTCGGTGTCGCTCGGGTCAAGCTCGACCCCGGAGAACTCGAGCCAGTCGACGAAGAGCCAGACCCCGTACCAGGCGAGCTGGCGTACCCCTTTGGCCTCGAGCAGCGTCGCGACCTCCTCCACCGTGTCGGCCCGGCCCCGCACGCCCAGGACTCCGATCCCGGTTCGCTCGTCGAAGGCCGCCAGCGCGTCGTCCCACCGGCGTTCCAGGGCCGGCTGCACCACGGTCGCCTTCGCGTTGCCGGTCATGATCGAGACGAGCCCGTCGTCCTCTGCGCAGCGGCAGAGCTGGTCGATCATCTCCTCGGGCCGCTCCAGGTAGCCGAGGACGCCGTGGCACAAGACAGCGGCGAATCGCCGACCCCCGAGGGCCTCCTCCGCTCGCTCGCCATCGCTCTCGAGCATCGTCACCCGCGCCCTGGCGTCCGCCGGAAGTCGCTCGAGGCGTTCTTGGGCCCGGGCCAGCATCGCCGCCGACGAGTCGAGCAGCATCACCTCGTAGCCGGCCTGGGCGAGGGGGAAGGACTGGTGGCCCGCTCCCGCTCCCACGTCCAAGATCGTGGCCGGGGGCGGGGGCAGGTGTTCGAGCAGCTGGTGGTGCAGCACAAAGGTGCGCACAAAACCCTTCACCGACGCGTAGGCCTCGTCGACGAACGGCCCGACGAGCCCCGCCCAGAGGTCCTCGCTCACGTCGCCATGCTATCAGTTAGTAGTTAGTAACAACTAATCTGTTTCCATGACGCTCCGGATGACCGGGCCGCAGCGGCGCTCCCAGGTCCTGACGATCGCAGCCGCCGAGTTCGCGGACCACGGCCTGCACGGTGCCTCGGTCGAGGCGATCGCGCGCGAGGCCGGGATCACCCAGGCCTATGTGTTTCGCATGTTCGGCACCAAGAAGGCGCTCTTCTTGGAGCTGGTGGCGGCGGCCTTCGATCGCTTCAGCGACGGGATGCGGGAGGCCGCGGGAGCATCCGCGGGTCTCGACGCGCTGGCCCACATGGGACGGCACTACTACCGGTCGTTGAGCGACCGCACGACGCTGTTGCTGCAGCTCCAGGGCTTCGCCGCCTGCGGCGACCCCGAGGTGCGCGGGCTCGTACGGGGCTGCGTCGCTCGCATGTGGGACGCGGTCGCCGACACCACCCGGCTCGATCCGGTCACGGTGAAGTCGTTTCTCGCCTTTGGCATGCTGCTCAACAACGTCACCGCCCTCGACGTCGACGACGTGGACGAGGGTTGGGCCAAGGGTGTCCGAACCCTGATCCGTCCCGGGCTCTTCGAGCACATCACCGCAACCACCAACCGCTGAGTCTCCCGGTCGGCGGGGCCGAGTGGGGGAGGGGGGGCCTCGCACCGATTCCCCCACCCCGATGCCGGAGGGGACACCACGATCTCGGAGTCGGACGCTTTGAGGTCGGGGCCGCGGGTACCGTCCTTGCGATGATGCTCCGACGCGCCTTGATCGGGGCCGCGCTGGTCGCGCTCGTCGCGGCCCTCGCCCCGGCCGGCGGTCTCGCGTCGGCCGACGCCGGCACGCTCCAGCGAATCTCGGGGACCGACGCCATCGGCACCGCCATCGCGATCTCCCAGGCGGAGTTCCCCAATGCCGGCTCTGCACACGCCGTCGTGCTGGCGCGTTCGGATTTCTTCTCCGACGCCCCGGCCGGCGGGCCGTTGGCCGCCAGCCGTCGATGGCCCCCTCCTTATCACCTCCGGTGCCGATCTGAGCTCGAGCCTGGACCCGCGCGTGGAGAGCGAGATCCAGCGGGTGCTGCCGGCAGGCGACACCGTCTATGTCCTCGGGGGTGACCTGGCGCTGAACGCGGACATTGATGTCACGCTGAGGGGCCTCGGCTATCAGGTGGTCCGGGAGGCCGGTGCGAACGAGTTCGCAACCGCGGTGGACATCGCCGAGGCCATGGGGAACCCGTCGACGATCTTCGAGGCCACCGGGCTGTCGTTCTACGACGCCCTCTCGGCCGTCCCCGCCGCGATCGACCAGCACGCTGCGATTCTCCTCACCGACGACGCTGCACAGGCCCCCGAGACCGCCGCCTACCTGGGCCAGTTCACCGGGGACGCCCGGTATGCGATCGGCGGGCCCCTGGCCGCATTCGGTGCCGACCCCTCGGCGATCCCCGTCTACGGCCAGGACCTGTTCGCCACCTCGGCGGCGGTCGCCAGCCGATTCTTTGCAGGGGCCAACGTGTTCGGGGTCGCGACGGCCGCTTCGTTCCCCGACGCCCTCGGGGGAGGGGTCTTCATGGCGACCGGCGGCCGGACCGGTCCGCTCCTGCTCGTCAACCCAAGCGCCCCGCTGCCCTCCGAGATCCTCCCGTATCTGGCCAGCCTCGCCTCGGGCACGCCGGGCGACATGTTCGGTGGGCCTCTTGCGGTCGGGAACGACGTCGCCTCGGCGCTGCAGTCGGCCGTCGCCGCGACGAGCATCCCGGGGTGCGCCCAACCGGCGTCGACCTGGTCGACCTCCGAGCTCATCGAGCAGATGATCATGGTGAGCGGCCAGTTCTCCGACCTTGGCGCGTCGGCCGGCCCCGCGACGGCCGGGGTGGGGGCGTTCGTCCTGTTCGGCCAGCCACCGGCGGGGTCCGGGCCCGCGATCGCCGCCGGCATCGCCGCCCTCGACGCCGACGCCAACCAGGCGGGGCAGGTGGCACCTTGGATGTCCACCGACGAGGAGGGGGGCGAGGTCCAGCGCCTGGCGAACGTCCTCGGAGCCCTGCCGACCCCGAGGCAGATGGCGAGCGAGTGGACCCCCAGCCAGGTCGTCTCCGAGATCGCAGCCCACGCGGCCGGGATGAAGTCCCTCGGCGTGACGATGGACCTCGCACCCGTCCTCGACACCGCGCCGCCGAGCGATCCCTACGCCGACGAGTCGGACCGGTCCTTCAGCGAGAGCGGTCCGGTGGCCGCCGCCTACGGCGACGCATACGCCAACGGGCTCGAAGCCGGCGGCATCGTGCCGGTCGTGAAGCACTTCCCGGGCCTCGGACATGCCAACGGGGACACCGACCTCGGGCCGGCGACCGATCCGCCGCTCTCGCAGCTCGAGACCGACGACCTTGTCCCCGTGGGCGCGGCGATCCACGACGGGGTCCCGGTCGTCATGGTGGGCCATCCGATCGTCCCCGACCTCACCAACGGCCTACCGGCCAGCCTCTCGTCGGCGACCTACACGCTCCTGCGCCAGACCCTCGGATTCACCGGGGTCACGCTCACCGACTCGCTCGGAGCCGGGGCGATCTCGGCGGCCGGCTACTCGGAGCAGTCGGCGGCCGTCGCAGCGGCCGTGGCGGGAGCCGACATGGTGATGATCGACGCCTCGTCATGGGCGGCCACGGTGAGCGCGCTAGAGCAGGCTGGACCGACGGGGGCCTGAGCCTCCCGTCGGTCCAGGCCTCGGTCAGCCGGATCCTGGCGGCCAAGGGCGTCCCGATCTGTCCATAGGGAAAACGGGGAATCGGTCGGGACGTCGCGGCCCGCTCACGGCGTCAGCCGAATTCCGCTGTCGCAGCAGAGGGTTGGAGAGCTCCGGGCCGGTGCGCTAACAACTTGACATAATGTGCATTATCGGCGGGCGGCTGACTGGACTCCGGTCCCGGGCACGACCGGCACCATGATCCGGATCTCATTGGAGCGTCTGTAGAACTCCAGCGATGGGCGAGTGACATCACAAAGAAGGCCCATCTCGAGCAAGTCTGCCTAAAGATGATCGAAGATCTCAGGGGGCTCGGAGGAAGTGTATGAGTCCCTTGACGTGGTGGGGTTTCGGGGCCGGCCCACCACCTGGTGCCCAGGCAGCCGAGGATTGGCCCCCGAGTAGCCCCCAGCCGGCGATCGGGGCGAGCCCCCGGCGATGTTCTGCCCGCTCCCGAGGTCGTCGCAGTTGAGGATCTGCCACCGTCTTGAGGCCCGTAGCCGAGGCGCTCGTTGAGGGTCGGCATCCAAGCAGCGGAACGGTCCGTGCCTCCCCCGCCAGCTGCGTGTCAGGGCATCTCGGAAAGGCGTCGCACGATCCAGCTCTCCACGCCCTCCGAAGCAAGGGTGGCCATGGTGGTGGGGTGGGCCATGAAGCCGTGGAGTGACTCGGGGTACACCCGAAGGTCGACCTCGTTCCCGGCCGCCGCGAGGCGGGCCGCCATGGCGAGGTTGTCCTCCAGCAGTGGGTCGAGCGCGCCCACCAGCATCAGGCTCGGCGGCAGACCTCGAAGGTCGGCGTAGAGCGGAGAGACGTCGGGGGTGGTCCGATCCTCGACGTGTCCCGCGTAGGCCTTGATGAACCACTCGTCGGCGTACAGGCGACCACCGGGAGACCGGCCGCTCAGGTCGTAGGCGCCGTACTGCAGAACGGCCCCGGCCACCGGGCCGAGCAGCTCACGGTCCCTAAGGCGGAGCATCGTCGTCATGGCGAGGTTCGCGCCGGCCGACGCTCCCCCGAGGACGGTCCGGTTCGTGCCGAGCGCTGCGCCGCCCTCCCCGAGGAGCCAGACTGCGGCGGCCTCGCAGTCGTCGGGCGCAGCGGGCCAGGGGTGCTCGGGCGCGAGTCGGTACTCGACGCTCACGACCGTGATCTCGAGCGCATCGGCCAGCTGCGCGTTGCGGGCGTCGCGCTCCGCCGCCGAGCCGAGATAGAAGCCCCCGCCGTGGATGTCGAGGTAGGAAGCCCGAGAGGGGCCGGCGACCGGCGTCGTGACCCTGAGCGGCACTTGGCGGTCTCCGGTCGCGGCGACCCGCTCGACTGCACGTCCGCCGGTCGCTCTGCCGGGCGCCCGACGACGAGCTCGTCGAAGCTCGTCGACGTTCGCAGGACCGCGCTGGCCTCCCGCTGCACGCCTTGCCGCGTTGAAGGATCGAGTCGCTTCGAGGTGTGCGGCCGTTCCTTCGGCGATGAGATACGAGAGCCCGATGTCCATGTGTATGTCGCGCGAGGGGACTGCTGGGACCCCGAGAATGGCACGCATGAGGCGCTCGATCCGACATCCCCTTGTGTTGCCCACCGGGTCGATGGGCAACGCTTCCCCGCAGCGCGGCACCGCGTCCCCGAGCGATCCTCCCTGAACAGGGACACCCGCGTCCCGGGGTCCGATGCATGCGGTCGCCCCAGGCGGGTCGAGAGAGCGGCATGCGCGTTCGACCTGCCCGGATGCGGGCATTGCTCGTGGTGCTGGCCGCTGCCGGCGGGCTGGTCGTCGGTCCAGGCGCCGCCGCCGCCAGCCCGGACTACCCGGTCCCCTACAGCTTCACGGCCGACATCCTCGTCGCCCCGTCGGGTCCCTACACTCCCCCGCCGGGTGCCAACGACTGGTCGTGCCGCCCATCGCCGGCCCACCCGTACCCGGTCGTCCTGGTCCACGGTCTGAGCGCGAACGAGACCGACAACTGGCAGACCTTCGCTCCGCTGCTGGCCGACAACGGCTATTGCGTCTTCAGCCTCACCTACGGCAACGACCTCTCGACGCAACCGCCGCTCGACGACATCGGCGGCCTGGTCCCGATGCAGCAGAGTGCGCAGGTGCTCGGGGCGTTCGTCGATCGCGTGCTTGGGGCGACCGGGGCCTCCAAGGTGGACATCGTGGGCCATTCGGAGGGCGCCACGATGCCCTACGGGTACATCAAGTTCGACGGGGGCGCCGCCAAGGTCGCCCACATGGTCGGCCTGGCCCCGGTCGTCCACGGCACCGACGTCGCGATCGTGCCTGGCGTCCTCGACGAGCTCGCGACCGCCTTCGGGGCGCCCCCCTCGGAGCTGAGCGCGATCGCCCAGGCCTGTCAGTCCTGCGCGCAGTTCGCCCCGGACTCGTCGTTCACCCAGGCGCTCGACGCCGGGGGCGTGGCGGTTCCCGGGGTCACCTACACCCAGATCATGACCCGCTACGACGAGCTCGTGGTCCCCTACACGAACGGGACCGTCCTCGGCGCGCACTCGACGAACATCGTCCTCCAGGACCAGTGCCCCTTGGACTTCGCCGACCACGTCGCGTTGGCCGCCGACCCTGTCGCGGCGCAGGACGTCTTGAACGCGCTCGATCCGGCGAGCGCCCGCCCGGTGCCCTGCGTGCCGGTCGCGCCGGTGATCTCGTCGCCCTGAGGACCGCCCGCGCCCTCAGTCGCCCGTGATCTCGGCACCCTCGGCCTCGCGCCTCGAGCGCAGCCGGTGCTGGAGCGACCCGAAGCCCCCGACACCACCGAGCGCCACGAGCGCGACCCCGCCCACATGCCCGATCGCCACGAGCGCAACGAGCGCAACGCCGGTGACGACCATCGCGACGCACAGGAGCGCTCGCTGCCACGGCTTGGCCGCCGCGAGCGTCATGCGGAGTACATGTCCGGTGCCCTGTGCCATCCGATCTCCTCGGTCGAGCTGAACCCCGTGTCGATTCGGGCCGAACCCTCAGCCGGCGAAGGGGTCGAACGGGTTCTGGGCGGCCTGGTTCTCCAGGTTCTGCAGGGCCGCCGCGGTGATGAGCGTCACCGAGGTGGTGGACTTGGTCGGGCCGCGGTAGAAGGTGACCGAGATCGTCTGCCCGGCGTGCAGCGACTGGATGGCGGCCTGGAGGTCCGAGGCCGAGGTGATGGCCTTCGACCCCATGGCCACGATGACGTCGTCCTGGGTGATCCCCGCCTGGTCGGCCGGCCCGCCGGGGACCGTCTCGGTGACGATCGCCCCCGAGCCCGGGGTGAAGCCGTACTCGGAGCGCAGCTGGGGGGTGAGCGTGGTGACCGAGACGCCCATGCGACCCGGTGAGTTGGCCGGGTTCGCGCCGCCCTTCTCCAGGTTGGGCAGCAGCGATTCGATCTGTGCGGCGGGGATCGCGAAGCCGATGTTCTGGGCGTTGGAGCCGTTGCTCGTGGTCCCGGCCACCGCGGTGTTCATCGCGATGACCTGTCCGGCGGTGTCGATGAGCGGGCCCCCCGAGTTGCCCGGGTTGATCGCCGCGTCGGTCTGGATGAGGTTGGAGAGCGTCTCGGTGCCGCCCTGGCCGTCGGAGGCCGTCACCGTCCGGCCGATCGCCGAGACGATCCCCTGGGTCACCGTCGGCGAGCCCTGGGAGAGGCCGAGGGCGTTCCCGATCGCCACCACCGCGTCGCCGACGACCGCCTTGTCGGAGTTCCCGAAGACCACGGTCTTCAGATTCGAGGCCCCGTCGATCCGCAGCAGCGCGACGTCATCGGTCGGATCGGTGCCGACCAGCGTCGCCTTCACCGGGGACGTCGACCCGGACTCGGTGACCGTCATGGCGCCCCCGTATTCGGCGGCCAGCACGACCACGTGGTAGTTGGTCACGACGAGGCCGTCGGGCGAGATGATCATCCCGGTTCCCTGCTCCTCCTGGGTGGCCGTCTTCACGTCGATCGAGACCACGGCGGGGAGGAGCTCGTTGACGAGCTTCGGGATGCTCACCCCGCCCTCGAGCGCAGCGCCCGGGGCGCTCGTGCCCTCCTTGATCGTGGCGAGGGGCGCCGGGTTTGAATTGTCCGTGAGGGCCGTCACCCCGGCGCCGACCCCGCCCCCGATCAGGGCTGCCACGACGGCCACGAGGAGCCACGCCCGGCCCCGGGGTGCCCCGCCCGCTCCCGCGCCGGGGTCCGCCGCGCCGTGCGGGGTCGCAGGCGTCTCCTCTGGACCCGTGTCGCCGGGCGGCGCGTCGGGAGGGCCGGCGGGGGCCGGCAGGGCGGACCAGGTCCAGGCCGGGGCGTGCCCGGGCGCACCCGGGGCCGACTCGTCGGACAGGTCGTTTGCCTCCTGGACGCGGCCGATGTGGGTCACATCGTCGCTGTCGGTCATCGCGGTCCTCCTGGACACACAGGTCGCCGCCGCACCACCCGTGGCGCCCCAGACCGCCGGGCCGGCCCATGGTAGAGGACGGGGCCGCCGGATCGTTCGCGGGCGCAGCCCTTTCGGCACCTTCCCGGTGGCTTGGTAGCGTGAGCGATCGAATGTCTCGTTACACAGACATCGAGCTGACCAGCCAGGGCCCCGAGGGATCGTGGACATGGCGGGCGGCCGGTGCCCGCCAACCACGCGGCACAGTGTCGGGCGACCTCGTTCCCTCCGGGGGGAAGGTCGGCGACGTCGTGCGAGCCGAGATCGAGTCGGGCCTCGACGGGGTCGAGGTCATCTCGATCGCCGCCCCGAGGACGCTCAGGCGGGTCGACGAGGGTGCCCAGCGGATCGAGGTCCTGGGTGCGCCGCGCCAGGAGCCCGGCGTCTCCATCTCGCTCGCGCGCGGGTCGAGAGCCCGCGACGGTGAGCGACGCCCGAGACGGGAGGGCCGATTCGAACGGGGCGAGGGCGCTCCACGCCGCGACGGCGCCCCACGCCGCGACGGCGCCCCACGCCGCGACGGCGAGGGTCGGCCGCGTCGCGAGGGTGGCCCAGGGCGCGACGGCGAGG
>DAHUYG010000051.1 GCA_027315315.1 Acidimicrobiaceae bacterium | reverse complement strand
CGCAACGCCCTACGCGAGTACTACCCGGCGGCCCTCGACGCCTTCTCCGAGCTGGCCGATCGCGACGCCCTGGCCGTGCTCGGGCGGGCACCGACCCCTGCTCTGGGCGCGGCCCTGTCGGTCAACCAGCTTCGTTCGACGCTGCAGCGTGGTGGTCGCCAACGCAACCTCGATTGACGGGCCGCCGAGATCCAAGCCGCCCTACGAGGTGAGCACCTGGCCGCGCCGCCGGCGCTGGCGGTGGCCCTCGCCGCCAGCACCAAAGCGGCGGTCGGGATCATCGGCGAGCTCAACCGCCACATCGCTGAGTTCGAGACGGCGCTCGCGGACCATTTTGAGCACCGCCCGGACGCCGACATCTACCTCTCCCTGCCAGGACTCGGTGATGTGCTCGGCGCCCGGGTGCTCGGCGAGTTCGGGGATGCCCCCGATCGCTACGCCAGCGCCAAGTCTCGCAAGAATTACGCCGGCACGTCACCACTCACCGTCGCTTCGGGCAAGAAGCGGGCCGTCCTCGCCCGACACGTCCGCAACCGGCGCCTCTATGACGCCATCGACCAATGGGCCTTCTGCTCGTTGTCAGCGAGTCCCGGCTGCCGGGCCTACTACGACCAGCGACGGGCCATTGGGGATCTGCATCACCAGGCACTGCGGGCGCTCGGCAACCGCCTCGTCGGCATCCTCCACGGCTGTCTACAGGATCTGAGCCTCTATGACGAGGTCACCGCCTGGGCCCACCGCTTCCCGGTTGATGGCGACATCGCGGCTTGACAAGTTGCGGCCCTGGGGTGCCTAACGTTGTTGGGGGCCGGGGCTCGTTTGGGGGGACCGTGGAACACCATTCGAAGGCCGATCCGGGAGTCGATTGGACGCCCCCTCGGCGCTCGGCGATCCCGCCATGGAAGCGCCCGGCGGCCGTGCTCGTGCTGTGCACGGCGGCCGTGGCGGGCGGTGGGGTAGGTGGCGTCGTCGAGTCCGGACTCAACCCGGCCGAGACGGTCAGCGGCGCCGTGGCCTCGGCCCTGGGCGGTTCGACGGCGAGCCTCAGCATCCACGAGAGCGTCTCGGAGGGCGGCAACACGCTCTCGATCGCCGGGAGCGGGGTCGTCGATTTCGCGAACGGGGATGCCGAGGAATCGGTCACCGAACCCTCCGCAGGTGCGGGCGCGACCGTGGAGGTCGTCGAAGCGGGCAGCGTCGTGTATGTC
The DNA here is from genome assembly GCA_027315315.1 of Acidimicrobiaceae bacterium. Classification (GTDB taxonomy): domain Bacteria; phylum Actinomycetota; class Acidimicrobiia; order Acidimicrobiales; family RAAP-2; genus Palsa-461. The sequence continues at coordinate 13,788 of DAHUYG010000051.1, read as the reverse complement.
CGAGTCCCCCAGCTCGGCCAGGTCGATCCGGGCAAGAGCTGGTTGTCGATCGACTTCAGCGCGCTGAGCAAGGACGAGCGCGCAGCGGGCCTTTCGGGATTGGGGCTCGATCCGGCGAGCGCCCTGCGGTTGATCGGTGCGCAGGGCAACACCGTGTCCCCACTTGGTAGCTCGACGGTCGACGGCCAGTCCGTTCAGGGCTATGCGATCTCCTACAACGTCGCTGCGATCGAGAACGAGTTCGCAGCGACGGGACTCCCGGCCTGGGAGCGGTCGCTCCTGGCGCAAGTCGATCTGACCAAGGAGACCTCGACGGTCTACGTCAACTCTTCGGACCAGCTGGTGCGGGTGGCGAACGCGATCGGGCTCACGGCGGGCGAGCAGGCGGGAACTGCCAACGGATGGGTCGATTTCAGCGACTACGGCGCGCCCGTGTCGGTCAGCGCTCCGCCGGCGGGCGAGGTCGTCCCCTTCGCCCAGTTCCTCCAGTCACTCGGCGGCATGGCCCAGTAGGCGACGCCGCCCCGACCCGAGCATCATCTCCGCCCGTCGTGGGGCCGATGGCACATTTCCATCGGCCGCTGACATTTCCACCGCAAGTCGGCGTCCACCCGGGCGTTTCTCCCGATGACAAGCCGTCGCCGGACCGCCGGCGACTCGAGCGCAAAGGGGAACAATGCGACGTACCCGGATCGTCGGATTCGGCGGAGGAGCAGCGGGATTGGCCGCAGCAGCCCTCAGCGCGGCCGGCGTGTTCTCAGGTGCGGGTCCGGCAGTGGCGGGTGCCGCGTCGCTGCGGTCGATCCCGACGTCCCTGCCGAGCTCACATTGCGTGAGCACCCCCGGCTTCCCTGCGAGCGGGGCTCCGGTGTCGGCCACGGGAAGCGGGAGCGTGAGCTCGCCGGCCGGTGGAGGCTCGATGACCGCATCGAGCAGTGGGGTCAAGATCTGCATCATCGGACCCTCGGGTGCCCCGGGTCTCCCGAGCCTGCCAGGAGCCCCGAGCCTGCCAGGCGGCGGTGGCCTGCCCGCGCCCCCTCGCCTGCCGAGCCTGCCAGGCGGCGGTGGCCCGCCCGCGCCGCCTCGCCTGCCGAGCCTGCCCGGTAGCGGCGGGGGCGTGCCCGGACTCCCGAGCCTGCCCGGAGCCCCGAGCCTCCCTGCTCCGCCAAGCGGCACGATCTCGGTGTCCGGCGGCGGGTCGGTGACCTACTAGGAGCCCGATTCCGAGGAGCGCTCTCTCACGTCAGATCCTCGTGTCAGCTGCGAGGCCGGCCGGGTGCGTCGTGCACCCGGCCGGCCTCGTCGGATCGAAGCCGAGGCGGTGAACGAGCCGCCCTCCGGTGCCCTTTCAAGCGGGGCCCGCACATGGCACAACGTCCCCGCTGGTTCACCGAGTCAACGGAGTCAACGTGCATCTGGCGAGCGAGCGGGCCATCTGGCTGGTCGAGCCGAGCGGGAACCCCCTCGGCCCCCTCGCCGCAACGAGTTCGCCAACTGCATTTCTCTCGTCCACCTGCACCGCGTCCCGACCGTTGCCCCTCATCTTCGGCCCCACCGGTCTCATGGGCCGAAGATGAGGTGGCCGGCGGGCGGGGCCCCTAGGAACAGGCGTGACGGAGTGCCGAGAGGCCCGAGGTAGCCCGTTCGACGAACTCGGCATCGAGGGCGGGGTCGCCGTGCTCGAGCCATGTCAGCGTGCTCTCGACCAGCCAGCCGAAGAGCGCCTCGCCCGCCCAGCGATCGAGCGCCGGGTCGCCCGTGTCGGGCTGGACGAACCGCCGCACGACGTCGACGGCGATCGCCCGCAACTCGCTCGCATAGTCGGCGAACTGGGGTTCCCGGGCGGCGTGGCGCCACAGGAGGGTGAAGGCGGCTGGCTCGGAGCGCGCGACGTGCAGCAGGGTGCGGGCCCCGAGCCCGTGCGTCGAGCCGGTGGCGAGACCCGCCTCGAGCTCTCGACCCAGGCGTTCGAAGACCTCCTCGAGCACGGCCCGGTAGAGGTCCTCCTTGGTCTCGAAGTGCCGGTACAAGATGAGCCTGGTGACCCCGCAGGCGGCGGCCACGTCCTCCATCGAGGTGTGGGCGAAGCCCGATCGCGCGAAGGCCTCGGCGGCCCCGCTCAGGATCGAGGCCCGGCGCTCGGCGCGCGGGAGCAGCTTTGTCTGGACAGGTATACGGGGGAGTATATACATTGGTGTAGACACCAGGCAGGGGAGGGAGAAGCGATGGCCGTCACCGCCCAGCTCGAGTTCACCGAGGGCGAGCTCCTGGCCAACGCGGACGTCGAGGCGCCGCTGATCGCAGGCGGCGTGCGCTGTCACGGGGGCTTCGCCGACGACGGGACGTACCGCTCGCCGCGCACGAAGTTCCGCGTGCCGGCCGTCGAGGCATGGGGCGCGCACCACGAGGAGGTCTTCGGCGAGCCGGTCATCCACGTGCCGATGGAGCAGTGGGGCGAGCACTTCCCGAACGTCGACCAGGCGCGGTTCTTGATCGGGGCCGGAGTGCCCGAGCCGCTGATCGCGACCCTCACGCGCATCGGCACCGTCGAGGGATACGGCGCCAACATCAGGTTGCTCAAGCCGACGAACCTCCAGCGCTTCTTCGACGAGGACATCAAGGGCACCGCGACCGACCACCTGGGCGGCGGGCTCTTCGAGGCGCACGGCCGCGACGAGGCCGGATGGGAAGAGGAGGCGGGCCACAAGGACATGTGGTTCGCCTCGCGCGACATCGCGTTCGAGACCCGGAGCGCCGAACTGGACATCGACGGGATGCTCGAGCGCATGGGGTTCGGACAGCGGGGGAGGGAGGGGGCCGAGGTCGAGCGCCTGCTGCCCGCCGACATCGACCCGGAGCTCGAGGCGATAGTGACGCTCATGGTCCGGGTGCTCTTCATCGAGGTCTCGGCCTTCCACACCTTCAGGTGGGCCGAGGCGTGGCTCTCGGACACCGATCTCGTCGCAGGGGACGGCGAGGCCGGTCGGCTCGTCTCCTACATCCGGGCCGACGAGACCCCGCACGTCTCGTACCTCGCGACGGCGCTCACCGAGATGCGCGGCCGGACATGGATCGGCACCAGCGGCAAGAAGCACAAGGGGGCCGACATGGTCTCGAGGATCTGGGACCAGCTGCTCGGACAGAGCCTGGGCCCGGGCCGGGAGCAGAGCCGCCGGGCAGTGATGGGCGAGGTCGAGCACTGGTGCATGGCCCACGGGGGCGGCGCCGACATCCTGGCCGAGTTCAACTCGCTCAGCACCAGCTGAGAGCGATGCTTGGCCGCCGGTCGGGGCGGCCATGCTGGGAGCCATGACCGCCATGCGCAGGCCCGTTGCAGCGGCCCTCCGGGGCGCCGGTGCGCGCCTCGCGGCGGCAATCGTGCTCGGTTGGGCCGCCCCGATCGCCCAGCCGCTCGCGGCCGGTGCGGCCGGCCACGGGACCATCCGGATGGTCGCCGCCAGCGCCGCGCGCAGCGGGGGTTGCGGACTCGCACCGTCTCCGGGGCGGGCCACCCTCTCGATCAGGCTGGCGGGACGGGCGCGCACGGTGCTCGTGGACGTCCCGAGCGACTACACGGGGACGACACCGGTGCCGCTCGTGATCAACCTGCAGGCGAACCGCAGCACCGCCTCGCGTGAGGCGGCGCTCTCTGGGATGGACACCGAGGCCGACCAGGCGGGCTTCATCGTCGCCTACCCCCAGGCGGTGGTCGCCTCGGGCGCGGGGTTCTCGTGGAGCGACCCCGGTGCGGCCCAGGCCGGCCCCGCCTCGCCCAACGACCTCGCGTTCCTCACCGCCGTGCCCGGTGCCCTCGAGGCGCGCTACTGCGTCGATTCCACCCGTGTCTATGTGACCGGGTTCGGCGCCGGGGCCGACATGGCCGCCCAGGTCGCCTGCGACGACTCGAACATCTTCGCCGCCCTCGGCGCCGTGAGCGGGCTGCACTGGCCGGCGTCGTGCCCGGCGATCCGCCCCCTGGCCGTCATCGCCTTCCAGGGTTCGGCGGACCGCACCGGTGTGGCCGGCCGCGGCGCGGCTTCGGGGAGCGACTCGGTCGCCCAGGCGGCGCGGGCCTGGGCAGCCCAGGACGGCTGCGGCGGCCGGCCGCTCTCCGTGGTGCCGGCGTCCGGGGCCCGGCTCACCGCCTACGTGGGGTGCCGGGCGAAGGTCGAGGTCGAGCTCTACACCGTCCTCGGCCAAGGACACGAGTGGCCCGGCGGCCCGCCGCTGCCCCGCTCGGTCACCGAGCGGTTCGGGGCACAGTCGAGCGCGCTCGACGCGAACCAGCTCATGTGGGCCTTCTTCGAGTCCCACCGGCTCCCTTGACGAGCACCCCGCCCGCTCAGCGCCCACCGAGGGGGATCATGGCCACGAGATCCGACACGGCGATCGAGAAGACCCCGTTGGACCTTCGGAAGAACGGCGCGTTCGCTCCCACCAGCTCGAGCTCGAGGGCGTGCCCGGGCGCGACCACGTAGTCGTTGGGGGGCAGCTCGAAGGAGATCCGCTCGGTTTGGGGCGCGCCCGGCGTCGGCCCCGGGGACTGGTCGAGCGAGGGACGGAACGCGCCGAGCTCGATGATCTGGCGGGTCGCCCCGCCCGGGGCCACGTCCCAGAGGCGCCCGACGAGCTCGGGGTAGGAGCCCGTGACCGCCAGCTCGGCCGTGATGCGGGCGCCGCCCAGGACGTGAAGCCCGCTGCGCCCGACGCGCATCGAGTAGGTGGCGGTGCCCGGCTCGCTGGCCGCCGGGAGGTTGGCGCACAACGGCCTGGACACGCCGTCGAGCGCGGCGGCCACCTCGGGGTCCCCGCCCCCCGAGGTGACCCGCTGCACGGGCCGTCCGACGAGCTCGGTCGTCCCCCGCCCGAGGGCCGCCCACGAGCGGGCGGCGACGGTCGGGCCCGAGGGGGCGGTCGCCGGGCAGCTCTGGGCGCGCACGAGCACGCCGGTGCGGGGCCGCCGGTGGTGCAGCACGATCGCATTCAAAAAGCCGATGCCGCTCTCGTCGTTGAACGCGACGTCGGCCGCCTTGTCCTGGGCCCAGGGATGGCCAACGTCGTCGAAGACGAGGAGGATCGGGCTCCTGGAGCCCGCCGCCGCAGCGTCGTTGGCGAAGTGGAGCGCCTCGCTCACCGGGAAGAGGGAGTCGGTCCAGCCGCTTTGGATCGCCGTCGGCGCCGGCCCGCCCTTCGCCATTGGGATGGCGATGGCGGACTTGTAGCGCTGGAGGTCCTCCACCGCCGCCGATTCAGCGGCGCCGAAGGGCTCACCGGCGACCGTCGCACGCTCCCAACTCGTCAGGTCGGACTGCGGGTCGACGCCTGCGGGGGGGAGGAAGCCGGCGGCGTTCGCCGCTGCGTAGAGGACTGCGTCCCACTCCTCCTTGGCGACCCCGATCGGCGACCGGTCGCTCTTCGCCGGGGTGGGTGCGGCCGTCGAGAGACGCCCGTTCGGGATGAGCGCGGTGTCGAGGTCTTCCCACGGCCACATGGCATAGGCGGCCGCGATGGTCATCGCGATGTGCCTGGCCGGGCTGAGGAAGGGCACCAGCTTCCCGTCGGGCAGCACCATCCGGTTCTTCAGCATTGCGAGCTCGAGGGTCTGGCCTCCGCCGTAGGAGACGCCGGACACCGCGATGCCAGGTCGTGCGTAGCCCTCGTCGACGAGCATCCCCGCCAGATACTGGGTGTCACGGACCTCGTAGCGCTCGTCGGCGAGGTGCACCCAGCCCTTCGCGCACGCCGGGGCGTTCTCCCGCGACAGCGCCGTGCCGCACGACTCGCCGAATCCCCGGGCGCTGTAGGTGAGGACGGCCCAGCCGTCAGAGGCGAGCGTCACGTTGTCGAGCGCACCGTCGTTCTTGGTGGACTCGGCCTCCAGCTTGTTGCCGCCGAGGCCGTGGAGGAGGACGATCAGCGGGTAGGGCGCCCTCCCGCTGGCCGGCAGCGTCAGGTCGGCATCGATCGGCACCCCGTCGAAGCTCGGCACCCGGCGGTCCGCGCCTGCCACCAGCCCGCCTTGGCAGAAGGTGACACCGAACCGGGGCCCGCACACCAACCGGTCGAAGGGCGGGGGGAGGGGGGACCTCGCCGCACCCGAGGGGCTCGGCACGACCAGGAGCGAGACGATGACGAGCGCCGCGACGAGGATCGCCTGGGGACCCGCTGGGGGCGCGTGGCACCGAGGGGACCGAGCGGTCATCTCGAACTTCTAGCCGACCGCGCAGCGCGACGGTCCGTCAGCTGGGCTCGGGCGCCGGTCAGTCCCTCCTCTCGGCGGGCCCGGTGGCCACGTATCGGCCCCGGCCGACCCGACGAACCCGCCCCGAGGCGACCGCCGAACGCATCGCGTCGCAGAAGCGCCCCGGGCCCCAAAAGCGCGCGCCCACCTTGCGCGCGAGCTCCATCGAGCCGAGCGGCGGGCCCCCGCGGAGCGCGCCCACGAGCAGGTCGACCTCCCGGCCGAGGGAGGGGTTGTCCAGCGGGAACCGGGAGGCCTGGGGGAGGGGCGCCCATGCGGTGCGTCCGGTGCGCGGTCGCGGGCCGCCGGAGGGCCGGGCGCCGCGGGCGTCCGATCCGGTCCCGCCCGTCGCGCTCAGGGGCGCGGCGATCGACTCGAGGGGCTTGCGTTCGGCGTCGATGCCGATGAGCACCTCGAAGATGCCGGCGCCGAACATCAGGCAGCCACCCACGAGATACCCGATCGACACCGGGAACAGGTGCTTGGTGGCGATCAGGTTCCCGAAGAGCGCCTGCCCGATAATCCCCCGAGCCCGGTCCCCACGGCGTAGAAGAACGCGATCGCGAGCGCGCGGGTCTCCATCGGGAAGATCTCGCTCACCGTGAGGTAGGCGGCGCTGGCCCCGGCGGATGCGAAGAAGAAGATGACCACCCATGCCACGGTCTGGGTGGAGCACCGGAACCACGCGCTCGCCCGGGTCGCCGTGGCGGCCGGCGCCCTCGGCACCGCCCTCTACGGCGCATGGCTCGTGCCGGCCGGCGGCGTCGGGGTCTCCTCGTGGATCCCCATCGCTGCGCTCGCCGCCGGTTCGTTCGCCGCGCTCGTGGTCCTCGGGTCGATCGTCGTGACCCGGCGCCTGGCGGTGGTGGGCGGGCTCGCCCTTGCGGTGGCGTCGTCGCTCGTGATCCCCGCCGTCGCATCGGCCACCGTGGTGTCCAACGGGCTCGGCTCCTTCGACACGCCGTTCGAACCGGTCGGCTACGCCCGGGCCGCACACGCGCTCTTCGGGCCGACGACGAGGGTGACGGCGGCGCGGCTGCTCCCCACCGTTCGCGCTCCAGCGCCAGTTCCACACGCGCGACCTGATGGCAACCGAGACCGCGGTGATCGCGGCCCCCACGATCTATGACAGCGGCCGCGAGGTCTACCCGCTCTGTGGGTACAACGGCACCGGGGCGGCACCGACACCGGGGGCGCTGCAGCGCGCGATCGCTCGAAACGACTTCCGCATCGTGTTGGCCAGCGCGACCTCGAGCGACCCGCGAGACCGCTGGATCGAGCGGAGCTGTCACCGGGTCGGTCGGGCACAGCCGGTGCGCGGCATCGCCATCTACTTCTGCGTGCCCCCGGTCGCCACCCGCCATGGGGCCCCGGCACCGGTGGGGGGTCCGGCGAGCGGCGGGGGTCCGTAGCCGGTCGGGCACGGGGCGAGCCACGCCGTCGGGCAAGATGCAGCCGTGCCGATGCTGCGCGCCATGCTCGACGCCGACATCGCAGCGGCCTCGGAGGTCTGGCAGACGGCCTACGGCGCCATGGCCAAGGAGCACCGCCTCGCCGAACCGGTGCGCGCCGAGGTCACCGACCGCCGGCTCGAGGACCGCCTCGGGCACTTCCTTCGGACCGATCCCGAGGGGTCCTTCGTAGCCGAACCCGAGGGCCGCGTCGTCGGGTTCGCGCAGTCCTTCGTGCGCGAGGGGTACTGGGTGCTCTCGCTGCTGGCGACGCTGCCGGGCAACCAGGGACATGGGCTCGGCCGGCGGTTGCTCGATGCCGCCCTCGCGACCGCGCCGGCCGGGTTGCCCGGCACGATCCAGGCCTCGAGGGACCCCTCGGCGCTCGCCCTCTACTCCTCGGCCGGGTTCTCGTGCCACCCGGCGATGAAAGCCGAGGGCGCGATCCGCCGACCGGGGCCACCCGACCCGAGGGTGCGCACGGGGGGCCCGGGCGACATCGCCTTGGTCGACGCCGTCGACCGGAGGCGGCGCGGCGCCGCGCGCGGCGTGGACATCGCGCACATGCTCGGTGTCGCCGGCAACCGGCTCCTCTTAATGGAGGATCGGGGCTATGCGGTCGCCCGCGACGACCGGCTCATCACGCTCGGCGCCCTCGACGAGGGCGCGGCGGTCGCCCTCCTCCAGACGGTGCTCGCCGGGATCCCCGAGGGAGCCACGGTCGAGGTTGCCTGGCTCACCTCGGCACAGCAATGGGCGATCGACACCGTCGTCCGGGCCGGCATGGCACTGCACCCCTATGGCGCGGTGATGGTGCGGGGGATGTCTGGACCGCCCGCACCGTGCATCCCGAGCGGGGGCTACGGCTGATCAGGGATGCCGGCCGCAGAAGTTGAGCAGGAGCGTCTGGTCGTCGGCGCCTTGGACCGGTGCGACCTTCGGCGCGAACCCGCCCGGCCTGCGGATCGCCTCGTCCATCGGCGCCAGGAACTCGGCGCAGCGTTCGACGGCGACCGGGTCGAGGCGCTCGTCCTGGCCCGTGGCGCGGGCGAGGTCCCAGGTGTGGAGGAGGGTATCCGAGCAGAGCAAGCGGCCGACGAGCGACTCGAAGGACTGCTCGCCGAACATGCCGCTCACGACCTGCGCCGCACGCCCGGGATCGGCCAGTGCGGACTCGATGGCCCGGCGCGCCTCGGCGAACTGGGCGACCAGGTCACCGTCCAGGTCTGGATCCTCGACCGGCTCGCCCAGATTCCCATGGACCCTGCGGGTCGTGTTGACGACGTGGCCGACCAGGTCGCGCACCGTCCACTCGGGGCACGGGGTCCGATTCGCCCACTGGTCCTCGGTGACGCCGCTGGCACGGGCGGCGAAGCCCCGGGCGATCGTGGCGTAGCGCTCGGCGACCTCCGACATGGCGCTCAGTGTACCGAGGTCCGATCCGTGCCCGGAGCGACTTGGTAGGTTGGGATCGGACCACCTGGCCCGGGGATGACGCTCCCCGCAACCGCCGGCACGGCTGATGGCGTCTGCACCGAATTGAACAGCGGATTCAAGAGGAGCAGACATGCCGTCGCAGCGCCGCACCCGTCCAACCCACCCGCCGCTTCCCGTCGACCCGGACCTCGCGCCCGAGGACCCCGGGGAGCCCTCCCGAGCGCACCGGCGTGGCGCTCCCGTGCACCGTTCGAGGCATCCGGCGATGCTCGCCGCCATCTTGCTCGGCGGGATCCTCGGCTCTCTCGCTCGCTACGAGGTCGAGCTGGCCTTCCCGGCCCGCAGGGGGGGAGTCCCGTGGGCCACCTTCGCCATCAACTCGACCGGTGCCCTGTTCCTCGGCGCGGTGCTCACCGTGCTGCTCCAACACCCCGCCCCGCAGCGCTATGCGCGCCCGTTCCTCTGTGTGGGGTTCACCGGCGCCTGGACGACCATGTCCTCCTTCGCCCTCGAGGCCTCACTCCTCGCGCACGGCGGCTACCTCCTCGTCGCGACCTTCTACGTGTTGGCGACGGTGATCGTCGGCATCGCCTCGGCGGTGGCCGGCATCGCCCTCGGGCGTCGTCTCTCCGAGCGAAGGGCACCGCGGTGGTCCTCGCCCTCGTAGTCGGACTGGCGGGGGGCCTCGGCGCGGTCGCCCGCTACCTCGTCGACGGCACGGTCCAGGACCGGACCCGCGGCCTGTTCCCCTTCGGGACCTTCACGGTGAACGTCGCCGGCTCCTTCGTGCTCGGACTGGTCGCCGGCCTCGTCCTGCGCCACGGCTACTCGTCGCACTGGGAGGCGATCATCGGGACCGGGTTCTGCGGCGGGCTCACGACCTGGAGCACGGCCGCCTGGGAGACGGCCCGGCTCGCCGACGAGGCCGGCATCGCGCTTGCGACCGGGTACACGCTCGCCAACCTGTGCGCGAGCCTCGCCGCAGCCGGTCTCGGTTTGCTGCTCGTCTGGTTCTGAGCGCCCCGGACCCCGACCGTTTCGGCGCCGCGCGATCGGGGCATTGCTCGCTCTGTCGCGTCGCACCGACCCCCGGTTTGCACGCCTGGACCCGGTGCTAGAACGAGCAGCAAGGGCCGCGACACGGACTGGAGTCGGAAGTGAGTGAGCGAGCCGATGTGAGGGTGAACGATCCCCGTGGCCCGAGGACCGTCGAGGCGGAGGAGCCCGCGATCTCGCGCTTCGATCCGTTGCTCCGGTCCCTCTTGACCTTCGGGCTGGTCGAGGCGGACGGGGAAGCGGGGCAGTGGCGCCTGACGGCGCGGGTCCAGCGGCGCCTGCAGGCGCTCGGCGCACCGCCCCCGCCCGCCGACAAGCTCATTTACTTCGGGCACCGCTGCAGCTCGTGCGGCGAGCACGCCCCGACCCGGATGCGCGGGGGCCGGTTCGTCTGCGACGCCTGCGGGACGACCCCGGTCGAACCGCTGGCCCCGCGCCGGGAGCCCCGCCCCGCCTGACATATCAGGGACCCGGCGTCGCCTCGCTCGCCCGGGCCACGACCGCCGCCTCCTGGGCCTCGATCCGGCGATCGGCGCGGACCGCCTCCCGCTCGTCGTAGCGCATCCACTGCGCGACGAGGAGCACGATCGCTCCGAGCATGAACATCTCGCCCACCACCCACAGGATCGAGCCGCCGGCCCGGGTGTCGATCACCGTGTGGAAGCCCGGGGCGATCGAGGTGCGGGCCTGGCTGAGCGCGAGGCCGAGCACCGCGGTCACCGGGATCCCGCTCGCCAGGATGCCGAGCTTCATCGGGTAGCTCAGGTGCCAGCGTGAGGGGTCCTTGCCGATGACCATCCACCAGAAGATGGACCCGACGGCGAGGAAGTACAGGTGCGTCAGGTCGTGCACGAGGGGGTGCTCGAGCGAGAACCGGTAGAAGGGCGTGAGGAAGTAGCCGATCATCGTCACGTCGGCCAGCGCCGTCGCCACCAGCGGGCGGGTGAGGAACGCCACGGTCGGGTGGTGGAGCACCCTCAAGAGCCGCTCCTGGTTGGCGCGGCTCGACGCCTGGAGCGCGAGCGTCACTGGAGCGCTCAGCGCGTAGAGCACCGGGGCGAGGTTCATGAGCAACAGGTGCTGGATGACGTGCACGCTGAAGTTCGAGTCGTCGTAGGACGCGAGGCCAGACTGGACGGCGACCACGACCGTCACGCTTGCCGCGAGGAACGAGAGCGTCCGGAGCGCCGACCAACGGCGGCCGCGCTGCCCGAGGCGGCGGACCCCGACCAGGTAGAGCAGTGCGAGTCCCACCTCGATCGTCAGCGCGACGAGGCTGAGGGCGCCGGTCTGCCATGCGGTGAGCAGCGTGTGCAGCGAGATGGGCGGGGAGATGACGGCGGGGTTCACGGGTGCCTGAGGGCGGGGTCGAGGTTCTCGATCAGGTATTCAAGCTGCTCGGTGGTCATCGCCCCGGGGTGCAGGGTTTCGAGGCCGCCCCGGGGGCCGATGATCGCCGTGAAGGGGAGCGCCGGGATCTGGTAGGACGCGGCGACCTCGCCCGAGGAATCCGAGACGAGCGGGTAGCTCACCCCGACGCGCCTGGCGAATGCCTCGGCGGCCGAGGCTCGGTCGGACACGTCCACGCCCACGAAGTCCACCCGCGTGCCGAGGTCCCGATAGGCCTGCTCGATCGCCGGCATCTCACGCACGCATGCCGTACAGGTGCTCGACCAGAAGTTCAGCACCGCGTCGCGTCCGGCAAGGCTCGACGATCGGAACCGCCGGAGCGGCGACCCCAGGTACGGGAGGTCGAATGCGGGCACCTTGGCGCCGATCGCCGCGCTGCTCTGGCCGGGGGGCTCGGCGCTCGGCCCCCCGACGGTGGCCCGCTCGGAGGCCGGCAACAGGTCGTCGGCCATCTGGGCCAGGGCGCGCGAGTAGATCGCGGTGTCGGCCGACGCGGTCCCGAAGGACCCGATGGCCCTCTGGGTGCCGTCGGGGCCGATGAAGTAGAGCTCCGTCGAGTGCACGACGCTCCGGGTCGCCTGGTCGAGCTCGACCTCGACCCCATAGGCGCGCCAGACCCGTCGCAGCTGGGACGGCGAGCCGGTGACGAAGACCCAGTTGCGCTGGTGGTCCAGCCCGTGCTGGTCGCTCCACGAGGCCACCGTAGCCACCCCGGGGTAGAAGGGGTTCGCGTTGACCGAGAGGAAGACCACGTGGCGTGCCGCCGGCCCGAGGTCCCGGTCGGCCACGACGACGTCCTGGGCGAGCAGGGTGCAGATGTCCGTGCAGCGGTCGTCGTTGAACGACAAGACGACCGAGTCCCCGCGGAACTGCGCGAGCGAGACGCGACGCCCGTGCTGGTCGGTCAGGGTGAAGTTGGTCGCGGGCAGGGTCCCGCCCGGCGCGAAGACGTCCAGGTTCAAGAGGTCCGACGAGGTGTTGTTGATGCCCGGCGCCACGTCGCCCGCGTTGCCCCCGGGCGTCCCGATGCCCACGAATAGGACGACGGCGAGGATCGCCGCCAACCCAACGCCGAGCACGGCCAAGACGATCGGGCGCCGGGCGGGCCGGGGGCCGGGCTGGGGATCCGACGCCGGGGGGGCCTCGAGGGTCTCAGTCACCGACGTCCGCCGAACGGCCGCGCTCCGCTCGGGCCGGGGCGTCCCCCGGGGTGCTTCGGCGCCGGCCCCGGCCGAGGCCGACCCCGAGCGCGATCGCGGCGAGCACTGCGCACGCGAGGCCGACGCCCACCTGCCTCGGCGCCTGGCTCAGCCAGGCGGTGAAGAGGGTCTGGAGGTGCTCGACGGAGCCGATCGGTGCGGGCGACGCCGTCGGGTCCAGGAGGTAGCTCGCCCAGTACAAGACCAGGTAGGCCCCGACCAGTGCCAGGACCGCGCCGGCGAGCCGGGGGACGACGCGGGTGAGCGAGCGGAGGCGACGCAGGGGGGCCGCGCCGGCGTTGGCGACCACGAGGCCGAGGACCGCGAGGAGCAGCCCCATCCCGAGCGCGTACGCGACGAAGGTGCCGATCCCGTCGAGGACGCCCAGGCGCCCGAACGAGCCTACGACGGCGGCGAGGAAGAGGGGGAGCGCGCAGGTGAGCGAGGCGACCGCATAGGTCACGCCGAACCCGGTCATCGACGCGACGCCCCGGCCGCGCCCGAGCCGCCGCGTGGGCAGCGCGAGCCGCAGCGGGTGTCCGGCCAGGGCCGCGACCCCCGCAGCGGCCATGGCCACGCCGACGGGGATCATCACCCAGGGCACCCAGCCGAGCACCACGTCGATGCCGGCGTGCACGAGGATGCCGAGGACCCCGAAGACCACCACGAACCCCGCGGTGACGCTCGCCCCGGCGACGAGGCCCCGCACGTTGCGTTCGGGCTGACCGGCCTCGCCGTCGCTCACGAAGAACGAGAGGTAGGCGGGGAGGAGGGGGAAGCCGCAGGGGTTGACCGCGGCCACCAGGCCGAGGGTGAAGGCGTAGAGGAGCGGGCCGGACGCGGCACCGACGACTGCGACCGAGCCGTTCATCATCCCCCCGAGTTGGAGCACGCTGCCGACCCGGGCATTTCGACCAGGCTAGGGAGGGGGCGCGACCGACGCCAGTCGCCTCGAGGGCTCGGCGCCGCTCCCCGAGAACCACAGGTGGGTCGC
>DAHUYG010000061.1 GCA_027315315.1 Acidimicrobiaceae bacterium | reverse complement strand
AGTCGAGGGCACCCTCGGGCAGCCGCAGCACCGAGCCCACGCTGCGCTCGAGCCCGGGCGAGCTCAATGGGGCGAGCTCCTGGCGGCCCTCGGAGGTCTCCCGGGGCGACCAGGACCGGGCCGGGATCTCCACGTCGTTGGAGTCGTCGCTCATCGCGGCCCGGGGGCGTCCTTGAACTGGACCGGCACCCGCCCCACGCCGTAGTCCTTGCGCAGCGGGTGGCCCTCCCAGTCCTCGGGCATGAGGATCCGGGTGAGATCCGGGTGACCCTCGAAGATGATCCCGTGCATGTCGTAGGCCTCGCGCTCCATGGCCTCGGTGCCCGGGTACAGGTCGAAGAGCGTGGGGACCGTCGGGTCCGCCTCGGGCACCTGGGTGCGCACCCGCACGCGGCGCTTGGCCGACAGCGAGAGCAGGTTGACGACCACCTCGAAGCGCTCCTTGCTCACCCCGCCGGGCACCCGGCGGCCGGGGTGGCTGAGATAGTCCACCGCGCACAGGTCCGAGCACATCTCGAAGCCCTCGGCCATGAGCCCGGCGACGACCTCGTGGTGGTTCTCGGCGGTCGCGAACACGACCGCGTCCTGCTCGGGGGCCCCCGGCGCCCCCGCCTCTGCAACCGGTTCGACGGTCATCGCGGCGTGGCGACACGCACGGCGCCGGGATCCTCGAGCAGCCAGCCCTTGCCGAGCTCCTTGGGCTCGGCGGTGCCGACGGGCTCCGGGCGACGGGTGATGGCGCCGGTCCGGATCTGCTCGTGCAGCGTCAAGATGGCGTGCAGCAGCGTCTCGGGCGACGGCGGGCAGCCTGGCGCGTAGACGTCGACCGGGACGATCTGGTCCACGCCCTGGACGATGGCGTAGTTGTTGAACATCCCGCCGGTCGACGCGCACACGCCCATCGAGATCACCCACTTGGGCTCCATCATCTGGTCGTAGACCTGGCGGAGCACCGGGGCCATCTTCTGGGAGACCCGGCCGGCCACGATCATGAGGTCGGCCTGGCGCGGCGAGGCACGGAACACCTCCATGCCGAGGCGGCTGATGTCGAAGTCGGCCGCGCCGACCGACATCATCTCGATCGCGCAGCAGGCGAGCCCGAAGGTGGCCGGCCACACGCTGTTGCGGCGCGCCCACTTCACGAGGTCCTCGAGCCGGCCCGTCAGGAAGTTGTGCTGGAGGTCCTCGAGACCCACGCCGCGACCCCTAGGCGGCCCGGCCCGGCGGCTCGCTGCGCGTGGCCGTGACCCGGGCGATGGTCGACTCGGAGGTCCGGTCCGGCATCCCCTGGCGGAGGTGCTTGGCCGGGCCCCAGCTGAGCGCGCCGTTGCTCACGAGGTAGAGGAACGAGACGAGCACGACGAGCGCGAACACCAGGACCTCGACGAGGCCGAAGGTGTGCAGCTGCTTGAAGATGACGGCGAAGGGATAGAGGAAGACGATCTCGATGTCAAAGATGATGAAGATCATCGCGATCAGGTAGAAGCGGACCGGGAACCGGGTGGGGGGCTCGCGGTCGGGGACGATCCCGCACTCGTAGGGCGCGAGCTTCGCCGCGCTCGGCCGCTGGCGCGGCCCGAGCAGGGACGACGCGGCCAACGAGAGCGCGCCGAAGATGAGCCCGAGCACGAGGAGAGCGAAGATCGGGAGGTACTGTTCCACGCTTCGCCCGGTCTACCACGACCCCATTCACCAGGGCACATCGAGCCAACACGAGGGGGCCTGCGGGCCGCATACCATTTCAGTGATGGCCGACCGGGACGACCACGTCCACGACGTGCTGGTCGTCGGCGGCGGACCCGCCGGCTCCTCATGTGCCTACTGGCTGGCCGAGGCGGGCTGGGACGTCGCCGTCGTCGAGAAGAAGGAGTTCCCCCGCGAGAAGACCTGCGGGGACGGCCTGACGCCGCGCGCCGTGCGCCAGCTCGCCGACATGGGCCTCGAGGGCGCCCTGGCCGGGGCGCACCGCTACCACGGGCTGCGGTCGATCGCCTTCGGCCGCACCCTCGAGCTCGAGTGGCCCACGGTCCCGGGCTTCCCCACCTACGGCTACACGATCACCCGCCACGACCTCGACGCACTCGTCTGCGAGCGGGCGGCCAAGGCGGGGGCCACCATCTACCAGGGCACCGAGGCCCACGAGCCACTCGATCCCTCGGCGCCGGAGGGTCCCGACGCCCTGGCCGGATGCGCCGGCGCGGTGGTCACGACGAAGATGGACGGCGCCCCGAGCGCGCGCCGGGGCCGCTACGTGGTGGTGGCCGACGGTGCGAACTCCCGCTTCGGCCGGGCGCTCGGGACCTCCCGGGACCGCAACTACCCCCAGGGGATGGCGCTGCGGGGCTACTACCGCTCCGAGCGCCACGACGACCCGCTGATCGAGTCGCACCTCGACCTGCGCGACGCCAACGGCGCGGTGGTGCCCGGGTACGGCTGGGTGTTCCCGCTCGGCGATGGCCGGATCAACGTGGGCGTCGGGCTCCTGTCGACCGACCACCGCTGGAAGGGCCTGAACACCGCCCGGCTCATGGACGCGTTCGTCGCCCAGGCCCCCCGGTCCTGGGGGATCACCCCCGAGAGCGCCTGCGGGCCGGCCACCGGCGGGCGGCTGCCCATGGGCATGGCGGTCGGGCCGCGGACCGGCGCCAACACGATCGTGGTCGGCGACGCCGGGGGGCTCATCAACCCCTTCAACGGCGAGGGGATCTCCTATGGCTATGAGACCGGGCGGCTGGCGGCGGCCTACCTGGCCGAGGCGCTCTCGGGCGGGGGGTCCGAGTCGCTCGCCGCCTACGAGCGGCACCTCGAGCGCGCCTACGGCGAGTACTACCGGGTCGGCCGGGCGTTCGTCAGGCTGATCAGCGACCCTGCGCGGATGCGCCTGTGCGTGGCGAGCGGGATGCGTTCACGGGCCTTCATGGCCCAGCTGATGCGGATCATGGCCAACCTCATGCACCCGGCGACCCCCGGGCCGGCCGAGGTCGCGTTCAGCGGGATGCTCAAGGCGGCCGACGCGCTCGAGCGGCTCGGGTGGGGAGATCGGTCGGCCTGAGCGTGGCTCAGGTCCAGGCGGCGACCACCGAGGCGGCGGCCTCGCCCGCCGCCTGGACCACGGCGTCGAGGTGCCGCTCCTCGTGGGCCAACCCGGGGAAAAGCACCTCGTAGGGGCCCGGGGCCAGCGCCACCCCGCGGGCCAACAGCTCGTGGAACAGCCGGCGGTGGGCCTCCGACGACGCCCACGCCCGCACGCCCTCGAGGTCGCGGGGCGCGCCCGGTGCCGCGCCGGGGTCGCCGACCAGCAGGCCGACGAGTGGGCCGACCGAGCCAGTCCACACCGAGAGTCCCGAGGCCCCGATCGCCTCGCCGAGCGCCGTCGCGAACCGCACGGCTCGGTCGGCGAGCCGCCGGTAGTCCCCGGCGTCCACGTGCGAGAGCACCGCGTGGCCGGCCGCGGTGGCGAGCGGGTTCCCCGACAGCGTGCCCGCCTGGTAGACGGGGCCCCCGGGGGCGAGCGCGTCGGTGAGCTCCGCCCGGCCGCCGAAGGCGCCGACCGGCAGCCCCCCGCCGATGACCTTGCCGAAGCACCACAGGTCGGGGCGGACCCCGTAGCGCTCGGTCGCGCCGCCCGGCCCCAGCCGGAAGCCGCTGATGACCTCGTCGAAGACGAGCAGCGCACCCGCCGCGTCGCAGGCGGCCCGCAGCCCCTCGAGGAAGCCGGGCTCGGGGGCCACCAGGCTCATGTTGGCGGCGAGCGGCTCCACGATCACGCAGGCCACCGTGTCGTCGAGCTCGGGGACCTCGTTGTAGGGGACGACGAGCGTGTCGGCGACCGCCGCCGCGCTCACCCCGGCCGAGCCCGGCAGGCCCAGCATGGCGACGCCGCTGCCGCCCCCGGCCAACAGGGCGTCGGCGTGGCCGTGGTAGCAGCCGTCGAACTTCACGATCCGGTCGCGACCGGTGAGGCCCCGGGCGAGGCGCAGGACGCTCATCGCCGCCTCGGTGCCCGAGGAGACCAACCGGACGCGCTCGCACCCCGGCACCCGCGCGCAGATGTCCTCGGCGAGGAGCACCTCGCCGGGGGTCGGCATGCCAAAGGTGCTCCCCGAGGCGGCCGCCCGGGTGATCGCCTCGAGCACCACGGGGTGGGCGTGGCCGAGCAGCACCGCCCCGTAGGACTGGACGAGGTCGAGGTACCGGGTGCCCTCGACGTCAAAGACGTAGGGCCCCTCGCCCCTCGCGACGGTGAAGGGGGTGCCGCCGACCGAGGCGAAGGAGCGGACCGGCGAGTCGACGCCGCCCGGGAGGACCCGCCGGGCCCGGGCGAACCACTCCTCGTTGGTGCCCCGCCCCCCGGCCTCAGCCACCGAGGGCTTCGGCGAGCTCGCCGGCGAAGTAGGTGAGGATGAAGTCCGCACCCGCCCGCTTGATGGACACCAGCTGCTCGAGGGCCAGGGCGGGGCCGTCCACCCACCCGTTGGCCGACGCCGCCTTCACCATGGCGTACTCGCCGCTCACCTGGTAGGCCGCGATCGGCACGTCGAGGCGGGCCCGAGCCCGGGCGATGACGTCGAGGTTCGTCAGGGCCGGCTTCACCATGACCATGTCGGCGCCCTCGGCCACGTCGAGGTCGATCTCGGCCTGCGCCTCGCGGCCGTTGGCCGGGTCCTCCTGGTAGGCGCGCCGGTCGCCGCCCCCGGCGAGCGTCACGTCGACCGCCTCGCGGAAGGGCCCGTAGAGCGCCGAGGCGAACTTCGCCGCGTAGGCGAGGATCGGGATCCCGCCGTGCCCCGCGCCGTCGAGGGCGGCGCGGATGGCGGCCACCTGGCCGTCCATCATCCCGCTCGGCGCGACGACGTGCGCGCCCGCCCCGGCCTGGGCGAGGGCGATCTCGCCGTAGCGCTCGAGGGTGGCGTCGTTGTCGACGGTCCCGTCGGGGCGCACAATCCCGCAGTGGCCGTGGTCGGTGTACTCGTCCATGCACAGGTCGGCCACGAGGACGACCTCATCGCCGAGCGAGGAGCGCAGCTCGCGCAGCGCCACCTGCACGATCCCCTCGGGCTCGCTCGCGGCGCTCCCGAGCGCGTCCTTGGTCCGGGGCACGCCGAAGAGCACGAGCGCGGGGACGCCCAGTGCGCAGAGGCGCTTCGCCTCGGCCAGGAGCGAGGGCACCGTGTGCTGGACGTGGCCCGGCATCGAGCCGATGGGCACCGGCTCGTGGGTCCCCTCCCGCACGAAGAGCGGCGCCACCAGGTCGTCCACCGAAAGGCGGGTCTCGGCCACGAGCCGGCGGAGCGCCGCCGTCGAGCGGAGGCGGCGCATGCGGCGCTCCGGGAAGGCCATGTCGACCAGCCTATGGCCCGAGGGGCAGGGCGCCGAGGTGGGCGCCGATCGCGAGCACGAGGTGCTCGACGGAGGCCCGGGCCGGCTCGACCGCCACCCGGAGCCCGGCCGCGCGCGCCGCCACCGCGGTCGTCGAACCGATGCAGGCGACGACCGGGGGCACGGGCAGCGGCCGGCCCGCGGCGTCGCCGATGCGCAGGTAGGCCTCGACGGCCGACGGCGAGGCGAAGGTGACGACGTCGGCCCGCGCGAGGAGCGCCGCCACCTCGGCCGGGGGCGGCGGCGCGTCGAGTGTCCGGTAGGCGACCACCTCCTCCACGCTCCAGCCCTTGGCGGCGAGCCCCTCGCGCACGGTGTCGGCGGCGGTCGCGGCGCGCACGAAGAGGACCCGTCCGCCCGACTCGGTCACCGGCAGCTCGGCGACGAGCCCCTCGGCGCTCGGGCGCGTCGGCACCAGGTCGGGGACGATCCGGTGCCCCTCGAGCGCGTTGGCCGTCGCCCGCCCGACGGCCGCCACCCGGGCCGGCGCGAGTCGCCGGAGGTCCGAGACGAGCGGCATGAACCGGTCCACCGCGTTGGCCGAGGTGAAGACGAGCCACCCGTAGTCGCCGGCCGACTCGGCGGCGCGCCGGAGCGCGTCGCGCTCGGCCGGGAGGTCCTCGATCTCGATCACTGGCAGCTCGATCACGTGCGCGCCGGCCGCGTGCAGCGCGCTCGTGAGCGTGCCGGCCTGGGCCGGGGCCCGGGTGACCACCACGGTGCGGTTGCGCAAGGGACGCGGGTCGTGTCGCTCGGTGCCGAGCGCCGCCACCGGCCCCACCACGATCACCGCCGGGGACCCGAGATGGACCGAGCCGAGGTCGGCCAGCCGGGTCCGGACCACCTTCTGGCGCGGGGTGGTGCCCCACTCGATCACCGCCACCGGCTCGCCGGGCGGCCGGCCGCCCTCGAGCAGCCGGCGGGCGATCTCCCGGCGCGTGGCCATCCCCATGAGGATCACGAGCGTGCCCCTAGCACGGGCGAGGGACTCCCAGTCGACCCCGCCCGGCTGGGTCTCGTCACCCACCTGGCCGGTGACGACCGTGACCGACGTCGACAGCCCCCGGTGGGTGACCGGGATGCCGGCGGCCGCCGGCACGGCGAGCGACGAGCTCACCCCCGGCACCACCTCCCACGCGATGCCCGCCGCGGAGAGCGCGGCGACCTCCTCTCCGCCGCGCCCGAAGAGGAACGGGTCGCCGCCCTTCAGCCGGACGACCGTCCTGCCGCTGCGCCCCTCCTCGACGAGCAGCGCGTTGATGTCGTCCTGGCGCGCCGCGCCGCCCCCGGCGCCGACCTCGCCGGCCTCCGACGAGCCGGCGGGGCGCTGGCCCGCGTCGACGAGACGCGCACCGGCCGGGGCCAGCCCGAGCAGGGACCGGTCGACCAGGCGGTCGTAGACGACCACGTCGGCGAGGGCGAGTACCTCGGCGCCGCGCCGCGTGAGGAGGCCGGGGTCCCCGGGGCCGGCGCCCACGAGGTAGACGGTCACCGCAGCCCGCGCATCGCCAGCTCGAGGCCGAGCAGTCCGGCCCCACCGCACTCCTCGACAAGGGCGACGGCGACCTCGGCACCGAGCGCCTCAGGCTCGGTGCCGGTCCGCTCGGCGTGCAGGACGACCCGCCCGTCGGGGCTGGCCGCCATGGCTCTCAGGCGCAGCCCCCCGTCCGCCGGCACCGCCCACCCCCCGACGGGGAGCGAGCACGACGCCCCGAGCGCAGCCAGCATCGACCGCTCGGCCCGAAGGGCGTGGTGGGCCGCCCGGTCGTCGATCCCGCCCAACAGCTCGGCAAGCGCCGCGTCGTCCTCCCGGCACTCGAGCGCGATCGCGCCCTGGCCGACCTGGGGCAGCATCACGAGCGGGGAGAGCACCTCGGCCGCCTGGGAGGCGATGCTGAGCCGCTCGAGCGCGGCGAGCGCCACCACGACCGCCTCGACCCCGCCGACGCCCGCCTTGGCCACCCGGGTCTCGATGTTCCCCCGGGCCTCCACGAAGCACAGGTCGGGCCGCAGGTTGGCGAGCTGGGCGCGCCGGCGGGCGGCGCCGGTCGCCACCCGGGCGCCGGCCCGGAGGCCCGAGAGGGTCGAGCCGACCAGCGCGTCGCGCACGTCGGCCCGGTCGGGGACGGCGCCGAGCGCGAGCCCGGGCACGGGGCGCGGCGGCAGGTCCGTGGCCGAGTGCACGGCAACGTCGGCGCGCCCGGCGAGCACCGCCTCTTGGATCTCCTTCACGAAGACCCCCTGCCCGCCGATGCGCTCGATCGCCTCCTCAGAGCGTCGGTCGCCCTCGGTGCGTACCACGACCGGCTCGACGACGAGCCCCGGGCGGGCCTGGGCGAGCAGGTGGGCGACCATGTCGGTCTGCCGCCGGGCGAGCGGCGAGCCGCGGGTCGCGAGCCGCAAGGGGCGGCCCGACCGCCACGAGCTCGGCGCGCTCGCCATGGCCTAGAGGTCGAAGAGGGCGCGGAGCGCCTCGACGAGCCGCTCGCCGCGGGGGGTCCCGGCCGTCTCCTTCAAGAGCATCGTCGGGCGGTGGAGCACCTTGGCCAGCGCCGCCTGGCTCGCCGCGTCGACCTTGGCCCACTCCTCGTCGCTCAGCTCGCCGAGGAGCGCCCGCTGGCGCCCGAGCTCGGCCGAGCGGAGCTCCTCCAGGCGGTCCCGGAGGGCCGCGATGATGGGCGCCGCACCGCGTCCGCGGACGTTCGCCCGGTAACGGTCCAGCTCCTCGGCGGCGATGGCCAGCACCGCGTCGACCTCGGCCCGTCGCTCGTCGGTGACCCGGGCCACGGCCTCGCGCAGCTCGTCCATCCCGAGGAGGGTGATGCCGGGGACGGCCGCCACGGCCGGCTCGACGTTGCGGGGCACGCCGAGGTCGACGACGACGAGGGGTCGTCGCGCTCGCGAGCCCGACGGCGCGATCGTGTCGACCCCGAGCACCGGCGCGTCGAGGTGGAGCGCGCAGAACACGACGTCGCTCGCCTCGACGAGCGCGCCGAGCGAGGCGAGGCCGACCGCCGAGACCTTGGCCCCGGCCGCAGCGAGGGCGCGGGCGCGCTCGGCGCTGCGGTTGGCGACCGTGATCCGGGTCGGCCCGTCGCCCATCTCATCGAGGGCCGTGGTCACGCCGGCGCCGATCTCACCGGCACCGACCACCGCGACCTCCCGGCCGGCGAGTCCGCCCTCCACCCGCTCGGCGGCCAACGCGACCGCCGCGTGGGCGAAGGAGGTGGACCCCCGTCCGATGGCGGTCTCGGCGCGGGCCCGGCGGCCCACCCGGACCGCCTCTCGGAAGAGGCCGGCCAGGACCGGCCCCGACGCGTGCGCCGCCTCGGAGCGCTCCCAGGCCCGGCGGACCTGGCCCAGCACCTCGGACTCGCCGAGCACCGCCGACTCGAGGCCGGCCGCGACCGAGAAGAGATGCACCGCCACGTCGTCGTCGAAACGCACGGTGCAGAGCGACTCGAGGTCCTCGAGGGCCACCTCGGCGCGCTTGGCGAAGAACTCCTGCAGCTGGTAGACGGCGTCGTGGAACCGGTCCACCACCGCATAGACCTCGGTGCGCAGGCACGTCGAGAGGACCACGACCTCCGAGAGGTTCTCTCGCGCCGCCAGCCCGGCGAGCACCGCCGGGGTCTCCTCGCCGCTCATGGCGACCCTCTCGAGCAGGTCGAGGGGAACGAGCTTGTGCTCGAGGCCTACGACGACGACGGACACGGCGTGGCCGGCCTCCTGTGGTCGAGCCGTTGGGCGGGTCCCGGGCCTGCGGTCCACCCGGCCGAAGATGGTCTCCCGGCCGCGGTCCAGTGTGCCGGTCGCGCCCCCACCACGCCAGTCACTCGAGCCCTCACCCGGCCGCCGGGCTGCGCTCGCCGGCCCGCCGGCGCAGCTGGAAGAAGCTGAGCACCTGGAGCTCGGTCCCGAGGTCCACGTGGCGCAGGAGCACCTGGGGAGGGACCGTGAGGACCCGGGGGGCGAAGTTCAAGATGGCCCGCACGCCCACCGCCACCAGGGCGTCGGTCACCTGCTGGGCCGCCCCGGCCGGCGTGGCCACCACCCCGATCGCGGAGTCGCCCAGGCCCGGGGTCTCCCCGAGGGTGTCCATCGACCGGACCGTCAGGCCGCCCACCTCGCGGCCGACCACGGCCGGGTCGGCGTCGAAGAGGGCCAGGATCCGGAACCCCCGGGTGCTGAAGCCCTCCGAGTTGACGAGGGCGGTGCCGAGGTTCCCGATGCCGACGATCACGACCGGCCAGTCGTCCTCGGCACCGAGCGCCCGGTCGATCTGAGTCAGGAGGAACCCCACGTCGTAGCCGGTGCCCCGGGTGCCGAAGGAACCGAGGAGCGAGAGGTCCTTGCGCACCTTGGCGGCGTTCACCTGCGCGAGCTCGGCCAGCTGCTCGGAGTGGACGGTCCGGCGGTCCTCGGCCAGGAGGTCCGAGAGGATCCTCCGGTAGACGGGCAGGCGCACCACGGAGGCCTCAGGAATCCGCCGGCCCGGGCCCGCGGGCCGCTCAGCTGGCACAACACGATCGTACCTGCGCGCCGGGACCGTCGGTCCGGCGATCAGCTCCAGAGGACCGGGAAGAGCAACTGGGAGTCGGCCAGGCCCTGGAGGCTCACCGTCCGGCCCTCGCCGAAGCGCAGGTCCTCGTGGGCGGCCGTCAGCTCGCGCAGCACCGAGGAGACGAGGATCTCGTCGGCGGCCGCTGCGTCGGTGATCCGGCTGGCGAGGATCACGGTGCGGCCGAGGAAGTCACCGCCGTCTTGGATCGCCTCGCCCGTGTGGAGCCCGATGTGGGCCCGGATCGGACGGTCCGAGTGCTCGGCGTTGTAGCGGCCGAGCGCCCGCTGGATATCGATCGAGCAACGCACCGCCTGCCCGGCCCCCCCGAAGGCCACCATCGCCTCGTCGGCGTGGCACTTCACCTCGTAGCCGCCGTGGGCCCGCACCTGCTCGCGCACGATCTCGAAGTAGGTGCCGAGCATCCGCTGGCACTCGACGTCGCCCAGGCGCTCGGTCATCTCGGTGAAGCCCGAGACGTCGCAGAACTGGATGGTCACCGTGCCGTGCGGGGGCGCCACCGGACCCCCCGCGCCCGACCCGGCCCCGCGCCCCTCGGGGCGCGGGAACAACTGGTCGAGGATCTGACCGGCGAGCGCGAGCGCCTCGCGCGCGTCTATGGGCCCGGCGCCCGGCTGGCGGCCGCGCTGCGGGTTGCCCGTCGAGCGCGCCCAGGGGAGGCGCTCCACGTGCTCGCGCACCCGTGCCTCGACCGCCGAGCGGATGTCCTCACCGAGCTTTGGCCTCGAGCGGCGCGAGCGCACCAGGACGGAACCCATGATCGGCACCGCGCGCACCTTGATGAGCGGCGCGCCGGGCAACAGCGCCGCGTCGGAGACCTTCTGGGACTTGTCGCCCATGATGTTCACACCGCTCAGGTGGACCGCCACGCCCTCGGGCACAGTCACCCGGATGCTGCCCATGATCGACCACGCATTGATGGTGAGCTCGGGGGTGTCGATCTCGGCGTTGCGCAGGTCGAGGTCGATGCTGCCCATGATCGACAGGGCACGCAGCTTCTGGCGCGGTCGCCAGCGACCCCGGCGGGTCGTCGAGGACATGCACGACACGAGCCAGCCCGAGGTGGGGAGGCGGCTCTCGTAGGGTGCCACCTCGCCCGAGGGCAGGTCGGCCAGCACCTCGTCGAGCTCGCCGCGCGTCCGCGCCGCCAGCACCACCTCGACGCGCTCGGAGAACTCCTCCAGGGTGAGCCGGCCCTCGCTGCAGAACTTGGCCAGGCGCGCCGCGACCTCGTCGCGCTCTTCCTCCGAGACGCGCAGCTCGGGCCTGCGATCCCCACCTGAACCCGGTCGGCCGGTCATGCCCCCCAGCCTGCCCGATCCCGGGCGGCCTCGCCCGGGATCACGTCGGCGGCTCGGCGAGGCCGACCACCGCACCGGTGCCGATGCCGAGGAGGCCGGAGGCCGATCCCTCGCGCACGACGAGCGCGAGGCGCCCGTTGGCGTCGACGATCACGCCGAGCTCGTCGTGGCGCAACTCGGCGAAGGCCCGGACTCGCCGCACCATGCGGCCGGCGACACCCACCGGCGCGGCACCGGCGTCCTCGGGCCAGCTGAGCGCGAACGCGTCGGGATCGTCACCGCTCGGCGTGGCGCTCAGCTGGAGGTTGCCGAAGTGGTCGACCCAGTCCACCTGGCACCACCGGACCCGCCGCCCGTCGGAGAGGACCGAGTGGCGCGACGTCGGGAGGAGGAGCCGCACGAGGGAGGTCGGATTGATCGGCTGGCCGACCGCCGACAGGGCCGCACCGGTGGCGAGGGCGGCGGCGGCCGGCGCGAAGACGTCGCGGCCGTCGAAGGTCGCAGCGCCGGGGTCGGCCGGCGGCCCGGGCAGCTGGACCGCCTCGAGCGTCGCACCCTCGGCCTCGGCGGCCGGGAGAAGCAGGCCGTTGTCCGGCCCGACGTAGAACCGCCGGCACTGCGCGTCGGCGACCCCGATCGCGACGCCCCGGCGGGTCGAGCCGACCCCCGGGTCGACCACCCCGAGCACGACTCCGTCGCCGAGATGTGGCACTGCGCGTTGCAGCGTGCGGGCGCCCGCGCCGACGTCGAAGGGGGGGACCTCGTGAGTGAGGTCGATGACTGCGACCGATGGAGCGAGCCGCCGGAGCACCGCCCGCACGACGCCTGCGAACTCGTCGCGGTTGCCGTAGTCGGAGAGGAAGAAGACGGTGTCGGGGACCTCACCCGGCACCGCGCTCAGCCCGCCTTGATCAGCCTGCCGCTCAGATAGGACTCGACGTCCTCGGCGCGCAGGCGCACCGACCGGCCGACGCGCACCGCGGGGAGCTCTCCCGCAGACACCAGCCGGTAGACCGTCATGTTGGAGACCCGAAGTGACTGGGCCACCTCGCTCACGGTCAGCAAAGGCGTCGCCAACCCCTGGTTCGACTCGTCCATGGCGTCCCCCTTCCGAGAGGTCGCGACATTACGCCGACGCGCCGCTCGGCGCCTCAGTGACCGAGCTGGCGCGACCGCTCCGTCGCCGAGGCGACCGCCTCGATGAACGCCGAGCGGACGGCGCGCGCCTCGAGGGTCCGCAACCCTGCGGCGGTCGTGCCGCCCGGGGAGGTGATGTCGGCGCGGAGCCGCTCGGGCGACTCGCCGGTCTCAGCCATGAGACGGGCCGAGCCGAGAAGCGTCTGGGTGACGAGCGTGCGGCTGTCGTCCCGGCTGAGGCCGGCCGTGACGCCGGCCTCGATCAGTGCCTCGGCCACGAGGAGCACGTAGGCGGGGCCCGACCCCGACAGACCGGTGACCGCGTGCAACAGGCGCTCGGGGAGCCGCAGGACCGTGCCCACCGCGCTGAGCACGCCCTCGGCCCAGTCGAGATCGGCGGCGGTGGCCCGGCTCCCCCCCGAGATGACCGACACGCCCGCCCCGACCAGGATCGGGGTGGTGGGCATCGCCCGGATCACCACGGTCTCGTCGGGCAGCGCCGCCTCCAGCCGGTCGGTGGACAGGCCGGCGACGACCGAGAGGAGCCTCGGCGGGCGGGCGTGCCCGCTGGTCGCGCAGACCGACTCGGCGACGTCGGGCTTGACCGCGAGGACGGCGCCCCCGTCGGGGGCGACCGAGTCGGGCTCCGCCAGCTCCAGGAGCCCGAGGCCTGGGTGCAGGACGGCGAGATCGTCGCGACGACGCGCTGAGGGCTCCACGACGGCGATGTCGCCCGGGCCGGCCCAGCCCCTCGCGAGGAGGCCCGACACGAGTGCGCCGCCGCTGCGCCCTCCCCCGATGACGTGGAGCTTGACCGGCACCGCAGCAGGCTAACTGCTCGAGGCCCCGCCTCCCCGCCTGGGCCGGCGACGGTAGAGCTTCGGGTAGCCGAGGGTCATGGCGGTCGGGAAGTGCTCGTCGACGTAGTGGATCGAGGACCCCGTGATGCGATCGAGCTCGTCGTCGTCGACCTCGGCCGCCGCCACCCGGCCGACCAGATAGACGGCGTCCTCCGGTCCGAGGCAGAACGACATCCCGTAGAGGTCGGCGTTGCGGCGGAGCAGGTACGAGAAGACCGCCTCCTTGTTCTCCTCGGGGGCGGGCATGAACTGCGCCTCGTGGTGGAGGGTCCGCTGGTTGAGCGTGAGCCAGACCGTGATGAAGTCCTTCTCTTCGCCCTTGAAGCGCATGTACCAGCGGTGCGTCGCGGTGCGGTCCGTCACGTCCTGCCGCTCGGCTGCGACGAGCGCCTCGCCACGGGAGAGCTCCCTCGCCGACCACTCGTCGATGGCGGCCACCGCCGCGGTGCGTTCGTCCTCCTCGGGCAGGTCGGCGACGGGCACCGCGGACTCAGCGCCCCGGGGCCGGCGGGGTCAACACTGGACGAGGTGGCCGGCGGCCAGCTCGTCGTGCAGCGAGGCGAGCCGGTCCGCCGCCTCGCGCCAGCTGTAGCCGAGCGCCCGGGCCGCCGAGCGCTCGGCCATGCCCGCCGCGAGCACCGGGTCCTCGAGGATCCGGGCGGCGGCCGCTGCGAAGGCGGCGGGGTCGCGGCCCTCGACGAGGAAGCCGGTCGCGCCGTGGTCGACGAGCGTGGTGAGGCCACCGACGGCCGATGCGACGACCGGCGTGCCGCACGCCGCCGCCTCGAGCGCCACAAGGCCGAAGGACTCCGATCGGCTCGGCACGAGGCACACGTCGGCCGCCCGGTAGTAGGTCGAGATCACCTCGTGGGGCTGGGGCGGCACGAGACGGACCCGGCCGGCGAGTCCGAGCCCGTCGACGAGGCGGACGAGGGCTTCGTAGGAGTCCTCGCCGCGCGGCCCGCTCGGGCCGCCCACCACGACGAGGGTGGCGGGGAGGTCGCCCGAGACCCGGTCGAGCTCCGAGAGCACCCGCAGCGCGACGTCGGCGCCCTTCAGGGGCTGGATGCGCCCGACGAAGAGGAGGAGCGGACCCGACGCCGGGAGCCCGAGCGAGTGGCGGGCCTGGGCCCGGTCTCCAGGGGCGAAGTAGGCATGGTCGACCCCGAGCGGCACGATGCGGACGCGGCCGGGGTCGGCGCCGTAGAGGGAGACGATCTGGTCCGCCTCGACGCTGCACGAGGCGAGCACCGCGTCGGAGCACGCGATGATCGCGGCCTCGGCCTCGGCGCGCCGATGCAGCATGTCGGACTCCACCTCTTCTGGGCCCGCCTCCGCCTTCACCCGGTCGAGGGTGTGGAAGGTGCTCATGAGGGGCAGGTCGAGCTCGTGCTTGATCGTGTGCCCGGCCAGGCCCGAGAGCCAATAGTTCGCGTGCACCGCCTCGAAGGGCCCGCCTTCGTCATCGCTCAGGCGCAGCCCGCTCGGCGAGGTCATCACCCCGAGGACGCGGTCGGTGAACTCGCTCACCACGTCGACCAGCGCCTCCTTGGGCATCGGCGCCGGGATCCCGGCGCGCACGTGGTGGACGCGCAGGCCCGGCTCGACCTCGATGACCGCCGGTTGCTCGGGCGAGGAGGCCCGGGTGAACACGTCGCAGTCGGCTCCCGAGCGGGCGATGGCGGCCGCCAGCTCGCGCACGTAGACGTTCATCCCACCGCTGTCGCCGGTGCCCGGCTGGGCCAGCGGCGAGGTGTGCAGCGACAAGATCGCGAGCCGACGCATGGGGCTTTGAGCCTACCGGTGCCCCCCCGCCCCTGGTCCGGGGCGCGACTCAGCCCTGCTCGCCCCTCGGGGCGGTCTCCTGGGCGTCGTGCTCCCGGCGGAACGACAGGTAGATCTGGACGAGGGCCTGCTTCTGGTCCTCCGAGATGTGGGGGTCCGAGAGGATCCGGCTTGTGAGGTCCTCGGCGTCGAGGCGCGGCTCGAGCATGCCCGCCTGCACGTACAGGGTCTCGGCTGAGATCCGGAGCGCCCGCGCGATCTGCTGAAGGATCTCGGCCGACGGCTTGCGCAGCCCCCGCTCGATCTGGCTCAGGTAGGGGTTCGAGATGCCGGCCAGCTCGGACAGTCGGCGCAACGACAGACGGGCCGAGCCGCGCTGCTGGCGGATGAACTCGCCCAGGTCGAGCCAGCGGCGGGAGGGGTCCCCGGTCACGGGTCGAGGGTACCGGGGCCCGGTGGCGAGGACCGCACGAAGCCGGCCCGCGAGCGGGGGCCGTAGCGGTAGAGGACCCTGCCCGTGACCTGCGAGCGTGCGACGGGACCGAAGTCCCGGCTGTCGGTGCTGGCGACCGGGTTGTCGCCGCGCACCTCGAGCATCCCGTCGTGCAGCGCGACGATCCGCTTGACGAGCGTGCGAGCTTCCCCGGCCCGCGGATCGCCGATCGTCGCCACCGCACCGGGGGGGAGCAGATGGCGATGGCCGACGCGCAGCACCAACAGGCGGTCGCCCGCCTCGAGCGTCGGTCGCATGCTGTCGCCTGCGACGACCACGCGGGTCAGCGCGATGCAGGCGGCGAGCGAAGCTGCGGCGACCCCGACCAGGCACCGGGCAAGGCCCCGCCGGGACGTCGTGCCTGGTGGGTCTGCTTTTTTCACTTCGCGGCGCTGGGTAAGGTGGGACCGAGGACCACGGGAGACTCACCTTTCACCGTGGGACCCCGATCATCAACCCCCGAAGGGAGTCCCAAAGATGTCCATGATCGACCGGCTGCTCCGCACGATGGACCGGATCGCCCCGCCCGCGACCGTGTTCGCGCATTGCGACCTGCCCTGCGGTGTCTACGACCCGGCCCAGGCCCGGATCGAGGCCCAGTCCGTGAAGGCCATCCAAGAGAAGCACAACGCCTCGGACGACCCGGACTTCCGCCAGCGGGCGATCTCCATCAAGGAGGAGCGGGCCGACCTCGTCAAGCACCATCTCTGGGTGCTGTGGACCGACTACTTCAAGCCCGAGCACCTGGAGAAGCACCCCGAACTCCACGAGATGTTCTGGAAGGCCACCAAGTCGGCCGGCGAGGCCAAGAAGACCAACGACGAGGCGGTCGGCCAGCGCCTGCTCGACGAGATCGACAAGATCGCCGAGGTCTTCTGGGAGACCAAGAAGTAGGAGCCCCGGCTCAGCCTGCGTGCAGGCCGCAGGTGCGTGCCGTCGGCGCTGCGGCGAGCCGCTCGTCGGCGATGCGCTCCCCGCAGCTGGCACAGACTCCGTAGACGCCGTCGGCCAGGCGGACGAGCGCTGCGTCGACCTCGTCGAGCACCGCATCGGCCTGCTCGAGCACCGGTTCGTACTCGGTCTGCACGCCCGCCAACGTAGCGCCGGACCCGCCCCACCCTCGCGGACCGCTTACCGGGCCGCAGACGGCACCCTCGGCGTGACGTAGACGGCCCGCGCCCGATAACGGAGCGGGGGCTCGCCGAGTTCCTCCATGTAGTGGGCAAGCCACCCGGCGACCCGCGCGACCTTGAACAGCGCGCCTCCGGCCTCCTCGGCCATCGCCGAGACAAAGGTCAGGGCCCCCAAGGCCAAATCGATGTTGGGGCCTGGAAGGCCTCTCGCGGCGGCCAGCGCCACGACCGACTCGGCCACGCGACGGCGCGTCCTCGGCGCCAGCCCCTCGACGAACGCCATGAGTGCGTCGAACCGGGGGTCGCCGCCGGCGTAGACCCCGTGCCCGAAGCCCGGAGCGTTGCCGTGCCAGCGAAGCGCCTGGTCGAGCGCCGCCGGGCTCCCTCGGCGTTCCGCCTCGGCCAAAAGGAGGTGCACCTGGCGGCTCGCGCCGCCGTGCAGCGGTCCGTTGAGGGTGCCGAGGCCGGCCAGCACCGCGTCGTAGGGATCTGCTCGCGTCGATGCCGCGATCCGCACTGCGACGGTCGAGCTCGCCAGCTCATGGTCGGCCAACAGAACGAGCGAGGCCTGCACCGCCTCGGCCAGCGGGCGGCTCGGCACCGGTGAGAGGCGCGCCGTCAGGCGCTCGGCGATCGACCGACGCTGGCCGATGTCCGGAGCGGCGCGGGCGTCGAGCGAATCGACCATCGTGGCGACGATCGAGCGGCCGGCCCGGGCGACCGCCACGGGACGCAGGTCCGAGCGCAACGGGTCCGACGCCCCGCTCATGACCACCGCCCACCGGAGTCGGTCGTCGAGTGGAGC
Source organism: Acidimicrobiaceae bacterium (assembly GCA_027315315.1). Taxonomy (GTDB): domain Bacteria; phylum Actinomycetota; class Acidimicrobiia; order Acidimicrobiales; family RAAP-2; genus Palsa-461. The sequence continues at coordinate 31,900 of DAHUYG010000061.1, read as the reverse complement.
GACCGGGCAGGGTCCGCACGGCGCTGGCGTCCACTCCCCTGGTTCCTGCTGCCAGAGAAGCTCGGCGACGGCTTCGAAGGATTCGGTCCTGGCCAGCGCCGAGGCCGGCATTCCCCGGTAGTGAGGCCCGTCGGGTCGAAGCTCGGTCACCGCGGTCGTGACGGTCGCCAAGCGAGCCTCCGGACGTTGTCCGCGATGCCTCCGGGCCAGCGCCTCGATGTCGTCCATGTCGAAGAGGCTTCGGCGACCGTCGAGCGACCTGTGCGAAACCAGGAGACCCCGGCTGACATAGGCGTAGATCGTGGCGAGCTTCACCCCGAGATGGCGGGCCGCCTCCTCAGTCGTGACCATCCCGGCCATCCGGCCGAGAGTAATACATTGACTTGATCAACGTTTACATTTTCGCGGGTGCCTGCGAAAATAGGCGGGTGGGCCGGGAGTGTCCGTCCGGAGGGAGGCCGCATGCTGGTCCGTGATCTGATGTCGTGGCCCGCAGTGACCTGTGGTCCGGGCAACACGGTGGCCAGTGCCGCCGGCCGGATGCGCGAAGCCGAGATCGGTTCGGTGGTCGTGACCGACGACGAGAAGGTGGTGGGGATCCTGACCGAGCGGGACCTGCTCCGAGCGGCCGCGGCCGGCGCCGACCCCAGTGGCGAGGTCGTTTCGTTCTGGATGACCGCCAACCCCGAGGTCCTCGGCCCCGACGAGGACGCCGCCACCGCGTGGACGAGCCTCACCCACCATCGCTACCGGCACCTGCCCGTCGTGGAGGGCCAGGAGCTCGTCGGCGTGGTGTCCATCCGAGACCTATTGGCGGCGGCACGCCTGCGTCCCGCCGGCGAGCATGCCATTGACGCTCCGAAGGGCCTCGAGGGCGTCGTCGTGGCGACGACGACCATCGGCGACGTCCGGGGGCGGGAGGGCTTCTACCACTACCGCCAGTACTCGGCCGTCGATCTCGCAGCGGCGCGAACCTTCGAGGACGTCTGGTACCTCCTCTTGGAGGGCGAGCTGCCTGGTGCTGAAGCGGCCCGCACCTTCGCCGCCGACGTGCGCCAACTGCGGAGCCTCCCAGAGGGGCTCGCCCGCGTGCTCCCCTCGATCGCGGGGGGCGCCCCGCTCGACGTGCTGCGCACTGCAGTCTCGATCTTCGGCTCCGAACTCGGTTGGCGCCCTGTCTCGGACGACGACCCGGCGACGGTGCGCGAGGAAGCCCTTCGTCTGTCGGCCGCAGTGCCGACGATCCTCACCGCGGCCCACAGGCTCCGCAATGGACTCGAGGTGGTCGAGCCGCGCGATGACCTCTCGTTCGCAGCCAACTACCTCTGGATGATGACCGGGAAAGAACCCACACCAGAGCACGCGCGGGCCATCGACCAGTACCTCATCATCGCCACCGATCACGGGTTCAACGCGTCGACGTTCACCGCGAGGGTCATTACCTCGACGCAGGCCGATCTCGCCGCGTCGATCTGCGGGGCCGTCGGCGCCCTGTCGGGCCCGCTGCACGGTGGAGCGCCAAGCCGGGCACTCGACATGCTCGATGCGATCGGCGGCGCCGCCAACGCAGAGGCCTGGCTGCGTTCCGCCGTCGAGCGCAACGAGCGGCTGATGGGCTTTGGCCATCGCGTGTACAAGACGGAGGACCCGCGCTCGACCTTCCTCCGCGGGGTCGCCCAGTCCCTCGGTGGACCGCTCGTCGGTGAGGCGATGGAGGTTGAGCGGACCGCCGTCCGGGTGCTGGCCGAGCTGAAGCCCGGTCGCGAGCTCTACACGAACGTCGAGTTCTACGCCGGTGTCGTCATGAACAGCTGCGGCATCCCCCGCGAGATGTTCACGCCCACATTCGCCGCTGCAAGGACCGTCGGCTGGACCGTCAACGTTCTCGAACAGATGTCGGACAACCGCTTGATCCGGCCGACCGCCCGCTACGTCGGACCGCCACCGCCTCAGCCGGTCCCTCCTACAGAGCGTGCTCGGTCCGCCTGAGGTAACGCTGATACCGGCCTTAGTCGGCGCGCGTCAACGTCCCATCGGTATCGATAGCCATCCAAAATGGGCTTGATCAACTAGGCAGGCCGGGAGCATGGCCACGAGCTCATCGAGCCTCCGTGGTTTGGGAGCGGTCCTGTCTCCAAGTCATCACCGGCCTCGCAAGCGTCGGGGTCCTGAGCGAGATGACTGCGCAGTCAACAGGGTCGGTCATCCGGACGATCAGTCCGACGGGAAAGCCCTAGCCTCTTCCTGGGCCGCTAGCTCATCGGGTAGAGCAGGGGACTTTTAATCCCAAGGTGCCGGGTTCGAGCCCCGGGCGGCCCACTTGTGTTTTGTGTGAGTTCGGGTGACCTGGGCGAATTCGTTCCGGGGGAGCCTTTACACAGTTCGGGTGATCCTTGACACCTCTGCTGCCGCCCCGCTTTCAGCGAGCGGGGGAGGTGGCCAGGTGCTCATGGAGCTCAGCAAGATGGAACAGCGTTTATGAGGCCGTGCTCGGGGCAACCCGGGAGGGTCTGCAGATGACCGAGTTGGCCGAGGCCCTCGGCGTTGGTCGCCCAGACGGTGCACGTCTGGGCGAGCCCTCGGGGCAGCCCGGAAACCCCACATCAAGTCATTGATCCAGAGGTGGTCCTGCCTGAGTCGATCCAGAACGGGAGCACTGGACATCGTCGGCAATCAGGTGGAAGCCTGCTGGCGCATGACCGAGGACCACCCGACGGAAGGGAACGCCACGGAAATCCTCGACGACCCCGACAATCACCGATTTGTGGTGCGGATGGGCGACGACGAGGCGGAGTTGGTCTACCGACGCAACGGTCGACGCCTCGTCTTGATCCATACGGGGGTCCCCGAAGCGTTGAGCGGACAGGGGATCGCCGGACGGCTCGTCGCTGCGGCTGTCGCACGGGCAAGGGAGGAGGGCCTCGTTCTCGTGCCGTCCTGTCCGTACGCCCGGCGATGGCTCGAACAACATCCCGACGACGCCGCGGGCATCCCGATCGATTGGCCGAATGAGCCGGACGACTCCGCGGCTCCACAGAAGAGAGGGGCCAGAAGTGGCTGACGGCTGCACCCATCTCGGCACGGTGCGGGACGTGACGCCTTCGGACGCGGGCTGCACCGACTGCCTCAAGATCGGCGCGACCTGGTTGCACCTTCGCATTTGCATGTCCTGCGGGCGCGTCGGTTGTTGCGACAGCTCCCCGAACCGGCACGCGACCGCGCATTGGCACACCCACCCCGATCACCCGCTGATCCGATCCTTCGAACCCGGAGAGGACTGGTGGTGGTGCTACCCCGATCAGCTGCTGTTCGACGTCGAAGGTGCCGATCCTGCACCCTCGCATCCCTGAGGCGCGACCACGTCCGGATCGAGCCGCTGGCTGCCGCTGCGCTATGAGGAGTGGAGCGCCACGTGCGACACGCTCCACGCCCATACCCAGGTGCTGGGGAAGCTGGCCGCGCGACTGGCCCCCCCCGAGCCACAGCTCCAGCACGCGGCCCTGCGGCTGACCGCCCGGGGCTGGGAGACCGCCCCGCTCGGCGCCCCCGACGGATCGGGCGCCATTGTCGTCGTAGCCGACCTCCACGTGCATGAGACCGCCGTCGAGCACAGCGACGGCCGGCGCCGAGGCGTCCCGCTCACCCCCGACCGCTCGGTCGGCGAGGTCACCCGCGAGGTCCTCGCCGCCGTGCGTGCGCTCGCCGGACCCGTGGAGCTCGACCTCCGACCACAAGAGACAGCGTGGTCGGTACCCCTCGACGAGGACGATCAACACGCCACCTACGACGTCGAGCACGTGGCCAACTACCTGGCCGCAGCAACGAGGGCGGCAGGCGTCCTGAACGAGGTCCGTGCTCCCTATCGGGGTCGCTCGACACCGGTGAACGCGTGGTGGGGGGCATTCGATCTGGCCGTCAGTCTGTTCTCCGGGCGACCGGCCGACCCGGGGTCGGCGGACTTCATCCGGCGCAACTCGATGGACGCTCAGGAGGTCGCCATCGGCTGGTGGCCCGGAGACGCCCGCTACCCGCGAGCGGCCTTCTACTCCTACGCCCATCCGGCGCCCGAAGGGTACTCACGGGCGGTCCTCACGCCGTCGGCGGCACGCTGGGAACCCGACCTCCAGGAGTACGTCCTCGGCTGGGACGAGGTCTGCGGCGCCCCCGATCCTCACGCGGCGGCGCTCGCCTTTCTCTCGGGGGCCGTCCGATTCGGCTGCACCGCCTGCGACTGGGACCCCGCGCTGTACGCCAGCCTCGAGGGCGATCCCCCGCCGATCACCTGAGCCCGAATGGGACCCGAGGCGTCAGAATGCAGCCAGGCCCGGGCTTCCTCCGCCCGATCTCGCGGGCGACCACGCCCGATCCGTCTCGATTCGAGGGCGCCATGAACGAGCAGCAGGTCGCATGCGGGTAGTCATCATCGGTGGCGGGCCCGCTGGCGTGCAGGCGGCGACCCAGGCGGCTCGCCTGGGTGTCGGCGTTGTGCTCATCGAGCGGGACATCATCGGCGGTGCCGCCAACCTGCGCGACTGCCTTCCCTCCAAGACGATGATCGCCACCGGCGGGGCGCTCAGCTCGATCGATCGAATGACCGGCATGGGCCTGGCCGACGTGCGGTTCCGTCTGGATCTGAAGACCCTCGCCGAACGCGTTGCCGACATCACGACGCAGGTGGGCGAGAGCACGAGGCAGCTCCTCATCCGCCAAGGCGTCGAGCTCGTGTCGGGCACCGGCAAGCTGGTCGGGCCCCACGAGGTCGAGGTGCACGATGGTGGGGACACGCTCGGCGTCGTCCACGGCGACGCCATCGTCTTGGCCACCGGAAGCCGTCCCCGGGTGCCAGAGTGGGCACAACCCGACGGCGAGCGCCTGCTCACCACCCGGGACGCCTACCCCCCGAAGGAGCTCCCCGAGCACCTGGCGGTGATCGGCTCGGGGGTCACCGGGGTCGAGTTCACACACCTGTTCCGTTCCCTGGGCTCCGAGGTCACCCTGATCGTCAGCCGCCAGCACGTGCTGCCGAACAAGGACGCTGAGGTGGCGGCGGCGCTCGAGGACAACTTCATGGAGCGCGGTGTCCACCTGCTGAAGGGCGCACGGGCGAGCCGGATCCGGAGCGGACGCGAGGGAGTGGAGATCCTCTGTGACGACGGCCGGACCGTGACCTCCTCCCATGCGCTTCTGGCGGTCGGCTCGATCCCCAACAGCGAGGGTCTCGGACTCGACGCAGCCGGGGTGACCTACGACCGGGGTGGACACGTGGCGGTCAATCACCACTGTCAGACCAACGTCCCGCACATCTACGCCGCTGGGGACCTCACGGGCCTGCTGTTGCTCGCATCGGTGGCCTCGATGCAGGGGCGCAAGATCGCCGAGCACCTCGCGATCGGGCACACCGTCGCCCATCGTCATCTCAACTTCGCGCGGGCCCCCTCGGCCGTGTTCACCGAGCCCGAGATCGCCGACGTCGGGATCGCCGAGGCGGACGCCTTCTCCGAAGGGTGGAAGATCCGGGTGACCAAGGTCCCCTTCGCCTCGACGGCGAGGGCGTTGATCGACAACGACCCGCGGGGATTCGTGAAGATCATCTCGGACCCCGCGACGGGCGTCGTGCTGGGCGGGTCGGTCGTCGGCAGGAACGCCGCCGAACTCATCTCGGTCATCGCGCTCGCGGTGACGGCGAAGCTCCGCGTCAGCGACATCGCCGAGTCGATGTTCGTGCATCCGGCGCTCGCCGAGGCGTTGGCGGAGGCTGCGGAGTAGGAGGAGGGCCGCCGCATCCCGGACCGGGATGCGAACCGGATCACCCGCCGGGGCTCGCGGCGATCAGGGAGAGGGCGAGCTCGACGGCTTCCTCGGGGCCGCTCGGGACCACGGCGGTGTCCTCGGTGCCGTCGGGGCGCCAGAGTCTCCAGGTCCCCACGCCGACCACCGGCCGTCCGAGCTTCAACGCGAAGCCGACCTCCGACAGCGTGCCGTACTCACCACCGACCGCGATCAACGCGTCGCAGGCGCGCACCACGACGGCGTTGCGGGCCTCGCCGAGCCCGGTCGCGATCGGAACGCCGACCCAGTCGTTGGCCTCCGAACGATCCGCACCGGGGAGGATCCCGATGGTCATCCCGCCGGCGCCAGCGGCGCCACGACAGGCGGCCGCCATCACCCCGCCGAGGCCGCCGCACACGAGCACCGCACCGGCGCGGGCGATGTCGGCGCCGATCCGCTCGGCGACGTCGTCGGTGTGGGGATCTGGTGCCCCGGCCCCCACAACGCCGAGGTGGACCGCCACGACTAGGCCGTGACCTCGTCGGGGACCGTGACCCACCCCTCGCCCTCGACGAATCGGCGCACGATCCGCGCCGGAACGCCCGCCACCACGCAGTGGTCGGGGACCTCGCCCCGGACAACCGCGCCGGCGGCCACGACGACGTGCTCGCCGATCGACGCGCCGGGCAGGATCACGGCGTTGGCGCCGAGCCAGCTGCCGGCGCCGATCCGCACGGCCGCCTCGACGGGGACCTGGCGCCCGATGGGCTCGTCGGGGTCGAGGTAGGAGTGGTTCTGGTCGGTGATGTACACGTAGGGGCCGGTCTGGATGTCGTCACCGATGTCGATGTTCCAGTGCCCGACGATGTGGCTCCCCCGTCCGATCAAGCAACGGTCGCCGATCCGAACGACCGGGTCGCTCAACAGCTCCTGGCCCTCGGCCATCCCGGCGGAGATCGACGCATAGGGCCCGATGATCGTGTCTCGACCGATGTGGATGTGGTGCTCGTTGAACATCGTGCCCTGGGGATAGACGAGACAGCTTCCCTGCCCGAAGGACCCGAAGCGCCTCGCCGCGATATCCCTGGGACCGACCGCTGCGGCGAGCCGAGCCCAGCGAGCGCCCCGTCGGATCGCCTCGCCGGCCACCCGGCGCACGACGGTTCTCAGGTCATCAACGGCCACGTCGCCACGGTATCCGGAGAGCTTCACCGGGGGGCGCTGATCGGGGCGACAGAGCGGTTGGATATTCTCGATGCATGCCCGAGACAGCCGGAGGAACGGGCGATGTCGGTCCGACGCAACCCCTGATCGGGAGGCGTCAGTTCCTCCAGGGTGCCTTCGCGGCCGCCGCTGGCGTGACGTCCTCGAGGCTCGGGAGACGCTCCGAGCACCACCGGATACCGGCGCACGCCAAGCACCACCCGAAGAACCTCCCGCCCGTCTACAACACGGTGCTCGACAGCGGCGTGATCGTCCCCACCGCCAGGTGGTTGGTCGAGGAGAACGCCAAGCCCGGGACGAACAACTGGGTCGTCACCGGGATCCAGACCCCGCACGCCATCGAGGGGTTCGCGAGCCAGGTGAGCGCCGTCCCCGGTGACAAGCTGGCGATCTTCGTCAATACGGTGGCCCCGTCGTTCCACGTCGAGGTGTACCGCATGGGCCACTACCAGGGGCTCGGCGGCCGGCTCATCGACACCAGCGACACGGTCGCCGGGGTGCAACAACCGGCACCGACCGTGACACCCGGGGTCAACACGGTCACCTGCCCGTGGAACGAGAGCCTCACCCTCGACGTCACCAAGGACTGGCCGCCGGGGAACTACCTCCTCAAGCTGGTCGGTAGCGGGGGCCAGCAGCAGTACATCCCGCTCACCGTGCGCGACGACGCAAGCCACGCGACCTACGTCATCCAGAACAGCGTCACCACCTGGCAGGCATACAACCTCTGGGGCTCCTACAGCCTGTACTTCGGAAAAACATCCCGTGGCCAGGACTTTGCCAACCGGGCCCGGGTCGTCTCGTTCGACCGGCCCTATCCGCAGACCTGGGCCCAGGGTGCCGCTGACTTCTTCGGCAACGAGTTCCCGCTCCTCTACAACATGGAGCAGTTGGGACTCGACCTGACCTACTGGACCGACGTCGACCTCCATGCGAACCCCGGCCTGCTGATGCACCACCGGGCCCTGTTCTCCCTCGGTCACGACGAGTACTGGTCCCGTCCCATGCGCCAGGGCGCCCGGGACGCGCTCAACGCCGGGACGAACCTCGCGTTTCTCGGGGCCAACGCGTGTTACCGGCAGATCAGGTTGGACCCCACGTCGGTCGGGCCCAACCGGTTGGAGACCTGCTACAAGGACGCCACCGAGGACCCGCTCAGCACGAGCCAGCCCGACCTCACGACCGTGAACTGGATCCAGGCGCCCCTGAACGACCCCGAGAGCAACCTCATCGGCTCGATGTATCAATCGGTCGGTGCGAACGCTGACCTGGTGGTCTCGGACGGCTCATCGTGGTTCTGGAACGGTTGCGGACTCTCCGACGGGACGCGACTGCCCGGTGTCGTGCAGGGCGAATACGATCGCTACGTCCCCTACCTCCCCGGGCCCTCGGACGTCGACGTCGTCGCGCACTCGACGGTGCCCGGACAGGGGAACTGGTCCGACATCACCTACTACACAACCCCGCGCGGTGGCGGAGTCGTCGCAACGGGCATGGCCTCATGGGTGTTCAAGCTCTCCAACACGACCGAGTTCCCCTCGAACATCGTCCCGGCGGCGATCCCCAACGTGACCGACGTCCTGCTACGGGCGATGCAGAACGTCTACGGCGTCTTCGGGGCCGGGCCGGCCTGGGAGACCCAGCCCTCGGACGGAAGCGCCAGCGAGATCTACAAGGGCGCGGCAGCGAACACGCCAACGGCGACGGGCACGAACGCTGCCTAAGGCGGCGGGCCCGGTGCCCGCGATGAGCAAGAGGGCGACCCGGGCGCGACGCGTGCTCGCACCCCTGGCGTTGGCGGCCGTGGGCCTGGCGGCCTGTTCGACGCCGACGACGCACAAGCCCCGGCACTCTGCGACGGAGCCGACGACCGCCGCGCCGGCGGCCCCGGCCTGTCCGCTCACGGGGCAGCCCTCGCCCTCGGGCTCCGTGCCGCAGCGGCCGGCGCTCGCGGTGAAGGTGGACAACTACTCGGCGGCACGCCCGCAGAGCGGCCTGGACAAGGCCGACATCGTCTTCGAGGAGCCCGTGGAGGGAGGGATCACCCGCTACGTCGCGATTTTCCAGTGCCAGGACACCTCCCTTGTCGGACCGATCCGATCCGCCCGGAACATCGACATCGGGATCCTCGGCCAGTTCGGCAGCCCGCTGCTCGTGAACGTGGGCGGCATCGATCCCGTCATCAGCAACATCGAGGCTTCACCGATCGTCGAGAACGACCTGCGCGTCGACTCGTCGGTCATCCAGAACATCCCCGGTCGGGTGGCCCCCTACGACACCTACTCGGCGACCACCGCGCTCTGGGGTCTCCACCCGCACGACACCACGCCGCCCAATCCGGTGTTCGCCTACTCAACCGTCGCGCCGAGCGGGACGCCGGCCACCTCCATCTCGATCCCCTTCTCCCCGGACTCCGACGTGACCTGGAACTACGACGCAACGAGCGGGCAATATCTGCGCTCCTACGGCCCGGCGCCCGACCTGCTGAGCGACGGCGTGCAGAACTCCGCGGCGAACGTCGTGGTGCAGTTCGTGCAGGTCACCTACGGGCCGTGGCTCGAGAACGACGTCGGTGGTCTCGAGGTGCAGGCGAACCTGTACCAGGACGCGAGCGGGCCGGCCGAGATCTTCCGCAACGGGGTCGAGATCACCGGGACCTGGCAACGCAACGCGTTGGCCCAGGCGACCCAGTTCACCTCGTCGACCGGAACACCCATCGCGCTCCAACCCGGACGGACCTGGGTCGAGCTCGTGCCCAGCACGATCGCCGTCGGGAGCTCCTGAGGCGCCCGGTCCCGCCGGTCAGGACCGGGCGGCCCGACGACCGGAGTCAGTCGAGAGAGATCGGCAGATCGTCGGGGTCCACCTGGGGGACGTCCTCGGCCGCGGCCGGGGCCAGCCGCTCCCTAACCCGTTGGTCGATCTCCGCCATGAGCTGGGGATTCTCCTTCAAGAACTGCTTGACGTTCTCACGCCCCTGCCCGAGTTGCTCGCCCTCGTAGGTGAACCAGGCCCCGGACTTTTTCACGAATCCGAGGTCGACGGCGACATCGAGCAGGGAACCTTCCCTGCTGATCCCCTGGCCGTACATGATGTCGAATTCGGCTTGCTTGAACGGCGCCCCGCACTTGTTCTTCACGACCTTGGCCCGCGTGCGGTTTCCGATGATGTCGGCTCCGTCTTTGATCTGCTCGATACGGCGGATGTCGATGCGGATCGACGAGTAGAACTTGAGCGCACGACCGCCGGGGGTCACCTCGGGCGAGCCGTAGATGACGCCGATTTTCTCGCGCAGCTGGTTGATGAAGATGGCGATCGTCCGCGACTTGGACAACGTGCCCGTCAGCTTGCGCAGGGCCTGGGACATGAGACGGGCCTGCAGGCCAACGTGGGTGTCGCCCATCTCGCCGTCGAGCTCGGCTCGTGGCGTCAGCGCGGCGACCGAGTCGATGACGAGGACGTCGAGCGCACCCGAGCGGATCAGCATGTCGGCGATCTCGAGCGCCTGCTCGCCCGTGTCGGGCTGGGAGATCAGCAAGTCGTCGACGTTCACGCCGATCGCCTTGGCGTAGACCGGGTCCATGGCGTGCTCGGCGTCGATGTAGGCGCAGATCCCGCCGTTGCGCTGGGCTTCCGCCACGGCGTGCATGGCGAGCGTGGACTTGCCCGAGGACTCGGGTCCGTACACCTCGACGATCCGTCCCCGTGGTAGCCCGCCGATGCCCAGCGCCAGGTCGAGGGAGAGGGCACCCGTCGGGATGGCCTCGATGGCCATGTGCACGGTCTCGCCCATCCGCATGATCGAGCCCTTGCCGAACTGCTTCTCGATCTGGCTGAGCGCCACACCGAGGGCCTTTTCGTTGTCCTCTGTCGCCATCCCTGCTCCTCTTCTTGCGGCTTCGTGACCTCTCGGAGGACCCTACGGAACGGCTGTATCAGCCCCGGGGGCTCGGCCCTCGAACCATAGCCGAACACATGTTCGTACCGGGGGGACCCCGGCGCCTTCTGGCACACCTCGGAGCGGCGTCAGCCCGACAGCATCGCGACGCCAACCGTCTCGTAGCGTGAGCCGCCCTCGTCGCTCACCGACGACATGAGGGCGATGGTCTCCACCAACCAGCTCCCCGACAGCGCGATGCCGGCGAACCGGCGCGGGATCGACCCCCGGCGTTGCGCCCTGGCCAGGGTGAGATGTCCCACGAAGGGTCGGTCGCGATCGGGGGACGCATTGATCGGCGCCATCGCCTCGCGCACCGAGCGGGCGAGCTCATCGAGGCCGGCAACCGGCGCGCACAGCACGCTGCGACCGAGGAGCGACGTTTCGGGTCCGAGCACCGCCCGGGCTGGCGGTGATGCAGCACCAACCCTCGCGATCGCATCGACAGCGGCACTCGCACGTTCGTCGTCGACCGAGCCCAAAAAGTCGAGCGTCACGTGCCACTTCGGCCGTTCGACCCATCGCAGGCCAGGATCGTCATGCCCGTCCACGGCGCTCGCGACGCCGTCGACGACCTGCCCGGCTGGCCACGCTGCGACGAAGAGCCTCATCGCGCCCCGGTCCCCCGCCGCGTTGTGTCGTCACAGGCAGGGGCTATCACTCCGGCCATCCCACAGATGGGCATCGTGCCGAGGCGCATTCCCGCCTGGTCGCACCGAGGTCGCCACGACGAGTGAATGGAGCGGCACATGGAGCGAAGCCACGACGGCGAGAACCTTTGCGAACACCTCGACAGGCTGGAACCTCGCGTGGCGAGCCTCGAGCGGTTGCTCCTCGGCCTGCGCGACGAGGTCCGGACGCGCCAGCTCGTCGTAGTCGACGACGACGACCATCCGCGCATCGTGGGCGAGGTTTTTGCGGACGTCGCCGAGTTGCGGCTCGAGCTTCCGGGGACGCCCGGCGAACCCGGCCCCGAGCTGCTCGTGTTCGCGGTGGCGTCGTCGCACCCCTCACCCTTCGAACTCGGGCCGGCCATCGGCATGCAGCTGCGGGCCCAAGGGCGCGCCGTCTTCGAGCTCGACGCGTGGCCCGATGCCGATGGCGCCTGGCGGCCGCACCTGCACGTCACCGGCAGCTAACTCGCAACTAACTCCCCTCGGTGCTACTCCTCGGTCTGTAGACCGAGGAGTAGCACCGGTCCCAGGGTTGAGCACGTGGAGGGCGACCTGCAGCGCCGGCTCGGCCGCAATCTGAGGGACCTCCGCCAGGCGAAGGGCCTCAGCCAGGAGGCCTTCGCGGACCTGCTGTTGATCCACCGCACGTACATGGGCGGACTCGAACGGGGTGAACGGAACATCACGCTCAAGACCGTGGAGCGGATCGCCGGCGCCCTCGGGCTCGACCCGGCGGAGCTCCTGGCGGACCACCGGGCTCCCCGCTCCTTCTAGGACCGCGCGAGCAGCGAGCGGCGGAGCAGGTCCAAAGCCGAGATGGACGAAAACTGGCGGACCCGGTCCCGGTCGCCCGGCAGGTGCAGCTGGTGAGCGGCCGGCGGCGATCCGGGCAGCGCCAGCCCGACGAACACCGTGCCCGGGCTCTGTCCGTCCTGGCCCTCGGGCCCAGCCACCCCGGTGATGCCGAGCCCGACGTCGGAGCCGAGGGAGCGTTGGGCACCGGTCGCCATCTCCTCGGCCGCCTCGGCCGAGACCACCGGGCCCGGCGAGACCCCGAGGAGCGCATGCTTCACCGCCGAGTCGTAGGCGACGATGCAACCCCGAAACCACGCGCTCGAGCCGGGAACGTTCACGAGCCGGGCGCCGATGAGCCCCCCGGTCAACGACTCGGCGAGGCCAAGGGTCAGCTTGCGTGCGATGAGCAACGCGGCGATCGCGTGCTCCATCGCCTGGTCGTCGACCCCGAAGACGATGTCGCCGAGGCGCTCGGCCAGGATCCCGCGAATCCGCCCCTCCTCCTCGTCGAGGAGGGCGGCGGCCGCCGCATCGGTCACCGCGCGTGCGGTGAGGCGCACCTTGATGCCCTCGATGCCGCTCGCGAGGAAGGCGATGGTGAGCGTCGAGCCGTCGGGCGATGACCAGGCATCGAGCTCGTCGACGCGATCGGCCAGCGCCTCGGCGAGCCCCGACTCGCTCGCGCCCCAGGTCCGGATGACCCGGCTCTTGATGACGGCCTCCTCGCCCGCCTCGGCCATGCGGCGTCGAAGGTCGGGCAGGATCGCCCGTTCGAACATGTCCTGCATCTCGTGGGGGACGCCCGGCACCGCGTAGATCACCTTGTTGCCGAGCGGGCAGACGAGCCCGGGCGCCGTCCCTCGGGTCTGTTCGATGATCGCGGCCCCGACGGGCACGTCGGCCTGCCGCAGGTTGTTGTCGGGCATCGCCCGTCGGCGGCTAGAGAACATCGTGCGGATTCGCTCGATGATCCGCTCGTCGCGCACGAGTTCGACGTGCATGACCTCGGCGATCGACTCCCGTGTGATGTCGTCCTGGGTCGGCCCGAGCCCGCCACAGACGATCACCCCGTCGCTGCGGGAGAGCGCAGTGCGAAGTGCGAGGACGATCCGCGACTGGTTGTCCCCGACCGCCTGGTGGAAGTGCGAGGCCACGCCGGCCGCCGCGAGCTGCTCACCCATCCAGGCCGAGTTCGTGTCGGCGATCTGCCCGAGCAGAAGCTCGGTGCCCACCGCGACGATTTCGATCCTCACGGCGCCGCCGCGCCGCCGGCCCGGCGACCGTCGAACAGGTACTGCAGCCCGCTCACGACCGTGAAGAACGCAGCAAGCCAGATCGCCCCGAGCTGGAGGTCGTGACGCGTCGCGAGCGGCGGGATCAGGCACGTGGCGATCGCGAGGTCCTGGACAAGCGTCTTCACCTTGGCCGATGGGCGGGCCGGGATCGACACGCCGCGGCGGCCGATCCACGAGCGATAGGCGCTCATCAGCAGCTCGCGGGCGCCGATCAGGGCGACCGGCAGCCAGGGCAGGACGTGCTCGTAGCTGAGCAGGAAGAGTGCGGACAGCACGACCACCTTGTCGGCGAGCGGGTCGAGGAATGCGCCCGAGCGGGTGGTCCCCTGGCGGCGCGCCAGCCAGCCGTCGACCCCGTCGCTCCCTGCCACGAGCACCCCGACGGCGACGGTCCACCAGTTGGCGCCCCTCGCTGCGATGAGGGCGACGAAGATCGGCGTGGCCAAGAGACGTGCCGCGGTGAGCGCGTTCGCCGGGGTGGCGAGCGCGCTCGGCCCAAAGGTGGGGACGGTGTCGCTCACACGACCACCAGGCCATCGCTGAAGGACGCGGCACCGACGGGCGCGGCCTCCAGATCCACACCGAGCGAGGCGGTGACGACCACCTCGACGAAGGAGCCGACCTCGTGGCCGGGCGGAATCCGGACGACGCCGTCGATCTCGGGTGCCTCGTGCACGGTCCGCCCCACCCCCGCTCTGTCGACCAAGACCGTCCGCTTCGCCCCGACCAGCCGGTCCCGCTTGTTGGCCGTGATGCGGTCCTGGACCTCGGTGCACTCCCGCAGGCGCTCGAGGGCCAGAGCCTGGTCGACCTGGTCGTCGAGATCGTAGGCGAGGGTCCCCGCCTCGGGAGAGAAGAGGAAGAACCCGGCCCAGTCGAGCTCGGCCTCCGAGAGGAAGCCCAGCAGCTCGTCGTGGTCGGCCTCGGTCTCGCCCGGATAGCCGACGATGAACGACGACCGGAAGGTCGCGAGAGGGTCGAGGGACCGGATCCGCTCGACGCGGGCCATGAACCGGTCACGGTCGCCCCACCGGCGCATGCGGGCGAGGAGCGGTCGCGACACGTGCTGGAGCGAGAGGTCGAAGTAGGGGACCCCGCTGGCGAGCATGGCGTCGACGAGCGGGTCGCTCAGCGACGACGGGTAGAGATAGAGCAGCCGGGTCCGCTCGGCCAGGGCCGAGACCCTGCCCACGAGCTCGACCAGCCCCCCGCCGAAGTCGTCGGTGCCGGCCACGCGACGGTCGTGCCGGGTCGAGCGGTCGCGGCCGTAAGAGGCGAGGTCCTGGGCGACGATGACGATCTCGCGGACCCCGGGCGCGGTCCCCTCACCGGCGACCAATGCGGCCGCCTCGGCGACCAGGTCCGAGAGCGTCCTCGAGCGCTGCGCGCCGCGGAAGCTCGGGATCGCGCAGAAGCCACACGCCCTGTCGCAGCCCTCGGCCGCCTTCAGGTAGGCCCACGACGAGCGGAGGGCGGGCCGGGGCAGCTCGAGCAGATCAAACGCCCGCACCCCGGTCGCTGGGCGCCGGCCGAGCGAGACCGGGGTGGCCTCGGGTGGGAGCACCGACATCCCGAAGCCGGCCACGAGATCGACCTCGGGCAGGGCCTCGGCCAGCTCGTCCCCGTAGCGTTCGGCCATGCAGCCCGTCACGACGAGCCGGGTGCCCGGGCGCCGCCGCCCGTCGAGTTCGAGGATCGTCTCGATCGACTCCCGGCGGGCCGCCTCGATGAAGGCACAGGTGTTGACGACGACGAGCTCGGCCTCTTCGGGGGACGTCGCCGGTGCGAGCCCGCCCGAAGCGAGCAGCCCGGCCAGCTTGTCCGAGTCGACGCGGTTCTTCGGACAGCCCAACGTCTCCAGCCAGTACCGCTGTTCGCCCACGTACACTCCCTGGCCGGCCGACCCACGGCCCTCAGTCGCCGCGCCCGACACGCGACGCCATGCCCGGACGGACCGGGTTGGCGGAGAGGGAGGGATTTGAACCCTCGGACCGGGTCTCCCCAGTCAACTCATTAGCAGTGAGTCCGATTCGGCCGCTCTCGCACCTCTCCACATGGGCTCTTGGACTGCGGTAGGGCTGCTCGTCCTACATTTGTCCTACAACCCGGTCTTACATTCTTGCATGGCCGGTCCCACCCAGCGCCCCGGCGCCCTGCGCGAGCGCCGACCGGGCAACGGCAATCGCGTGTATTCGAGGCTTTCGACGGTGGAGCTTCAGCGCAGGCTCTCCCACAATCCGATCGGCCGTGAATCGCTCGACTCCGGGTCGATCACCTCGGACTCCTCTCGGCTTTGTCCCCCCGAGGTGCTGACAGGAGCAGGATCCAGCAGCACGGCGGAACGCCTTCACCTCGACTCGCCCGGCCCGGACCATCGCCAGACCCGAGCTCGGCGCTGGCCCCAAGAAGCGACAAGTCAACCCCCCGTATCCGAGTTCTTCGCTATTCGTGGTGCCACGAAGTCTGAAGCGTTAATGCTCGCTTCGCGCCACCACGAGGAAGAATGGGTCACCCCGGCCCCGACGAGGTCCGCCGGGCCCTGAGCGATCTCGATATCCCCGCACACCTGCGGGCCGACTTCCTCTTGGAGGTGGGCGACCAGATTCTGCTCGTGGAGGTCAAGAACCGAATCACCGAGCCCGACGTAGGCGGGGTCGTGACTCAGATGCGCAAGTGCGCCAAGGAGGCGAAGGCCGACGGCATCTTCTTGGTGGCGGATCGCATCTCGACGCCCGCCCGGGACGTACTCAGTTCGAGCGGTATCGGCTGGTTGGACCGGAGGGGTCACCTTCGCCTGCGAGGGCCGGGGCTGCTCGTCGACTCCGACGTCCCGCCCCTTGTGGGCGAGCCCACCGACCGAGTCGTGGACCTCTTCTCGCCAGCCGGGTGTGACGTGGCCGTGGCCTTGCTACTCGATCCGGCCGAGCGGCTCGGGACCATGGAGATCGCCCGCCGCACTGGGCGATCGCCCGGCCGAGCCTCGGAGCTCCTGGCCGCCATGCGCCACGCCGGGCTCGTCGAAAGAACGGGCCAGCCCTTGGTCCCGGACCTGTTCAACGCGCTCGCCGATGCATGGTCGCCGAGGTGGTATCCCCTTGCCGCCACGCCGCCGGCCGCGCCGATGTACCGCCTGAGTGGCACCCTGGGGGCCATCTGGCACGGGGCGCCTGTGGTCACCACGTACGACTGGCCCCCCGAGATCTATGTGAACGACCGGTGGGACCTGCGCCACACCCTGTCGTCGGTTGGAATGGCCGATGAGGGCCCGGCCGCGGCCAGCGTCGCCATGTCTCCTTCGAGCTACGGGTTCAGCGTCGAGGCCGGGATCAATGGGCCGTTCCCGGTGGCCAACCATGTCGTCGTCGCCCTTGACCTCGCCCAGGATCCCGGTCGGGGGAGGGAGATCCTCGATGCCTGGACCCCCGAGGGGCGTGTCCGTGTCTGGTGAGGTTCGCCTCCTGGACGAGAGCGGAGCGACCCGCAGGCTTCTTCTCGCACTCGAGACGTTTGGTCTCTTCGGTGTCGCCCGAGCGCTTCGCCCTCGGAGCGTGGTGCGCCGAGCGGGTCCGCAACGACTTTGTCGACGACGCCCCCCGGATCTCGTCCAAGATCCACCAGAGCCCAACCTCGAGGCCGGTGACACCCGACGAGGTGCGTCAAATCGGGCTCCGGTTCGTCGAGACGCTCGCCTCGTCTGATTGGTCGCGCAATCATCCCGACCCGCCACTCGCGGCCGACCCCAGCCGCGGGCGCAGATGATTGCTCACCGTTTGGAAGTGCGTCCGATTCGGCCGCACTCGCACGGTCTCGAACGGGGGCCGGGGTCGCCGAGAAACGGGCCGACACCGGCACGGCCACGGGTGCACACGTTGCAGCGTGCAGGCCTACAACACCGGGCATTCGAGCCGTCCCCCGGCTCGGACGAGGGAACCCGCTCAGGCGGAGCGCCGCAGCCTCGGGAACACCCAGGCGGCGGGCTCCTGGAGGGTGACCAGGAGGTCCCGGTCCCTTTCGTAGGTGAGCAGGTCGGCGGCGTCGGATAGGCCCAACCACCGCATCTCGTCGACCTCGGAACTCGATCGGAAGTCGCCGCCCTCGGGGGTCATCGCCCAGTAGGCCACAACCTTGGGCCGGTCCTTGCGGTCCCGGTACTCCGTCGTGCCGACGAACGACACGATCTCGCAGTGGAGCCCGGTCTCCTCGTGGACCTCGCGCATGGCGCACTCGGTGAGGGTCTCCCCGGGCTCGACCTTGCCCTTCGGATAGGACCAGTCCAACCGCAACGGCCGGTGGACGACGGCGATCTCCACCGAGCCGCGAGGCGACTCTCGCAGCACCAGGCCACCCGCGGCCAGGATCAGATCGACCGGGCGCCCGCCGGCCCCGTTCGCTTGCGTCACGCAGGCACCATACCCACCTCGTCATCGGGCGATGTGGCATTGGCCCGGTTCGATGCCGAGTCCCGTGGGCCCCGCCCGGAGCCCACGGGCGGGGCGGGTCCGACCCGGAAGTAGCCTTCCTCGATGGCCGGGGATCCGGGGGGCGGACAGAGCGACACGATCGAGGTCGAGTGGCAGTTCGACGCGCTCGACCTGCGCCCCGTCGGACGCTGGCTCGCCGGCCTGGCCACCGGGACCGTCTCGTTCCCCCTGCTCGGGGCAGTCAGGGCCCTCGCCCGGCCGATGATCATCCAGCACGACACCTACTACGACACCGAGGACTGGCGGATCGGCCAGGCCGGCTACGTCCTTCGGGTGCGAAACGCCAAGGACAAGCAGGAGGCCACCCTCAAGGCCCTCGAGCGGGCCACCGCTGGTCGAGCGGCGCCCAAGCGCCGGCGCGAGGTGAACGAGGCCGTCGACCGGTCCTCGGGGCGCTGGCTCGAGGAGACCGGCCCGGTCGGCTGGCGCGTCGCCGCGCTGGTCGGCCGGCGCCCGCTGCACCACGTGCTCGAGGTCCAGACGCGTCGGCGCCCTTTCGTGCTCCACGTCGGCGAGGAGGACGTGGCCGAGGTGGCCCTCGACGAGACCGCCATCGCGATCGACGACCAGAACCCGATGCGCCTGCTGCGCGTCGAGGTCGAGGTCGACGCGCAGTGGGAGGAGGCGCTCACGCCGCTCGTGGACGACCTCCGGCGCTCCGCCGGCCTCACGCCGGCGACGCTCTCCAAATTCGAGGCCGGGGTGTTGGCTCGCGGCTACGTCATCCCCTCCAGGGTGGATCTCGGGCCGACCGCCGTGTCGAGCACGTCGAGCATCGGCGAGGTTGCCGACGCGGTCATCCGCAAGCACCTGGGCGCGCTGCTCACCCACGAGGCCGGCACCCGCCTCGGGGAGGATGTGGAGGAGCTCCACGACATGCGCGTGGCGACGCGCCGGCTGCGGGCCGCAATGGGCCTCTTCGGCGAGGTCCTGCCGCCGCAGTTCGGCGTCCTCGAACCCGAGCTCAAGTGGCTTGCCGACATCCTGGGGGCGGTGCGGGACCTCGACGTCCAGCTCGAGCGGATCGACTCGGCGCCCGAGTGGCACGGGCCCTGGTCGGCGCCCGGCACGGCGGGCTCGCCGCTCGAGGAGCTCCGCGGCGTGATCGAGCGCGAACGCGAGGGTGCCCGGGCCGTGCTCCTCCAGGCCCTCGAGTCGGCGCGCTACGAGCGATTGAGCACCGGCCTCCTGGCGCTGGCCCAACAGGGCGCGGGCCGACGGAGCGCGACCGGGCAGCTCCCCGCCAGTTCGATCGCCCCCGACCTCCTGGTGCGAAGGCACCGCGCCGCCATGAAGGCGGCCCGCCGGGCCAGGCGCAGCGGCGCGGCCCCCGACTTCCATCGTCTGCGCATCCGCTGCAAGCGCCTCCGCTACGCCGCCGAATTCGTGGCCGACCTCTACGGTGAGCCGGCGACCGAGTACGCGAAGAAGATCGCCGGCCTCCAGGACCTTCTCGGCACCCTGCAGGACGACCAGGTGGCGATGGAGCGCCTGCACGCACTCGCCACGCGGGTCCAACCGCCGCTCACCCGGGCGACCGTGTTCTTGATGGGGGCCGTCGCCCAGGAGGCGCGGCACGACTCCGACGGGCTCCTCGCTGGCGCGCGGCGCAAGCTGGACGTCCTTTCGGGGGAGCAGTGGCACCGGCTGGCACACCGGATCGAGGCGATGCGGATGGCGGGCGCGCCGGTTGAGACGAGCGCGCCACCGACTGCCCCGCCGACCCCCGCAGCGGCCGACCCGCGACCGTCGCCCGCGCTCGGGCCAGGACGGCTCCCCCTCGGGGCGGCCCGCAACACCCCGCCCGAGCTGTCCTGACCGGGTCGTCGGCCGCGACGGTGGTGCTCCTCACCATCGCCCATCTCGACGCCGCACGCGAGGCGGTGCTCGTGCTCGCCGGATTCGGCGCCGGCCTCTTCAACGGGGTGGCGGGCGGCGGGACGATGATCTCGTTCCCGGTGTTGCTCGCGCTCGGCTACCCGGCGCTCGTCGCCAACGTCACCTCCACCGTAGGCATCTGGCCCGGCTACCTCGGAGGCGTGGCCGGCTTCCGCCGCGAGATCTCCGAGCAGCGCGACCGCTTCGGCGTGCTCGGCCCCCTCACCGTCGTGGGGGCGGCGGGCGGTGCCGTCCTCCTCTTGACGACGCCGTCCTCGGCCTTCACGCGCCTCGCGCCGTGGCTCGTGCTCTTCGCCTCGGCCCTCTTCGCGCTGGCACCGCTGCTCGGCCGGCGCCTCGCGTCGCGCCACGGTGCCGACCACCAGCGGCCGGTCGCTCTTTGGGTCGGGATGTTCGTCGCCGCCCTCTACGGCGGCTACTTCGGCGCCGCCATGGGCGTCATCATCCTCGCGGTGCTCGGCCTCACCCTCCCCGACACGATCGCCCGGTCGAGCGGCATCCGCGCCGTGCTCTCGGTGCTCGCCAACGGCGTCGCCGCCATCGTGTTCATCGCCCACGGCCATCTCCAGTGGGAGGCGGCCGGGCTGCTCGCCGTCGGCAGCCTCTTCGGCGGCTACGCCGGGGCGTTGGCGGCTCGGCGCCTCCCGGCCCCCGGGCTGCGGGTGGTCGTCATCGCGATCGGGCTGGCGACCGGCATCAAGCTCCTGGTCGGCTGATCAGCCGGCCACGGTCGGGTGACGGCCCGCCACGGCGCCGTCGAGGGCCCGGCGCAAGGCCCGGCGGGCCGCCGCGGCCTCCTCGGGGGTGACCGGTTCGAAAACGACGGTCTCGCCGGGCCGGCAGCGCCCCAGTTCCCCCAGGTCCGCGCCGATGACGCAGGCCGCAAGCGGGTAGCCGCCGAGGGTCGCGTGGTCGGGGAGGAGCACGACGGGGTCGCCGTCGGGCGGCACCTGGACCGCGCCGGTGACGACGCCGGCCGAGGGCCGCTCCCGGGCCGGCGGCTCGAGGAGGGGGCCCCCGGAGCGGAGCCGGAGGCCGATCCGGTCGCTTTCGGAGGCGACTATGAAGGGGCGCCCGAACAGCCCGTACTGCCACCCGCCGGGGCCGGGCCCCTCGACGACGAGGACCCGCAGCGCTCGCTCGCCGGGAGGTCCCCCGCTCCCCGGCGACCCCGGCACCAGGTGGTCACCCATCGGGCCGACCGCCTCGCCGACCGCCAGCTCGTCGCCCTCGACGAGGGCCCCGGGGCCGAGCCCGGCGAGGCGGTCCGAGGAGCACGAGCCGAGGACGCGCTCGGCGACGAACCCGCCGCGTGCCGCGAGGTAGGCGCGGGCGCCCTGCCCGCTCGGGCCGATCGCGAGGCGCTGCCCCGGCCCGACCGGCACCACCCGTCCCTCCCCCACCGGTGCGCCGTCCACCGACACCTGGGCCCCCGGCCCGACGACGGCGACGTGGCCGGCCCGCCGGCACAGGAGCGTCGGACCGGCGAGCGTGATCTCGAGGGCCGGGGCGTCGCGCTCGTTGCCGAGGAGGGCGTTGGCGAGCTCCAGGGCCACCGGGTCCGCGGCCCCCGCCCTCGGCACGCCCAGGTGGGCCACCCCGGGGCGCCCGGCGTCCTGGAGCGTGGTCATGGTGCCGGGGCGTAGCACGACGAAGGCCGGGTGGGCCACCCGCCAGGGGGACCGCCCCGGGGCCGGCGCCTCCGCCGCGCCCGGTCCCGGCGTCGCCTCGACGACACGGACCTCGTCGCCGGGGGCCAGGAGGGCGTAGGGGGGAGCCGAGGGATCGAAGAGCTCGAGATGGGTGCGCCCGAGGAGGTTCCAGCCGCCCGGAGAGGCCCGGGGGTAGACGGCGGCGTGGCCCGCCGCGATCGCGAACGAGCCCTTCGGCACTGCGCTGCGGGGCGCACGGCGCGGGACCGACCGGAGCCTCCTCGGCAGCCCCGACAGGTAGGCGAACCCGGGGGCGAAGCCGAGCACCTCGACCCGCAACCGCGCCCCGAGCAGGGCGCGGCGCACCCCGTCGGCGCCGAGCCCGCTCCGCTCGCCGACCTCGTCGATGTCGGGCCCGTCGAAGGCCACCGGGATCTCGACCTTGCGCGACCGTCGGGCAGAGCGGCGGGCTCGGACCGAGCGCACCGACTCGGCGAGCGCGAAGTGATCGGTCCGATCCGGGTCGAACTGCACGAGGACCGACTCGAACGCGCCGACCACATCGGTCACACCGCCGATCCTCTCGCGACGGAGCGCCTCGGCGAGGGCTGCCGCGCGCGACGGGGTCCAGGCGCTGATGGCGAGCGCGGCGTCCCCGACCCGACGCACCTCGCCCCCCTTGACCGACCCGAACATCACAGCGAGGAGAACGTCCCCAGCTCGAATCCTTCCGCTTCGAGCGCCGACCGCACCGATCGGGCGACCTCGGCGGCCCCCGGGGTGTCGCCGTGCACGCACAGCGTGGAGGCAGAGAGGCGCAGCATCGTGCCGTCGACCGCCTGGACCTCCCCGTCACGCGCCAGGCGCACGGCCCGCGCTGCGGCCTGGGCCGGGTCGCTCACGAGCGCATCGGGGCGCCCCCGGGGCGCGAGCGTGGCGACGGCGACGTAGCCCCGATCGCAGAAGGCCTCCTCGGCGACGCGAAGCCCGGCCCTGGTCGCGACCCCGATCGCGGCCGAGCCGGCCGGAGCGACGAGCCACAGGTCGACGGAGTGGTCGCGGGTGGCGCGGACCACGGCGTCGGCGCACTCCTCGTCGATCGCCATCTTGTTGTAGAGCGCACCGTGGGGCTTCACCGAGCGCACCGACTCGCCGGCGGCCCGGGCGATGGCGTCGAGTGCGCCGAGCTGGAAGAGCACGTCGGCATAGATCCGTTCCGGAGGAAGGTCCATCGCCCGGCGGCCGAAGCCCTCGCGGTCGAGATACGAGGGGTGGGCGCCGATGGCGACGCCGAGATCCGCCGCCAGGCGCACCGTCTCGAGCATGACGGCGGGATCCCCCGAGTGGAACCCGCACGCGATGTGCGCTGTCGTGACCACCCGGAGGATCGCCTCGTCGTCGCCGGGGCGCCACGAGTCATGGCGCTCGCCCACATCTGCGTTCAGGTCGATGCGACGCGACCCGGCCATGGGACCCAGTATCCCCGGCGCAGCGGGATCAGGCGCTGGTGGCGTGGTCCTCGACGACGACGCCGCCGCGGTACGCGACGCTCCGATTCCGGACGGCCGGGACCCGGCGGCCCCCGAGCACGGTGCCGGTCAGGTTGAGGGGATCGGCGGCCGCCACCACCACCAACTCGTCGTGTCGGTCCTCCGAGCGCCGGGTGTCGTTCAGGAGCTCGGCGGCCTCGGGCATCGCATACTGCTCCCCCGCAAGCCCGGCCACGAAGCGGCCGCCCAGCGCCAGCCCGCGCGCCTCGAGCCTGCGCAGCGCCCGGATCACCTCGCGCCAGGGAACCTTGAACGACTCACGCGACCAGAGCTCCCATGCGACGACGCCCCAGCGGGTCAGGAGCTGCCAGGCGACCGCCTCGGCGAGCTCCTCGATCCCCCCGCCTCCCTCCTCGGCGTCGAGGACCGCCTGCATCAGCGACCACCGTCCCTCCCCGGTGCCGGTCCCGACGCCGGTCCTGCGCCTGGCGAGGGCCAGGTGCCGGGCGCGCAAGCGTGTCTGCGGGGCGCCCCGCCCGCGGCGGGCATGCAGCAGCGAGCGCACCGCCGAGAAGGCGTCGGCGGTCACTAGGCCCCGGGCGACGAGGTCCCACAGTCCCTCGTCGACCTCGTGGGGCATGCGCCGGGTCAAGGCCGGAAGGTCGGCTCGGAACGAGGCCCCGCGCTCGCGGAGCGCCTCGAGGACCTCGGCGGCGACCCCGACTGCGGGCTCGGTGACCGGGTCGCCGACCCGCACCGCCGCCAGCAGCCACGCCAAGTCCTCCCGCGGCGCGAGCGCGAGCGGGGTGGCCGGAGAGGGGGTAGTGGCCCCGCGGCGCTGGCCGTCGGCCGATTCCGAACCCTCGGCCCGCGGGGTGAGACGGCCCCACGCGACCTCCCCGGCGAGACACAGCTCGTCGAGCCAGTGTGCCTGGTAGCCGGCGACCCGCGCCGGGAGGACGTGCGCCTCCCACTCGCCCGCAGGGACCTCGATGCCGGCCAGCTGTTCGATCGCCTGGAGCAGTCCGGCCCGGCCCTCGTAGTGGGACCCCGGCGCCACGTGCTGCCAACGCGCCAGGAACTGGACGAACCGGGCGATGCTCGCGGGCTCCACCCGGCTCCGGCGCCGAGTCCGGCTGGCCGCGTGCATGCGGACGAGGAGGTAACGGGCGCACCAGGCCCCGCTCGGCAGCTGGATCGCGCTGCCTGCCGCCTCGAGGCGCGCCAGGGCGGTCTTGGCCCGGGCCGCCGAGAGCGGCGCGCCCCTGACGGTCCTGACCGCGAAGGGAGCGTCGGCCACCAACTCTTCCAGGGAGACGGGACCCGAGACCTCGAGGTGCCCGTTGACACACGCCGCGGCGGCCTCGTCGTCGGTCGAGAGCGAGGCCGCGAGCGCCAGGCGCTCCGTCGGCACCCAACACCCCTCGACGACCGACGCGCGGCCGCTCGCGACGAGGGCGTCGAACTGCGATCGCCACCGCTCGACGGGCCTCGCCGCGACCAGCGAGAGCAGCAGGTCGTGCAGCTCATCGGGATCCCGGGGGTTGGGCGCCGACTGTTCGAGGACTACCCGGACCGCAGCGGGATCGAGGGGGGCGAGCTCGCTGGGCTCGACGGCGAAGTCCGGCCTGGGCGCAAGGCCTAGGGCGATGGGCACGGCGCGCGACCGGCGCTCCTCGAGCGGAGCCCCGTCGAGGAACGTGTAGGGCCGCCCGGTCAGGATCCCGTGGGCGAGCGGGGAGGGCTCCACTGACTCGACGAACTTCATCTCGATGGAGCCCGACTCGAGACCGCGAAGCACGTCGAGCAGGCCATCGACGTCGAGCGCCTCGTGCAGACAGTCCTTGACGGTCTGGCGAGCAAGCACATGGTCCGGGACGGGAATCGGACCGGGCGGCGCGTTCTCCTGGCACGCGGCGAGCGCCGGCCAGGTTGCTGCCAAGAGGTCGTCGGCCTCCATGCGCTGGAGGTGGATCGGTCGGCGCTGGCCGTTGCGGGACCGAGGGACGACGAGCGATCGGTTGAGGTTCCAGCGCCAGCGGGCGGCGAACATCGGGTGAGGGAGAATCGCCTGGGTGAGCGCCTCCTCGGCACGCCGGCTCGGCAGCATCGAGGGCACCTGGGACAAGGGGAAGCTGTGCTGGGGGCCGAGCGACAGTGAGACCGTGTCGTCGTCGGCCGAGGCCTGCAGCTCGAAGTCGAACGAGACGCAGAAGCGCTTTCGCAGCGCGAGTCCATACGCGCGGTTCACGGCGCCACCGAACGGCGAGTGGATGACGAGCTGTGTGCCCTCGCTGTCATCGAAGAATCGCTCGACGATCAGGCGCTGCTGGGTTGGGAGCGCACCGAGGGCCCCGAAGCCCGCTTCGAGGTAGGCGACCACCTGATCGGCGACCGCCCCGCTCGTCCCGGCGCGCTCGCGGACCAGTGCTCTCGCCCCTTCCTCGTCGCGGGCGATGAGGCGCTCCTCCACCCCCGAGCGGAGCCGGCTCACCTCTGCCGAGAGCTCCATCGTCCGGGCGGGAGCCTCACCCAACCAGAACGGGATCGTCGGCGGCAGCTGGCCGGCGTCGTGCACCCGAACGGTCCCGACCTCGACCTTCTTCACCTGCCAGGAGTGGGTCCCAAGCAAGAAGATGTCCCCGATCGTCGCCTCGACTGCGAAGTCCTCGTGCACCGATCCGACCGTCACCCCGTCGGGGTCGAGCACCACCTTGTAGTCGCCCGTCTCGGGGATCGCCCCCCCGCTCATCAAGGCGGCCATGCGCGCCCCACGCCGCGGCCGGAGCAGGCCGTTGACCCCGTCGCGGTGCACGTAGGCGCCGCGTCGCCCTCGACCCGTCATGATCCCCTCGCACACGAGCTCGATGACCGAGCGGTACTCGTCGTCGGTCAGCTGCCCATAGGGGGCTGCTCGACGAACGAGCTCGAGCAGCCCCTGCTCGTCCCACTGCTCCTCGCCGGCGACCTCGGCGACGATTTGCTGAGCGAGCACATCGAGCGGCCGGTCCTGGGGATGGAGCTGGTCGAGCTCGCCGCTTCTCACCGCGCATAGCAGCGCCACGCACTCGACGAGCTCGTCGCGGGTGAGCGGGAACAGCCGACCCGACGGCGTCCCCTCGAGGTGATGGTTGGCCCGGCCCACCCGCTGCAAGAAGGTGCCGATGGATCGGGGCGAGCCGATCTGGCAGACGAGCTCGACCGGGCCGACGTCGATGCCCAGCTCGAGCGACGCGGTGGCGACCAGGGCCTTCAGCGACCCGGCGCGCAGCCTGGCCTCGACGATCCGCCTTCGCTCGGCCGACAGGCTCCCGTGGTGGGCCGCCACCACGAAGGACTCGCCCTCGATGCCGGTGTCGAGCCGCTCCGCGAGCTGGTGGGCGACACGCTCGGCCAGCTTGCGGGTGTTCACGAAGACGAGCGTCGTGCGGTGCGCGCGGACCAGTTCGGCGATGCGATCGAGCACCTCCCCGAATTGGCCGGCGGGGGCGACGGCTTCGAGCTCGGCTTCGGGCAGCTCGATCGAGACGTCGAGGTCGCGCTGGTGGCCGCAGTCGATGATCTCGGGCATCGGGCGGTCGGGACCGGTGCCGCACAGCATCCGGGCGACGAGCTCGAGGGGCCGCTGGGTCGCCGAGAGCCCGATCCGCTGGAGCCGTCCGCCATCGCCCTCTACGAGGTGGGCGAGCCGTTCGAGGCTGAGCGCGAGATGGCTGCCCCGCTTGTCCCTGGCCAGCGTGTGGACCTCGTCGACGATGACCGTCCTCACGTGACGAAGGAGGGCCCGCGAAGAGGCTGCGGTCAGCAGCAGGTAGAGCGACTCGGGGGTCGTGACCAGCAGGTTCGGGGGAGTCTTCTGCATGGCACGCCGCTCGGCGGGTGGCGTGTCGCCGGTCCGGGTGGCCACCGACACCCTGGGAGCCGGGAGACCGAGAAGCTCGGCTTCGGCCCGGATGCCCTCCAGGGGCACCTGGAGGTTCTGGTGGACGTCGGCCGCCAGGGCCCGCAGGGGCGAGACGTACACGACCTGGGGCGCCGAGGGCGCGCCGGACCCCGAACCCTCCGAGCGGCACGCGGCATCGATCGCGACGAGAAAGCCGGTGAGGGTCTTTCCGGTCCCTGTCGGGGACGCTACGAGCACGTCCTTGCCCTGCGCGATGAGCGGCCAGGCTGCCCTTTGGGGCTGGGTCGGGCCATTCGGGAACTGCCGGGTGAACCACGACCTGACGACGGGATCGAACAGATCCAGCACGTCGCCCGGGCGCCGGTCGCCCGTCACATCGTCGAGGGTCATCCGCCCATTCCACCAGGGCGCTGCGACGATCCGTCGAGCACCCTTCGGACCTCGTTGCGACCGGCATCGACCATGGCCGGCGACGACCCGAAGTCCCGGAAGTCCTCGACCAGCCGGCCGGTGCCGTTGAAGACGATCAGCTCGACCTCGGAAGGAAGCGAATCGAGCTCCCTCTCGAACCGGGAGTGCACGCTCGTGAAGAACGCCGAGATCACCGATTCGATCGGGCGCCTGCCCTGCTGGGGGGTGTGGTGTGCCGGGCCGCAGAGAAGCACGTAGATCCGGGTGGCCCCCTGTGCTATTGCCCGGCTGATCGGGACGTTGTTCACGACGCCCCCGTCGATCATCGGCTCGCCATCGATCGAGACGGTCGGGAAGATCCCGGGGATGGCGGCCGAGGCGAGGACGGACTCGACGATCGGTCCGCTCGACAACCAGCGTTCGCTGCCGTCCAGGAGCGACGTCGCGACAACCTCGAGGGGCACCGTCGTCTCCTCGATCCGGTCGATGGAAAGGCCCAACTCGAGCACCCTTCGAAGTCCGCTGTTGGAGTACACCGACTCACGCTGTTGGAAGAACATCCACGGGCCGTGCACGCGGTTCTTCGGGAAGACGTCGTCGGGGCGGAGATTGACCCAGATGTCCTCCAGCCGTTTCATCCCGTCGGTCGTGGGTTCCCCCGCGTAGGCGGCGGCATTCACCGCACCGACCGAGGCGCCGTACACGCGATCGGGGCGGATCTCGCGTTGCACCAGTTCGGCCAACATCCCGACCTGCACGGCACCGCGTGTTCCGCCACCGGCCAGGACGAACGCCGTCTTGTGCGCTCGGCGCCCGCGGGCAGGGGACTGTCGCAGGCGACCGAAGCCCAACCGCCGAGTTCCGGTCATCGGCCCTCTCCGGGGTCGGCCGGCGGATGGCCGAGGTGCCCGGCGCCGTTGTTGCGCCGGGCATCCAGGTGGCGCTGCTTCCAGGCCTGGCGGCCAGGACGGTCCTTTCGAACCCCCCAACGGATCGCGACGACCGCCAGTACGAGCAGCGCGAAGACAAAGACACCGAACACGACGCCGAAGGCGGCGTCGCTGGCCAGGAGGAGTCCGCTCACAGCCATCTCGCCAGAAGACTAGAGCGGCTGTCACAGCGAGCCGTCATGGTGGCGGCATGACAAACCAGCTGGTGGTGGGCGTTCCTGGCTCCGCCGAGGACAACCCGGGGGCGGCCGAGGTGCTCCGGACACTACGCGGCGATCCGGCCAGCCGGCCGGTGGTGGACCCGGCGCTCGCCGGGGGGCTTCGCGAATGGCTCGAGGACGGGCTGGCCGAGCTGGGACTGGACCCCGCCGATCCGCTGATCTTGGACAAGAAGACGCTCAGGCAGGCGCACTCGGAGCATCGGCGGCGAGGGCCCCAGGAGATCACCCACGCGATCGCCATCGGGCTGGTGATGGACGCCCTGTTCCGGCAGCTCGTGACCGTCGGCCACATCGACGACCCGATGCAAGACGGCCTCGACGCCCTCCGGATCGATTCGAGACGGGCCGACGCGGTTGGCTTCATCGAGTCGCTGGGCGAACAGGACCGGGTCGATTTCGAGGACGAGATCGAGACCCAGACCGCCATCATGCTCAGCAGGTGGCCACGATTGTCCCCCGCATGGCTCCCGCGCACCCAAGAACGGATCGCCATCCCACTCGCCGGTGGAGCCATCGTCTTGGTGGGGATCGTGGACCTCGTGATCGGGGCACCGTCGCGTGGTCGGGCTTCGGTCGAGGTGATCGACGTGAAGTCGGGACGCCCGAGGCTGGACGATCGGGAGGACCTCCGCTACTACGCGCTGCTCGAGACCCTCCGCAGCGGGGCGCCGCCCTTCCGCGTCGCCACCTTCTACACCCGTACCGGACAGGTCGACTTCGAAGACGTGACCGACGAGGTGTTGACCTGCACCGTGCGCAGCGTGCTCTCGGCGGTGGAGCAGCTGGCTGGAGGAGCATGATGGTCGGAACGTCGCTCTCGCCCCTCGCGCTGCCGAAGGCGGCCGCGCTCACCGAGGCCCTCGTGGCCCCACCGGACTCCGTCGGGGCCGACGAAGCATTGGTCGCTCTGCGCCAAGCGTTCAACGAAGCGCTGGCCTCGGCCGCCGCGGGTCTCGGGCCCGACCGTCTGGTGATCGACGCCTATCGAATGCGGGCGTTGACCGGGGGGGCGCCGCAAGAGGACCGACCCTTCGAGTGGACGCCGCAGACGGCCCGGCGCTCCATCGGGATCGAGGCTGCGCGGGCATGTCTCGCTCGGGCTGGGCTGACCCCACTCGCAGCCACGATCGACGAGGTCGCCAGATTGGTGCGCGGCCACGAGCAGAACGGATCCCGCGCCGGTGGGCTCAGTGCATGGCTGTCAGGCCTGTCCACGGGCGCCCGAGCGGTCGTCACCGCCGAAGCGGCCGGATGGACGAGCCAGTTGGTCAGTTCCCTTGAGTGGGGCCGCCTCACAGAACCCGTCATCGGCGCCAACCGCCGCGTGGTCGCGCCGGGCGCGCCCAACGTCGCTCTCCGCATGAGGTTCGAGGCCGCGCACCGAGTGCGGGATCACGGGACCAGTGGAACAGCCGCCTCTTTGTTCATGATGATGCCGGGACGCCCCGCCTCGACGGTCCAGATCGAACTCGGTCTGGCGGCGCTCGCGGTCGTGCTCGATGATCGGACCCGCTCGACGCCCTATCGGGTCATCGGATGGTGGCCGCAATCGGGACGAGCGCTGGTTATGGGGGTGGACGAGAAGCTGCTTCGAGACACCGCCGACAAGGTGGTCGCGGCCGTCGGACGCGCACCCAGGTCATCGCACCCAGAGGCCCCCCCGGCCACGCAGCGCACTGCGGCTCGGGGCGAGGGCATCACGGAACAGGCGAACCAATCGGACCTCAGGGTTGCGTCGTAACGATTGGGATAGGTGACCGCCGCTCCCCACAGTGGCTACGCCGGCTGGCATGGGATCGTTGCAGCAGACAAGCGCATTTTGCAGTCCCTCGTGGGGGCGTGGCCATCGCCGACGGGGTCGAGTAGGGCGTGTAGAGCCCACGACTCAAGCGCCTGACGGTCCAGATCCTCCTCGAGAGCGCAGGGAGTCGGCCGGCTTTTGAACCCACCTGAAGAGTTTCTGCGGCGCGCGATGCAGCCCTGAGAACACCGCCCGCCGGGGTCGTGGGCGAGGCCTCAGCCCGTAGGGATCAGCGGCGCCGATACGCGGAGCC
Source organism: Acidimicrobiaceae bacterium (assembly GCA_027315315.1). Taxonomy (GTDB): domain Bacteria; phylum Actinomycetota; class Acidimicrobiia; order Acidimicrobiales; family RAAP-2; genus Palsa-461. The sequence continues at coordinate 1,144 of DAHUYG010000061.1, read as the reverse complement.
GCGGGATCCCACCGTGAGCACCAAGACCTCGTGGTGCAGCTCATCGATGCAATAGAGGAGCCGGAATGTGGCCGCGGCGCGCCGAAGTCGGTGTGCGTCCCTCCGAGTGGTGGGCCTTTGACTTGACCCGGGGCATCCACCGATAGGTGGTGCCACCGGGGTGATTCTCGGTGTGTTCCTGTCCGAACGCACCAAGGAGAGCACCCCGATGGCCCTTGACCAGTCTGTCTGCGCTGAGCTGCTGGAGGCATTCAAATCGACCGACGGCGTGGACCTGATCCGCGACGCCGTCCGCTACGTCTTCCAGGAGCTGATCGAGTCCGAAGCCACCACCGTGATCGGCGCGGGTCCCTATGAACGCACCGAGGGCCCGGTGACCGAGCGCAACGGGCACCGGGTGCGGCTGGTCTCGACCAAGGCCGGCGACGTCGAGCTCGCGATCCCCAAATTGCGCAAGGGCAGCTTCTTTCCCTCGATCCTCGAGCCCCGTCGGCGCATAGACCAGGCCCTCTACGCGGTGATCATGGAGGCCTATGTGGCGGGATCTCGACCCGCTCGGTCGACGAGCTGGTGGGGGCCCTCGGCATCGGCACCGGCACCGGCATCAAGAAGTCCGAGGTCAGCCGCATCTGTGCTGGTCTCGACGAGGTGGTGGGGGCTTTTCGCACCCGGCGCCTCGACCACTTCGAGTTCCCCTACGTCTTGTTGGATGCCACCTACCTGCACGTGCGCGACAACCACCACGTGACCTCCAAGGCCGTGGTCATCGCCACCGGAGTCCGCTCCGACGGGCACCGGGAGATCCTGGGCCTCGACGTCGGCGACTCCGAAGACGAGGTGTTCTGGCGAGGCTTCTTAGGATCCTTGCGCACCCGGGGCCTGAGCGGCGTGAGACTCGTCATCTCGGACCAGCACCAAGGACTGGTGAACGCCATCGGACGCTGTTTCCAAGGAGCCGCCCACCAGCGCTGCCGGGTGCACTTCGCTCGGAATCTGCTGGCCAGTGTCCCCAAGGGCCACCACGAGATGGTGGCCGCCGCCTTCCGAACGGTCTTCGCCCACGCGACCCAAGAGGAGATCTCCTTGCAGTGGGACCACGTGGCGGTGACCTTCGCCGGGCGCTTCCCCAAGGCAGCGGCCTTGA
>DAHUYG010000027.1 GCA_027315315.1 Acidimicrobiaceae bacterium | reverse complement strand
GGAACTGGGTGGCCGAGTGGTTGCCCCAGATGGCCATGTTGGTGACCTCCGACACCGGGACCCCCGCTCGGCTCGCCAGCTGGGACTTGGCCCGGTTCTCGTCGAGGCGCATCATGGCGAACCAGCGGTCCGCCGGGAGCTCAGGGGCGGCGCTCCGGGCGATGAGGCAGTTCGTGTTGCACGGGTTGCCGATCACGAGGACCCGCACGTCGGACGCGGCGTTCGCCGCGATCGCGGCCCCCTGGGGCTTGAAGATCCCCCCGTTCACCGACAACAGGTCGCCGCGCTCCATGCCGGCCTTGCGCGGGACCGAGCCGACGAGGAGCGCCCAGTTGGTCCCGTCGAAGGCCTGCTTCAGATCGGAGGTCGCGACCACGTCCACGAGCTGGGGAAACGCGCAGTCGTCGAGCTCCATCACCACGCCCTCGAGCGCCTTCATCGCCGGCTCGATCTCCAAGAGGCGCAGCACGATCGGCTGGTCGGCCCCGAGGAGCTGGCCCGAGGCGATCCGGAAGAGCAGCGAGTAGCCGATCTGCCCGGCGGCGCCGGTGACGGTCACCTGCAGGGGCGCCTTGGTTGCGGACATGGTTCTCCTTCGTCTCGTGAGCGGTCGGTCCTAGAGCCGGTCGACGATCGCCGACGCGAACTCCGAGCACTTCACCTCGGTGGCCCCCTCCATGAGTCGCGCGAAGTCGTAGGTGCCGATCTTCTCTGCGATGGTCGCCTCCAGCGCCTTCACGATGTCCGCCGCGGCGTCGGTCCACCCCAGGTGCTCGAACATCAACACCCCCGAGAGCAGCACCGACCCCGGGTTGACCTTGTCCTGTCCGGCGTACTTGGGCGCGGTGCCGTGCGTCGCCTCGAACACGCCGTGACCGGTGACGTAGTTGATGTTCGCCCCCGGCGCGATGCCGATGCCGCCCACCTGGGCCGCCAGCGCGTCGGAGAGGTAGTCGCCGTTCAGGTTGGTGGTCGCGATCACGTCGAAGTCCGAGGGCCGCGTGAGCACCTGCTGAAGGGTGATGTCCGCGATCGTGTCCTTGACGAGCAACCGGTCTCCGGGCTCGCCGTCGCAGTCGTCCCATCCGACCGCCCGGTCGGCGAACTCTTCGCGGACAACCTCGTAGCCCCAGCTGCGGAACGCGCCCTCGGTGAACTTCTGGATGTTCCCCTTGTGCACGAGGGTCACCGAGCGCCGGTCGTGCTCGAGCGCGTAGTTGAGGGCGGCCCTGACGAGTCGCTTGGAGCCCATGGGCGAGATCGGCTTGATACCGATCCCCGAGGACTCGCGGATCGGCCAGCCCATCTCGTCGCGGAGATAGGACGCGAGCTTCTCTGCCTCGGGGGTGCCCGACTCCACCTCGTAGCCGGCGTAGACGTCCTCGGTGTTCTCGCGGAAGATCACCATGTCGACCAGCTCGGGGTGCAGCACCGGCGAGGGGACACCGGCGAACCAGCGCACCGGCCGCAGGCACACGTAGAGGTCGAGCAGCTGGCGCAGCGCGACATTCAGGGACCGGATCCCCCCGCCGACGGGAGTCGTGAGCGGCCCCTTGATCCCGATCAGGAGGTCCCGGAACGACTCGACGGTCTCCTCGGGCAGCCAGCTCCCGGTCTCGTTGAAGGCCTTCTCTCCGGCCAGCACCTCGCGCCAGGCGATCGTGCGGCCGTGCTTCTTGGCCGCCGCGTCGAGGACGAGCTTGGCCGCGGGCCAGATGTCCACGCCGGTGCCGTCGCCCTCGATGAAGGGGATGATCGGCTCCGCCGGGACTTCCAGGACGCCGTCGGCGCCCATCGTGATCTTCTCCGCCATGGGGATCCTCCTATGTCACTCGGGGGTCCGACCGCAAGTCGCGGCCGGGGTGGGCTCCTGCTAGGCCGTGTCGGCCCGCGCCCCGCTCAGCTGCGGAGCAAGGCCGAGGGCCCGATAGATGTCCCGGGTCGCGCTCGATCGATTGAGCGTGTAGAAGTGCAACCCGGGCGCTCCCCCCTCGAGCAGCGTCCGGCAGAGATCCGTCGCCAGCTCGACGCCGCAGCGGACGACGGCCTCGTCCCCCCCGGTCTCGGCCGCCGCCTCCAAGCGCTCGACCATCCACGGCGGGACCGCAGCCCCCATTCTCGCCATCCGCGGGATCGAGCTCAGCCTGGTCACCGGCATGATGCCCGGCAGCACCGGCTTGCGCATCGAGCGCTCGGCGAGGTCCGACACGAGGCCGAAGTACTCGTCGGCCTCGAAGAAGAACTGCGTGATGGCGAAGTCGGCAAGGGAGAGCTTCTCGACGAGCCGGTCGCGGTCGGCCGAGAGCTCCCGGGAGGACGGATGGCCGGCCGGATGGGCCGCGACGCCGATCGAGAACCCGCCGATGGCCCGGGCCAACTCGACGAGCTCGACGGCGTACTCGAGCTCGCGCGGTGGCGCCCCGGGGTCAGGTGAGGAGTCGCCGCCCAGCGCGAGCACGTTCTCGATGCCGGCGCGCCTGAGCGAGACCAGGAACTCGGCCAGCTCGAGACGGGAGTGGGCCACGCAGACGAGGTGCGCCATCGGCACGAGCGTCGAGGTGTGGAGCATCCCGGTGACGAGGTTCTGGGTCCGCCGCCGGGACTCGGCGCCGCCGCGATAGGTCACAGACACGAAGGAGGGCCCGAGTGGCTGGAGCTCGAGGAGGGTCTTGGAGAGGACCAGCTGCTCCTGATCGCTCTTCGGCGGGAAGAACTCGAACGAGTAGGTCCGGCCGGCCGAAAGCAGCTCGGAGATCCGGGTCACGGTCGACCAGCGTACGCCCGGCCGGCGCCAGCCCTGCCCACCGGGCCGGCCGGTCGCCCCGGGCCGGCGACCCCGCCCTCAGCCCCCTTCGTTGGTGCAGAAGCGGTGCAGGGCGAGGGGCACGCAGACCGCCGTGACGAGCGCACACCACCCGATCATCGAGACGACCGGGTGGGTGAGCTGCCAGGAGCCCTCGGAGTGGAGCCCCTGGGTCAGCTGGCGCAGCGCCGCCACGATCGCCGAGAGCGGGTCCCCGATCACCCTCGGCACCACCTTCATGCCCTGGATGGGCACGAACGTCCCACCCAGGAACGACAGGGGGAAGACGATGGAGAACCCGAGGCCCTGGACGGCGTCGGAGCCGCATCACCATGCCGAGGAGCACGCCGAGAGCAGATGGGCGGCCGCGGTCGCCACCGCCGCAACGCCCTGCTCGCCGCCGGGCTAGGGACGCTCGGCGGCGAGCAGGGCGTTGCGCAGGAGCATGGCCCGGGTCATCGGGCCGACCCCGCCCAGGCGGGGGGTGATCCAGCCCGCGACCTCGGCGACGTCCGCATCGACGTCGGAGAGCACCTTGCGGCCGGA
>DAHUYG010000024.1 GCA_027315315.1 Acidimicrobiaceae bacterium | reverse complement strand
CCCGGTCTCGGTGAACGCCTCAAGCGTCTGCGCCAGCTTGGCCGCCAGCGGCGCCACCGACGGCTCACCCAGCCCGGCGGTCCACGCGGCCAGGTCGCTGACCTGCATCGCGCACGCGTCGGCGATGCTGAGCTTCTTGATCTTTGACGACCGGGCTCCCTCGTTCAGCCGCGTCCCCCCGCAATCCGGGCATGTCGTGAACGTCACCGCCCCGTCGACGAAGGCCCCGATGTGGGGCTGCATCGCCTCGCGGTCCTTCGAGAGCATCGACTTCTGGATCCGGGGGATGAGCCCCTCGTAGGTCATGTTGATGCCCTCGATCTTCATCCTGACCGGCTGGTGGTGGAGGAAGTCGTGGAGCTCCTTCTTCGTGAAACGGGCGATCGGCTTGTCGGGGTCGTAGAACCCCGAGGACCGGTACAGCCGGGCGTTCCACCCGCCGGCCTGATAGCCCGGGACGGTGATGGCCCCCTCGTTGAGCGACTTGGACCCGTCGAAGAGTTGCTCGAGGTCGAGATCGGTGACCCGACCCCTCCCCTCGCATCGCCCGCACATGCCGCCGGTACGCGTGTAGGTCACCCGCTCGGCCTTGCGATTGGCGCGCTCGACTGTCATCGCCCCGCTCGCTCTGACGGTCGCCTCGTTGAAGGCGAACGCGCTCGGCGGTCCGATGTGGGGCCGTCCCAGCCGGCTGAAGAGGATCCGGAGCATCGCGTTGGCGTCGGTGACCGTGCCGACGGTCGAACGCGGGTCGGCACCGATCCGCTGCTGGTCCACGATGATCACGGTCGTCAGTCCCTCGAGGACGTCGACGTCGGGCCGTGCCATGCTCGGCATGAAACCCTGGACGAAGGCGCTGTAGGTCTCGTTGATGAGCCGCTGGGACTCGGCGGCGATCGTGTCGAACACGAGCGAGCTCTTGCCCGAGCCCGAGACCCCCGTGAAGACGGTGAGGCGGCGCTTCGGGAGCTCGACGCTGATGTCCTTCAGGTTGTTCTCGCGCGCACCGTGGACCCGGATCACCCGGTGGGCGTCGGCCTCTTGGGTTCGTGACCGCGGGCTTCGCGCCGGGGTCGGCCTTGTGCGCTTCCTTTGGGTTCTCTCGACCATCGGGATCAGCGTAGGTAATCGACAACGGCCCGGCGCCCAGGCCGGCGGCTCTCGGTACGCTCGGCCGATGGACCTTGGACGAGTGGGCGTGTGGTGGAGCGGGACCTGGCGGGTCGACGACGAGTCGATCGACGTCGCGGCCGAGTTGGAGGACATGGGCTATGGGGCGCTGTGGTCCTCGGGCGGATTCAACCCGGGGCTCTCCACGCGCTTCGGGCGGTTGCTCGATGCGACCGACCGCCTCGTGGTGGCGAGCGGGATCGTCAGCATCTGGACGTCCCCGCCGGCCGAGATCGCCGCGGCGGCCGACGAGCTCCACCGCTCCCACCCCGACCGCTTCCTCCTCGGCATCGGCGCGAGCCACGGGCCGGTCGTCCAGAACTACAGCCGTCCCTACTCCCACATGGTCGAGTACCTCGACGGGCTCGACGCTGCGACGCCCACCGTGCCCCCCGAGCGGCGAGCGCTGGCAGCCCTCGGGCCGAGGATGCTGGATCTCGCGGCGGCCCGGTCGGCCGGGGCCCACCCCTACTTCGTCCCCGTCGAGCACACCGCCGGGGCCCGCGAGCGCCTCGGGAAGGGCGTGCTCCTCGCACCCGAGGTGACCGTCGTGCTCGACACCGACGCGACCCGGGCTCGCGAGCTCGCCCGCGGCTTCACGAGGGGCTACCTGGCACTGCCCAACTACGCGAACAACCTGCGCTCACTCGGCTACAGCGAGGCCGACGTGGAGGGGGCCGGCTCGGACCGCTTGGTCGACGCGGTCGTCGGGTGGGGCGACGTCGAGCGGGTGGCGGGACGCATCCGTGAGCACCTCGACGCCGGCGCCGACCACGTGTGCGTCCAGGTGGTCTCGGGGACCCGCGACGCCTTCCCGCTTCAGGAGTATCGGCAGCTCGCGGGGGCCATCTTCGCTTAGCACCGGCTCGGTCGGAGGGCCCGGGCGACGGTACTCTCGGGCCGCCCGAGGCACGGGACGGGCGGGGCGGCAAGGCGCTCGGCTCGAGCGCGCCCTCGCCCGGTGAGGACCGGACGATGAACCACTACGAGACCCTCGGCGTCCAGAGCAACGCCACGCTCGAGGAGATCCGCCGCGCCTATCTCGCGAAGCGGTCTCAGCTCCGTCCGGAGCGCTTCGTGGGTGCGCCCGAACACGTGCTCGAGTCCGTCGAGCGGGCCAACGGCGTCATCGACGAGGCGTGGCGGGTCCTCTCGGAACCGCCGCGGCGGGCCCGCTACGACGCGGCGCTCGACGCCGGCGACCACCTGGGCGGCGACACGCGGCGCTCGCGCGCCGAGCACATCTGGGCCATGGAGCGCGAGCTCGGCTGGCCGCTCTCGCCGGTGCTCGGCCTCGAGCCTCCGACCCCCCTCCCCCGCGCCTATGGCGGCGGCCTCGGCGCGGCGAACGGTGCCGAGCGGCCCGACGGCGACGGGAGGCTGGGCCTGCAACGGCGGTCCTACCCGACCGTCGAGGGGGGCGCGTCGCCGATCGTCGCCGCGCTCGAGACCCTCGCCGTGTGGCTGGCCCCCCGCCGGCGCCCCAGCACGAACGTGAGCGTCCCCGACGTCTGCGGGCTCCGGGCGAGCGAGGCCTACTACGCGGTGGCCAAGTCCGACCTACACATCAACTTCGTGCGGCTGACCGAGGACCCCTCGGGCGGCGACGGCACCGTGGTCGACCAGTACCCGCCGGCGGGCACCTCGGTGCGCCGCGGCGCCACGCTCAACGTGCAGGTCGTCCACCCAACCGAGCCCGAACCCATCACGCTTCGCTGACCGGTCGCTCGTCACGCGATCGCAACCGGTTGGGCGCCACTGCCGGCCTGGTGAGCGCGTCGCGCGCCGAGTGCCACAACGCGCGGGCGACGAGGTGCAAGGCTTGCGCGCTCAGAAACCGGCGGTACGGATCGGTTGCGGGAGGGTCGGCTTGTCCGCGAAGAGCGAGTCACGCGTGGAGCGGCACGCACAGCGGCTCCGTCGTGTCCGCCGGCGCCGGGCGGTCGTCGCCGCGATCGTGCTCGGGATCGCCGGCCTCACGTTCGCCGACGTGCGGGGCCGGATGGAGGTCGGCCACATCGATGCCGCCCAGGCCGTCGCCACCATGCGGCTGGACCGGCTGCACGGGGACCTCGGCACGGGCCGGGTCCGGATCGGGACCGAGAGCGGCAAGCTCGAGTTCATCGAGGGCACCATCGCCCAACGCCAGAGCACCATCGCGGTCACCAACAACCAGACCGCCCAGCACAACGCGGGGATCTTCCTCGACGACATCTCCTTCTCGGCCCTCGACGGCTGCCTCTCGGGGGTGACCCAGGCGCTCGACCAGATCTCGGTCGGAGAGACGACCGGCGGGCTCGCCTCGCTGCAGGCCGTCGGACCGGTCTGCCAGGCGGCCGAGCCGTGACGCTCACGGTCACCCGGCGCCAGCAGGCGAACGATTCCCGGTCGCCTCATCGCCCCGCCCTTCCCCCGCCGAGTCAGCCGGGCCAGGCGCGCCGGCGGCGCGTGCGCCTGCTCCTCGTGCTGGCATCGGCCGCGCTGTTGATCTTCGGCCTGACCGACACCCTGCTCACCCAGGTTCGCCTCCATCACGCGCAGGTCCGCCTCAGCGACACGCGGCGTTCGGAGCTCGACGCGATCCGGGGCATCGGGCTCGTCGAGTCGACGATCAGGGGGTTGCTCGCCGACGAGACCGCGGGGCTCGGGACGGTGTCGCAGCTCGACACGCAGCTCGCCTCGGCGACCGCCCAGCTGGACCACTCGGTCGCCGGGCTCAACCTCGCGAACTTCAGCGTCTCGACGATCGACACCTGCCTGCACGGCGTCCGCGGCGCGCTGTCCGACATCCAGGCGGGCAGCCGCACCGCTGCGGTGGGTGCGCTGCAGAGCGCCGACGACTCCTGCCAGCTCGTGACGAGCGCGTCCTCGGGCGGCCCGGTGTACCCCTACGACTTCCCCGATCCCGACATCGTCGACGTCGGTGGCACCTACTACGCGTACGGGACCAACTCGGCCAGCGGGAACATCCAGATCCTCGAATCCTCCGACCTGACCCAGTGGACGCTCCTCGGTGACGCCCTGCCGCGCCTGCCCGCTTGGGCGCCCTTCGGGGCCACCTGGGCCCCCGGCGTCATCCAGATCGGGGCGCTCTTCTACCTGTATTACGCGGTGCCGGCCGAGGGAACCGAGTGCATCTCTGTCGCGACCTCGCTCAGCCCGGCCGGTCCCTTCGACGACCGCTCGGGAGGGCCGCTCATCTGCCAGGCCTCGCTCGGCGGCTCGATCGACCCCTCCCCCTATTTGGACTCGGCCGGGCACCTCTACCTCACCTGGAAGACCAACGGCGCCAACGGCCAGCCGGCCACGATCTGGGCCCAGCCGGTCGCGGCCGGCGGCACCGCGATGGCCGGGGGCTCGGCACCCGTCGCTCTCCTCCGACCGACCCAGGCCTGGGAGGGCTCGGTGGTGGAGGGCCCCTTCATGTGGAACGACGGCGGGTCCTATTTCCTCTTCTATTCGGGCAACGACTGGAGGACCGCCTCTTACGCCGAGGGGGTCGCCACCTGCCAGGGTCCGGCCGGGCCCTGCGCCAAACCGCTGCCCGGCCCGATCCTCGGGACCGAGGGCCAGTTCTCGGGCCCCGGCGGGGCGACCGTCTTCACGACGCCGGCGGGCCAGCCCTTCATCGCCTTCCACGGCTGGCAGCCGGCAGCCGTCGGGCCGCCCAACCCGCGCCTGCTCTTCGTGCGGCCCGTCGTCTTCGAGAACGGCTACCCGGTGGTGGGCGCACCGTCGAGCTGAGGACTCAGTACTCGAGCCCGAAGCCGATCGGAAAGAGCGGGTTGGCCGTGTCGTGGGGCACGTCGGGGTGCTGGCGAAGCACCTCGTCCATCGACGATGGCAGCTCGAAGGGGAGCCGGCCACCGGGCGCGTCCCGCCCGAAGAGGACGTCGAGGTAGGCGGTGTCCGACACCCCGTAGGTGCCGAGGAGCGCCGCCGCCCGGTCCGCCAGCTTGGAGAGGATGATCGGTCGCTCGAGGCGCACGTCGACCACCGTGTCCAACACCCCCATCACCGCCTCGAGCTCGGCGAGGTCCTCGTCTTGGAAGTCGAGGCTGCCCGCGTGGAAGAACCGCTCGAGGCCGCGATCGCGAGCCTCGTGGGGCGCGGCCAGGCGGGCGATGGCCACGTCGGCCTCGTCGGGTTTCTCGACGACAGTCCCGTAGTCGGCGGCAACCTCGGGATCCACGCCGAGGCAGAAGATGCGGGCGCCCTCGGCGAGCGGCAGGACCGGTCGGCCGTCCCCGTTCTTGAGCAGCGTGCACGAGCGGCGCTGGGCCGCCATGCCCAGCTCGACGAGCTCGTCGGTCTTGGCCAGCTCCTCGGCGGCATCGGGGTCGACGAAGGGGTCGTCGAAGAGCCCGAGCACGAACTTCTCCGCAAGGATCCGGTGGACCGACAAATCCACGCGAGACTCGGGCAGCCGACCGTCCTCCACGAGGCGGATCACGATGTCCGGGCAAGCCTCGCCGCCCAGCTGGTCACAGCCGGCCTCGAGGATCCTGAGCACCCGCTCCTCGCGCGTCAGGTGCTCCACCCCCCAGGCCCGGCCCGGGTACATCTCGCCGAAGATCTTGTGGTCGGTGACGAGCCCCCAGTCGGTGCACACGATCCCCTCGAAGCCGTAGTGCTCACGCAGGAGCCCGGTGATGACGCTCCGGTTGAAGCCGAATCCCACCTCCTCGTGCTCGGTCCCGATGGGCATGCCGTAGTACGGCATCACCTGGGTGACGCCAGCCTCGAGCGCGAGTTCGAAGGGTCGGAGGTGGTAGTCGAAGTGGCCGCCCGCGTACACCTGTTCGCGTCCGTAGGCGAAGTGCGGGTCCTCGCCGTCCATCTGGGGGCCACCGCCCGGGAAGTGCTTCACCATCGCGGCCACGCTCCTCGGCCCGAGTGCGTCGGTGCCGCGCAGACCCCTGATGTAGGCGGCGGCGAGCCTCCCGGCGAGCTCGGCGTCCTCGCCGAAGGTCCCGGCGATCCTCGCCCAGCGGGGCTCGGTCGCGAGGTCGGCCTGGGGGTGGAGAGCGACCCGCAGGCCCACGGCCAGGTACTCGCGCCGCACGGCATCGCCGAAGGAGAAGGCGACCTCCTCGTCGCCGATCGCCCCGATCCCGATGAACTCGGGCCACTGCGAGAAGGCGGTCGCCGCGAACTGCGCACCCAGGCTGGCAAAGCCGTGACGGGGGTCGCTCGAGAGGGTCACCGGGATGCCAAGGCGGGTCGAGGCGGCGAGCTCCTGGATCCGGTTGTGCCACTCGGCGTGCTCGCGCACCGCCATCACCGCGGCCAGGTTGAAGTGCGTGAGGAGCAGCTCGGAGACGAAGTGGGTGGCCGGCGGCTGGGCGCGGGGCCCGGTCGGTGCCTCGGTGACCGAGCCGCCCGGCCCGGGCACGATCCCCGTGTGGAAGAGCTGGCCGGCCTTCTCGGCCAGCGTCATGCGCCCGAGCAGATCCTCGAGTCGGACCTCGACGGGGGCCGTGGGGTCCTCGTAGGGCGCCATGGTCCCGTCGTGGTCCAGGTCTCGGAATTCGGGCATCGGCTCCCCCCTGAGGTTCGGCTCCTTCTAGCAGGCCGGGCGGCGGCCGCCCACCCGTGAAGCGCTGAGCGCCGGGCGGTGCTTGCGTCGTGCTTTGGGCGAGCCCGCCGATCGTCCGGTTCTCCTCGGGACCCGGTCGTCATCTGGGGTCTTACCTGACCCACCTCCTGACCGAAGCAGGCACCCCGGGCCGGTTGCCCGGCGCACAGCGCCGTGCCCCCAAGCTCGTCGGGCCCATTTCGGGCCCCGACGAGCCGCCAAATGGCCGGTCTCGAACCTAAGCTGGGAGCGAATCTCGCCCCCGAGGGAGGCTCCCATGCCCGAACTGCTCCCCCCGCACCCGTCCGGCGCCTACGAGGACCCGGCCGAGGAGCGCCTCTACCGCAAGCAGCGCCTGGCCGCGGCCTTCCGGCTCTTCTCGCGCTTCGGCTTCGAGGAGGGGGTGGCCGGACACATCACGGCCCGTGACCCCGAGGACACCGAGACCTTCTGGGTCAACCCCTTCGCCATGCATTTCGGGCACATCCGGGTCTCGGACCTCGTCCAGGTGAACTCCGCGGGAGAGGTCATCTTCGGCGACCAGCCGGTCAACCGGGCCGCCTTCGCCATCCACTCCCAGGTGCACGCGGCCCGACCCGACGTGGTCGCCGCCGCCCACTCCCACTCGGTCCACGGCAAGGCCTGGTCGGCCCTCGGCCGGCTCCTCGAGCCGATCACCCAGGACGTGTGCGCCTTCTACGGGGACCACGGGCTCTTCGACGACTACACCGGCGTCGTGCTCGACACCGAGGAGGGCAAGCGGATCGCGCACGCCCTCGGCGAGCACAAGGCGGTGATCCTGCGCAACCACGGCCTGCTCACCGTCGGCCAGAGCGTGGAGGAGGCGGCGTGGTGGTTCATCACGATGGAGCGCTCCTGCCAGGCCCAGCTGCTCGCCTCGGCCGCCGGCCGGACCGTGCTCATCGACCCCGACCAGGCGAAGCTGACCCACGACCAGATCGGCCACCCGATGGCCGGCCGCGTCAACTTCAAGCCGCTGCTCGACCGGATCCTGCGCGAGCAGCCCGACCTGCTCGATTGACCGGACGCCCGACCGGTCGCCGAACGCCGGCCGGGATGCAGCGGTGCCGCGCCGTTCGGAAATCTGTCTCATCTGTCACTTCCGACGGGGACGGGTTTCGGAGCCACCTGTTGCCGGGTGGCGGTGACGGTCTTGTCCAGCTCGGCGCTGGTGCCGTCTTCGCAGTTTGTCGAGGAGCACCTGGGCGAGCCCATGAACCTCTCCTCTCCCTGCGCGTTCACCGGGAGCTTTCCCCGGCCGGTTCCCGCCCCACTGGCGGTACCGATGGTTGTTAGGGACTCCATCAGGGAGGCCAGGTTGGCCGCGGCGTTCAAGTCCCGGTCTGTGACCAGGCCACAGTGCTCGCAGCGGTAGGTGCGCTCGGACGACGACAGCTTGGCTTTTACTGCCTTGCACCGAGAGGCGCCCCGTTCCCGTCGACCGACGAGTCGTAGGTGCCGATGGCGGTGCAGGCGCCGCTCGGGGGACACGAGATCGCGTAGAGCCCGCCGCCCATGCCAGGCTGCGCGTCGGGCGGGAGCGAGGGGACCTCCGTCGTCTGCCAGGACGCCACGGCCTGCTCAACAAGCGAGGGACCGTCTCCTCGCCAGCGGCCGCCTGATTCCAGCGTCGAACCCGACAGGCCGCCTCCGCTCCCCCCACCCCGTGCAGCCGGGCGGTGGCAAGCCGACCAACCAAGAACTTCTGGATGCCGAGCGCGAGGAACGCGTGTGATCTACCTCGACTCCTCGGCGCTGATGAAGCTTGTCCGCGAAGAAGCCGCGACCGAGGCGCTGCGCGACTGGCTCGTCTCCCAGCCCGAGGTCCCAGTGGTTACGAGCGAGCTGGGACGCCTCGAGGTTCTGCGCGCCGCCCGGCGTGCCGGTTCGGACGCGCTCACCGAGGCGCACGCCGTGATCGGTGACGTCGACCTGGTCCCCCTTGACCGGGGTGGGCGCGACATTGCCTGCGAGATCGGCGGTCCGCCCCTCCGGACGCTCGACGCGCTGCACCTCGCCTCAGCCGTGCTCCTCGGAGTCGAGCTGACCGCCTTAGCCGCCTATGACCATCGGCTCCTGGCCGCAGCACAAGCTGCCGGCATTCCGACCGTCACGCAGCGCCCCCCGGACCCAGCCGATGAGCCCGAGCCCGAGGCACCAGCCGACGCAACCAACCGAGCCCTAATGGCTCCAGATCAGCGGTCTAGCCAGGGATCACGGCCAGCGCCGGCCCCGAGTTCCATGATCCGGTGTGCACCTTCAAAAGCAGACGCAACTACTTTTGCTTTCCCACGGCGTCGAAGGTGGGGACGAGCGTCCTCGCAGCACGGGCCTCGTCGACGCGGCGGACCGGCGTGGTGCGGGGCGCGCCCTCGAGGGTGCCCTCGTGTGCCCGGGCCGCCACCCGCTCCAGCCCCTCGGCCAGCGCGACGAGGGTCTCGTAGCTCTCCGTCTCGGTCGGCTCGACCATCAAGGCGTCGTCCACGATCAGCGGGAATGCGACCGTCGGGGGGTGGAATCCCTCCTCGATGAGGCCCTTCGCGACGTCGAAGGCCGAGGACCCGGTCCGCCTGTGGAGGGCCGCCGCCGAGAATACGACCTCGTGCATGCAGGGCCGGTCGAAGGCGACGTCGAAGGTCGAAGACAGCCGCTTGCGAATCCAGTTCGCGTTGAGCACGGCCCGCTCGGCGACCCTGTGCAGCCCGTCGCCCCCGTGGACCTCGATGTAGGCGAGGGCCCGCGCCAATACCAGGGCGTTGCCGTGCCAGCCGTGCACCCGCCCGATCGAGCGCCTTGGGGTTTGCCACCCGTAGCGGACCTCGGCCCCCTCCCCCGGGAGGCGGACCGGACGGGGCCCGGGCAGGAATTCGGCGAGGTGCGGGGCCACCGCGACCGGGCCGGCCCCCGGCCCCCCGCCGCCGTGGGGCGTGGCGAAGGTCTTGTGCAGGTTCAGGTGCACGATGTCGAAGCCCATGTCGCCCGGCCGCACGACGCCCAGGATCGCGTTCAGGTTGGCGCCGTCGTAGTACATGAGCCCACCGACCTCGTGCACCGCGCTCGCGATCTGTGCGATGTCCTCCTCGAAGAGGCCGAGGGTGTTGGGATTGGTGAGCATCATCCCGGCCACGTCGGTGTCGAGCACCGCCCGGAGCGCTTCGAGGTCGACCAGCCCCCGCTCGTCGCTCCTCACCGTGGTCGTCTCGTATCCGCCGAGGGTGACCGACGCCGGGTTGGTGCCGTGCGCCGAGTCCGGGATGATCACCCGGCGGCGGCGCTCGCCCCGGGCCTCGTCGTAGGCGCGCATGAGGAGCAGGCCCGTGAGCTCCCCGGCGGCGCCGGCGGCCGGCTGGAGCGTGGCCGCCGCCATGCCTGCGATCTCGCAGAGCGCCTCTTCCAGCGCGACCAGGGTCGCCAGCCAGCCCTGGACGAGGGGGGCGGGCGCGGCGGGGTGGACCCCGGCCAGGCCCGGCAGGCCGGCGACCGCGTCGCAGACCTTCGGGTTGTACTTCATGGTGCAGGACCCGAGCGGATAGGCGCCGAGGTCGACCGAATACTGGCGGTGGCTGAGGCGGGTGAAGTGCCCGACGAGGTCGCGCTCGGACACCTCGGCGATGCCGACCGGGGCGCCCCGACGGTGCTCGGCCGGCACCAGGTCCGCGAGGGGCGTCTCGGGGAGCCCGGTCGTGGGCAGCTGCCAGCTCGCCCGGCCCGGGCGCGACAGCTCGAAGATGGTCGGCTCGTTGTCCCGCCCGAGCAACGGGGCGCTCGAGGCCCGGCCGCCCGACGCCGCCATCAGCGGACCGCCTTGCCGAGGGCCGCGACCAGTCCGTCGATCTCGTCTTTGGTGCGCCGCTCGGTCACCGCGACGAGGAGGCCGTGGGACGCCGAGTCGGCGCCGAGCGAGCCGTCGCCGTCCTCCCCCACCAGCGCGTCGAGCGCCACGCCAGCCAGGTAGCCCTCGTCGGCCAGCCGCTCGATGGCGAGGTCGGCCGGGATCGGGAGGTGCAGCGCGAACTCCCGCAGCGTGGGTGTCGACCCGGTGAGCGGCTCGACCCCGTCGAGCCGGAGCATCGCGTCCCGGCAGTAGCGGGCGCCGCACGCACAGCGCGTCGCCACCTCGGCCAGCCCGGCGGTGCCGAGCCAACCGAGCTGGACCGCTGCGGTGAGCGCCATG
Source organism: Acidimicrobiaceae bacterium (assembly GCA_027315315.1). Taxonomy (GTDB): domain Bacteria; phylum Actinomycetota; class Acidimicrobiia; order Acidimicrobiales; family RAAP-2; genus Palsa-461. The sequence goes on along the minus strand of DAHUYG010000024.1, from coordinate 16,319 downwards.
AGGGTCTGGTTGGTGCAGACGTTGGAGGTGGCCTTCTCCCGGCGGATGTCCTGCTCGCGCGCCCGCAGGGTCGTCACGTACGCGAGCCGCCCGTCAGCGTCCAGCGTCTCGCCGACCAGTCTCCCCGGGAGGCGCCGCACGTGGGAGGCGGCGCAGCAGAAGAGGCCGAGATACGGGCCGCCGAAGGAGAGCGCCGTCCCGAAGGGCTGGCCCTCCCCCACCGCCACGTCGGCTCCCCAGTCGGCCGGGCTGCGGACGATCGCGGCGCCCACCGGGTCGGCGGCGATCGCGAGCAGCGCGCCCCGCTCGTCGGCGAGCCGGCGCGCCGGGCCGAGGTCCTCCAGGCAGCCGAGGTAGTTGGGATAGGCGGCCACCACCACCCCCACCTCACCCTCGGCCTCGAGGGCCGACCAGTCGGTCACCCCCTCGACGAGCGGCGCCTCGAGCACCCGGTGCCCGGTGCCGGCGGCGAAGGTGCGAAGCGCGCTGCGCCAATGGGGGTGCACGCCGGCCGAGACGACGACCCCGTCGCGCCCGGTCGATCCGGTGCCCAGGTTGACCGCCTCGACGAGCGCGCTCGCCCCGTCGTAGAGCGAGGCGTTCGCGATGGGGAGCCCGTAGAGGCGGCTCACCATCGTCTGGAACTCGAAGATCGCCTGCAGGCCGCCCTGGGCCACCTCGGGCTGGTAGGGGGTGTAGGCGGTCACGAACTCCGAGCGCCCGGCGAGCGCCCGGACCACCGGGGGCACCTCGTGGTCGTAGGCGCCGGCCCCGGCGAAGCACACGAGCCCGGCCGCCGCGTTGGCGGCGCCGCGCGCGCTCGCCCGGGCGAGGACGTCGGGCTCGGGGACGCCCTCGGGCAGCCCGAGGCCGGCCGCCAGCCGCAGCGCTGCGGGCACCGAAGCGAAGAGCTCCTCGAGGGAGGACAGCCCGAGGAAGCCGAGCATGTCGGCGAGATCCTCGCCGGTGTGCGGGAGGTAGTCGGGCACCTAGGCCCCCCGCTTCCAAAACGGCAGCCCGTGCAGGCGCGCCGGGATCTCCCGGCCCCGGTGCTGGATCGTCACCGAGTCCCCCGCTTCGAGCCTGGGGCCGGTGTCGATCAGCGCGAGGGCGATGCCGACCCCGAGCATGGGCGAGAAGTTACCGCTCGTCACCGTCCCGACCTGCGCCCCCTCGACCGAGACGGTGGCGGGCGCCCGCGGCGGCTGGCGGCCCTCGGTGACGAGGCCCCGCAGCGTCCGCCGCACACCGGCCGCCCTCTCGGCCAAGAGGGCCGCCCTGCCGGCGAAGTCGGCCTTGTCCCAGCCGACGACCCAGGACAGCCCGGCCTGGAGGGGCGTGATCCCCGGGCCGAGCTCGTGGCCGTGGAGGGGCAGCCCCGCCTCGAGGCGCAGGGTGTCGCGGGCGCCCAGGCCGGCCGGGGCGGCCCCGGCACCGAGGAGCGCGCGCCACAGCTCGGCGGCCGCCTCGAGGGGGACGGCGCACTCGACCCCGTCCTCACCGGTGTACCCGGTGCCAGCCACCGTCACCGGGTGCCCGCGCCATGTGACCTCGCCCACGCGGAACCGGCCGACCGCCGCGGCCTCGGGCGAGACCGCCGCCATCACCCGGCGGGCGTCGGGCCCCTGCAGCGCGACGACCGCCCGACGCTCGGTCACGTCGGTGCCGGGCAGCACGGCGCGCACCCGCTCGGTGTTGGATGCGTTGGGCATCACGTCGAAGCGCTCATCGCCGAGCCACCACACGATCATGTCGTCGAGCACCGAGCCGTCGTCGGCCAGCAGGTGGGTGTACTGGGCACGGCCCGGCGCGATCGCCGAGAGGTCGTTGCTGAGCGCGCGCTGCAAAGCGTCGAAGGACCCGACACCCTCGACACGCACCGTCCCGAGGTGGCTGACGTCGAAGAGAGCGGCGCCCTCCCGGCACGCCCGGTGCTCGGCGATGGTGCCCGAGGGATACGAGAGGGGCATCTCCCAGCCCCCGAACCCGACCAGCTTGGCGCCGAGCGCGACGTGCTCGTCGTGGAGGGGCGAGTGCCTGAGGGTCGGCGCGGCCGGGGTCACCGACAGCGCAGCCTAGGAGTTCAGGCGGCCCGGAGGCCCTGGGGGTCGAGGCCGTTGCGAGCGAGGAGCGAGAGAAAGTCGCGCTGGTAGACGACCACCAGGGCGACCTCGGGGTACAGCTCTCGCAGGCGGCGGATCTTGGCGTTCTTGCGGGTGACGAGGCGCTGGTCGGCCGTCGTCAGCTCGACGAAGCAACGCTCGGCCGGCAGCCAGAAGTCCGGGCGGAAGCCCGAGGTCGGGAAGCCCTCGGCGCTCCAGGCGAGCGCGAACTCGACCGGCTCGTACTCCCACTCGATCTCGTGCACGTCGAGCAGGGCGGCGAACAGCCGCTCGGAGGGATGGGCGAAATGCACCTGGGCCGCGTGCGAGGCACATGGGTGCCGGGAAACCGACGAGGGTGCCGCCGGGCTCACTCTCCGGCCGCTCTGGCCGTCCGCGCCGGGGCCGGCGCTTCGCTTCGGGCGGGCCGCCCGAACGCCACGATGTCGGCGTCGAGCTCGTGGACCAAGCCCGAGAGCGGGACCACGTTAAAGACACCCTGTCCCCCGGCGAGCAGGTCCACGAGGTCGCCGTTGGTGTGCGCGAGCACCGTGGTGGTGTCCGAGAGCACGAGGTTGGCCGCCGCGAGGTCGGCCCCCAGGTCCTCGCGCAGGCACCCGACGGCGCGGCGGGCCGACTGCAGCGACACGCCGGCGTCGAGCAGTCGCTTGATCACCTTCAGCTCGAGCAGGTCCCGGTACGAGTAGCGGCGTTTGGTGCCGCTCCCCTGGGCCTCGGCGAGCGACGGCCGGAGCAAACCGGTCCTCGCCCAGTAGTCGAGCTGTCGGTACGAGATGCCGACCAGCTGACAGACCTGCGGTCCGCGGAACCCGTCGTCGCTTGCGCTCGACCGGGGATCCTGGACGCCGCCGACACGGGTGCCCCGAGGCTCGCGACCCTTGGTTGGGGTCGTGGCGCGCGGCACTGCGCTGTCCTCCGCCACTCTCTCCTCCTCCGCCGTACTTCCTCCAGGGAGCAACATTACCCCAGGTGCATCACATGCGGGTAATTACACGGCTGTATTTTCCGAGGCAGGGGGCGAGATTTCGGGCGCCTCAGGGCCCCAGGCGACGACCGGGCCGAGCGCGACGATCCCGACCCTGGTCCCGACGGGCACCGCCCGGTGCCCGGCCACCCTCGCGAGCAGCGCTGCGGCGGCGGGCTCGCCGTCGGGGCGCACCCGCAGCACCACGTCGTGGCCGTAGAACTCGCACGCCACGACCTCGCCGCGCCGGGACGCCCGGTCCTCGGCGGTGATCTCGAGCTGCTCGGGCCGCACCAGCACCACCGCATCTCCCCGGCCGGGCGCGCCCGGCGGCCCCGCCACCTCGAGCGGGCCGAACCCGGTGTGCACCCGATCGCCCTCGAAGGTGCCCGGGAGCAGGTTGGCGGCGCCGAGGAAGGCCGCGACCTGCGGGCTGGCGGGCCGCTCGTAGAGCTCGCGCGGCGTGGCCGACTGTGCGATGGCGCCGTCGACCAGCACCGACACCTGCTCGGCCGAGGACAGCGCCTCGTCCTGGTCGTGGGTCACGAAGAGCGTGGTCGCCCCGGCACGCCGCAGCACGTCGAGGACGTCGGCCCGCACCGAGGCCCGCAGCTCGGCGTCGAGGGAGGAGAACGGCTCGTCGAGGAGGATCACCGACGGCGACACGGCGAGTGCCCGGGCGAGCGCGACCCGCTGCTGCTGGCCCCCCGAGAGCTGATGGGGATAGCGCGGCCCGAGCCCCCCGAGGCCGACCATCTCGAGCAGCTCGGCCACCTTGGCCCGCCGCCCGGCGCGCCCCGAGCGCCGCAGTCCGAAGCCCACGTTGCGGGCCACCGTCATGTGCGGGAAGAGCGCGCCCTCCTGGGGCACGTAGCCGATGCGGCGCCGCTCGGGGGCGAGCGCGTGGGCACCGGCGTCGACGACGGTGCCCACGACGACCACCCTGCCGCGGTCGGCCCGCTCGAAGCCGGCCAGGATGCGCAGCAGCGTCGTCTTGCCGCTCCCCGAGCGGCCGAGCAGCGCGGCGAAGCTCCCGGCCTCGACGGCGAGGTCGACGCCCCGGAGCACCTCGAGGGAGTCGAAGCGCTTCTCCAGCCCCACCACCTCGAGCCCGCTCACGTCGCCGACACCGCCGAGGGCAGGCGGTCGAACCAGCGGCCGAGGGCGTAGCCGGGCACCGCGGCGAGGGCCACGATCACGAGGGCGAACAGCGCCGCCTGGCCGTCGAAGCCGTTGGTCTGGAACGCCCAGAACTGAGTGGACAGCGTCTCGGTGGAGGGCGGGATGAGCACCAGCGTCGCCGTGAGCTCGGTGATGGCCTCCAAGAACACGAGGCAGAAGCCCACGGCCAGCCCCGGCGCGACGAGCGGCAGCGTGACCCGGGCCAGCACCTCGAGGCGCGGGCGCCCGAGCGAGCGGGCCACCTCTTCCAGGCGCACCGGCGACTGGGCGAGCGACGCCCGCACCGCGACGAGGGCGAGCGGGAAGAACATGAGCGCGTAGGCGCAGATGAGAAGGAGCGGGCTCTGGTACAAGGAGCCCGCCGCGTAGCGCTCGGTGAAGAACACGAGCGCCAGGGCCACCACGATCCCGGGCAGCCCCAAGATGAGATAGGACGACTTCTCGAACACCGTCGAGAGCCGCCCCGGGTGGCGCAGCGAGAGCACGGCGAGGGGCACCGCCCCGACCGTCGCCGCCAGGGCCGCCGGCGCGCCGTAGGCCACAGTGTGCAGGAGCGCCGAGCCGACGGAGGCCGCCCCGGGCAGGCCGACCCCGCCCGAGTGCGCGAGCAGCGAGACGATCTCGCCGAAGGGCACCCCGAGCGCGAGGCCGACCACGGCGCTGCACGCCAAGAGCGCGAGCGGCCTCGCCCGGCCGAGGCGATGGCGGATCGGGGGGCGGGGGGCCATCGGGGCGGAGCGCTCGACCCGCCCCCCGCCGCGCGATGCGCCCTCCGAGACAAGCACGACCAGGCTGAGCAGGACGAGGACGAGGCTGAGGGCGGCCGCCGTCGAGGTCCGGAAGTTCAGGTACTCGGTGTAGATCTCGGTGGTGAAGGTCTGGAAGCGGAGGATCTCGAAGGCCCCGTACTCGGCCAGGATCACGAGCGCCACGAGCAGGCTCCCGCCCAAGACGGCGAGGCGCACCTGGCCGACGGTCACCCGCCAGAAGGTGGCGAAGGGGCCGAGCCCGAGACTGCGGGCCACCTCCTCCTCGGCCGGGTCGGCCCGCCGCAGGCTGGCCGCGACCGGCAGGTAGACGAAGGGGTACACGGCGAAGGTCATGACGAGGACCGCACCCCCGAAGCCCGACACCCCCGGCGCCAGCTGCACCCAACCGAAGCTCACGACGAAGTCGGGCACCGCGATCGGGAGCACCAACAGGACGGCCCAGAGCCGCCGAGCCGGCAGATCGGTCCGTTCCACGAGCCACGCGGCGAGCGTGCCCACGATCGCGCACAGCGCCGTCACCACCACGGTCAGGCGCACCGTGTTCCACAGCAGGCTGAGCGTGAGGTGGCGGAAGAGGACCGGGCGCAGCTCCGACCAGCCGGTCGTCACCGCCTGGAGGACGAGGAAGGCGAGCGGGAGCGCGAGCAGCGCGACCACGATCGCCGATGCGGAGGTGACGACGGGCGCCCGCTCGCCCCGGCCGGCCCTCCGGAGTCGGAGCGGGCGCCGGGGCTCGCTCGCGACGGTCACGGCCGCGCCCGCCCCCGGGCGAATCCGGCCCCCCGGGGGCTGTGCAGCGCTCACCGTTTCACGTCTCACCTGGGCCGACCCCTCGAGCGAACGGCCGTCCGGACCACCGGGCCGGAGATGTGCCGGGAATATTAGGGCAGCCTAACGTCGGGGGTTCCACCCCCCGACGTTTTCGTCAGTCCCGGGCCTCGTCGATGAGGAGATCGGGACGCCCCTCGGGCGGCGAGGAGGCCCGTGCGTAGTAGCGCGGGGTGATGCGCCCGGCGCGCCGCGCCAGGCGCCCGGCGCGCACCCCGAGGGCGATGGCGGCCGCCATGGCTGCGGGATCCTCGGCCCGGTTCACGCCGCTCGCAGCGAGCACGGCGTCGCAGCCGAGCTCCATGGCGAGCGCGGCGTCCGAAGCGGTGCCCACGCCGGCGTCGAGGACGACGGGCACCCCGACCGCCTCGCGCAGGAGGCTCAGCGAGTGCGGGTTGCGCAGGCCGAGGCCGCTGCCGATGGGCGAGCCGAGCGGCATCACCGCCGCACAGCCCACCTGCTCCAGGCGCCGGGCCAGCACCGGATCGTCGGTGGTGTAGGGCAGGACGACGAAGCCCGCGTCGACGAGCTGCTCGGCGGCGGCCAGCAGTTCGACCGCGTCGGGCAGGAGGGTACGGTCGTCGCCGATGACCTCGAGCTTGATCCAGTCGGTCTCGAAGGCCTCGCGGGCGAGCTTGGCCGTGAGCACCGCCTCGGACGCGGTGAAGCAGCCGGCCGTGTTCGGCAGGATCGCCACGCCGCGCCCCCGGAGCACGTCGATGAGCGAGCCCCGCCCGTGGGGATCGATGCGGCGCACCGCCACCGTCGTGAGCTCGGTCGAGGAGGCGACCAGGGCGGCGTCGAGCGCGTCGAGGCTGGACATGCCGCCGGTCCCGAGCCACAGCCGGCTCGTGAAGCTCCGCCCGGCGACGACGAAGGGGTCGTCCCCAGCCCCGCTCTCCATGCCACGCAACCCTACCGGGGACCCCGGCCCGTCCCCGCTCTCTCCGGGGCCGGGCCGATGAGCACGCCGGTCGTCGCGCTCAGCATCGCCGGCTCGGACTCGGGCGGCGGCGCCGGGGTGCAGGCGGACCTCAAGACCTTCGCCGCCCACCGCGTCTTTGGGACCTGCGCGCTGAGCGCCGTGACCGCCCAGAACACCCTCGAGGTGCGCGGCGTCGTCGCGCTCGACCCCGAGTTCGTCGTGGCCCAGATCGAGGCCGTCCTCGACGACTTCGGCCCCCGGGCCGTGAAGACCGGCATGCTCGCGTCGGGGGCGACCGTCGCGGCGGTGGCCCGGCTGGCCGAGCGCGGCGAGCTCCCCCGACTCGTGGTCGACCCGGTGCTTGTGTCGTCGACCGGCCATCGCCTGGTCGACGAGGCGGGCATCGACGCCTATCGGACACTCCTCCTCCCCCACGCGCTGGTGGCCACGCCCAACCTGCGCGAGGCGGCCGTGCTCACCGGGCGGCGGCTCGAAGACCTGGCGACGACCGAGGCGATGGTCGAGGCGGCGCGCGAGCTGCGCGCGCTCGGGACGGGCACCGTCGTGGTGAAGGGGGGGCACCTCCACCTCGCCTCGGGAAGGGACGCCGCGCCCTCCCCCGACGTGGTGGTGGGCGAGGGGGAGCCGGTCGTCCTCCCCGGCGAGCGCGTGGCGACCCGCAACGACCACGGCACCGGCTGCTCGCTCTCCGCCGCGATCGCCGCCAACCTGGCGCTCGGGATCCCCGCCCTCGACGCGATCCGGGCCGCCAAGGGCTACGTCGCGCGGGCCCTCGCCGGGGCCGCAGACTGGCGCCTCGGGGGCGGCCACGGCCCCATCGACCACTTCGGCTGGGAGGCCCGGGGCGGCGATCGTTCGCCCAGCCCGTAGGCTTGATCGGGCATGTCGGGTCCGCCAACCCCGCCACCGAGGCCGAACTTCACCATGCGGCCGGCCCTCATCGTGGGCGGGCTGGCCGTCGTAATCCTCGTCGTGTTCTCGGTCGGCGCAGCGCTGACCCACACCGCCACCGGCCAGCCCACGGTGCCCGCCGGGGCGACGCGCGTGCGCGGCTCGTCACTGCTCGCTGTGGGGGCGCGCTCGGCCCTCTCCCCCATCGAGACGAACGGGGAGCCGCCGAGCAACGTCCTCGACGCGATCACGCTGCCCAAGGGGGCGTTCGGGGGCTCGCCCTCCAACCCCGGGCTCGGGTCGACCTACGACCAGGAGATGCAGTTCAGCGTCGACGCCTCCCAGGCGGCGGTGCTCCAGTTCTACCGCCAGGAATTCCACGACCTCGGCTGGAAGACCGTGACGGAGGGGGCGGCCACCCGCCAGCCCGGCCTCCAGATCGTGGGGCAGATCGCGGGCACCGACGGCTTCTACTGGCAGCTCGGGGTCATCGTGGCACCGAGCACCTTCGGCGCGTCGGGCACCACCGACACCACCCAGTTCACCCTCCGGATCCTCCAGGTCCAGGACCAGCAGTGACCCCGGCCGGCGCGAGCGCCGGCGCCATCGATTCGTCGCTCGCCGCGACCTCGTCGCGCGCCGCCCCCTTCAACATGAATGCCCACACGAAGAAGTTGATCGGATAGACGAGGTAGCCGATCCGGGTGGCCGGCGCCACCAGGATCGCGATCAGCATCACCCAGCCCGCGAGCGAGGTCGCCTCGGCCGCATCGCGTGGCGGACGTCGCACCAGCCGGCCGAGCAGCGCCGCACCCCCGAGCACGCTGGCCGCGATCGGCACCCCGTGCTTCAGGACCGGGAAGGCGTGTACGAGGAGGTGCCCCGGCAGCGGGCTCGCGGCCGGCGAGGCCACCCCCGAAAGGCCGAGGGGGAACAAGATGACGTTCACCACGAACACGTGGGGGTTAGCGACGAGGAACGGCAGGACCACCGGACCGGCGGTCACCACGAAGCCGAGCAGCATGGGCCGTGGCGCCCGCTTTCCCGATGCGTCGCGCGCCGCGAACAGCGCGAGGGCAGCGAGCGGCCACGCGGTGAACTTCATCGCCGAGACGATCCCGAGCACAATCCCGGACCAACCGGGCCGCCGGCGCTGGGCCAGCACCATCGCGAGCAGCAAGAAGGCCAGGATCGGCATGTCGTCGCCGCCGGTAGCGAGCAGGAGGGCCGCCGTCGGCAGGACGGTCAGGACCTGCAGGGCGCGTACCTTGCGCTCGCCCGGGACGCGCAGCAATCCGAGAGCGAGCAGGACGACGAGGAGGGTGACGCCGCTGAACGCGACGCGGGCGTCGGTCAGGCGCGGTGGCGCGCCGGCGACCGAGCTCGGGAGCCCGAAGACGGTCATGAGCGGCAGGTAGGGGTAGAAGGCCTGGTACGCCGGCCAGCCCTTCACGGTGGAGGTCACCTTCCCGTCCCTCACGCTCGCCTGGTACGGCGAGTGCCCGTGGGCGGCTCGATGCCCGGCGAGCTCGACGACGGGGACCTCCGGCTGGACGTGGGCAGCGGGGTCCCCCTCGGTCCGCCACGCGACCTCCAACGCGAGCGGGACCAGGGTCGCGCCGAAGAGGACGACGAGGAAGAGCCCGACCCTCGTGATCGACCAGCGGTAGCCGCTGGCCGTGCGCTCGCGCTGCACAGCGCGGCGCCGGCGCCACCCGGTCGCGAGGGCCAACGCGGCAGCGCCGAAGTAGGGGCCGACGGCGAGGATGGCCCACTGGCGGTACAGGGCGTTGCCGCTCAGTGCGATCGTGAGCACGGCGAAGAGCCCCGAGAGCCCGTAGAGGGCGGCGTCGCCCTCTACGGGCAACCACGCTCGCATGGCGGCGCCGACCCTTTGGCTGCGGCCCCTCACCACCCCTCTTCCGCTCACCGCTCGCCGCCCGCGCGAGCGGACGGCGGTCGACCCAGGGTACCAGCGGGTTCCTTGCACCCGGCGACGGCCGCCGGACCTAGGAGGCACCGATCGCCGGGCCGACCAGGACCTCCTCGTAGAAGGCGAGCTCGTCGTCGTAGCACGCCGTGAGGGTCTCGGCCCGCCGGAAGCCGTGGGACTCGCCTGCGAAGTAGCGCACCGTGCAGCGCACCCCCCGGGCCTCGAGCGCTGCGGCCATGGCCCTCGTCTGCTCGGCCGGGACGACCGGGTCGTCCTCGCCCTGGAAGAGGAGCACCGACCCGGTGATGTCGGCCACCCGGTGCACCGGGGAGCGCTGCTCATAGGTGCGCAGCGATTCTGGGAGCGGGCCCACGAGCCGGTCCATGTAGTGCGCCTCGAAGTCATGGGTGCTCGACGCAAGCCGGGCGAGGTCGCTCACCCCGTACCACGACACGGCGGCGGCGAACGCGTCGGAGCGGACGAGCGCGCCGAGCGCGCTGAGCCCGCCGGCGCTCGAGCCGCGGATGGCCATGCGGGCGCCGTCCACGCGACCCGAGCCGGCCAGCCATCGTGCGACCGCCACGCAGTCGTCGACGTCGCGCTCGCCCCACCGGCCCCACAGCTCGCTCCGATAGGCCTGCCCGTAGCCCGAGCTCCCCGCGTAGTTGACGAACGCCACCGCATAGCCCCGCGTCGTGAACATCTGGACCATCGCGTCGAAGCCGGCGTCGGCCGCCGCCGTCGGACCGCCGTGGGCGACCACCACGAGGGGCGGCGCCTCGTCGGCCGGGCCGTGCCAGTCGCGCCGGTGCGGGGGGTAGAAGAGCGCGTGCACGACACCGCCCTCGCCCGCCACGGCCACGGGTTCGGCGACCGACACGTCGGCCCCCTCGAGCGGTGCCGCGGCCCCGGCAACCCGGCGGGCCGGCGTCCCCGCACCGACGGTGGAGATCGCCCACACCCCGGCCGGCGCCGTGGCGCTGGCCCCGAGCAAGGCCAGCCCGCCGCCGTGGACGCAGAGCGAGCCGAGCTCGACGCAGGGCTGGGCGATCTCGCGCAGCCCCCCTTCCTCCAAGAGACCCAGGTGGTCGACGCCCTCGGACCGCCAAATGCAGCCGAGCACGCCGGGCGCGACGTGCACCAGCGTGTGCTGGCCCAGGGCCCACGACGGGCCCTGGAACTCGGCCTCCAGCGCCACGAGGCGCTCGGGGGGTTCGCTCGGCCGCAGCAACCAGGGCTGCCACCACCCCCCGGCATCGGTCAGGCAGGCGAGCGAGCCGCCCTCCAACCACACGGGCTGGTCCACCGAGCACCCCTCGAAGGCCCCGGCGCCGAGCCGGTGCTCCCCCGAGAGGTTGCCCCCGGCGTCGAGGTCCCCCACCCACAGCTCGGTGGCGTCCCACGGCATGTCGGGGTGGCTCCAAGTCACCCAGGCGAGATGCGTGGCCCCCGGGGACAGCGCCAGCGCACCGTAGAAGTCGCGCCCGGCGCACAGCGTGGCCTCGGCCCCCCGCCCGCCCCGATCGAGGCGCACGACGCTGCGCTCGATGGCCCCGTCGCGGTGACGCTCGCGCACCGCGACCACGCTGCCGGCCGGCCCGGTGACGAGCCCGCCGTGGCGCCACCGCTCGCCCTCGGGCGGCGCCTGGCCGAGCGCCACGTCGCCACCGTCGCCGACAGCGTGCACCCGCTGGGTCGGCTCGTCGACGTAGGCGAAGGCGGCCCCGCCGTCGAGCAGGCACCAGGCGCCCCCGCCGTACTCGTGGACACGCGAGCGGATGCTCACGCCCTCGGGCGACACGACCACCGGGTCTCCACCGTCGCTTCGCACGAGCACGACCCGGCCGCCCTCCGACGGGCGGCCCTCGAGCCACCACAGCGAGGTGCCGTCGGAGGCGAGCGAGTAGCGCGACACCCGCTGGGCGGCCACGTCGGCCGCCGACAGCGGCGACTCCCAGGTGCCGAACGCGCCGAGCGGGCTCATCGGCGCATGGCCCCGGTCCGCATTGTTCCCGAGGGTACCGCCACTCCTAGAGTGACCCGATGGCCGTGCGGGCGTTCGTGGTGGACAAGGACGGGGACGGGCTCGCGACGTCGGTCACCGAGCTGGCCGACCAGGAGCTCGGCTCGGACCCGGTCGTCATCGAGGTCGAGTGGGCGGCCTGCAACTTCAAGGACTCCATGGTGGTCCAGCCGGGCAACCGGGTCGCCCGCCGCTTCCCCCTCGTGCCCGGCATCGACCTGGCCGGCACGGTCGTCGAGAGCGGCGCTCCGGGCGTCGAGGTCGGCGAGACGGTGCTGGCCCACGGTTATGACCTCGGGGTGGCCCACCACGGCGGGTTCGCCGAGCGGGCCCGGGTGCCCGCCGAGTGGGTGGTGCCGCTCCCCGAGGGGGTGAGCGCGCGCCATGCCGTGAGCGTCGGCACCGCCGGTTTCACGGCCGCCCTGTCCCTGCGCCGCCTCCAGGACAACGGGCTCGGACCGGGCGACGGGCCGGTGCTCGTGACCGGGGCCTCGGGCGGGGTCGGGTCCATGGCGGTCTCGATCCTCTCCGGGCACGGCTACGAGGTCGTGGCGAGCACCGGGAAGGCCGCCGAGCACCCCTATCTGCGCGGGCTCGGGGCATCCGAGGTCATCGGGCGCGACGAGGTGGGCGGGGACGACGGCCGGGTGCTCGGTCCCGAGCGCTGGGCCGCTGCGATCGACTGCGTGGGCGGCGAGACCCTGGCGGCCGTGCTCCGCACCCTGCGCTACGGCGGATCGGTCGCGGCGTCCGGGCTGACCGGCGGCAACGCGCTCGCCACGACCGTCTACCCCTTCATCGTGCGGGCGGTCGCACTCGTCGGGATCGACTCGGTGATGACCCCGATCGAGGAACGCCGGGCGGTGTGGGCCAAGGTGGCCGACGACTACCCGGCTGATCGCATCGAGTCGGTCGTCGAGCGCGAGGTGGGGCTCGAGGGCATCGCCGCCGCCCTGGACGACCTGGCAGCGGCGCGCGTCCGGGGCCGCGTGCTCGTCGACCCCCGCCGCTGAGGGGCGGCCGGCGACCGCCTCAGGTCGCGAAGTCCTCGGGCTTGATCTCCTTCAGGAACTGGCGGAACTGGCCGATCAACACGTCGGCCGGCACCTCGTCGTCGTCCTCGTCGTCCTCGGTGCCGTCGGCGGCGAGGATGATCCCCTCGGCGTCCATGAGCTCGTCGGAGACGAAGAGCGGGCTGCCGGTGCGCACGGCGACGGCCACCGCATCCGAGGGCCTGCTCGAGACCACGGTCACGTCGTCGCCCCGGCGCAGTCGCAGCTCGGCGGAGTAGGTGGAGTTCTGCAGCTCGGTGATCACGACGCGCTCGATCTCGACGTCGAGCGACGACAGCACGTCGCGCATGAGGTCATGGGTCATCGGGCGCGGCATGGTCACACCCTGCAGCGCGTAGGCGATCGCAGCCGCCTCCGGGGTGCCGATGAAGATCGGAAGCGTCCTGCCCTCGCCGTCGGTCTCCTGCAATAAGAGGACCGGCGTGTTGGACTGCAAGTCGACCCGGACGGCCCTTAGCCTGACCTCGACCATGCTTTGAATGTAGCCCCGGCGGGTTCCGATTCGCCCACCGGCCGGCGGACGCCGCTTCCGCCCTGGTCTGCGGTGCGCCGCTCAGGCTCCGAGGTGTTGGCGGAGTGCCCGGCGCAAGATCGCGGCGTGCAGCGACTGGCCGAGCCGGGCGAGGTCGGCCGCCGAGTCGAGGGCGCGCTGGCGCGCCTCGGGGTTGCGCTGTCGCAGGAGCGGCGTCACCACCTGCTCGATCAGCCCGAGCTCGCGGTCCGCGGCGTTGCGGAACTGGCGCAGGTGGCGCGGTTCGATCCCGAACCGGGAGAAGTCGGCGACCAGCTTGGCGACCGTCAGGCCCTCCTCGTCGTAGTAGAGGGCGCCCCCCACAACCAGGGGCTCGATCAGCCCGAAGCTCTCGAGGGCTGCCACCTCGCTCGCCGTCAGCCCGCTGGCGGCGCACAGCTCGTCGAGCGTCATGCTGGCGCCGGTCGCGTTGAGCGCCGCGTGGGCGACCCGGGTCGACTCGGGCTCGCGCTTGGGCCTCGGCGGCTCGGGGTCGTCCTTTGGTGCGGAACGGGCCTTCTCGGGCTCGGCACCGCCCCGGGCGCTCCTCGACGCGCTCGCCCGCTCGGGCCGAGCCGGAGGCTCGGGCGCAGCGGGCTCCTCGGGTCGCGGACCGGGGTCCCGCCTCGACATCTGGGCCGTGCGGACCGCGGCGTGACGCGGCGCCAGTGCGCTCGAGGCCGTGGCGAGGGCCCCCGCGCGCGAGTCGCTGGCCTGGTCGATCCACTCCTCGTCGCTCTCCTCGGCCTCGTAGGAGCCGTTGGCCACGCTGGGTTCGGGGACCTCGGCCGGCTCGATCGCCCGCAGGTAGGTGACCGTCGATTCCCCGCCGTCGAGCGCGATCTTGGCCTCGTAGTCGACGCCGTCCCCCGCCTCGGCCTCCTCGTCGAAGTCCTCGGCACCCTCGGCGGGCAGGTCCCCCGAGCGGGCCAGGCGGTCCCGGATGACCTTGAGCGGCAAGAAGTGCTCGCGCTGCTGGCGCAGCACCCAGCGCAGGCGCTCGACGTCGTGCTCGTAGAACTTTCGGTAGCCCGAGGGCGAGCGCTCCGGGTTGACGAGGCCCTGGCTCTCCAGGAACCGGATCTTGGAGATCGTGATGTCGGGGACTTCCTGGCGCAGGAGGCTGAGGACGTCGCCGATCGACAGGTAGGTGCGGGTGCTCACTCGTCGCCCGCCACCAGGTAGACGAGCTTGAACTTGCCGATCTGGACCTCGTCGCCGCCCCGCAGGGCCTGCTCGTCGATCCGCTCCCGGTTGACGTAGGTGCCGTTCAGCGACCCGTCGTCACGGATGACGGCCGTGCCGTCGGCCTGGCGCTCGATCTGGGCGTGGCGCCGCGAGACGGTGATGTCGTCCAAGAAGATGTCGCTCTCGGGGTGCCGGCCCGCCCTCGTCACCTGCTTGGCCAGCTCGTAGCGGGCGCCGACGTTCGGGCCGCGCTTGACGACGAGGACCCCGAGCCCGCGGGGGACCTCGACCAGGGTGACCGAGGGGTCCTCCTCGGGCGACTCCCCGTGCTCGTCGACCGGCTGCAGGGTGACCGTGGTCTCCGAGGCGTCGGTCACCAGTGCCGCGCCACACGAGGAGCAGAAATTCACGCCCGAGGGGTTCCGGTGCCCACAGTTGTGGCAGAACACCCCCCGTAGGGTAGTCGCTGCGAGGCGCACGATCCCTGGGTCCGCCCGGCGGGCCGGGGAGGTTCGGCCCACCTCGAGGATCCGGCTCACGTCTCGGTGAGCTGACGATACGCGGCGGCGTCGAGCAGCGCCCCGAGAGTCCCGTCGTCGGTGACCTCGATCTCGCAGATCCACCCGTCCCCGTAGGGGTCCTCGTTCATCCGTTCCGGCGCGTCGGACAGCGCCGCGTTCACCTCAACGACCCGACCGGTGACCGGCGCGTAGATCTCGGACACCGACTTGGTCGACTCCACCTCGCCCAACAGCGCGCCCGCCTCGACCTCTGCGCCGATCTCGGGCAGGTCGACGAAGACGACATCGCCGAGCGCGTCCTGCGCGTAGTCCGTGATCCCGACCCGCATTCTGGTGCCCTCCGCCCGGGCCCATTCGTGGTCGTTCGAATAGCGCAGGTCGTCGGGGACATTCACGGCGAGCGACCCTATCGGAACCGGGCCCCCTCCTTCACGGCCGGTTCATGTAAGGGACACCGGCACCGTGGATCCACCACGGGGCTGAGGTTCCAGGGTTACATGAGCATCCCGGCTGGTCCGGGGGGTGGCGTCGAGATCGGTTCTGGGGGACACCCGTGGGGGTTTCGCCCCGTTCGTCTGATTGCCACATCCGGGTCGGCCACCGATGAGGGAAGTGGACCGGTCCGAAGAGGCCGGGTCCGGTTGCACATGAGTGGGAGCCGCGGTCGGCCGGCGCTCCTTGGGACCGTGGCCTCGAGGTGCGCCGCTCCTGCGGGCGAGCCGGTGACAACCGACACGACCGAAGGAGACGACATGAACCACCGAAGCCTGGTCGGCATCGATCTCGGCATCGCGAGCGCCCACACCGTGCGGGTGCTCGACAGCGAGGGCAGCACCCTCGCCAAGTGCAAGTGCTGGCCGACGGCCGAGAGCCTCACCGAGGTGGAGAGCGCGGCGCTGGCCGGCTGTCCGGCGGGGACGCGCCTCGAAGTGGTGCTCGAACCCACCGGCCCGGCGTGGCTAACCATCGCGGTGTTCTTGATCAGGCGGGGCCATCTCGTGTTCCGGGTGTCCTCGCAGAAGGCGGCGGACCTGCGCAGGTTCTTGTCCCGGCACACGAAGACCAACGGCATCGACGCCGAGACCCTCGCCCGACTGCCGCTGTTCGACCCGTCCGGGCTGCGACCCCTCGAGCTGCCCGGTGCCGAACGCGCTGGGCTCGACCGGCGGGTGCGAGCCACGGACCGCCTCACCCAGCAGGGCGCGCTGCACAAGCGCCGCATCAAGGATCTGGTCCGCCAGCTGGTGCCCATGACGCCGCTCACCGGGGAACTGGGTCAGGCCGACCTGGCAGTCCTCGAGCGCTACGCGGACCCGAACGCCCTCGTCAAGCTGGGCCTCAAGGGGCTCAACGCCCTCATTGCCAA
>DAHUYG010000013.1 GCA_027315315.1 Acidimicrobiaceae bacterium | reverse complement strand
AGCGGCTGAGTTGACCTCGCGCCGTAGCGCATCGACGAGCTTGGACATGTCGTTGTGACCTCGGACCCGCCGGAACGAGCGTTCGGCCTCGAGCACGCCGGAGGCGATCCAAGGCTTCTTCATCGACCCGTCTTTCCACTTCGTCACCCGGCCGGTGGTGCGCCTGGTGATCGAGATCATCGACTCGATGCAGTTGGTGTTGGTGAGCGTCTTGGCCAGAAAGCCGGTGACCCCCAGGCGGCGGACGCTGAACATGTCCCCCAAGCCCTCGCGCAAGGGGGCCGCCGCGTCGAGATGGTCGGCGTCGAGCTCGCCGGCCAGACGTCTCGCCGCCGCGAGCCCCTTGCCCGGATCGGGTTGGGCGAAGACGACGCCAAGCGCCGGTCGACGGTGGCGGCCAGCTCCTTTGATAGATGCCCATCCACATTCCGACGCTTGTAGATGGTGCAGCGCTGCACCTGGGCCTCGGCACCGAAGACGTGCTTGACGCCGGCGGCCAAGGCCTTGCCCCCGTCGAGGACACAGCACACCAGCCTCGACGGACAGCCCCCGGGCAACGAGGTCGGCCAACAGCGTGGCGACGACCGTCTTGTTCTCGGTATCGCCCAGCCACAGCCCGACGGGCACTTTGGTGCCGTCGGTAGTGAAGACCAGGGCGACGACCACGCACTGGCCGGCCACGTCGAGCCCGTCGATCATGAGGACGGCCACGTCCAGCTCGGCCAGGCTCCGGGCCATCAGCTCGGCCATCGCCGTCTTGGTGGCAGCGACGAAGCGGCGCGAGACAGCCGATTTCGACATCGAACGTGAACGGGACTCGATGTCGGCACCGACTGGTTCGGCCACGTCGGCGTGTCGCGGTGGCCACACCGGCCAGCATGCGCTCGACGACCAGCTGGCGTAGCAGGTCCTCAGGCGGGGGACCACCGCCTCACTTCAGCAACTTCAGGGACATCGTCGGTGTTCATCCACGGGTGGATCTGCGATCACAGCTATTTCGCGCCCCAGGCCGATTTCTTCTCCAGGTGGCACCGGGTGGTCTCCGTCGACCTACGCGGCCATGGAGAGAGTGACAGGCCCGACGGGCGCTACACGATCGAGGCGTTGGCGGACGACGTCGCCTGGGTGCACGGAGAGCTTGGCATCGAGCGCAGCCTCGTCGTGGGGCACAGCATGGGCGCATTGATCGCGCTGGCGATGGCGGGCGCGCACCCCGGCCTCGTGGCCAAGGCCGTCCTCGGTCGGGTGCTTCAGGGGGATCATCGCTTTCGATGGTGCGACCGCGCTACGGGCCCTCGAGATCCCGGTACTGGTCGTCAACGCGGCCTGACCGATCAACGACCCGGATCGATTGTCTTCTCTTTGTCCGACTCTGACCCGCGTTCAAACACCCGGCGTGGGTCACTTCAATCAGCTGCTCGCCCCGGACCTCGTCAATGGCCTGATCGCAGAGTTCGTGCGGTAGCGGGCCGCGTCAGTCGGCGTGGGCGTTCCTCCAGCGGGGCTCCGGTCCGTCGCCCATCGCCGATCGCAACGAGGCCGAAATCGCCGAAGGGCTCCGGTCCGCCGCGAGCCGGCATCCCGGTCGGTGGCTGCCCCCGTCGAGGACCACCCCACATTCGGGGCATAAGAGCCCCGCCCAACAGGCCGGATCGCCGCCCTCGTCCGGCTTGATCTCGAGTACCGGCTCCTGTTCGGGGGAACCCATAGCGCTCACCTTATGCCTGGGCCGTCGGAGCGCCGATCGGCGAATCACGGTTCGCCTGGGGCGTGGTCCCCCTCGCAGCTGTTCGTCGTCAGCGACGGCTAAGGCGAGCCGCTCCCACCGACGGCCACCGTGGCGGTCTCGATCCGACCGCGGCGCTGCTCGCGCGATCGAGCGGCCGGCCCAAACTCTCCCGTGCAAAGGAACAGCGTCCGGCCGTCGGGTCCCCCCAACGTGCACGCATAGCAGCCCTGTTCGGTTGGCACGCGATCGAGGATCTCGCCGCCCTCCCGAACCCGCACGGCAGCGCGGCCGACCGCATCGGCGAACCACACCGCTCCTTCCTCGTCGAGACAGATCCCGTCGGGGTAGGCGCCGGGCACCTCCGCCCATTGGCGCTTGGAACCGACGTGATCCCCGTCGATGCTGAACGCCTGCAGCCCGGCGCCGAACGTCTCGGCCACGATCAGCGTGGAGCCGTCGGGCGTGATCACGCTGCCGTTCGGGAAGCGCATTCGCGAGTCGACCACCTGGCAGGCGCCGTCGGGCAATACGCACAGGAGCTGGGTCATGGCCGGGGTTGGGATCCCAGCGATGTCGCAGGTCCCAAGCCACGCCCGACCCTCACGGTCGACCACCATGTCATTGGGGGCGCCCTTGGCGATCGCCCGCAGGTCGGAATGTTCACGAACTTCGCCGTTCGGCAGCACCGCCATCACCGAGGCCGGATCGCCCCTCGACACGAGAAGCGTGCCATCGGGCAGCCATCCGAGGCCCGACGGCCCACCGTCGATCCTGGCGACGAGCGTGACGTCCCCGTCGAGCCCGACCGACAAGACCTCGCCCGCCGCGACGTCGGCGAACCACAGGCGATCGCCGCGCCAGCGCGGCCCCTCCGCGAATGCGAGTCCATCCACCAGCACCGAGGTCGACATGGGCGGAGTTTGGCACAGAGCCCTCTGTCGCGTCCCCCGCGGTGTCATCGTGCGGATGAGAGGATCGGCCGATGCCTTTCGTACTAGGCCGGCTTGTCGGGGCACCGGCCGTCGAGCGCACCGATCTGTTCGCCGCTGCAACCCTCGCAGGACTCGTCGGCTCAGACCTCCTGCGCCGGGTGGGGGTGGTCGAGATCGATCCGGACGTCTCGGATACCGCGGCCACCCAGCGTGAGTTCGGGCTCGATCCCGACATGTTGGCCAACTGCGTCATCGTGGCGGGGAAGCGACAGGGTCAGGAACGGCTCGCCGCATGCCTCGTGCTGGCGACGACGCGGGCGGATATCAACGGCGTGGTTCGCCGTCGGCTCGATGTGCGCAAAGCGTCGTTCTTGTCCACCGAGCGGGCGGTCGGGCTCACCGGCATGGAGTACGGCGGAATCACGCCGATCGGGCTGCCTGCAGCGTGGCCGGTACTGGTCGACGCGGCAGTGCTGGCGAGGCCGATGGTCGTCATCGGTTCAGGGATCCGACGATCGAAGATCATGTTGGCGGGGGCGCTCGTGGGTACGCTCCCCTCGGCGGTGGTGGTCGACGGTCTCGGTTCGCCGGTCGGACCCGGCTAAGTGCCTCCTGGTGAGCCGTACGCTTCCGTTGCCGACGGGGCGCAGTGACGTTCGGAATGCGACGAAGTGGGGAATCCATGGCCTGGTGCACGCCAATTGCGGGTCGGCATCTGCCGGCGGGATTGTGAGGACGGCGGAGACGGGCGGGGCGGTGACCCGTCCAGCGTCCTGGTCACCGGCCGCGCCCTGGGGCGTGCGGGCATGGGAGACCGACATCGATGGACCGGTGCATTGGGTCGAGTTCGTGGGCGACGCCGAGATCACCGAGCCGCCGATCGTCTTCGTCCACGGCCTCGGCGGGTCGCACCTCAACTGGGTCCTGGTCGGGCCCGAACTGGCCTCGGGAAGGAGGTCGATCGCCGTCGACCTGCCGGGCTTCGGATTGTCGCCGGCAGCGGGTCGCAGCTGTTCGATCCGCGACAATGTCCTCTTGCTCGGACGGTTCCTCGAGCAGACCGTGGGCCGCCCGGCGGTGCTGGTCGGCAACTCGATGGGTTGCGTGGTGTCCGTGCTCGCCGCGGCATCGTCGCCCGACGCCGTACACGCGATCGCCATGATCGATCCCGCGTTGCCGATCCCGACAAAGCGCCCCGACCTCCGCGTCGCTGCGGGGTTCATGCTGCTCATGACGCCTCTCGCAGCCGAGCTCGGCCTGCGGGCCCTTCTCCGCTGGGAGAGTCCCCAGCGAGCCGCCGAGCGGGTCGTGCGGGCGTGTTTCGCCGATCCATCCCGGATGCGACCCGAGGTGCTCGAGGCATCGGCCGAACTGACCCAGCACCGTCGCTCGGTCCCCACCGCCGAGCAGTCATTCGTCCGTGCGGCGCGCTCGCTCCTTCGAATGCTCGCCGGGCCGGCGACATACCGCAACGCCTTGGACTCGCTGGAGGTGCCCACACTTCTCATCCACGGGGAGGCAGACCGGTTGGTGCCGGTGGCGGCCGCCCGCCGGGTCGCCGCGTCCCACCCGCAGTGGGGTACCGTTTTTCTCCGTGATGTCGGGCACACACCTCAGCTCGAGTCGCCCGGCGAGGTAATCGGCGCCCTGAGGGGGTGGCTGACCGACATCACCTAGCCCGTCGTCGAGAGGGGGGCGCCATGCAACAGCTCACGGGTCTCGATGCGGCGTTCCTCGCCCTCGAGACGGCCAACTCGACGGCCCACATCGGCGGCCTCTCGATCCTCGATCCGACAGACGCGCCACCCCTCGACCTCGCCCGCTTGACCGGACTCATGTCCGAGCGGCTCCCGCTCGTGCCGGTGCTCCGGCGGCGCCTCGTGGAGGTCCCGCTCGGGTTGGACCAGCCCTACTGGGTCGACGATGGGGATTTCGACATCGAGTACCACGTGCGCGAGATCGCCCTACCCCACCCGGGGTCCGAGGCGCAGCTGGATGAGCAGGTCTCCCGGCTCCACGCCCGACCGCTCGATCGGCGACGCCCGTTATGGGAGATCTATCTGATCACCGGCCTGTCCGAGGGCCGGATCGCCGTGTACACGAAGCTGCACCACGCGGCGGTCGACGGAGTGTCCGGCGCCGAACTGCTGACCATCCTCTTGGACCTCTCCCCCGAGGGACGTGAGATCCCCTCGCCCGAGGAGTTCAAGCCGGTCGGTGGCCCGCACCCCCTCGCTCTTGCCACACGCGCTGCCACCCAGCTCGCCCGTCGCCCGGTCGAGCTGGTTCGGATCGCCAACGGGGTCGTGCGGGCCCTGCCGACCCTCGCCCCGATGATCGGGGCGTTCGTCGGGCAGGTGCTCGGTTTGAACCGGGGCGACGGCAGCGTCATCCAGAACTCGCCCGGCCCTGCACCTCCGACCCCGTTCAATCGGCCGATCACGGCGCATCGCCGAGTCGCATTCCGCAGTGTGGATCTCGACACGGTGAAGGCGGTGAAGAACGCGCATGGGATCTCGGTGAATGACGTGGTCATGGCGATGTGTGCCGGCGCCCTCCGCCGGTGGCTGCTCGATCACGATGCCCTGCCCGACGCGCCGCTAGTCGCGATGATCCCGGTCTCGGTCCGAGACGACTCGGCCTCGGGAACCATGGGCAACAAGGTCTCAGCGATGCTCGCCCGGCTGCCGACGAACCTTGCCGATTCCAACGAGCGGCTCCGGGTGGCCCACGAGGCAACCCGGATCGCGAAGTCCCAGCATGCTGCGATCCCCCAGGGCCTTGTCGACAGCGTGACCGAGTTCGCGCCCCCTGCGCTCATCGCCCGCGCCGCTCGGGTCGTCTTCGCGACCGGGGTGCTGCACCGCGTTCCGCCGTTCAACCTCTGCATCTCGAATGTGCCGGGCCCCAACATCCCCGTCTACATGGGCGGTGCGCGCCTGATCGCGCAGTATCCGCTGTCGGTCGTGGCCGACGGCCAGGGCCTCAACATCACGGTCATCGGATACCTCGGGCGCCTGCACTTCGGATTGCTCGCATGCCGCGAGCTCGTCCCGGACATCGAGACGCTGGCGGGCTACGTGGCCGACGAGCTCGAGGTCCTGGCCAAAGAGGCGGCGGGCGAGGACTGAGTCCCAACGAGCGGAGGCCTCCTTCGGGGCGGCGGCATCCAGGTGGCGTTGGATCGATGGGGCAGCGTGGTGCTCTCCCCATCGGTCCTCGGGGTCCGGCCTAGCCGCAATGCGAACGCCGATCTCCTCTGTTCGCACGGGCACGACGTGGTCCTCTCACGCGTTGGGTGGCAGGACGTTCGTCTCGAGCCGCTCACCCCTCGTCGTCGACCCCCACCCACCCCGAGCGCGCGGCGGGCGATGCTCGCTCACCGGCCCTCCTCGGCCCGTCCCCGAACCTCTTGGACCAGCCAACCGTTGCCGTCGGGATCGGAGAAGGCGAAGAAGGTGTTGTAGTCGCTCCGGTCGGGGTGCGGGCCGGCGTGCTGGGCGCCCTCGACGAAGTGGAAGAGCTCACTAGGGGTGACCCCGCGCTGCACCATTTCGCTCCGGCCAGCCTCGATATCGGTGACGACGAGATGGAGCCCCTGCAACGACCCCGCGGCCTGTGGATTCCTCATGAGGGCGATGGCGCACCCCGATCCCTGCGGCACCAGCTGCACGACCCGGAAATCGTCGCCGGCCCGATGATCGGCGATGAGCTCGAAGCCGCAACCTTCGAGATAGAAATTCTTTGCGCGATCGACGTCTTTGACCGGCACGACGATCAGTTCGAGCTTCCAGTCCACTTGGCCTCCTCGTTCGTTACCGCCTGTTGCGACGGGGCCCTGCGCCCGATCTCATCGAGGGGAAGGTCCCGGAGCCGGCCGCGCACAGAGGAGTTCCAAGAGACGCTCGGGGGGTCGGGCGATGACCGCCTTCCCACCCATCGCGAAGATGGGCCGCTCGAGGAGGATCGGGTGGGCGGCGATCGCCCGCAGGAGCTCGTCGCGCGACGCGTCGGCCAGACCGAGCGCCTGGTACTCGGGTTCCGAGGTGCGCATCATGGCCCTCGGGTCTTCGACGCCGAGCATCCGAGCCAGCCCCTCGAGGTCCTCGACGCTCGGAGAGGTGTCGAGGTAACGGATCTCTTCGGCCTCCATCCCCTGCTGCTCGAGGATCGACAGGGCGGTTCGGCACTTCGAACATCGGGGGTTCACGTAGATCCGCGCGTGCATCTGACCATCCTGGACCATCACGGCCGTTCAGGGCCCCACCATCTCGACCTCCTCAATGACGGCCACCACGCCACGCCTGCCGACCGAGGCGAGGATCTCGTTGTCCGAGGATCGTTCGAGGATTGCCAGACCGAGCGCCAGTGCCCACCCCCGCCCTCGGTCCCAGGTGGCCGGGTCGACGGGCACCTCGGCACGAAGGAGGGCGCGCGAGGAGGGCGGGAGCAACATCCAGGCACTGATCAGGTCGACCGCCGGGTCCCCGGCGCACAGGTCCCCGAAATCGAGGATCGCGCGCAGGCGACCCCGCGAGACGAGAAGGTTCGCCGGATGCAGGTCGTCGTGGAGCCAGAGATCCGGGCCGCTCCACTCGGGTGCCGAGGTGGCGCGTTCCCATGCCTGAGCGAGGAGCGCTCGCTCCGGTGGCACCGGCCACTGCGCGATCAGCGCTCCGACGGACTCGTCCCGGGCCGCGATGGAGCGGCCACCTCCGAAGGGGTGGACGGGCGCGTCTCGGGGTCCTTCCAGGTGCAGTGCCGCGAGGACCGTCGCGAGCTGGCGGGCCATGGTGTCCGCGCTGAGCCGGCGGGCGGATGCCGCCATCTGCCCGGGCAGCCACGGGCAGACGCTCCATGCCCAGGGATAGCCCGCGCCGGGCCGTCCGAGTCCCATGCGTGCGGGCGCTGGCAGAGAGAGCCGGGCGGCAATAGGGCCGAGCCAACGGTGTTCGATCGCCACGAGGTCCGCACCCAGCTGGCGCCGGGGGATCCGCACGACGAGCTCGCGGCCGAGCCGGAAGAGGGTGTTGTCCCATCCGACGGTCGACACCTTGCGAAGCGGCAACGTCGACCACTGCGGAAAACTGCTGCGCGATCAGCCTCTTCACCAGCCGAGCGTGTATCTCGACCTCGGCGGCGGGCATAGGTCCGCCCACTATTGGATCCGGTGCTGGGGAAGGTGGTGTGCTCGGACGCGGCGCGTGCTCGGGCTCGCAATGCCGGGAACTCAGGGAGCGGCCCCGTCAGTGTGAAGATCGCCGCCTCGTTGGGCGCCGATCGCGGGCGACGCTAGCAGCGCCTTTGCCGCCGCCCGGTGGCTCCTCGGAACCTCGAGCGTTACCGCTCGGGGACAGAGGCGTTCCGCTCAACGGCGGCACGATGCCAACGGGCAACGCGCCTCCCGAGACGCCCCGAGCTCGGCTCGGGGCGCCGCTGGCGCCAGGCCTCGGCGGCACGCCTGAGGTCGCGGCGATGCTCGCTCGCAATGGCGCTGGTGAGGCATGGGTGCATGGATCGCTCGCTATTTCTCCTGGTAGGGACGTCTTTGGGCGGATGCCGGCGTCGTGTTGGAGATCTGGGCCCTGAGAACCCGAGGCCATGCAACCAGACGGGTGCGACAGCCCCCAGCTCGACGGGCACCCCGGACTCGGTGCGTTTCGGATCGCGCTTGCGGCGGCAGCCCGGCTGTCGGACACTATGGCCAGACCACACTTCGAGGCCAAGCCATGTTCGAACGATTCGACCGTCCAGTTCGCTGCGGTGCGGGGCATCTTTTCACCACGATCTGGGTGCCCCTCGCATCGGCCAAGGCGGTTCGATTGGGCGACCACCGCTTTCAGCGCTGCCCGGTGGGTCGCCACTGGACCTCGGTGTGGCCGCTCGATCCTGCGAACGCCGACCCGGCTGAGCTTGCCCAGGCCGCCCAGGTGCACGACATCCGGATCCCCTAGGTTCTCCGCTCATGTCGCTGCGGGGGTCGGACGGCGTGACACGCCCGCCGGAGCGAACTGCGCCAGCAGCGCCGCCGCGATCGCAAGCGGGAACGCAATCGCCGGCCCGAGCGGCGAGATCGTGAGCGCAATCGTCGCGACACCCGCGACGAGCGAGCCGGATCCCTCAACGACCCCCCGCAAGAAGATGGAGGCCGCGTCGGCGCCGTCACGGCGGTGGGTGGCCACCGTCAACACGGCGGTGAGCACCGGGTAGGCGCCCACGAAACCTGCTCCGCTCGCACCGAGGGACCGCGACGCCTCGGTGACGCCGAGCATGAAAGCGCCGCCGGCAACCATTCGCGCCCCGACGTCGGCGGCGGTGCCGGCTCGGGGAGACCCGGTCGGAGTCGTCCGCGGCCACCACCTAAGAGCGCCGAGGATCGAAAGGGTCCCCGCCGTCACCCCCCAAAGCATTGAGGGGTGCAACGCGTAGAGGGCGAGGCAACAGCACGCGAAGGCGCCGCTGGCCAGGGCAAGCGGCGTGGCGACCCTCGCGCTGCGAGCCGCAGCGTGTGCGTAGACCCAGGCCCAAGCCGACTGAGCGAGCACGGCGGCCAGGGTGGCCGTCGCTGCGACGGCGGCGAAGGCGCGGCCGTTGGCGACGGTGATCAGGGCGAGGAGGGGCAGGCTCGTGAGCGGCAGTCCGACGAGCCGGCCGCCGATCGCAGGTCCGTAGCGGCGCTGGGCGAGCGTGCCGCCGAGAACGAGCAGCGGGGCCGCTGCGATCCGCGTGACCATCAAAAGCATGGCTCCAGTATCGAGGAAAACTCACCGTAATCCTCTCGGAATTCGCAGCGATAGCCGGGTCAATTCCTCGATTTCATCGCTATCATCGGCTGATGACCGAGATTCCCGTAACACCCACCAAGCTCGACGACCTGGACAGGCGGATCGTCCGGGCGTTGGTCAAGGAGGGCCGGCTCTCGTTCCAGGAGCTCGGCCGCCAGGTGCACCTCAGCGCGAACAGCGCAGCGGACCGGGTGCGGCGTCTGCAGCGCGCCGGGCTCATCAGCGGTTACTCGGCGGAGCTCTCGCTTCGGGCCCTCGGCCGTACCCTGCTCGCGCTCTCGGACACCAAGCTTCACCCAGAGGTCGACCGCCTCGAGTTCGAGGCGCAGCTCGGTGAGGTCCCCCAGGTGCTCGCGGCGACCCACACGACGGGGGAGTACGACTACCAGATACGCCTCGCGTGCAGCGATACCGACGATCTCGAGGGCGTCATCGACCGGCTTCGGGCCCTCGGCGTACGCGACATCCATAGCCGGATCGTGCTCAGCGAGATCGAATTCGATCGGGCCAGGCTGGTCGGGGCCTAATGGCGCCAGATCAGCGGTCTAGCCGGGGCGGGCCGTCCTCAGCAGGCCGAGACCGGCGGCGGCAACACGCTCGGGGTGCCGCGGTCGATCGTCGCGAGGAGCCGTGTGGCCGACCGGTCGAGGACCGGACTGTAGGAGGTCCACGGGTGACAGCCCCCCTCGTCTGGGCCGCCGATGATCCCGACCACGGTCCAGCCCCGGCCCGAACGATGGAGCCAGGGGGCGCCGCTCGTGCCACCGACGTAGGGCGTGCAATTGAACGCCGGGAAGGATTCGAAGGCGTAGGTCCGGGTGGTGCACGTGATCGGCAAGCCGCCCGAGCCGGCCGGATACGCCGGGACCGTGATCTCCTCGCCTCGCTGCGGAACCGAGCCGAGCCGGTTCGCGCCGGTGACGCTCTGGATCTGTTCGATGTGCCCGTCGTGGCGGTGCGGCGCCACGACGGCAAACGCGTAGTCATCCCTTGGCGAGCGCTTGGTGAGCCAACCTTCGGGCGCATAGGACGAGACGACGGTCCAGGTGCCCAACGGTGCAAGCCCGTTGCGATATCCGGGGATGAACACGTCGCCTGCGCCGGTCCCATCGAGGCAGTGGGCCGCGGTGAGGATCACGTCGCCCCTTGGGCTGGCGATGACGCTCGCGGTGCAGAGGTGGAATGCGCTGTCCGGCGGGAAGAGGGCGCCAACGGTCCGCGTGCCCCCGAACGTCTGGGCGTGCGCCGTGTGTGGCGGCTCACTCGTCGCTGGTTGCGCGGCGCCCGCCGGGGTGGCCCAGAGGAGGCCGACGGTGAAGGCGGCAGTTGCTCTCGAAGCGCATCGCCGAATACGGCTCATGGTCCTCCCAGCGGAGGACCCGAGGATAATCATCGGCGCTCTTCGTCGGACTCCTCGGCGCTGACCATGTGCAAACCTTGGCCCCGGTGGGCGAGATCGTCGAGGTGCACGTCGACCCCCTCGAGGTGCTCCGGACGAGGCTGAGCTCGAAGTGGCGGACCTATCCGGTCGACGTCCTGCCGCTCACCGTCGCCGAGATGGACTTCAGCCTCGCCCCGAGCGTGGCCGACGCGTTGCGGGCTGCGGTCGATCGTTCGGACACCGGGTACGGGACGTCCGCCTCCGGTTTGCAGGAGGCACTCGCCGGGTTTGCGCTGCGCCGCTGGGGTTGGACGATCGATCCGGGATCGGTGACCGGGGTCACCGACGTGGCCACCGGGGTGGTCGAGCTCTTCCGCGTCCTCAGCTCGCCTGGCGATGCCGTGGTGTGCAACACGCCCGTCTACCACCCGTTCTTCGACTGGGTAGAGGACGTGGGCGCCAGGGTGCACGGGGTGCCGTTGGTCCACGACGAGGCGGGTTGGCGACTCGACCTCGAGCGCCTGGAGGCGGCGTTCAGGACCGGGCCGGCCGTCTACCTCTTGTGCAACCCGCACAACCCCGTGGGCCGGGCCCACCGCCCGGACGAGCTGGCCGAGGTCGTCCGGCTCGCGCACCGATACGGCGTCAAGATCATCAGCGACGAGATCCACGGTCCGATCGCCTACGGGGAGACCGAGTTCACCCCGCTGCTCACGATCGAGGGCGCATCGGAGATCACCGCCTGTGTGTTCTCGGCCAGCAAGGCCTGGAATTTGGCCGCACTGCGATGTGCCGTCATCATCACGGCGGACGCCGGCATGGCGGAACTGGTGGCGAGGATCCCCCGGGACGTGCGCTGGAGAACCGGCCACTTCGGCGTCATCGCGGCGATCGCTGCCTTCGAGCACGGTGAGGAGTGGCTGGACCGGGCGCTTCTCACGTTGGACCGCCGGCGCGCCCAGCTCGGGGCGCTGTTGGCCGAACAGCTGCCCGAGGTTGCCTGGTCCCCGCCGGAGGCCACGTATCTCGCGTGGCTCAACTGTCGGGCGCTCGGCCTCGGCGAGGAGCCCCGCGACGTGTTCCTCGAACACGGACGGGTGGCCCTCGAATCGGGTCCGCGCTTCGGTCCCGGGGGCGCAGGCTACGTCAGGTTGAATTTCGCGACGAGCGCGGAGGTGCTCGAAGAAGCCGTCCGGCGCATGGTCAGGGCTCGGGGTCGGGTGCGAATCAGGGATTGAGCCCGAAGGTGAACATCTTCTCCGCCTCGATCCGGGCGCCGAGCGCGTCGGCGTTGTCGAGCCAATCCTCGAAGCTCGGGCCCTGGATGGGGAGGTAGTGGTCGAGCATCGCCCGGCGGAACTCGCCGTGGGTGGGGTCCGAGAGCTCGAATGGCACGGCGCGGCCGTGGACCGTGATCGCGAGGTGTTCGCCGGGCAGGTGGCTGGCGCTCACCTGCGGACGCTTGGAGATATGCCCCATCCGGACAGACTGGACGCCCGAGCTGAAGTGGAAGGACCCGTGGAGGAAGTAGCCGTCCACCGGACCGACCAGGGGCCGACCGTCGGCGGTGACCGTCGCCAGGACGAGGAGCTTCATCCCGCCGAGCGCATCGACGACCTCCCGGGCGCTGAGGCGGCGGTCGTCGTCGATGATGCCGCGCAGATGCGGACCGGCGCTGACCATGCTCTCGTCGAGCAGCGCCTGGAGCTCTGCAAGTTCGTCTGCGGTTTCGAACACGCTACGAGTCAACCATGCGGGAGCGACGGCCGCCTATCCTTGACTGTCAAAGACCTTGACTAGATTGCCATGGGCTTCCTAGTGTTTGCCCCGTGGCCCGCCCCGACGCCCGCGACGAACCCATCCCGGGGCTCCTCCGTGCGGCACGGGGCGCCTACTCGGCTGCGATCAACCGACGCCTTGGCGCCGAGGGCATCGACGATCTGCCCCGTAACGGGCCCTTCGTGCTGGGCTCCTTGGCCCGCTGGTCGGCTTCGCTTGCCGACGTGATCGAGGGCCTGGGGGTCACCAAGCAGGCGGCGAGCCAGCTCATCGACATGCTCGTGCTCCGGGGCTACCTGACTCGCGAGGTCAACGCCGAGGACCGCCGACGGATGACCATCGAGCTCACCGACCGGGGCCGGGCCGCCGCCAGCGCGGTGCGGGCCGCCATCGAGGACGTCGACGCAGAGCTGGCGACGATGGTCACGACAGCCGAGCTCGACGGCCTTCGCTCGGGACTCGCCGCCCTGGCGCGGCTCAAGGGCCGACCGGACGTCGAACCTTGAGCGGCTGGCCTCGCCTGGGTTCCTTCAGCCCGGTGTTCTTCGTGCGTGACGTTCAAGCGGCGCTTGCGCATTACGCCGCCTCGGGTTTGCAACCGCTGCGTATGGGGGCCATGAGGACTACGGCTTCGCCCAGCGAGACGGTGTCGATCTGCACCTCTCGGCGGAGAGGGACCGCTCCCCGGGCGTCGCCTACCTCTACGTGGACGATGCCGATGCGCTCTTCATGGAATGGTCGAGGGCCGGGGTCGGGGGGAGGGCGACGCCCGTGCGCGACACCCCCTACCCGTTGCGAGAGGGCGCGCACGAGGACCCTGACGGCAACGTGATCCGGTTCGGTTCGTCGCCCCACGGCCAGGCTCTCCCCGAGCACGTCAGGGTCACCGCGAGCGGACCTACGGCGTCGACGTGAAGCGGCTACTCCCGCTGGAGGCCGGTGTCCTTCGCGCTGATCTCTCCGGAGGCGCCAGATGGGTCGTCCGGATCGGTCCGGAGGGACGGTCCCTGGAGGCGGCCAGGCGAGACGCGGCGGTGCTCGACTTTCTCGCTGGGCAGGGGTTCCCAGCCGAGCGCTGCGCAGCGGGCCCGGTGGTGTCGAGCCTGCAGGGTCGTGGCGTGCTGGTCACCGAGTTCGTCGAGGCCGTGCCGAGAGCCCAGCGCCGTGACGCGATCGGGGCGGCGGGCGGAGCCAAGCGCCTCGGGGAGCTGCTCGGCCGCCTCAATGCCCTGCCCGAGCCGCCTCCGCCGTGCCGGCGGGACGGTGGAGCCTGGCATCACCTGGCCGACGGCCTGCCGGTCGAGGAGGTCCGGGCGGCGCGGCGGATGCTCGAGGGCGCGACGGATCTGGTGTCCGCGGGCGGCCGAGCCGATCACGACACTCTCGTGGCGGCCTCGACGAAATCGACACGTGCGAGGTCCTGCCGCGGGCCCTCATCCATCCGGACGTCGTTCTTGCGAACGTGGTCGCCACGAGCGTGCCCGAGATGGTGCTCGTCGATTGGACCGGCGCGGGGATCGGTCCGCGGCTCTGGTCGTTCGCGTTCTTGCTGCTGGCCGAGGGGTCGAAGCACCTCGGACGAATCGACCTCGTGCTCGACGGATACCGCAGGCATGTGGAGCTGCTCGACCGTGAGATCGAGCGCTTCGCTGGGGTCGCGATCGCCCGACCGATCGTGTTCGCCGTCTGGCAACACTGCGTGCGGGGGCTGCCCCTCGCCAACGCGCTGGGACAGATCGAGGCGGCACGGACCACCGTCCGGGCGATCGATGACCACCTGCGCCGCGTGACCCGGTGAGCCCGGCCTACCTCTGCCTCTTGGCCCTGCTCGGTGCGACCCTCGGCGGTTCGCCGGGCATCTTGGGATAGACCGGGGGCCACGGGGCGTCGGGGAGGCCGTTGGCCTGGTCCCGGCGGTGCAGGTCGAGGGCCGCTTCGAGTGATTGAGGCGCAGCGGCCTCCCAGGGATCGCCCAGAAACTCGAGGCGGGCCGGCACGGTCGCGATCGTCAACTCGTCGGGGACGATCTGCTCGAGCTCATCCCACTCGAATGGCGTCGACACCTGCGCGCCGGGCCTGGCGCGGACCGACCACGCGCCGAAGATCGTCTTGTGCGGTGCGTTCTGGTTGAAGTCGACGAAGACGCGACTGCCGCGCTCCTCCTTCCACCAGGCTGCCGTGATCAGGTCCGGACGCCGCCGCTCGAGCTCCCGGGCCACGGCGACGGCTGCCGAGCGCACCTCGTAGGAGGTCCATCTCGCTTCGAGCGCGGCGAACACGTGAATGCCGCGGTTGCCGGTGGTCTTCGGGAGGGCAGCGATGCCGAGCTCGTCGAGCAGGCGCCGTGTCTCGAGCGCCGCCTCCTGGACCATCGCGAAGGTGACGCCCGATGTGGGGTCGAGGTCGATGCGGAGCTGATCGGCGTGTTCGGGGTCTGCCGCTCGAGACGGCCAGACGTGGAAGCCGAGGCAGGCCAGGTTGACGGCCCACAGCACGTGTGCGAGATCACGAACCACGAGGGCCTGGGAGGTCGTCCCGTTGGGTGTTGACACCTCCGCGGACTCGAGCCATTCCGGGCGCTGCTCGGGGACCCGCTTTTGAAAGAACGAGGATCCGGTGGCGCCGTTGGGGAACCGCTGGAGCAGGACCGGCCGCCCGCCCATGGCCCTGAGTAGGGGCTCCTCGACGGCCTGGTAGAACCGGGCGAGGTCGAGCTTGGTCTCGCCCCGTTCGAGGAACAGGACCTTGTCGGGGTGGCTGATACGGACCTCGCGGCCCGCTGCTTCGACGACCGCTTCGTCGGCGTCCGACTTCGCCACGCTGCGATGCTAGGCCGGGCGATGCCCAGGACCCCGCCCGGTCTTCCTCCAGTTCCTCGACGCCCTCCCTGGTAGCAGCCGTTTTAGGCGCCTGTGGCGCGGCCGGGGGCCCATCGGCAGGTTGACCGTCGCGAGGTAGCGAGCCGCTACCGTGAATGCGATGGATGCGTTGCAGTGGAGGAAACGTCCCACGCTCAAGCAGCCCGTCATGCTCGTCGCCTTCCAGGGCTGGACGGACGCCGGCGGCGCAGCGTCGAGCGCCGCGACCTATCTCGCCGAGGCATGGAACGCGTGGCCCTTCGCCAGCATCGACGCCGAGGAGTTCTACGACTTCACCTCGCAGCGCCCCCACGTGCGCCTGGACGCCGAGGGGGGCCGGGAGATCGTCTGGCCCGAAAACCGCTTTCTCGCCGCCTCGGCTCCCGGTCAGGACCTCGTCTTGCTGGTTGGAGCGGAACCACACCTGAGATGGCGGGCGTTCTGCCAGTGTGTCATCGAGGTCGCGACGTCCCTCGAGGTCCAGTCGGTCGTAACCCTCGGGGCGATGCTTACCGACGTACCTCACACGCGAGCGGTGCCGGTCCGCGGCTCGACCACTGACACGCGCCTTGCGGAGCGCTTTGCCATGGCCCGACCGCGCTACGAGGGTCCGACCGGGATCGTGGGCGTCCTGAGCAGTGCGCTTGCCCGGGTCGGCATCCCGAGCGCATCGCTGATGGCCCAGGTTCCACACTACGTCCCGAGCACGCCCTCCCCGAAGGCCACCCTCGCGCTCGTCGAGCGAGTGACGGGACTCCTCGGCACCCGCGTCGCGACCCGGTCCTTGGAGTTGGCCTCGGTGGCCTACGAGCACGAGGTGAGCGAGGTGGTGGCGGCCGACGACGACATCGCCGGGTACGTGCACCAGCTCGAGGCGCGCACCGAGCACGGCGACGACGTGGTCGATCCATTGGAGGAGATCCCCTCTGGGGACGCGCTCGCCGAGGAGCTCGAGCGGTTCCTACGCGAGCAGGACGGGCAGGCCTAGGAGACCTCGGGTTGCGTACCGGGCTGGTAGCTGCCCGGCTCCGGGGAGCCGGTGGCAGTCGCAAGCCTGTTCCACGCGTTGATCTCGATGATGGCGTAGAGGAGGCGGGCGAGCTCCTCTGGTCCGAACTGGGCCGCCGCCTCGTGCCTGGCCCGCGCCAGCGCGCTGTGATCGCTCACCAGCGTGACCGCCTCTGCGAGGGCGAGCGGCTCGCTCGCGTTCGTCGAAGGACGGCGTCTCCCGCCAGACCGAGCAGCGCATAGATGCGCTGCTCGGTCTCGCCGGCCCGGCGAGCGTCCTTCGAGTGCATGTCGATGCAGAAGGCGCAGCCGTTGACCTGCGAGGCGCGTATCCGGACGAGCTTGAGCAGTGCGGGGTCGAGCCCGGAGGCGGCCACCTTTGTGTGCAGGGCGGCGATCGCGTCGTAGCCCTCCTGCCAGAAGGCAGAGGTCCGCCGCCCGTGCGTCACCGGGTCAGCCTTGCGTGCCGGCCGGCATCGCCGCCAACACCTGGGTCCAGGTGAACACCAGGCTCTGATTTGGGGAGTCGGCAACGGCGAGGGTTGCCGCCATCGACGTGCCGGCGATGTCGCCCTTGTTCGTGTCACCCGTCGGGTCGAGCGCGGCCCCCATCACGAGGTCGTTTCCCGAACCGAAGTCGTCGAGGATCCCGTGACGGTGGCCCCAGCATCCCGGGGACCCGCGCTTTGGGCAGTCAAGGTTGCCGCTGTTGTACCCGTCGTCGTACATCCATCCGTAGTCGGCGTCGAGCCCGTTGGCCGACCCTCCCGCCCACTCGCCGTCGGCCAGCTGGTAGTTGGGCCCGGCGTCGGGGGGGTCATTCGCCGTGTCGGCGCCCTCCTGGGCGTTGGCGTCGAGCGCTGCGGTCATACCGACGAAGGGGGAAAGTCCGCGATCGACTCGTTCGAGGTCGATCGCCACGAAGATCTGTTGGGGCACCGTGAGCTGCGTGAAGCCGGTGGGTAACACCATCGGCCGCACGCCCTCCAGTTCGTGTGCATGGTTGATGGCTGCCAGCACGGCGTCCACGCAGGCCGAAGAGCTGTCGATACCACTCGGCGCACACGAGTCGAAGTAGTCGGGCTTGGGTGCCACGTTGCGGACCGGGTCGGCGATGCCCGTCGCCGACTCGTTGGAGGGGATCCGGCGCAGCGGCTTGAGGGTGCCCGAGCGCATCGCAGCCAGCGCATCGGCCCACGTGTAGATGAGATGCACCCGGCGCGTCGGGACAGCGAGCGTCGCCGCGAGCGAGGAGCTCCCGTGGTTGGCGCCACTCGCCGCCACGTATCCGGCCCCCATGACGTCGGGCCGTGCGCCGCCGAAGGCGTCGAGTACGATCTCGCGGTCGACCCAGCAGCCGGCCCGGTGCTTGGTGGTGCAGTGGGGGACCCCGCCGCCGGGTCCGTCGTCGTACATCCACTGGTAGTCGGCGTCGAGCCCGTTGTCGACGGCCCCGATCCACTCCTTGTCGACGCGCCGGTATGTCCCACCCGGGTCGGGGGGGAGCCGGGCCCCGTCCGCCGCAGTCAGGTCGGCGGCGTCGAGCCCGGCCGTCATCCCCTCGAAGGGGGTGAGGCCGCGGGCGACCCGCTCGGCGTCGAGGGCCACGAACAGCTCCTCGGACACGCTCAGCTGTCCGAAGTCCGCCGGGATCCGCATATCGGGCAGCCCCTCGTGGGCCCGGGCGCCGTCGATCGCTTCGAGCGTGAGCCGGAGGCACAGGTCGGAGGCGTCGGCACCCTCGGGCGCGCAGCTCGCAAGGTAGTCGGGCACGGGGCTGATCGAGTTCACGGGGTTGGCGGCCGAGGCGGCGCCCGCCGTGGCGATCGGCGCGCCCCACGCAAGGACGAGCGCGGCGGCTGCGAGCGCGAGGCGCTGGGTCGGCGGCTTGCCCACCGCACGAACGTAGCGGGCGTCGGGCCGATCGCCCGGTCCGGGTGCCGGCCGTCGGTGGAGGTCGAATGGGCAGCCGACCCCCGGTGGGCCGGCGATGAGTTCGGGGCGTCTCTCCCGTCCCGATACCGATGACCGATGTCTTGGTGGAGCCCCCCTCTGTAGAATCCCGTGGCGTGGTCGTGCGCGACGCCCCGCCGACCGAGGTGCACCTTGAGGCCTATCGACGCGAGCTGACGGGGTTTTGCTACCGCATGCTCGGGTCGGGTTTCGAGGCGGAGGACGCCGTCCAAGAGACCATGGTGCGAGCCTGGAAGAACGCGGAGCGTTTTGAAGGGCGCTCGAGCCTGCGCTCGTGGCTGTATCGGATCGCGACCAACGTCTGCATCGACATGCACCGTCAGGTGCAGCGCCGAGCGCGTCCGATGGAGATGGGTCCGGCATCGCCCCCCGAGGAGTCGCTGCTCGGACCTGCGCTCCCCGAGGCGGCCTGGGTCACGCCGATCGCCGACACCCGCGTCGCGCCACAGGGTCATGACCCCGCCGAAGTCGCCGAGTATCGCGAATCGATCAGGCTGGCCTTTGTCACGGCGCTCCAACATCTCCCGCCGCGCCAGCGCGCAGCCCTGATCCTCTGTGAGGTGCTGCGCTGGCAGGTCGCCGAGGTCGCCGAGCTGCTCGACACGAGCGTGGCCGCAGTCAACAGCGCGCTCCAGCGCGCCCGCGGCACCCTCGGCAGCCTCGAGGACGACCTGCCGAGCGGGAAGCTGGATCCCCCCGACGTCGAGCTCCTCGAGCGTTACGTCCGCGCCTTTGAGGCCTACGACATCGAAGGGTTGGTCTCGCTGCTGCGCGAGGACGCCGTCCAGTCGATGCCCCCGTTCGCGCTGTGGCTGCGGGGTGCCCGCAACATCGGTCGGTGGATGGTGCAGCCGGGGCCGAGCGGATGCCGCGACTCTCGCCTCGTGGCGACGTTCGCGAACGGCAGCCCCGCCTTCGGCCAGTACCGGCCGGACCCGGCGGGCGGCTTCAGCCCCTGGGCGATCCAGGTGCTCGAGATCTCCGGTGGAGAGATCGCCCAGATGAGCATCTTCCTCGCGATGATGGACCCCGAGCGACTGTTCGCATCGTTCGGATTACCGCTCCACCTCAAGGCGTAGTCCGCTCAGCTCCAGCAGCTCTGCCATCTCCTTCGAGACCTCGGAGAGCCGAGCCCTTCCACCCAGCCTGGAAACCCGCCACGCCAACCTGGCCACCTCCTCGACCGCCTGCAGGTCCGGGTGGCCGCGGCCCGAGATCGCCCGCCCTTCGATCACGAAGCCATCGGGGTCGACGAGCGCGACCTGACACCAGAGCTCGGGGCCGGACATCAATTGGTGGACGCTCGCAGCTGGTCCTTCTCATCGGTGGACAACACAACCCCTCTCTACAGTCGCGGGGAGCACCGATGACTCCGAGGCCCGACACACGTCCGAGCTCACGCAGCCATCCAAGGATGCCAAAGGAGCACCGATGACGACCCGTGAAAGCGCCCCCCTGGGTGCGCCGAGCTGGACGGACCTGTGGACCTCCGACGTCGAGGGGAGCGCCAGGTTCTACGCCGGGCTGTTCGGATGGGAGGCCCAGGCGCCGAACCCGGAGTTCGGCGGGTACTTCATGTTCACACGGTCCGGCGTCCCCGTCGCCGGCGGCAGGGGCCCCGACAACCCAGCGGACAACTCCTGGCGCATCGACCTCGCGGTCGCCGACGCGGCGGCGAGCGTGAAGCGGGCCGAGTCCGCCGGCGCTCAGGTCCTCGCACCGGCGCATGCCGTGGCCGACCTCGGGGTGCAAGCCGTCTTTCACGACCCGACCGGCGCCCACTTCGGGATCTGGCAGGCGGGCAACTTTCCGGGATTCACGGTGCTCGGCGAGCACGGCGCTCCGAGCTGGTTCGAGCTCATGACCCGGGACCATCCGGCCGCCGTCGCGTTCTACGGTTCCGCCCTCGGTTGTGACCTCGCGACGTTGTCGGATACCGACGAGTTCCGTTACAGCGTGCTTCGCGATCCGGAGGGAAACCAGGTGGCCGGGATCATGGACGCTCGATCGTTTCTGCCCGACGGCGTGGGCGCTCATTGGCGCATCTATTGGGAGGTCGACGACGTCGACAGCTCGGCGGCGACCGCCGCCGAGCTGGGGGGATCGGTGATCGCCGAGCCCTACGACACACCCTATGGGCGGCTCGCGGTCGCGAGTGATCCGGCCGGCGCGCTGTTCTGCCTGCGCACCGGCCCGAGCGGTGCCTAATCGCCTCGCCCCGTCCGCGCTCGAGCGATTCGACCGGATCGCCGAGGGCCAAATTGGCGACGATGTCGTCGCGCTCGTGGCGAGCGGTGACGAGGGGCACGTCCACGCCGCGGGACGGCTCGGGATCGGCGGCCCGGCGGCCGCGCGCGATTCGCTGTTCCGGATCGCCTCGACCACCAAGCCGATCGTGGCTCTCGCGACCCTCGCCCTGGCCCGAGAGGGTCGAGTAGACATCGAGGCACCCGTCCACGAACTCCTGCCCGAGCTCGCGGGCCCTCGGGTGCTGCGCCGGGCCGGACGGGCCCCTCGACGAGACCGTCCCGGCGATCCGTCCGGTCACGGTGCGCGACCTGCTCCCCTTCGGCTTCGGGATGGACGACGCCATGTGGGCCACGCCCGAACCGTGGCCGATCGTCGAGGCCGAGGGCCGACTCGGCCTCGGCAACTTCGGGCCACCGCAGCCGGGTTCCTGCCGGAAGCCGACACCTGGATGGCCGGCCTCGGCTCGTTGCCCCTCATCGCCCAACCCGGTGAGTGCTGGCTCTACAACACGAGCGCGTTTGCCCTCGGGGTACTCGTGGCGCGTGCGGGCGGTGCCGGTCTCGACGACGTGCTGAGGACCCGGGTCCTCGAGCCGCTCAAGATGGTCGACACGGGGTTCTGGACGACAGATACCGATCGATTGGCCACCTGTTACCGCCGGGGTGATGCCGGACTCGAGGTCTATGACCCACCGGTGGGCGCGTGGAGCCGGCGCCCGGCGTTCCTCGACGGGGCGGGGGGCTCGTCTCGACGGTCGACGACCTGTTGGCCCTCGCCCGCATGTTCCTCGGCGGAGGCGAGCCCGTGCTCGATGCGGCCCAGCTCGAGCAGATGACGAGCGATCAGCTCACCGCCGAACAGCGCTCGGGAGCCGCGCTCTTCCTCGGGGAGCGCAGTTGGGGCTTCTGTCAGGGCGTCGCGATCGGTCCTCCCCATCCGGGCGCGTTCGGCTGGGACGGGGGGCTCGGCACCTCGTGGCTCGTCGACCCGGCGCGCGACCTGGTCGTGATCGTGCTGACCCAGCGGATGTGGGACAGCCCTCCTTGCCCGAGATCTACCGCGAGCTGCAGCGGGCCGCGTACGGCGCGCTCGTCGGGCGCTGAGGCGGGTGCTCGGGGCGCCGGTGCGCTTCTCTCATCGCACCGTGTGGAAGAAGGCCCGGACCTCTTCGACGAAGAGCTCGGGCTGTTCGAGGGCGGCGAAGTGGCCGCCCCTCGCGAGCTCGTGCCAGTGGCGGATGTCGCTGAAGCGCCGTTCGGCCCAGCGCCGCGACGGGCGGAAGATCTCCTTCGGGAAGATCGATGCACCCATGGGCGTCGAGACGGGGCCCCCGACGAACTTGCGAAAGCTCTCCCAGTAGAGACGGGCCGACGAGGCCCCGCAGGCGGGCAACCAATAGAGCATCACATTGTCGAGGACCCGATCGGCACCGAGTGCGCCGACCGGGTCGCCCCCCGTGTCGGTCCATGACCAGAACTTCTCGAGGATCCATGCGCACTGACCGACCGGGGAGTCGACGAGCGAGTACCCGAGCGTCTGGGGCCTGGTCGACTGCTGGGTCGAGTAGCCCGAGTCCCACCGCTGGTAGTGCTCCATCGACTCGATGGCGGCCTTCTCGGCTTCACTCAAATCGGCGAGGTCCTCGGCGCTCGGAAACACCGTCACCATGTTGAGATGGATTCCTGCGACATGTCCGGGGTCCTCGTTCGCCAGGGCGGTGGTGACTGCGGATCCCCAGTCGCCACCTTGGGCGCCGTATCGGTCATAGCCCAGCCGCGCCATGAGCGTGGCCCACGCCCGCGCGATGCGCTCCACACCCCACCCGGTCTCTGACGGCTTGTCGCTGAATCCGTAGCCCGGGAGAGAGGGACAGACCACGCTGAAGGCGTCGTTCGGATCGCCCCCGTGGGCGCCAGGATCGGTCAGCGGGCCGATGACGTCGAGGAACTCGACGACCGAGCCCGGCCAGCCGTGGGTCAAGACGAGCGGAAGCGCCCCCTCGACCGGGGAGGGGACGTGGATGAAGTGGATGGCGGCGCCGTCTAGCTCGGTCCGGTATTGGGGAAACCGGTTCAATCGGTCCTCGCGGGCGCGCCAGTCGTAGCCCTCGGCCCAGTGCCGACAGAGGCGTTCGAGGTACCTGCGCGGGACGCCCTGGGACCAGTCGTCCACCGGTTCTGCCTCGGGCCACCGTGCCCGTGCGAGGCGGTCGCGAAGGTCCTCCAGCACCGCATCGTCCACGGTAACGACGAAGGGGACAATCTCGTCGCTCATCGGTTCCTCCCTTCAACCAGGCATCGGGAGCGTATCGAGGTTCCTCATGGGGTTCGGATCCGCACATGGCTTTGGCCGCCCTTGTTTCCGATCGCACCCCGTTGCGGCTCGACCCCCAGTGGGTCGCCGCAGGGGCGACCTCGGTGGCGTCCAGTCCCCGGTCCTCGACGGATCCCACTTCAAGTACCACCAGGGGGCCAAGGCCGAGCCGGTCTTCGTCGCCTGGGGGATCACGACGACGGGCAAGCCGGTGCTTTTGCACCTGGCCCCGGGTGCTTCTGAGTCCACCGACGCCTGGGCCGGGTTCCTCGCCGACATGAAGTCCCGAGGGCTGCGCCATCGGCTGCTCGTCGTCGCCGATGGGGCACCAGGCATCCCGTCAGCCTGCGAGATCGAACTCGGCCAGAGT
>DAHUYG010000066.1 GCA_027315315.1 Acidimicrobiaceae bacterium | reverse complement strand
ATCGCATCACTTGGCGAGTCGGTCGAGGAGCTCCTTGTCTCGCTCCAGCAGCTTGCGAGCGCGGGTCACGAAGTCCTTGTCCTCCCGGACGCGCGCAACCTCAGCGCTGAGCGAGTCGACGATCAACGCGTTCACGCTGGTGCCGCGAACGCGAGCAACCGCCTCCGCTTCATCGGCCAGCTCATCGGGCAACCTGACGGTGGTTTGCTTTGCCATGACTTCATGATATCGCGATATCGCGACAGCATCTGCTCCTCCTGCGATGGGTTCGCGCCCTGGCAGGGGGAACATTGTGAAGTTGCTGGTCCAGCGGCCGGCGCCCCAGGCAGGACTCGAACCTGCGCACCCGGCTCCGGAGGCCGGTGCTCTATCCGCTGAGCTACTGGGGCTGAGCCAGATCACCGTATCGTGTTCCCCCATGATCCCTCGGCGCTCACCGGGCGGCGAGGCGGCGCCGATCGGGCCCACAGCGAGCGATCCGATCTCGATGTCCCTGCTCCCAGAGACGGCGGCCGTCGACTCCGCCGGACGGCTCTCGGTGGGCGGCGTGGACCTTCTCGAGCTGGCGGAGCGCCACGGGACCCCGCTCTTCGTCTACGACGAGGCCCATCTTCGGGCCCGCTGTGCCGAGGCCGTCGCCGCGTTCGGCGATGGCGTCGCCTATGCGACGAAGGCGTTCCTCTGCAAGGCGATGGCCCGCCTCGCCCACGAGGAGGGGATGTGTCTGGACGTCGCGACCGGCGGCGAGCTCGAGGTGGCGCTGGCCGCCGGAGTGCCCGCCTCCCGGCTCGTCCTCCACGGCAACAACAAGTCCGAGCGCGAGCTCGGCCGCGCCCTCGAGGTCGGCATGGGACGGATCGTCGTGGACTCCTTCGACGAGATCGCGCTGGTGGGCAGGCTCACTGAGGAGCGCGCTCGGGGGGCGAGGCCCAAGGTCCTCCTGCGGGTGACGCCAGGGGTCGAGGCCCACACCCACGAGTTCGTCCGCACCGGCCAGGAGGACACGAAGTTCGGATTCTCGGTCGCCTCCGGCGCGGCCGCCAGGGCTGTGGCTGCGCTCGAGCTGATGGGTGGGGTCGAGCTGGTCGGCGTGCACGCCCACATCGGCAGCCAGGTCTTCGACGCCGAGTCATTCGAGAGCGCAGCCGAGGTCCTCGGTGGCTTCGCGGCGCCGCTCGGACTCCCCGAGCTCGTGGTCGGTGGGGGGCTCGGCGTCGCGTACGTGCAAGGGGAGCACGCCCCGACCATCAGCGAGTGGGCCGGGGCCACCCGGGCCGCGCTCGCCAAGGTCGGACTTCCAGTCGGCACCCGGGTGACCGCAGAGCCGGGGCGGGCGATCGTGGCGTCTGCCGCCATCACGCTGTACCGGGTGGGGACCATCAAGGAGCTGCCCGGGATCCGGACCTACGTGGCGGTCGACGGCGGGATGAGCGACAACCCGAGGCCGGTGCTCTACGGGAGCGGGTACGAGGCGTTCCTCCCGCGAGAGGCGACCGCGCCGCGCCCCCGCACGGTGCGCATCGTGGGCAAGCACTGTGAGACCGGCGACGTCGTCGTCGACGAGGCGCACGTGCCGGCCGACCTGACCGGGGGCGACGTGCTCGCGACGCCGGTCACGGGGGCATACGGGTACTCCATGGCCTCGAACTACAACAAGGTGCCCCGGCCGCCCGTGGTGTTCGTGCAGGGGGGTGTCGAGCGTGTCGTCGTCCGCGGCGAGACGGTGGACGACCTCCTCCGCCTGGACGCCTGAGATCGCAAACGCCCAGGTCGCGTCGGCACGATTCGGGGGCCGGCCGAGGCGAGGCGGTACCGTTGTCAGATGAGCCCCACCTCGATCGACACCGGTCGCGTGCGCGTCGCGTTGCTCGGGTGCGGGACGGTCGGCACCGCCCTCGTCGAGATGCTGGCCGCGCCGGGGCGCTCGGGGGATCTGGCCCTGGCGGCCCGGACCCGACTCGAGATCGTTGGGATCGCGGTGCGTGATCTCGACGCCGTCCGCTCGACGAGCGGCGGCTTTCCGGTGCACCTGCTCACCCAGGACGCAAAGGGCCTGGTCGAGCGGGAGGACGTGGACATCGTGGTCGAGTTGATCGGCGGGATCGACCCCGCTCATCGGCTCGTGGAGGCCGCGCTCAACGGGGGGAAGCCGGTCGTCACCGGGAACAAGGCCCTCCTGGCCCGCTTCGGCGCCGACCTGGCGGAGCTCGCGGCGGCCCGCGGAGTCGACCTGCTCTACGAGGCGGCGGTCGGGAGTGCCATCCCTGTGATCAGGCCGCTCCGCGAATCGCTGGCCGGCGAGCGGATCTCCCGGGTGATGGGGATCGTCAACGGGACGACCAACTTCATCTTGAGTGCCATGGCCAACGAGGGCGCGAGCTACGCCGAGGCGCTGGCCGAGGCGCAGTCGCTCGGGCTGGCCGAGGCCGATCCGTCGGCCGACGTCGGCGGCGGCGACGCCGCGGCCAAGGCGGCCATCCTGGCCAGCCTGGCGTTCGCGGCGAACGTCGTCGTGGGCGACGTCCACTGCGAGGGCATCACGCACGTGACGCAGTCCGACGTGCGCTACGCGCGCCAGCTCGGTTACGTGATCAAGCCCCTCGCCGTCGCCGAGCGCGTGGATCGGGCTTCTGCCATCTCGGTCCGGGTGCATCCGGCGCTGGTTCCCCACGATCACGCCCTCGCGTCCGTGAACGGCGCGTTCAATGCGGTCTTCATCGAAGGCGAGGACTCCGGCGAGATGATGCTCTACGGCCAGGGTGCCGGCGGACGGGCCGCCGCCAGTGCCGTCCTTGGCGACCTGATCGTTGCGGCCCGCCACCTCCGCCAGGGCGTCTTCACCCCGCCGGCCGCCCAGCGGGTCGCGGTTCGGATCGCGCCCCTCGCCGAGCTCTCGTGCCCCTTCTACCTCTCGATGGACGTCGTCGACCGTCCCGGGGTCCTGGCGGCGGTCGCCCAGGTCATGGGGGAGCACGGCGTCTCGATCCGCTGGATGGAGCAGAAGGGCCTCGGCAACGAGGCCCGGCTCATCTTCCTCACCCACGAGGCGCTCGAGGGAGCGGTCGCCGCCACCGTGCACGAGTTGAGCGGGCTGAAGGTCGTCGACCGCGTCGGCGCCGTGTTGCGGGTCATCGGCTCGGAGGATTCCGGCCCCGGGCGAGACGCCTGATGCCGGGCTGGCGGGGGGTCGTCGAGGAGTACCGCGAGTACCTCCCGATCGAGCCCGGCGCGCCCGTAGTCACCCTGCTCGAAGGGGGGACCCCGCTCTTGGCCGCCCCCAGGCTCTCCGAGCGGGTCGGCGCCTCGGTGTATCTGAAGGTCGAGGGCGCGAACCCCACCGGGTCGTTCAAGGACCGGGGCATGACGATGGCGATCTCCCATGCGCTCGGTTCGGGGGCCAAGGCAGTGGTCTGCGCGTCGACCGGCAACACCTCGGCATCCGCGGCGGCCTACGCCAGCCGCGCCGGGATGCGTTGTGTGGTCCTGATTCCCGACGGCTACATCGCGCTCGGCAAGCTGGCCCAGGCGCTCATCCACGGGGCCAAGGTGCTCCAGGTCCGCGGCAACTTCGACCAGGCGCTTGAGATCGTCCGAGGGTTGCCCGACCGGGCCCCGGTG
Organism: Acidimicrobiaceae bacterium; assembly: GCA_027315315.1. Lineage (GTDB taxonomy): Bacteria > Actinomycetota > Acidimicrobiia > Acidimicrobiales > RAAP-2 > Palsa-461. Next base: position 2,268 of record DAHUYG010000066.1, on the reverse strand, counting down.
ACCGTCGTGAACTCGGTTAATCCCTTCCGCATCGAGGGGCAGAAGACCGGGGCATTCGAGATCGTCGACGTCCTCGGAGAGGCGCCCGACGTGCACTGCATCCCGGTGGGCAACGCCGGCAACATCACCGCGTATTGGCGCGGCTACCTCCAGTACAAGGAGGCCGGGCGTTCGACGCGGCTCCCGCGGATGCTCGGGTTCCAGGCGGCGGGCGCCGCACCCATCGTGCTCGGGCACGTCGTTGAGGAACCCGACACCGTGGCGACCGCCATTCGCATCGGGAACCCGGCCAGCTGGTACTCGGCTACGGCTGCGGCATCGGAGTCGGGCGGGTCGATCACCTCGGTGAGCGACGAGGAGATCCTCGCCGCCTACCGGTTCCTTGCAGAGGAGGAGTCGGTCTTCTGCGAGGCCGCCTCGGCGGCGTCGGTGGCCGGGCTCCTCGCGACCGGGGTCCCGGAGGGCTCGACCGTGGTCTGCGTGCTGACGGGCCATGGGCTGAAGGACCCGGACCTCGCCATCGGGCAGATCGAGGTGCCGAGCGTGGTCGACGCCGACATCGAGGCGATCGTCGCCCAACTCGGCTGAGGCCGACCCGCCGCTCAGCGCGGCGCAGCGGCGGGTCGACCATGCGCGACGCTGGGCTGGAAGAGGTGGCCCGAGAGCACGTCCTTGCCCATCGGGCGACCGAGGAGGAATCCCTGGGCGGTGTCGCACCCCTCCGCCTGGAGCAGCCGCAGCTCGTACTCCTGCTCGACGCCCTCGGCGACCGTCTCCAACCCCATGGACCGTCCGAGCTGGACCATCGTGTGCAGGAGCGCCCGGCCCTGGGGGTCGGCCGCCGCAGCGACGAAGGACCGGTCGATCTTCATGACGTCGACGGGGAACTGGCGGAGATAGGACAGCGACGAGTACCCGGTCCCGAAGTCGTCGATCGCGATCCGAACCCCCAGGCCCTTCAGCTGGCGCAGGCGGCGAAGCGCCTCCTCGGCGTCGTGCATCAGGACGCTCTCGGTGAGCTCGATCGTGAGGAACCGAGGCTCGAGGCCGGTCTGCTCGAGGCAGTCGGCGACCTCCTGAATGAACTCGTCGGTCGCGAGCTGGTGGGCCGACGCGTTCACGGCGACCCGCAGCGGGACGCCCCGGCGATGCCAGTCGACCGTGTCGCGGCAGGCCTGGAATAAGACCTGGCGTCCGACCGCCACGATCATCCCCGTCTGCTCGAGGTGGGCGATGAAGTTGCCCGGCTCGATCACCCCCCGTTGGGAGTGCTGCCATCGCAGCAGGGTCTCGACGCTCACGAGCGCCATGTCGCTCAGCCGGAAGATCGGCTGGTACAAGAGGAAGAACTGGTTCGTCTCGAGCGCCACGCGCAGGTCAAGCTCGAGGTCGAGCCGTCCCCGTGCTGCCGCGTGCATGGCCGGTTCGAACACCGTGAAGCGGGCCTTGCCGGCCGCCTTGCCCTCGTGGACCGCGATCTCGGCGTCGCGGATCAGCTCGTCGGCGTTGTCGCGCTGTCCCCAGGCGATGCCGATGGTGGCCGAGATCCGTAGCGGTATCCCCGGCTTCACGCCGGTGAAGGGTTCGACGAGCGACTCCAGCAACTTTCGGGCGATCGGATCGGGCCCGTCTTGGAGCGAGACCGCCTCTGCGAGCACCACGAACTGGTCGCCGCCGATCCTCCCGAGGGTGTCCGAGGCCCGAAGCGAGTCGTGGAGTCGGGTCGCGATCGCCCGCAGGAGGTGGTCGCCGGCGCTGTGCCCGAGCGAGTCGTTGACGGCGGTGAAGTTGTCGAGGTCGATGAACAGGGCGGCAACGGGCACCCGATCACGCTTGGCCCGCGCCAGCATGCGGTCGGCCCGGTCGAAGATCAGGTCACGGTTAGGGAGCCCCGTCAACGGGTCGTGGAGGCTGCGGTGCCGGAGTTCGTGGGTCGTCTCCTCGGCGGCCTCGATCGCCCGTTCCCGGCTCCGCGCGAGCCAGGTGAGGATGAAGAACAACATGACCGTGATGATGAGCCCGATGTCGAGGACGCCGAGCGCCTGCACGATCGGTGAGGCCGCCTCTGGTGGGATGCCGACCGTGACGGTCCACGGTCCGATGTCGGCCAGAGGGACGGTCTCGGTCAGCTGGCCGGCCTGCCGGCCGCCGGCCTTGATGACGGTCGAATTGGCGGTTGGGTTGTCGTATTCGAGGTGGATCGACAGCCCGGTCACGCTTTGGACGACCGGCGCGGTCGCCTGGCTCGGGTCGACCAGCCCGGCCGTC
>DAHUYG010000048.1 GCA_027315315.1 Acidimicrobiaceae bacterium | reverse complement strand
TGCCCGAGCATCGCCCGGGAGACCACGCCGCGCACCGGTTCGATCCGGGCCCATTCCAGGCTGAACCGGTAGGCGTTGAGCCCGAGGTCCCGCACGATGTCGAGGTCCTCCCCCCAGCGGTGCAGGCTGTCGCACGCGTCACCGGAGGGTTCCTGGAAGGGCGAATCGGCGGCGTACTCGAGGGGCCACAGGTCAGAGGTGGTGTTGTTCCCCTCTGTCTGGTGGGCGGCGGTGGCGGCTCCCCATAGGAAGCCCGCCGGGAACGATCGGTTCATGTCAGCTCCAAAACGGACAGATGGGCCGCTCGATCAGCTGCACCGCACCGGCGGAAGCGTCACTGCTCGTCGATGGTGTCGAGGAACGCCCGGACGACGCGGTTGAAGGCCTCGGGCTGATCGATGTTGCTTGCGTGACCGGCGTGCTCGATGACGGCCTTCGTGGAGCCGGCGATGTGGCTCGCCATGTACTCGGTGGCACCGAGGAAGGGCGCATCACGATCGCCGACGACGACGAGCGTCGGGACCCGGATCGAGGAAAGCGACTCGATGACCCGTGCGTCGTGCTGGGTCAAAAGACCCCGCGCCGCCAGGGCCAGGCCGGTGGCGTCCCGGTGGACATCGGGGCGCGTCTCGGAACGGGCGGCCAGACCCTCGAGCCCTCGCGTCTCGAACCCTTGCGCGCTCGCCAGCGCCGACCGGTTCCAGGCGTCGCGACCCTCGTCCCTGCGATACCCGGGGCCGGTGTCGAAGAGCATCAGCGCGAGCACCCGCTCTGGATGTGCGGCGTGGAACGCGAGGGAGAGGTACCCGCCGAGCGACAGACCACCGACGATCGCCCGCCGGGCCCCGACGGCGTCGAGGAGCGCCGCCATGTCCTGAACGGCGAGCGCCTCGTCGTACTGACCGGGGTCGGTCGGATAGTCGCTCTTGCCGTGGCCCCGCAGGTCCCAGGTCACGACGCGGTGGCGCTCGGTCATCGCCTCGAGGTTGGGCTCCCACATGTGCGAGGAGGACGAGAACCCGTGCGAGAGCAGGATCGTCGGGGTTGGCGCCTTCTCTTGGGCGTCGTGGACCTCGTAGAAGAGGCGTACGCCGTCACGTTCGATCTCGGCCACGGGGAGGTGATCGTACCGGCGCTCGGCGCGGGGCGCCCGACCCTTCGGGTGACCGCCGACGAGCGATGCTGGCGTGGTGGACGCGGCGAACCCCCGCCGGGCGCGGGTATTGAATATGGCGACCACGAGGAGGCGTCTCGATGCGCTTGGGGATCTCAGTTGCCACGGCCTATCGATCGGGTGATCGCGACGGGGTGAGCTCGGTCATCGAGCAGGCCCGCGTGGCTCGCGACGTGGGGCTGGACACGCTCTCGGTCGGTGATCACCACGCGACGGGCACGATGCCCTATCTGCAGAACGCCCCGATGCTCGGTCGACTCCTGGCGGACTGGGACGACCGGCCGGCGGGATGCCTGTTCCTTCTCCCGCTGTGGCAGCCGGTCCTCCTGGCCGAGCAGGTGGGGACCCTGGCGGAGATCGCGGCCGGACCCTTCATCGTCCAGATCGGGCTCGGGGACGGCGATGGGCAGTTCCGGGCCATGGGCCAGCGGCGGGGCGACCGGGGCCGCCGCCTCGAAGAGGGGCTCCCGCTGGTCCAGGCGCTGCTGCGCGGCGAGTCGGTGAGCAGCGAGCTCTTCGGCGTGCAGGGCGCGCGCATCGCGCCGGTGCCCGGGCGGGGCGTCGAGTGGTGGGTGGGAGGGGGAACCCCGAAGGCGATCGATCGCGCAGCGCGCCTCGGCGACTGCTGGTACGCCAACGCCGATCTCACGCTCGAGTCCGCCGCTGCGCTCATGGGCGTGTACCGGGAGGCGGGCGCGCGCCACCAC
>DAHUYG010000047.1 GCA_027315315.1 Acidimicrobiaceae bacterium | reverse complement strand
CGGGACGGGGCGGGGGGGCGGCCGCGGGACGGGGGGCCGGCCGCGGCTCGGTGCTGGGCGGCGGGGGGGGCGGGGGCGTGCGGGTGCTCGAGATCAGGCGGGGCCGAGGGGCCCCGGGCGCCAGTCCCGGCTCGGCGGGCGCCGAGGGGAGGGTCGATGCCCTGACCGGGGCGGCCGCCTGCTTGGCCGGGGCCGCGGGTTCCTCGGGCTCCTCGGGCTGCGAGGCGCGACGCAGGCCCTCGGCGTCGGCCTTGCGGCGGACCCGGTCGGCCTGGGCATCCTCGATCGACGACGAGTGGCTCTTCACCCCGATGCCGAGCGCCAGGCAGAGGTCCAGGGCCTCCTTGTTGCTCAGGCCAAGCTCACGGGCGAGCTCGTAGACGCGAATTTTTGCAGCCAAATTCTTCTCTTCGTTCCTGCTCTTCTTGCGGTTCGGGCCCCGGATGCGGTTCCGACGCCGTGCCCCGGACGCGTGCGGTCCGGTCATTCTCCCACATCACACGCCCGGCCCCCTCCGGCGGGGCGCCCGAATCGGGGGATTTCGAACCTAGCGACGCGAGGCGCCCCTCCGAGCGGCCGGCGACGCCGGCCCGCCCCTCACGCCAGGCGGACCCTGGGGTCGAGGACGGCGTAGACGATGTCCACGATCGTGTTCATCACGACGATGAACGACGCCGCCAGCACCACGATGGCCGCCACCACCGGCAGGTCGGCGGCCCCGATGGCGTTCAGGGCCAGCTGGCCGAGGCCCGGGAGCCCGAACACCCGCTCGGTCACGAAGGCCCCCGCGAGCAGGGTCCCGATGTCGATCCCGAGCTGGGTCACCACCGGGGTGAGGGCCGCCCGCACCCCGTGCTTGTAGATCACGGTGCGCCGGCTCAGCCCCTTGGCCCGGGCGGTGCGGATGTAGTCCTCCCCCAGCACGTCGAGCAGCGAGCCCCGGATCAGCCTCGTGTACACGGCCGCCTGCACGAGGGCGAGGGTCAGCCAGGGGAGGATCAGGTGCAAGAACCACTGCCCGGGTGACGAGGTGAGCCCGACGTAGCCGGCCGCCGGGAACCAGCTCAATCCGGCTCTCGTCAGGTAGTAGTAGAAGACCAGGAGGAAGAGCACCCCGAGCACGAAGGTCGGCATCGAGAGGAACGTGAGGGCGAAGGTCGTCCCGGCCCGGTCACGAAGCGAGCGGGGGTGGGTGGCCGACATGATCCCGATCGGGATCCCGATCAACAGCCAGATGACCACCGCACCGAGGACGAGCGAGGCGGTGACCGGGAACGCCCGGGAGATCTCCGAGTTGATCGGCACCTGGTTCTGGAAGTCCAGGCCGAAGCTGCCGTGGAGGAGCCCGGTCAGGTAGTGCCAGTACTGGTACCAGAAGCCGTGGTTCAGCCCGAGGCGCACCGCGGCGTCGCGGATCTCGGCCGGCCCGGCGTCACGCCCGGCGAAGCGGGCCGCGAGGTCGTTCGGGTTCCCGACGAAGAAGACGATGTAGGTGAGCAGGGTGATGACGAACAGCACCAAGACGAGGTAGACGAGCCGCCTCAGCACCACCCGGATCACGATTGGGCCTCCCCCTCGTCGAGCTTGCCGACGAGCAGGCGGGCCCCCCGCTTCACCTTCGCCTTGGCGCCCAGGTGACCCCGGCCCTGTCGGGGGTCGAGCGCGTCACGCAGGCCGTCGCCGAACAAGTTGAAGGCGAGCGTCGTGAGGACCAGCGCCACGCACGGGAAGACGAGGAACCACCAGGCGACGGTGTAGAGATCACCGGTCTGGGCCTCCGAGATCATGTTTCCCCACGAGGCGGTCGGCGGCTGGATGCCGAGACCGAGGAAGCTGAGCGTCGCCTCGAGCACGATGTTGACCGGGATCAGCAGGGTCGCGTAGATGATGGCCAGGGCGATCAGGTTCGGCGCGATCTCGATCACCATGATCCGCAGATCGCTCGCGCCGAGCGCCCGGGCCGCCTCCACGAACTCACGTTCTCGCAGGCCGATGACCTGGCCCCGCACGAGGCGACCGATATAGGGCCAGCTGAACATCGCGATCACGATGATCAACAACTCGAGGCTCGGGCCGAAGCGGGCGACGATCGCGATGGCGAACAAGAGGATCGGGAAGGACAACAAGATGTCCATGAACCGGCCGAGCACGGAGTCGACCCAGCCGCCGTAGTAGCCGGCGAGGAGGCCGATGACGGTGCCGATCACGAGGGCCAGCCCCGTCGCGCCGACACCCACCTCGAGCGAGATCTGGGTGCCGTAGATGATGCGGGAGAGCACGTCGCGACCCTGATCGTCGGTCCCGAGGATGAACCCGTTGTGGCCCGGCCCGACCGGGATGCCCGACAGCGAGAGTCCGCTCGTCGTGTACTGGGTGTTCGGTCCGTGGCCGATCAGGGCGGTGAGCAACGGGGCGAAGATCGCGACCAGCACCAAGAAGACGATGAACCCGAGCGAGACCATCGCCACCTTGTCCTTGCGCAGCCGAAGCCACGCGAGGCGCCACGGCGTGCGGCCGACGAACTCCTGCTCGATCCCCTTGGCGAGGAGCTCGGGGTCCTTTTCCTCCGCCCGCTCCTGCTCGACGTCGACGCCGATCAGTCCGCCCTGGCTCATGACTGCTCCCCCGCGGCATCGGGCGCTTCGGCATCCTCGGCATCCGTCGGTTCGCGCGAGGCGAGCGCGAGCGCCTCACCCGCCTCAACCGGGAAGTGGCACGCCGTCAGGTGGCCCACCGGGTCGCCGGGCTTCTGCTCGAGCGGGGGCTCCGCGCTCGAGCAGATCGCCTGGGCCTTCGGGCAGCGCGGGTGGAACCGGCAACCGGTCGGCGGGTTTTGCGGCGAGGGCACGTCGCCCGAGAGGATCACCCGCGCCTTGCGCCCGTTCTTGAACGCCCGGTCGGCCACCGGCACCGCCGAGAGCAGCGAGGCGGTGTAGGGGTGCCGCGAGCTGGAGTAGATCTCCTCGACCGGGCCGGTCTCCACGATCTTGCCGAGGTACATGACGGCGATCCGGTCGCTCACGTGGCGCACGACGGAGAGATCGTGCGCGATGAAGATGTAGGTGAGCATGAACTCGTCCTGGAGATCCTCCAGGAGGTTGATGATCTGTGCCTGGATCGACACGTCCAGCGCGGACACGGGCTCGTCGCAGATGATGAGGTCGGGGCGCAACGCGAGGGCCCGGGCGATCCCGATCCGCTGGCGCTGGCCGCCCGAGAACTCGGCCGGGAACCGGTTGTAGTGCTCGGGGCTGAGCCCGACCCTGGACATGAGGTCCCGGACCTGCTCGCGCATCTCGGCGCGTGACATCTGGGTATGCACGGCGAAGGGGTCCGACAGGATCGAACCCACGCGACGTCGCGGGTTGAGCGAGCCGTAGGGGTCCTGGAACACCATCTGGATCGACCGGCGCAGCGGCCGCATGTGGCGTCGGTCGAGCGTGGTGATCTCGCGACCCTTGAAGCGGATCCTCCCCGAGGTCACCGGATGGAGCGCAGCGATGAGGCGGGCAAGCGTGGACTTGCCGCACCCGCTCTCCCCGACCACACCGAGGGTTTCCCCCACCCGCAGCGACAGGCTCACCCCGTCGACCGCCTTCACGCTCGCCTGCGCGCGGTTGAACAGGGCGTTGTTGCGCACCGGGAAGTACTTCGCGACGTCTTGGACCTCGAGGAGGAGATCGCCCTTTGAGGTCTGCGCCTCGAGGTCGACCTCGGTCGTGGTCATCGCTCCGCGGCCCCTGCCGCCGCTTGGCTGGCCTCGGCGGCCACGAGGCCGACCCGGTCGGAGGGCAGGACGCACGCCGAGAGGTGACCGGGCCTGGTCCCGACCGGCTTGAGTGGCGGCGGCGCGACCCGACACTCGTCGTGCACGAGGGGACAGCGGCTCGCGAACGGGCACTCGTCGATCTGGTGCATGAGCGAGGGGGGGTAGCCGCGGATCGGACGCAGCTTGCCCGTCCTCCCCGAGTACGAGGGGATCGACTGCAAGAGCCCCTGGGTGTAGGGGTGGTGCGGCTCGACGAAGGCCGCCTCCACGCCCGCTCGTTCCATCGGGCGCCCTGCGTACATGATCACGACCTCGTCGGCGACGTCGGCCACCACGCCGAGATCGTGGGTGATGAGGATGACGGCGGTCTGGTAGTCGCGCTGCATCCTGGCCAACAGCTCGAGGATCTGCGCCTGAACGGTCACGTCGAGGGCCGTCGTCGGTTCGTCGGCGATGATCAACTTCGGTTCGAGGGCGAGCGCCATGGCGATCATGACCCGCTGGCGCATGCCTCCGGAGAACTGGTGGGGGTAGTCCCGCACGCGCTTGGCCGGCTCGGGAATGCCGACCTGGCCGAGCAGTTCGACCGCCCGAGCCCGGGCCTCCGCCTTGGCCACATGCCCGTGGACCAGCATGGCCTCGGCGATCTGGGAGCCGACCCGATAGAGGGGATGCAGGCTCGTGAGCGGGTCTTGGAAGATGAGCGAGACCTTCGACCCACGAATGGACTGGAGCTGCCCCTCGGACATCGTGAGCAGGTTGGCGCCGTCGAGCAGCGCCTCACCGGTGATCGTGGCGCCGGGGGTGAGACCCATGATCGCCTGCGTGGAGACCGACTTCCCGGAGCCCGACTCCCCCACGATCCCGAGGGTCTGTCCCGCCTCGACGCTGAACGACATGCCCTGCACGGCATAGACGGTGCCATCGTCGGTGTCGAAGGAGACCCGCAGATCTCGCACTTCGAGCAAGGACATCGACTCAGCATCCCCCGATGATCGCCCCGTGACGCCCCATACAGTGCCCGATCAAGGGGCAACTGCCAAGCCGCCGTGGTGGCGGCGTCCCGGCCGGCATCGAAGCCGGCCGGGACGCCCCGCCATCACGGTCTTGCTAGGACTTGACCCACAGGTTGGTCGGGTCGAATCCGCCGATGAAGGGCACGTAGATGGGGTGGACCACGTTGGCCCCGATGAACTGGGGCAACGCCTGGTCGAGGAGCGGCACCCAGCCGGGATCCTTCTCCATCACGTACTGGTCGGCCTTCTCCCAGTTCTGGGCGGCCACCTTCAGGCTCGAGGTGTTCTCGGCTGCGTCGATGTAGCTGTTGACCGTGGCGTTGTTGTAGTCGCCGTAGTCGGTCGAGCCGGCGGCGTAACCCCGCCCGTCGAACAGCGGGCTGAAGTAGGTCGCAGCGCCGTTCCCGGTCCAGTCCGGGAACCACGCGCCGAAGGCGAGGTCCCACTTGGGCAGGTTGTTCGGCGTCTCGAGGAAGTCGAAGTACGCACCCTGGGTGGGCTGCTCGCTCAGCTTCAGGTGCACGCCGCCCTTGGCCATGTCGGCCTGGAGGGCGACCGCCTGGGCCGGCATCGGCGGGTTGTTCGCGTAGGCCAGCGTGAGCGTGATGCCGTGCGGGTAGCCGGCGGCCGCCAGCATCGACTTGCACTTGGAGGGGTTGCCGGCATTGTTCGGGGTCGGGTACGGGTTGATCTGCTTGTACCCGACGGTCATGGCCGACGGCAGGATCTGGTTGATCGGTTTGTTGATCGCCGGTCCACCGGTGACCTGCACGAGGTGCTCCTTGTTCACGCAGTACTGGAGCGCCTGGCGAACCTTGAGCTTGGCGAGCGCGCCGCCGTTGGCCTTGCTCTTCATGTTGAAGGCCAGGTACGTGATCCCGCCGAAGAAGTCGGCTGCGAAGTCAGGATTGTGGCTGGCCACGAGGCCCGGCACCTGGGCCGTCGGCACCGTGGTGTCCCACTCCATGTCCGCCTGGCCCGTCTGGAGCTGCTGCTGCACCGTGGTGGGCGACTCGCCCATCGTGATCGACACGTTGTCGAAGTACTGGTGCCGGATCGGGTCGGTGCTCTGCTTCCAGTAGGGGTTCTTGGCCAGCGCGTAGCTCACGTTCGGCGTGTACGAGGTGATCGTGTACGGGCCGTCGGAGATGAAGTTCTGCGCCAGCGTGGCCGAGCCCGGCACGTACTGGTTCTCCTCCACCGGGACCGGCGAGCTCATCGGCAGGGCCAAGATGTTCAAGAAGTCGCTCGACGGGTGGATGAGGTGGAAGACGATCGTCGAGGAGTCAGGCGTCCTGAGCCCCGAGATCGAGTGCGTCGCATAGAACTGGTTCAGCGCCGCCACCTGAGCCGCCTCCGACGTCGGGACCGTGATCGCCTGGAACGCCTGGCAGTAGGCCGCCATGCCGGCGATGTTGCCGGTCCAGTACGCGATCGGGGGAGCCCCGTTGATCGGGTTGCACAGCCGCATGATGCCGCGCACCTCGTCTTGGGAGGTCACCTGCCGGGGCCCGGTCGGGGTGTCCCAGTCCACACCCTGGCGAATGTGGAAGGTGTAGGTAAGGCCGTTCGGGCTGATCGTGTAGCTCGACGCGAGGTCGGGCACCGGGGTGCCCTCGTCGCTCGCGGTGTAGCCCGCCTTGTACGAGAGCAGCTGCCGGCTGACCATCCGCATCAGCTCGTAGGTGGTCGTGTAGTAGGCGCAGCAGGTGTCGAGGTGGTCGACGTCGCCGCTTCCCACGATCTTGAGCGTGCCGCCGGTCACCGGCGTGCCGGTGGTCACCTTGGGCAGGATGTTCCCGCCCGATGCGGCACCGGCGACCCCGCTCAGGCCGAGCGTGATGGTTGCGACCACCATCGCTGCGACCACTCCGAGCCGCACTCTTCCTCTTATTGACATGTTCCCTCCACGTTTGTCCGCAAAATGACGCGGTGCCTCCCCCGGGGCGGCGACAAGTCGGCTCAGACGGGGCGCTTTATGCCATTACTCCGCCATTTATTTCACAATCATTGCGTTTCGGGTGGCGGACCGGTGCGAACTCCGAAGTCAGCGCAGCGGGATCCGGCGTCGCGCCGCAGCCGGCGGGACGCCGTTGCCTCCCTTTGAGCCCCGGTGAGCGCTCCGATCGATCGATCGTGCGAGGACGACGGTCGCATCGCCCGGAGCGATTGGCCATCGCGCTCGAAGCGATGCGCCTTCCACGAGCGACGATTCGGGCCCCTGGAAGCGGGGCCCGGTCGACCTACTGGGGGTCCCCCGCCGGGGGCGTCTCGGGTGGTGCCCCGGGCTCGGTCTCTCCCTTGGCCGCCGGGCCCGCCGCTTCGTCGGACCGCTCCTCGGCGGCGTGGGTCCACTGCTCGGCTGAGATGGCGTCTCCGCCCTCGGCGGGCTTCCAGACCATCTCGCCGGACTCGTCCTCGACCCACTCGCCCTCGGCCCAGTCCTGCCCCTCGTAGGCGGCCTCCTCCTCCAGCTGGGTCTCGCTCTTGATGTCGATCCGCCAACCGGTGAGCCGCGCCGCCAGGCGGGCGTTCTGCCCCTCTTTGCCGATGGCCAGCGACAGCTGGTAGTCGCTCACGATCACGGTCGCGGTGCCAGTGGTGTCGTCGAGATGCACCTCGCGGACGCGCGCCGGGGCCAAAGCGTTCTGGATCAGCTCGACGGGGTCGTCAGAGAACGGCACGACGTCGACGCGCTCCCCGCGCAGCTCATTGGTGACCATGCGGACGCGCGAGCCACGCGCGCCGACGCATGCCCCGACCGGATCCACGTTGGGGTCGTTTGACCACACGGCGATCTTGGTCCGGTGCCCCGGCTCGCGGGCCACAGCCTTGAGCTCCACGATGCCGGCCGAGATCTCGGGCACCTCGAGCTCGAAGAGGCGCTTGATGAGCCCGGGGTGCGTGCGACTCACCACGATCTGGGGCCCCTTGGTGGTCTTGCGGACCTCGACGATGTACGCCTTCAGGCGGGCCCCGTGCTCGTACCGCTCGTAGGAGACCTGCTCGGCCTGTGGCAGCAGCGCCTCGACTTTGCCCAAATCGAGCAGCGTGTAGCGGTTGTCGGTCTGCTGGACGATGCCGGTGACGATGTCGCCCTCGCGCCCCGCGTACTCCTCGTACTTCATGTCGCGCTCGACCTCGCGGATCCGCTGCAAGATGACCTGCTTGGCGGTCTGCGCTGCGATGCGCCCGAAGTCGGCGGGGGTGTCATCCCACTCGCGGATGACGTTGCCATCCTCGTCGAGCTCCTGGCCGTAGACGCGGATCTCCCCGGACTCCGGGTCGATGGTGACGACGGCCTCCTCGGCTGCGTCGGGACGCCGCTTGTATGCGGCCACCAGCGCGTTCGCCAGTGCATCGAGGAGCGTGTCGACGGAGATGCCCTTGTCGCGCGCGATCTGGCCAAGCGCGTCGAGGAACTCGAAGTTGGTCTTGCTCATGATCTCGATCGCTCTCTTTGTGTCTTGCGGCGGCCGGGCTTGGCCTCGCGTTCGGTGCCCCACTCGAACACCGTCCGCGCCCGCTCGATCTGTGGGTAGGCGAGCCGGAGGGACCCGCCCGGCACGTCGGGGCCCTCCAGGGTGCACCCCTCGTCGTCGGCCGCGCTCAGCACGCCGTGGATGCGCCGCTCGGGCGTGGTCTCGGGCTGGGTGCGGATGGTGACCGTCTCGCCGATCGCCCGGAGGAAATGGGTCGGGGTCCGGAGCCTGCGCTCCAGCCCGGGGCTCGACACCTCGAGGGTATAGGCGGAGGGGAACGGGTCCATCTCGTCGAGGACCCTCGACACCTGGCGGTTCGCCTCGGCCAGCGCATCGAGATCGACGCCGCCCGGCCGGTCGACGGTCACCTGGACCTGTGCGCCGCCGACGACGACGTCGACGAGCTCGAGGCCGGCGGTCTCGAGCACCGGTGAGAGCGCGTGGATGAGCCTTTCGGTCACGTCCACTGCTTCCTCCTCTCTCCGGTGCTGCCCCTACGCCCCTTCCCCTGCGGCGACTGCCCCGTGGCCGAACTCCGGCCGCAAAATGAAAGCGTGGGCCGTGGCCCACGCTCCACAATGTCCCCTCAGGGACCGGACAGCGCCAGGAATTATACCAATCAATACGATTTCCCGACTACGGCGACGAGGGCGTCCTCGCCGACGCCGGGCAGCGAGCCGTCGGCCCGCTGGAGGCAGCGCACCGTGATCCCGGCCTCCGCCAGGGCGTCCTCGCCGGCCTCCCCCACCTCGGACCAGGGCACGATGGCGAATCCGCTCGCGCACGCCTCGAGGGTCTCGGCCAGGTTGGCCACCGGGGTGCTGTGCTCGTCTCGGAAGTCGAGCGCCTCGCGGTGCAGCGCCGCCGAGGTCGCCTCGAGGGTGCCGCGCACCTCAGAGGCGAGCGCCGAGAGCCCGACCGAGCGCTTGGAACGGTCGAACCGACTCACGACAACGGCCTTTTCCTCGGCCAGATCGCGGGGTCCGATCTCGATGCGTACCGGGACGCCCTTGCGCTCCCAGTCGATCGCCCTTCGGCCGAAGCTCGTGGCGGTCTGGTCGTCGATCCGGACCCGCAGCCCGGAGCGGCGCAGCTCGTCGGCGATCGCGGCGGCCGCCGCGCCAGTGTGCTCGTCGGCCCGCACGACCATGACCACGACCTGGCTCGGGGCGAGCGCCGGGGGCAACCGCAGCCCGAAGTCGTCCCCGTGGACCATGATCAGCCCGCCGATCAGCCGGGTGCTCGCACCCCATGAGGTCTGGTACACGTAGCGGCGCGTGCCCTCCTCGTCGGCGTACTGGATGTCGAAGGCACGGGCGAAGTTCTGCCCGAGCTCGTGGCTCGTCCCGAGCTGCAACGCCTTCCCGTCGCCCATCATCCCCTCGCAGGCCCAGGTGCGGACCGCGCCGGCGAAGCGCTCCCGGTCCGTCTTCAGCCCGACGAAGGTCGGGATGCGCATCACCGACTCAATCGTGTCGAGGTAGGTGTCGCGCAGGATGCGGACCGCGTAGTCGGTGGCCTCGGCCTCGGTGGCGTGCGCCGTGTGGCCCTCCTGCCAGAGGAATTCGCTCGTCCGCAAGAAGAGGCGGGTCCGCATCTCCCAGCGCACCACGTTGGACCACTGGTTGATGAGCAGGGGCAGGTCGCGGTGGCTCTGGATCCACTTGGCGAAGAAGTGGTTGACCACCGTCTCGCTTGTGGGCCGCACGATCACCGGCTCCTCGAGCGGCTTGCCCCCGCCGTGGGTGACCACCCAGGTCTCCGGGCTGAACCCCTCGACGTGCTCCTTCTCGAGGCCGAGGAACGACTCAGGGATGAACAGCGGGAAGTACGCGTTTTCGGCCCCGGCCTCCTTGATGCGCCGGTCGAGCTCGCCCTGGAGCAGCTCCCAGACGCCGAACCCCCACGGGCGGATGACCATCGTGCCGCGCACCGGGCCGTTGTCGGCCATCTCCGCGCCGGCGACGACCTCCTGGTACCAGCGGGGGAAGTCCTCGGCGCGCGGGGTGAGGCTGCCAGCGTCGTTCGCCATGCGCAAGGTTATCCGTCGACCCCGACGCCCCGATCCTGGGCCGTCTACCCCGCGGCGGAGGCCCAGAGCCCGCCCGTGCAGGCCTTCGGGCGCCCGATCGTGAAGGTTGCCGTGATCGCTCCGCGGCCGAGCGAGATCGACGGGTCGGTCGTGGCGGGACCCCCTGGCGCCACGACGCTCGAGGCGCGCCCGAAGTCCCCGAGGTCCACGGTCACCACCGTCGCACGGCGCCGGCCCGACCCGAGGACCGCTTGGACCTCGACCATGCGGTGCTCGTCGTCGACCCAGATCGCCAGGCGGGTGATCGACCCGGGCGAGGTGACACAAGAAGAACGGACCCGATATCCCGTCGTGGGTACTCCGTCGACGACGGCCGGTCCCTCCGCTGTCAACCCGGAGGCGCCGTCGAGGCCCCGATAGAGCGCGCTCGTCGGGAAGAGCAACGGAAAGGCGTCACGCGCCGGCTCGTCGAGAACCTCGATCCAGCGCGTCGGGCCGCCGACGCCGGATCGGAGCAAAAGGTACAGGTTGCCGCCCGCCGCGATCTCCGTGCCGCCGAGTTCGATGCCACCCGAGCCGGTCGTTTTGCGCACCATGCGGGCCCGACCGGTCGCGAAGTCCACGGTCCCGCTGTTCACCTGGACCCGACCGTTGTGGGAGGACTGGAGGGTGACCCTCGCCGAGCCGGACGCCTCGGTCGCCCTCAGCACCTGGGCCCACGAGGGGGCGCCGGGTGGGGCCGTCGCCGGGCCCAGGGCGGGGGGAGCCATCGCCGCGCCGAGGGCGGCCGATCCCCCGCGAACAGGGTGACCGCGATCACGAGGAGCCAGGGAGCGGCCCGCCGCATGACCTCCCGGGCGCTCCTTGGAACCCGGCCCAGCGCTCAGCGGGCCCGTGGCCGCAGCGCCGATCCGCTCACTCGTCCCCCTCGACCCGTCGGCGGATGTTCTCGATCTTGAACCGGGCGGCGTTGGGGTCGCTGCCACCCTCGTCGAGCAGGGCCTGTCGGTCCGCCTCGGCCTCGGCCGCCGCGCTCTTGTCGGCGGCGGCCAGGCGGGCCTCGACCCCCTCGGCCACCAAGCGCTCGGCCTCGGCCACCAGCGCCTCCACCATCTCGTCCTCGGGGACCACCCGGACGATCTCGCCCCGGATGAAGAGGTGGCCCTTGTGGCGGCCCGCCGCGATGCCGATGTCGGCGCCCCGCGCCTCGCCCGGGCCGTTCACGACACACCCCATCACCGCGACCTGGATCGGCAGATTGCGATCCTCGAGCGCCTCCTGGGCCGCCTTGGCCACCGCGATCACGTCGACCTGGGCACGCCCGCACGACGGGCAAGCGATCAGGTCGAGGCCCTTTCGCTCGCGCAGCCCCAGGGACTCGAGGAGCTGGCGGCCGGCCTTCGCCTCCTCAACGGGGTCGGCGGTGAGCGAGTAGCGGATGGTGTCGCCGATCCCCTCGGCGAGGAGGGCCCCGATCCCGGCGGTGCCCTTCACGAGGCCCGCCGGGGGCGGCCCCGCCTCGGTGACCCCGAGGTGGAGCGGGTGGTCGAAGGTCTCCGAGGCCAGGCGGTAGGCGGCGATCATGAGGGCGACCGACGATGCCTTGACCGAGATCTTCACGTCCTCGAAGTCGACCTCGGCGAAGTAGGCGAGCTCCTTCTTGGCCGACTCGACGAGTGCCTCGGGCGTCGCCCCCCCGAATCGCTCGTAGAGGTCCTTGTCGAGCGACCCGGCGTTCACCCCGATCCGGATGGGCACGCCCCGGTCCTTGGCCTCCGAGGCGACGAGCTTGATCTCGGCCTCCTTGCGGAGGTTGCCGGGGTTGAGGCGCAGCCCCTGGACCCCCGCCTCGAGCGCCGCCAGGGCCATCTTATGGTGGAAGTGGATGTCGGCCACGATCGGCACCGGCGAGCGCGGCACGATCTGCGCCAGACCCTCGGCGGCCGCCTCCTCGTTGCAGGTGCACCGGACGATGTCGGCCCCGGCCGCCGCCAGGGCGTAGATCTGGGCGAGGGTGCCGTCGACGTCGGCGGTCTGGGTGGTGGTCATCGACTGGACCGAGACGGGCGCCCCGCCGCCGACCGCCACGTCGCCCACGTGGATCTGACGGGTCTTCTTACGCGCCGGCAGCAGGTTCCCCGAGATCTCCACGCCCCCATTGTGCCCCGGGACCGCGTCGGACCGTTCACCGGCCGGGGCTCACCCGAAGGGGTTGGCCACCGGGTGGGTGATGTCGAGGTACGCGGCGGAGGTCACGAGGAGGATCAACAAGACGACGAAGCCGTAGGCGACCGGCGCCAGCTTGGCAGCGTCGGCTTGGTAGAAGGGCCGTCCCCGCCGGGTCCGGACCCGCTCGTAGAGGGCGATGGCGACGTGCCCCCCGTCGAGGGGGAGCATCGGGAGCATGTTCAGGATCCCGAAGAAGATGTTGAGGGCGATGAGCACCTCGAGGAGGTAGGCGGCGCCGGCCTGCGCTCCCTGGACCGCGGTGCGCACGGCCCCGATGATCGACTCGGGTCTCGGGGTGTTGGCCTGGGCGGCCCTGGCCGCCGCCGTCGGGTTCACCACCTGGTGCACGTAGTTGGCCAGCCCGCTCGGTGAGAACACCTGCCCGAGCCCGCTGAAGGCGTTGGCGGTGGTCTGCCCGATGACGACGCCCGCCCCCCCGAGCGCGCCGAGCGGATTCTCCGGGACGTTCACGCCGCCGAGCAGGACCCCGATCTCGCCGCTCGTCTGGGGGTGCCCGTTCACCTCGTAGCGGCGCCGCTCGGGCACCACGCTGAGCGAGAGCATGCGCGAGCCCCGCTGGACCTCGAGGAGGACCCGCCGGCCCGACGAGCGCTGGATGGCGCCCGTCAACTGGTCGACGTTCGACAAGGGGTGCCCGTTCACGGCCACGATGACGTCGCCAACCTCGAGTCCGGCCCGCTGGGCGGGGTTCTGGGCCTGGCCGGAGAACGCGTTGAATCCGGCGATCTCGGCCCGGCCGTTGGACTGGGGCCCGATGAACACGAGGGCTGCCCAGGCGAGGACGAAGGCCATCACGAAATGCATGAACGACCCGGCCGAGGCGACGATGATCCGCTTGTGGAAGGGCTGCTGGCGATAGGTGCGCGGCTCGTCGACCGGGTCGATCTCCTCGAGGTTGGTCATCCCGGGGATCTTCACGTAGCCCCCGGCCGGGATCGCCTTCACCCCGTATTCGGTCTCCCCCACCCGCACCGACCACAGTCGGGGCCCGAAGCCCAAGAAGAACTCCGTCACCTTCATGTGGCCCCACTTGGCGGTGGCGAAGTGGCCGGCCTCGTGCAGCATCACCATGGCGACGATCGCCACGATCACCAAGAAGAGGTCGCCCAGGCCGAGGAGGAAGAGGACCGCCGCGAGCGCGCCCACCCCGAGGACGAGTCGGACGATCGCCCCGGTCTGGCGCGGCGTCGGCGGCGCGACCGGTGGCGGCGCGGGCGGGGCGTAGGTCATCGCATGCGCCGCTCGACCGCAGCGGTGGCCCGCACCCGCGCTGCGCGGTCCGCAGCGAGCACCGCCTCCAGGGAGCCGATCGGCGCCCCGTCATAGGCGTCCAGGGTCTCGGCCACCACCTCGGCGATGGAGAGCCACGCGATGCGGTCGGCGAGGAAGGCGGCCACCGCGACCTCGTTGGCCGCGTTGAGCCACGCCGGTGCCCCGCCGCCGGCCCGCCCGGCGCGATAGGCGAGCTCGACGCAGCCGAAGACAGTGAGATCCGGAGACTCGAAGGTCAGCTCCATGGGCTTGGACCAGTCGATCGGCCCGAAGGGCACCCCGAGGCGCTCGGGGTATCCCATCGCGTAGCCGATCGGGAGGCGCATGTCGGGCACCGACAGCTGGGCGAGCGTGGCCCCGTCGACCAGCTCCACCATCGAGTGGACGATGGACTGGGGGTGGACGACGACGTCGATCCGGTCGTAGTCGATCCCGAACAGCTCGTGGGCCTCGATGACCTCGAGGCCCTTGTTCATGAGCGTCGAAGAGTCGATGGTGATCTTGGGTCCCATCTTCCAGGTCGGGTGGGCCAGGGCGTCGTCCCTGGTCACCTCGCCCAGCTCTGCGAGGGACCGGCCGCGGAACGGGCCGCCCGACGCCGTGACGAGGAGGCGGGCCACGTCGCTCGGTCGGGCGATCGAGTGCAGGCACTGGTGGAGCGCACAGTGCTCGGAGTCCACCGGCACGATCTCGGCGCCCGGCGTCGCCCGGGCCGCCTGGACGATCGGCGCCCCGGCGATGAGCGACTCCTTGTTGGCGAGGGCGAGGCGCCGCCCGGACTCGAGGGCGGCGAGGGTCACCGGCAACCCGGCGAACCCCACGACCCCGTTCACCACCACATCCGCGACGCGAGCCGCCTCCGCCAGCCCCTCGGGGCCGGCAAGGACCTCGGTGCCCGAGGGGACGAGCTCGGACACCTTCTGGGCGAGCGCCCGATCACCGATGGCGACGAGCGCCGGCCGCAGCTCGCGGGCCTGCTCGGCGAGCAGGTCGACCGAGCTCTGGGCGGCGAGCGCCACGACCTCGAAGCGGCCGTTGCTCGCACGCACCACGTCGATCGCCTGGGTCCCGATCGAGCCCGTCGAGCCGACCAGGCTCACCGTGGCGTGATCCGGCGCGCCCTGCAATGTGCCCATGGACGCCAGCATGCCATCGGGCGGTGTCCCCCCCGGGGTCACCGGCGCCCGAATCACCCCAGGTGGAACGCGATGACCAGGTAGAACGTGGCCGGGAGGGCAAAGAGCAGGCCGTCGACCCGGTCGAGGAGCCCCCCGTGGCCCGGCATGAGGCGGCCCATGTCCTTGCGCCCGAGGTGGCGCTTCACGGTGGACTCGAACAGGTCGCCGACGGTGGCGACGATCGACACGACGACGCCGAGCGCTGCGGCCTTCCCGACCGTCCAGGGGTGGACCAGGTGCACGACGACAGTCGTGATGATCACCGAGGTGAACAGCCCGCCGATGAAACCCTCCCAGGTTTTGTTCGGGCTGACCGAGGCGAGGGGATGACGGCCGAGCCATGCACCGAAGGTGAGCGCCCCGACGTCGTAGGCGACCACCGCGATGACGCCGCCGAGCAGGAAGGCGATCCCGTGGCGGTGCGGGAACATGGTGGGCGACACCAAGAGCGCAGCGAACGACCCGAAGACCGCGACCCAGCCGAAGACGAACAGCGTCGTCCCGATGGAACGCACCGTGTCGGTGCGCTCCACCCCGGCGAGGTGCCAGACGAAGCAGAACGCCAAGAGGAGCACCAAGACGAGCGGGAGCGCGGCCTCCCCCCGGTTGTAGGCAGCCACCATCAGCGAGACCGTCGCGACCAGCCCGAGGAGGGTGACAGGGTGGTACCCGCCCTGGCGGAAGGCGGCGTAGGCCTCGGCGGCCGCCATGGACACGACCACGGTGACGAGCACCACCGAAGCGGCCGGGCCGGCCTTGAAGCAGAGCAATGCGAGCGCGCCGAGGACCACCCCCGAGAGGATCGCCAGGCCGACGTTGCGCGGGGGCGCCTCGTGGGGCTGGGCACCGCTCGGCGGGCGCAGGCGGTCCGTCGCGGAGCGGCGCGGTGGAGCCGGGCGGCGCTCAGGCCGCTCGGCGGCGCGCTGTTCGGAGCGCCGCGAGCGCAGCCGCGACGTCGGCTCCTCGAAGGCGGCGTCCATGTCGTCGATGAGCGGGCTGTCCTCGGGCGCCGGCGGCTCGTCGGTGGTGGGCAGGCCGGCCACGAAGGGCTCGGGTGCCAGTTCCTCTAAGGGTTCCCCGGCACCGCCCACCACCGGGATCACCTCGGTGATCGGGCCGTCGTCCTCCTCGCCTACCCACGAGGGGCCGGGTGCACCCTTGGCCAGGTCGTCCCAGGCCTCGTCGTCGTCCCACTCCTCGGCGTCGCCGAAGATCCGGGTGCCCGAGCCCGAGCCCGGGAGGTCGAACACCCAGGGCTGGCGGTCCGACGGACCGTTGTCGAGCGAGCCCTGGCCGGTCCGGTCGCCGGCCAACATCGAGGGCTCGAAGTCGTCGTCCTGGGCCTCCCAGTCCGAACCCTCCTCGCGCCAGGTCGGCCCCGGCAACGAGGCGAAGGGGTCGGCATCCCGGCTCTCGGTGTCCCAGGACAAGATGGCGGGGACCTCTCCGGTGGCCGGCTCGGTCCAGTGCGGGAGGGGGGGCACGACGGCCCCCGGCGCCTCGCCCTCCTCGTCACCGCCGTCCTCGCCCCGCCAGTTCGGATCGCGCCAGGTGGGCGGCGGTTCCTCGTCCTCGGGGCGCGGCGGGGCCGAGCGGCCGGCCGGCTCGGCGCCGACGATCCGAACCCGTCCGCTGCGGTACCCGGTGTGCTCCAGGCCCTCTCGCTCGTCTTCTCTCGCCATCGGGCCCCCTCAGACCTCCAAGAGCTGACGCTCTTTATGCCTGAGCAGCTCGTCCACCGACTCCACCTGTGCGTGGGTCAGCTTCTCCAGGTCCTTCTCGATCCGCTCCAGCTCGTCAGCCGTCAACGACGCGTCCTTCTCAAGTTCCTCGAGCTCGTGGCGGGCGCTGCGCCGGAGGTTGCGCAGCGCGACGCGACCCTCCTCGGCTTTGTGGCGGACCACCTTCACAAGCTCGCGGCGGCGCTCCTCGGTGAGTGGCGGGAAGGCGAGACGGATCACCGAGCCGTCGTTCGCCGGGTTGATGCCGAGGTCCGAGCTGGAGATCGCCTTCTCGATCGCCGAGAGCGACCCCTTGTCGTAGGGGGTCACCACGAGCAGCATCGCGTCGGGGACGCTGAACCCGGCCAGCTGGCGGAGCGGGGTGGGCGTCCCGTAGTAGTCCACCGTGATGCGCTCGACGAGGGCGGGGTTGGCCCGGCCAGTGCGCACCGTCTCGAATTCGGCCTGGACGTGGCCGACCGCCTTGGCCATCTTTTCCCGGCACTCCTCGAGGACCACCTGGCCGAGCTCCTCGGTCATCTGACAAGCGTACCGATCTGCTCGCCGCTCAGCGCCCGGCGCAGGTTTCCCTCGGGCATCAGGTCGAATACCCGGATCGGCAGGCCGTTGTCCATGCAGAAGGTGATCGCCGTGAGGTCCATCACCCGGAGGTCCTTGGCCACCACGTCCCTGAAGGAGATCTCGTCGAAACGGGTCGCCTTGGGGTCCTGGCGGGGATCGGCGCTGTACACGCCGTCGACCCCCCCGTGGGTGCCCTTGCACAGGAGGTCGGCCTCGATCTCGGCGGCCCGCAGGGCGGCCGAGGTGTCGGTCGTGAAGTACGGGTTGCCCATTCCTGCGGCGAAGAGCACCACCCGGTCCTTCTCCAGGTGCCGGATGGCCCGGCGCCGGATGTAGGGCTCGGCCACCTCGGCCATGGAGATCGCCGTCAGCACCCGAGTGTCCTGACCGTGTTGCTCAAGGGCGTCTTGAAGCGCGAGGGCGTTGATCACGGTGCCGAGCATCCCCATGGTGTCGGAGGTCGCGCGGTCCATGCCGACCCCTGCGCCGACGGTGCCGCGCCAGATGTTGCCCCCGCCGACCATCACCGCGAGCTCGAGATCGAGCTCGGCCCGGGCCTCGGCCATCTCACGGGCGAAGCGCTCGACGATGGCCGCATCGAGCACCTCCTCCGAGGATGTCGAAGCGAGGGCCTCGCCGGACATCTTGAGGACGACGCGTCGATGCTCGCTCATGTGGCGCTCCCCATCCGGGCCCTCGCCCTTAGGGGCCGATGACCACCTGGGCGAAGGCCACGATGTCGGCCGAGCCCAGCAACGCGCCAACGGTCTTCTTGTCGTCGTGCGCCGAGGGCTGCTCCAAGAGCACCCGTTCCTTGAACCAGCCGTTCAGGCGCCCATCGACGATCTTCTCCAGCGCGGCCTCGGGCTTGCCTTCGTTGCGCGAGAGCGCCTCGAGGGTCTGACGCTGCTGGTCCACCTCGGCTTGGGGGACCTCCTCGCGGCGCACGTAGGCCGGACGGGAGAACGCCGCGGTGAGCGCCACTTCGTGGGCGAGACGGGTGTCGCCACCCTTCAAGACGACGGCGACGGCGTTCACGCCCCGGCCCGACTGCTGGTGCAGGTAGGTGTCGATGACCTCGTCCTCCTTGGCCTCGAGCCTGTAGACCCGGCCGACCGAGATGTTCTCCTTGAGCGTCGTGGCGAGGTGCTCGACATCGGCCGCACGCGCCGCAATGGCGTCCTCGCCCTCCGCCGTGACCAGCGCCGCGAGGTCGTCGGCAACGGCGACGAACTCCGCCGCCTTCGCCACGAAGTCGGTCTCGCAGCGCAGCTCGACGATGGCTGCGACGTCGTTGTCCTTCACGACGGCCACGGCACCCTCACTTGCCTCGCGATCCTCACGCTTTTGCAACTGGGCGAGCCCGTGTTCGAGGAGCCACTGGGACGCAGCCTCGAAGTCGCCGTCGCACGCCTCGAGCGCTCGCTTCGCATCCATCATCCCGGCGCCGGTCTCTTGGCGCAGGCGTTGCACATCCTTGGCCGTGAAACTGGCCACCTCTACACCTCCGGGCCGCCGGTCGGGGTGCCGACGGCGGTCGTCTCTTCTGCTTGGGTCTCGGTCTCGGTGGCCGCAGCCTCCGCGACCGGCTCGGCCGTCTCGGGCTCGGGCGCCGCGGTGGGCGCCTCGACCGCCGGCGCGGGCGCCTGGGGTGCCGGCGCCTGTGCTGCGGCCGCCTGGGATGCCGCAGCGCCGTCGGCGGCGGCCCTCGGTGCCGGGCGGTTGTTGGCGACGAAACGGCCCTCGCGGACCGCCTCGGCCACGATCCGGCACATGAGCGCACCCGAGCGGATCGCGTCGTCGTTCCCCGGGATCACGTAGGTGATCACGTCGGGGTCACAGTTGGTGTCGACCACTGCGACCACCGGGAGGCGCAGCTTGTTGGCCTCGGTGACCGCAATGTGCTCCTTCTTCGTGTCGATGACGAAGATGGCGTCGGGGAGACGATCGAGACCGCTGATCCCCCCGAGGTTGCGCTTCAGCTTGTCGAGCTCTCGAACGTGACGCAGGGCCTCCCGCTTGGGCATGCCGTCGAAGTCGCCGGCCGCCTGCATGGCCTCGAGCTCCTGCATCCGCTTCACCCGCGAGCTGACCGTCGAGAAGTTGGTGAGCATCCCCCCCAGCCAGCGCTGGTTCACATAGGGCATCCCGCACGCCCTCGCGTACTCGGCGACCGGGCCCTGGGTCTGCTTCTTGGTTCCGACGAAGAGGACCCTGCCCCCGCCGGCGACGAGGTCACGGATGAAGGAGTACGCCGACTCCACGCCCTCGAGCGTCTTGTGCAGGTCGATCAGGTAGATCCCGTTGCGCTCACCCAGGATGTACCTGCGCATCTTGGGGTTCCAGCGCCGGGTCTGATGCCCGAAGTGCACTCCGGCCTCGAGCATTTGGCGCATCGTGACGACGGCCATGTGTCGTTTCCTCCAGTCGGTTGGTCCTCCCCGGGCGCAGCACCCCGTTTGGGGCGACCGATGAACGCGCTCGGGTGCGTGATGGAAAGAGTTGGCGCCCGCCCTGGCGAGCAGCGAAGAGTGTACCCCCAGGCCGGCCGAGCGACGAACGGCCCACCCCGGCGAGCAGCCTGGGCGCCGGGTCGCGGTGTCCCGCTCCGGCGAGGCGCCGGCGGATTCCTCCCTCGAGGAGGGCGCCGGCGCCGCATGATGGCGGATCGAGGGCGTCGGCGCGCTGGGGCCAGCCGAGGGCGCCTCAGGCCCGGGGGTGCGTGCCCTTGTAGACCGAGACGAGCCGCTCCTTGCTCACGTGCGTGTACACCTGGGTCGTCTGGAGGCTGGAGTGCCCGAGGAGCTCCTGGACCACACGCAGGTCGGCGCCGCCGTCGAGCAGGTGGGTGGCGAAGCTGTGTCGAAGCGCGTGGGGATGGGTGGGCACCGGCGAGCGCCGATAGATGATGCGCCGGACGTCGCGAGGGCCGAGGCGGTTCCCCACCCGGTTCAAGAACACGGCCTCGCGGGGGCTCTCGGCCTTGACCAACCGGGCGCGACCGCGATCCAGCCATGCATCGAGCGCCTCGGCCGCCGCCTCGTGGATGGGCAGCTGCCGTTCCTTATCCCCCTTGCCCGTGACGGTGACGATCCGGGCGCGCAGGTCGAGACCCGACCGGTCGAGCCCGCAGAGCTCGGCAACCCGCAGCCCCGCCGCGTAGAGGAGCTCCAAGACGGCGCGGTCGCGCAGCTCGATCGCGAGCGCGGTGGGGTTCTCGCCGGGGGCCCCCTGGGACTTGGAGTCGAGCATCCGATCGAGCTCGGCATGGGAGAGGACCCTCGGAAGGCGACCCCCCGAGCGCGGCGCCGAGAGCCCGCGAGCCGGATCGACGCCGACCAGGCCGCGCCGGCGGCACCAAGAGAAATAGGCGCGGAGTGCGGCCGCCTTGCGGGCGACCGATGCCCGTGCGTAGCGGCGCGTCGCGAGATACGCGAGGTACCGGCGCAGGAGGATGCGCTGGACCCGCCCCGGCTCCTCGACCCCGCCGCGCGACGCCCACTCGGCGAAGCCGCGCAGATCCGAGAGGTAGGCGCGCCGGGTCGCCTCCGAGCGGCCGCCGATCGACCTGGCGAAGTCGTCGAAGCGCCAGGTCGTCGACGCCGACGGCACCTCGGTCCTCCGACCGGCGACTGCGCCCGACATGGAGGCCACGCTATGCCGCTAGCTTCCCGCCAGTATGGACCGTCGAGCGACCGCCCGCCCCGGGCGCGGCACTGGAGCTTCGTGAGCGAAGCGCTATGGCATGATGCGGGCATCGGGCGCGCTCCGTCCGAGGCCGACCAGGCCGAGAAGCGAGAGAGTCGATGAGCAGCCGAATCCTGGTGGTCGAGGATGACGAGCGCATCCGCTCCTCCATGCGCCTCGCGCTCGAGGAAGAGGGCTACGAGGTCGACGACGTGGGCTCCGGCGAGGAGGCCCTCGACCACTTCACGGCCCAGGCACCCGACGTCACCCTGATCGACCTCATGCTGCCCGGGATGGACGGGTTCGAGTGCTGCAGAGCGCTCCGGCGCCAGAGCGCCGTGCCCATCATCATGGTGACGGCCCGGACCGACACCCACGACGTGGTTGCCGGGCTCGAGGCCGGTGCCGACGACTACGTGACCAAGCCCTTCGTGGCCAAGGAGCTCGGCGCCCGAATCCGCGCGCTCCTTCGCCGGGCCCGGCCCGCAGAAGAAGAGCCCCGGATCCTCACCTTCGGGGACCTCGAGCTCATCCCCGAGCAGGGCGTGCTCCGGCACCACGACGGCGAGGACGTCCATTGCACGCGCACGGAGTTCCGCCTTCTCTGCGAGCTCGCCACCAACCCGAACAAGGTGCTCACCCGAGAGCAGCTGCTCGACCGGGTCTGGGGATATGACTACTTCGGCGACGGTCGGCTGGTCGACGTGCACATCCGCCGACTCCGCACCAAGGTCGAGCCCGACCCGGCGCTCCCCCGCCACATCCTCACCGTCCGCGGGATGGGCTACAAGCTGGTCCCCTGAGGTGAGCGACGTGGCGGCGATCACCGTGCCGCCAGCTCGCACCCGCCGGTTCCGCCGCGCCCTGCGGGGGCCCCTCGAGATCTGGGAGCGCCTCGGTCTGCGCGCCCGAGTGACCGGGCTGTTCGCGTTCGGCGCGCTCCTTCTCTCCTTGCTCATGGGCGGCCTCGCGTTCTACAGCACCTCGCACTTCTTGGTTGGCGACCAGATCAACTCGGCCATCACCGAGTCGGTGAGCAGCGCCGGCACCGTCGAGAACGCCCTGAGGGCCCAGCCGAGCGAGTTCGTCCCCACCCTCTTGAACAAGGTGAACAGCAGTTCGGGCGCGACCTCGATCCTCGTCTATCGGGGCAAGCCCTACTACTCGAGCTTCGCCGTGTCGCTCGGCGAGGTCCCGGTCGGCCTGCGGGCCCTGGTCGCCACCGGCACCCCGGCGACCCAGACCGTCGTCTTGAACGGATCTCCCCAGGCACTCGTCGGCATCCCGATCCCCGGACTGCGCAACGCCCAGTACTTCGCCATCTACAACCTCGGGGAGCTCGATCACACCCTGCACGTGCTCGCGCTCGCGCTCGTGCTCGGCGGCCTGATCACCACCGTGCTCGGCGGGATCGTGGGGCGCATCGCGAGCGGGCGCTCGCTTCGTCCGCTGAGCGCCGTGTCGCGCGCCGCGGTCGCCATCGCCCGCGGGGATCTCGACACGCGGCTGCGGGCGACGACCGAGGACCCCGACCTCACGGGCCTCACCCAGTCGTTCAACACGATGGTTGACCAGCTCCAGGAGCGCATCGAACGCGACGCCCGGTTCGCCTCCGACGTCAGCCACGAGCTGCGCTCGCCGCTCACCACGCTCGCCAACACGCTGAACGTGCTCGAGGCCCACGCCGACGAGCTCACCCCGAGGGCCCAGCACGCCTTGGAGCTCCTCGGTGCCGACCTGCGCCGGTTCGAGCGAATGGTCGCCGAGCTCCTCGAGATCTCGCGCTCGGACACCGGATCGATGGACGTGGCGCTCGAGCCGGTGGACGCGGGCGAGCTCGTGCGCCAGTCGGTCCACGCCAGCTCGCACACGTTGCCCAACGGGGTCGCGCCCCCCGAGGTGTGGGTCGACCCGCTGCTCGACAACGTGATCTTGAACGTCGACAAGCGGCGCTTCGGGAGGGTGATGGCGAACCTCCTCGAGAACGCCGCCCTCTACGGGGGCGGTGCGACGCGGGTGGCGGCCGAGAACGGCCCGGTGCGAGGCGGCCAGCCCACCATGGTCATCGCGGTCGAGGACCAGGGCCCGGGGGTTGCGCTCGCCGAGCGGCGACGGATCTTCGACCGCTTCTATCGGGGCCAGGCCTCGGGGCGGCGGGGCGCGAGCACCGGGACCGGGCTCGGCCTCGCCCTCGTGGCCGAGCACGTCCGCCTCCTCGGTGGGCTGGTCGGGATCGAGGACGCCCCCGGCGGGGGCGCCCGGTTCACGGTCGAGCTTCCGGTGTTCGAGGACGAGGAGGCCGGGTGAGGGCGCTCGGCTGCAGGGCGATGGCCGCGCTCGGCGCGCTCGCGCTCGTCGCCTGCGCCTGTGGGGTCCCCACCACGGGCTCGCCGAGGGCGCTCGAGAGGAGCGAGATCCCCCAGCTCGCCCCCACCTCGACGACGACCCCGCCGCCCTCCTCGGACCTGCCCTTCACGGTCGTCTGGTTGACCAGCTCGAACACGCCGGCGCCCGCGATCCGCTACGCCCCCGAGCAGGCCAACCGCATCGACAACGCCCTGGGCGTCCTGCTCGGGACCCCCCCGGAGGGGTTCCTCACCGCGATCCCGGTGGCGACCCGCCTGAACAGCGTGAACCCCAACCCGGCCATCACCCCGACGAGCGAGCCGAGCGAGCCGATCACCGTCGACCTCTCCAACGGCTTCCAAGAGACGAGCGGCCCCGACGAGCTGTTGGCCGTCGAGCAGGTCGTGTT
This sequence comes from Acidimicrobiaceae bacterium, assembly GCA_027315315.1. Lineage (GTDB taxonomy): Bacteria > Actinomycetota > Acidimicrobiia > Acidimicrobiales > RAAP-2 > Palsa-461. The sequence goes on along the minus strand of DAHUYG010000047.1, from coordinate 9,959 downwards.
CACGATCGCCTGCAATCTGCCCCAGGCGATCCCCCACCTCTCGGTCAACTTCGAGGTCGGGGGCAACCCGCTCGAGGTGCCGGTGAACGGCTCTCCGGTCGCCCGGCCGGTGACGCCGGCCGACTACCAGTTCGTCGACGGCGACTGCACGCCGACCAGCTGAGCGACGGGGTCGCTCAGCCCCCTCCGGCGGCGCCGCTTCGGCGCTCGGGCTCGTGCCAGGGGACCCGGGGGGCCCCCAACCAGAGGTGCTCGAGGTCGTAGTAGCTGCGGGTCTGCTGCTCGAACACGTGGACCACGAAGTCGCCGTAGTCCATGAGCACCCAGGTGGCATCGGCCAGACCCTCGATCGCGATCGGCGCCGTGCCGTCGTGGTCCTTCACCCGGCGCTCGACCTCCTCGACCAACGCCCGCACCTGGCGGTCGTTGCGGCCCGAGGTGAGCACGAACGCGTCGACCACGCCGAGGAGCTCCCCCATGGCGAGGATGACGGTGTCCTCGCCCAGCTTGTCGTCGGCCGCCCGCGCCGCGATCAGGGCGCTCGCCGGGACCACGGACGCGTCGAGTGCAAGGACGGGGTTGGCACGTGCTGGGCTCATTCGCCTCCTCGGCTGGTTCGGGTGGGTGGGTGTGATCCGACGCGCCGGACCCGAACTCGTCGAGCGGCGATGGTCAATGAAACGTGTCCAGGATCGCGACGCTCGTCCCGAGGGCAGCGGCGAGGACGCTGAGCCCGACGAGGGCGTCACGGCGTCGCTGTCGGCGGGCGGCGTGCAGGTCGCTGCGCCGGGCGAGCGCCGCTGGCTCTCTCACCCCGGGCTCCGGCGCGACGCCGCTTTGCACACCGAACAACTCGGCCCGGGGTGCGAGATCGACTTGGTGATCGTCCTCGAGTGGCGGGGTGTGGGCCGAGACGGTGGCCCTCGCCACCACCACGGGCTTGGACGAGCGACCCCGGTGCCGGCCCGGTCGGCGATGCGATGGGGCCGTCCTCGGTCCGGCGAGTGTCATCTGCCCACAGCGTACATAGCCCGCCGGCGAATGCAACGCTCTACCGCCTCGGGCACGAGGCCCCCGATCGGACGGCCCCGCTCGATGCGGTCGCGCACCTCAGAGCTCGAGACGTCGACGCTCGTGCCCGGGACCCGCACGAAGCGCCAGGGCTCGCCCGGGGCACCGGCCGGGGACCCGGGGCGCTCCACCACCGCCAGGGTGACCAGGCGGGCCAGGTCGCCGGCCCGGTGCCAGGTCGGCAGCGTCGCGACCACGTCGGCCCCCACGATCAGGAACTGCTCGGGGGGCTCCCGGCCGCCGGCGACGGCCAGGGCGGCCAGGGCCTCGACGGTGTCGACGGTGTAGCTGGGCCCGCCCCGGTCGAGCTCGAGCCGGCTCACCTCGGCGCCCTCCAGGCCCGCGATCGCCGCCTGGACCAGCGCGAGCCGGTCGGCGGCCGGGCTCACCGAGCGCAGGGTGGTCTTCTGCCACGGGTCGTTCGCCACGACGAAGAGGACCCGGTCGAGGCCGAGCTCGCGGCGGGCCACCTCGGCCGCCGCGACGTGGCCGAGGTGGGGCGGGTCGAAGGTCCCGCCCAGGAGTCCGAGGCGCTCGCCGGGGGTGCCGGGCACGGCGCGCCAGCCTACGGGCGCCCCGGGGGCTGTGGTGGGGCCGGCGGGCCCCGGCGGGGTCGTACGCTTGGGGGATGACGACGGCGAGCGAGAGGGCCGGGGCGTGGCACCCCGGTGCGTGGCGGGACCACCCGGCCGACCAGCAGCCGTCGTGGCCCGACGCCGACGCCCGCAAGCGCGTCGAGGCCCAGCTGAGCGCGCTCCCCCCGCTCGTGTTCGCCGGCGAGGCCCGCAACCTGCGGGCCCAGCTGGCCGAGGTCGCCCAGGGCCGGGCCTTCCTGCTCCAGGCGGGCGACTGCGCCGAGTCCTTCGACGAGTTCTCGGCCGACCAGATCCGCGACAAGCTGAAGGTGATCCTCCAGATGGCCGCCGTGCTCACCTACGCGGCGGGCGTCCCGGTGGTCAAGGTCGGCCGCATCGCCGGGCAGTTCGCCAAGCCCCGCTCGGCGCCGACCGAGACGGTCGGCGAGACCGAGCTCGAGGTCTTCCGGGGCCACATGGTCAATGACGACGCCTTCGATCCGGAGGCCCGCCGCCCGGACCCCGAGCGCCTCATCACCGCCTATCACCAGTCCGCCTCGACCCTCAATCTGCTCCGGGCGTTCACGACCGGCGGATTCGCCGACCTGACCCAGGTGCATGCATGGAACCAGCAGTTCGTCGCGAGCTCCCTCGAGGGCCGGCGATACGAGCGGATCGCCGGCGAGATCGACCGGGCGCTGCGCTTCATGGCGGCGTGTGGCATCGACCTCGGCGCCGAGGCCGGGCTGCACCAGGTGGACTTCTGGACCAGCCACGAGGCGCTGATCCTCCACTACGAGGAGGCCCTCACCAGGCGGGACTCGCTCACCGGCAACTGGGTGGACGGGTCGGCCCACATGCTCTGGGTCGGGGAGCGCACCCGGCGCCTCGACGGGGCGCACCTGCGCTTCCTCTCGGGCATCCTCAACCCCGTCGGCGCCAAGATCGGCCCGGAGGCCACGGTCGACGACGTGCTCGGGATCTGCGAGGCCCTCGATCCCGACCGGGTCCCGGGCCGCCTCACCCTCATCACCCGCCTCGGGGCGGGCCGGGTCGAGTCGCTGCTCCCTCCGCTCATCGACGCCGTGGCCGAGGCCGGGCACCCGGTGGTGTGGGCGTGCGACCCGATGCACGGCAACACCTTCAACTCCTCGAGCGGGCGCAAGACCCGCCGCTTCGAGGACATCTGGGACGAGCTGCGCGGCTTCTTCAAGGTCCACCGCGAGAAGGGCACGTGGCCGGGCGGGGTGCACGTCGAGCTCACCGGCGACGACGTCACCGAGTGCCTGGGCGGCGCCGAGGAGATCTTCGAGGGCGACCTCGACCAGCGCTACACGACGACGTGCGACCCCCGGCTGAACGCCCGCCAGGCGCTCGACCTCGCGTATCGGATCACCGAGCTCCTGAGGGACCTGCCCGAGGACTGAGCGGCCCGCTCAGACCAGGTCGCCGACGAACTTCTCGAGCTGGCGGAGGGTCCGGCACTCGACCACCGCGTCGCAGTGCACGCCGTAGGCGGCGATAACCGAGTCCCCCGATCCCCAGTAGTCCCGGGGCTCGGGGTTGAGCCAGTACACGTGGCGGGCCTTCTTGCGCAGCTCGGCCAGGACCCAGTCCTCGGTCGCGTGGTAGTTGTTCCGGGCATCGCCGAGCACGAGGACGCTCGTGCGATTGGTGATCTCCTTGGACCAGCGGTCATAGAAGACCCCGAGCGCATGGCCGTAGTCCGAGTGGCCGTCCACCCACACCACGTCGGCCTCGGTGTTGATCTCGGCCACCGCGTCGGCCGGGTCGTCGGCCCTCTCGAAGAACCGGGTCACCTCGTCGATACCGTCGACGAAGACGAAGCTGCGGACCTTGGAGAACTGCGACTGGATGGCGTACACGAGGTGCAGGGTGAAGCGGGCAAAGGAGGCGACCGACCCCGAGATGTCGGCGATGACGACGATCTCGGGCTTGGCCGGGCGGGGGTGGCGGTAGCGCGGGTCGACAGGCACCCCGCCCGTCGACAGCGAGCGGCGCACGGTGGCTCGGAAGTCGAGCGGGCCGCGCCGGTGGTGCCGGCGGCGCCGGGCCAGACGCACCGCGAGCTTCCGGGACAGGGGTCGAAGCGCCCGCTGGAGCGTCTGGAGCTCCTCGCGGGTGGCGTGCATGACGTCGAGGTCCTCGGGGAGGGGCTTTCGCACCGACTTGGCGAGCGCCTGGGCCCCGCGGTCCTCCACCAGGCGGCGGCGGATCTCGTCCTCGACCGCCTTGCGCAGCTGGTCGGCCCGCACCCGAAACTCGTCGCCGAGCAGGCGCTCGTCGAGCGCGCTCAGCTCGCCCTCCTCGGTCCGCTCCCCTTTGGCCTGGGCGATCAGGCGGTCGAGGACCTGGTCGAGCTCGAGGTTCCGCAGCGTCCGGTACAGGTAGTAGGTGCCCCCGACCGGCCGGCCCTTCTCGATGCCGGCGTAGCGGGTCACCGCCGATCGGGCGACCGCCCGCATCATCTGCTGGTTGCCCCGCAGGAGCGCCTGGTACAAGAGCTCGGCCAGCTCCTCGGCGGTCATCTCCTCCATGCCCCCGCCGCCGGCCTGGCCCTGGCCCTCGGTTCGCATCTGGAACTGGGCCAGCTCCTCGTCGTCGCCCTGCAGGCCCGGCCCCTCCTCACCCGAGCCGAGGCCCCGCGCGAAGTAGATGTCGAAGGTCGCCTCGAACGCGTGCCAGTGGCTCGAGGACTTGATGAGCGTGGCCCCGAGCGTGTACTTGAGCGCCTCGCGGTCCTCGATCGGGATGTGGTGGACCGCCTCGGCGGCGTCGAGATGCTCGGTGAGCGAGACCGGGAGCCCGTTGCGCCGCAACTCCTCCACGAACCCCGCCAGAAGGTTCAACACGTCGGCTCGGCCTCAGCCCTCGACGGCGTTCAGGAGCTCCTTGGCCGCCCGCTCGATGTCGCTCTGGTACTTGAGCAAGATGTGCAGGCTGTCCTTGGCCGTCGCCGCGTCGACCGAGTTGATCCCGAGGACGACGAGCGTCCTCGCCCAGTCGAGCGTCTCGGAAACCGAGGGCAGCTTGCGCAGCTCGATGGTGCGCAGCGACCGGACGATGCGGGCGACCTGGTCGGCCAGCTCGTCGCTGATCCCGGGCACCTTGGCCCGGATGATGGCGCGCTCGCGGTCGATGTCGGGGTAGTCGATGTGCAGGTAGAGGCAGCGGCGCTTGAGCGCCTCGGAGAGCTCACGGGTGTTGTTGGAGGTGAGGAACACCATGGGGAGTTGGGTGGCCCGCACCGTCCCGAGCTCTGGGATGGACACCTGGTACTCCGAGAGGATCTCGAGCAGCAGGGCCTCGGTCTCGAGCTCGACCCGGTCGACCTCGTCGATCAGGAGCACGACGGGCTCCTTGGCCCGGATCGCCTCGAGGAGCGGACGGGTGAGGAGGAACTCCTCGGAGAAGATGTCCTCCTCGAGCTCGTGCCAGCTCGGCGAGTGGTGCCCCGGGGTCCCGGCCAGGTCGCCCTCGGAGAGCACCTGGCCGGCCTGGATGCGCAGCAGCTGCTTGCGGTAGTTCCACTCGTAGAGCGCCTTGGACTCATCGAGCCCCTCGTAGCACTGCAGGCGGATGAGGCGCGCGCCGGTGAGATCGGCCACCGACTTCGCGAGCTGGGTCTTGCCGGTCCCGGCCGGCCCCTCGACGAGGACGGGCTTGGCGAGGCGGTCGGCCAGGTACACCACGCCGGCGATCCCCTCGTCGGCCAGGTACCCCACATCGGCCAGGCCCTCGCGCACCGCGGGGATCGAGCCGAAGCGGGCCGGGCCGATGTCCCCCAGTCCCAACTGGTCCGTGCTGGTTGTTGTCATTGACGAATCTGTCCCTCTCCTCGCACCACCCATTTGACGCAGGTCAGTTCGCGCAGCCCCATGGGCCCCCTCGCGTGCAGCTTCTGCGTCGAGATCCCCACCTCGGCCCCGAGGCCGAGCTCCGACCCGTCGACAAAACGCGTCGACGCGTTCACCACGACCGCAGCCGCGTCCACCTCGCGCACGAAGCGGTCGGCCGACGCCAGGTCCCTCGTCACGATGGCCTCGGAGTGGCCCGAGCCGAAGCGCCTGATGTGCGCGATCGCAGCGTCGAGGTCCTCGACGACCGCGACCGACAGCGTGAGCGCCAGGAACTCGGTCGCGTAGTCCTCCTCGGTGGCCTCGAGGATGCCGGGCAGGATCGCCCTCGTGGCGGCGTCCCCCCGCAGCTCGACGCCCTCGAGCGCGCGGGCCGCGATCGGCAGGAACTCGGCGGCGACGTCGCGGTGCACGAGCAGGCTCTCGGCGGCGTTGCACACCCCGGGTCGCTGGGTCTTCGCATTGACGACGATGTCGCGGGCCATGTCGAGGTCCGCCGAGCGGTCCACGTAGAGGTGGCAGTTCCCGTCCCCGTCGAGCACGTAGGGCACCGTCGCGTGTTCGATCATCCGCTCGATCAGCTCGCGGCCACCCCGGGGGACGAGGCAGTCGATCGTGCCCCGCAGGCGCATGAACTCGAGCGCGGTGTCGTGCCCGGTGTCCTCGACGAGGAGCACCCCGTCTTGGGGCAGCCCGGCCTTGCTCAGGCCGTCGCGCAGCGCGACCACGATCGCCACGTTGGACCGCAGCGCCGAGGCCGAGCCGCGCAAGAATGCGACGTTCCCGGACTTGAGGCAGAGCGCAGCGGCGTCGCTCGTCACGTTGGGCCGGTTCTCGTAGATGACGCCCACGACGCCGAGGGGGACCCGGATCCGCTCGACCCGCAGCCCGTTGGGCCGGCTCCAGCCGCCGACGACCTCGCCGACCGGGTCCAGGAGGGCCGCCACGGCGCGCAGCCCGGCCGCCATGGCGGCAATCCGGCCGGCGTCGAGCCTGAGCCGGTCGAGCGCTGCGGTGCCGAGACCCTCGCCGCTCGCCCGTTCCAGGTCGGCCGCGTTGGCCGCGAGGAGGGGCCCGGTTCGGGTCTCGAGGAGGTCGGCGGCCGCCAGGAGGGCCTCGTCGCGGGCCCCCGAGGGGGCCGTCGCAATCGTTTGCGCAGCGCTCCGAGCGCGCTCGGCGAGCTGCTCGAGGCCGGCGGACATCAGGACACTTTACCTTGGCCCGACGAACCCCCCTTTGGCGCCGGACCTCGGGTGCCCTACTCCCCGAGCACGACCATGTCGTCGCGATGGATGAGCTCACCTGCGAGGTCGCTCGGGAGCTGGTCCGAGCGGCGACCCATCCACTCGGCGGCCCGGGACGCCGGACAACGGACGAGGCCCTTGGCCACGACCGCCCCCGAGCCGTCGAACACCTCGACGGCGTCCTCTGGGTGGAAGTCGCCGCTCGCCGCCACCACACCCGCCGCGAGCAGGGATCGTCCCCGTTCGACGAGCGCCCGCCGGGCGCCCTCGTCGATCGTGACCGAGCCCGAAGGGCGCAGGGCGAAGGCGATCCAGAGCTTGCGGGCCGGCAGCGACCGCGGCCGGGCCCGGAAGACGGTCCCGGTGCCCACCTCGCCATCGGCCGCGCTCGTGAGCGCTCCGGGCCGCGACGCGTCCGCGATCACGGTCTCGATGCCCGACCAGGTGGCGATCTTGGCCGCCGCGAGCTTGGAGGCCATCCCCCCGCTCCCGACGGCCGAGCCCGGGCCCCCCGCCCGCTGCTCGAGCTGGTGGTCGATCTCGACCACCTCGGCGATGAGCGACGCCTCGGCCACCCGGCGTGGGTCGGCCGTGAGGAGCCCGGGGGCGTCGGTGAGTAGGACCATCCGCTCGGCCCCGACGAGGTGCGAGACGAGCGCGGCGAGCCGGTCGTTGTCGCCGAAGCGGATCTCGTCGTCGGCGACGGCGTCGTTCTCGTTCACGATCGGGACGACGCCGAGGGCGAGGAGGTGCTCCAGGGTCTGCCGGGCGTGCAGGTACTGCTGGCGGTGGACGAAGTCGAGCGGTGCGAGCAGGACCTGGCCGCCCACGAGGCCGTGGGGGGCCAGGCCGTCGACCCAGGCGCGCATGAGCATCGGCTGCCCGACGGCCGACACCGCCTGGAGCACCGCGGGGTCGTTCGACCGCCGGCGGCCCTCGCCCAGGGCGGCCCATCCCGAGGCGATCGCCCCCGAGCTCACGACGACGATCCGGCGGCCCGCGGAGACGAGCGCGGCGATCTGGTCGCAGAGCGCCTCGATCAGCGAGTCGTCGACCCTGCCGTCGGCCGTCGTGAGCGAGGACGACCCGACCTTCACGACGATGGCGCCGCCCCCGGTCACGACGCGCCCCTTGTGGGGTCGGGCGCCTCGGGCTCGAGGAGGCCGTCGGGCCCGTCGCGGTACCAGGTGAACGACAGGCCGCCGATGCGGACCTCGTCACCGTCGCGGGCACCGGCGCGCGAGAGCACGCGGTCGACCCCGAGGCGCTTCAAGCGCCCGAGGGCCACGTCCATGGCCTGGTCGTCGGTCAGATCCGACAGGGCCACGGCGCGCTCGGCGGCCCGCCCGACGATCTCGAAGACCCCCGGCTCGAGCCGCGTGGCGGTGATCTGCTCGCCGAGCGGTCGGTGGATCACGATTTCGGGTGCCGCGGTCTCGACCTCGGTCCGGGCCGCCACCACGAGCTCGGCCAGCCTCTTGGTCAGCGCCGGCAGCCCGTGGCCGGTCGCGGCCGAGACGTCTAGGTCGGTCGGCACCCCGGCGGGTTGGCGGTCGGCCAGGAGGTCGGCCTTGGAGCCGACCACGAACCGGGGCCGATCGAGCAGATCAGGCTGGTAGCGGCCGAGCTCGGCCAGCAACGTCGCGAGCTGTTCGCCCGGGCCGACCCCACCACTCGCCGCGAGGTCCACGAGGACGAGCAGGACCCGGGCCCGCTCGACGTGGCGGAGGAACTCGTGTCCGAGGCCCCGGCCCTCGGCCGCCCCCTCGACGAGGCCCGGGATGTCGGCCACGACGAACTCGACGTCGGGTTCGCGCGAACCGCCGGCGACCCGGACCACGCCCAGGTGCGGCTCGAGCGTCGTGAACGGGTAGTCGGCGACCTTGGGCTTGGCCGCCGACACCGAGGAGATGAGCGTCGACTTGCCCACGTTCGGAAAGCCCACGATCGCCACGTCGGCGACGAGCTTGAGCTCGAGGGTGAACCAGCGCTCCTCGCCTCGCTCGCCCTGCTCTCCGAAGGCCGGGGCCCGCCGGCGGTTCGAGAGGAAGGTCGCGTTACCGCGCCCGCCCCGGCCACCGCGGGCCGCGAGCCAGCGCTGCCCAGCCTCGGAGAGGTCGCAGAGGGTCTCGCCCGAGCGGTGGTCCCGCAGCACGGTGCCGACGGGGAGGGAGACCTCGAGGTCGGCGCCCGAGGCGCCGGTCTTGCGCTTTGCGCCGCCGTGCCCACCGTCGTCGGCCCGCCGATGGGGGTGGTCGCGAAAGCCGATCAGGGAGGCCTGGTTGTTCGAGGCGACGACCCAGACGTCGCCGCCGCTCCCGCCGTTGCCCCCGTCGGGGCCGCCCCGCGACACATGGGCCTCGCGGCGAAACGAGATGGCCCCGGCCCCGCCGTCGCCCGCCTTTGCGTGCAACTGGGCGCGATCGACGAAGCTCGACACTCTTCGCGCCTCAGAGCGCTGCGACGAAGAGGCGGCGGGACAGGTCCGACCCGAAGGCCACCGTCGAGTCGCCGACCTCGAGGAGCAGGGTCCCGTCGGGCGCCCGCGACGACACCCTGGCGGTCGCCCCGGGCCTGAAGCCGTGCTCGTCGAGATAGGCGAGCGATCCCATGTCGATCTCGACGTCCTCGGAGATCCGCTCCAGGCGCACCGTGGTGCCCGGGTCGACCTCGGCGAGCGGCCGCTGGTGGTCGGCCGAGGGCGGGCGGTCGCAACCCGGGATCGGGTTGCCGTGCGGGCAGGTCTGGGGGTTGCCGAGCAGGACGACGAGCCGCTGCTCCACCTCGTCGGAGATCACGTGCTCCCAGACCCCCGCCTCGAGGTGGGCCTTGTGCCACGGCAGGCCGATCACGTCGACGAGCAGCCGCTCGGCCAGGCGGTGCCGTCGCACGACCTTGGCCGCGAGGTCCGCACCGGGCCCGGTTAGCTCGACCACGCGCCCCTCGCGCCGCACGTAGCCCTCGTCTGACAGGCGGTCGAGCATCTCGGAGACCGAGGGGGCGGCGCGCCCCAGGCGCTCGGCGATCCGCGCCTGGATCACCGGCGTCCCCTCCTCCTGTAAGGAGTGGATCGTCTCGAGGTACTCCTCGAGCGGGGGGTGATAGCGCTCCTCCACGCCGCGATCCTACGGCCCCCCTGGTCGGGGGCGGCCGCCCGGGGCCCGCGGGTCAGTCGCTCAGGACGTCGACGA
>DAHUYG010000042.1 GCA_027315315.1 Acidimicrobiaceae bacterium | reverse complement strand
GGGGAGAGAGGCTAACGATCTGCGAGGGTATTCCCACACTGAGGGTGCCGTTGTTTGTCTTCGCTGCGCCCGCCTGACTCGCAAGCAGACTCGGTACGAGACTGGCTGCGACCACCATCCCGGCAAGCGCCCGGATGATTGTTGGTCGGCTCGATTGTGGTTGCCTCACGTGACCCCCCCCCGGGTGTAGCGAAGTGTTACAGAGCGGAGTCTATGTGGGCAGTGCGGAATAGTCAATGGAAACGCGAAGGAGAGGTTGCTTGAACTCGACTCTGGAACGGGACCGGTGGAAGGCATAGACGCCGGGTGCGTCATTAGGTGGGTGACGAAGCCGAAGTGATGCCAGGTGGCGAAGCGGGGTTGCCGGCGACGCGGGTTCGGGTGCGTAGGGCGATGGCCCCGTCAGCCCAAGGAGGCCATCGGCGACCTGGATCTCACCGCCGGCCGGGTGGTCGGGCACCGCCGCCTGGCCGTCAACCCACCAGGGTCGGCGGTCTCGTCCTCGGCGCCAGCGACTCGCCGATGTCGTTCTTTCCCTCGCTTGTGGCGCCGCACAGCCCGCCTCAGTCGTACGCGTCACACTGGTTGGCCGTGACTCGACGCTGACCGAGAGCCGGCTCGGCCAAGTGGAGGTGGCCACCCCTTCGAGTGCCGGCCACGGATCTTGTGGCGCCACATGGTCCCGAACGCCGTCGGGCTCGGTGGTTGCCCAACTGGCGCTGACGATGGCGTGTGCCATCCTGCTCGAGGTGACCCCTGGCCTTCCTTGGGTGAGCGCCCAGCCGTGAGGCCTTCTCCTGGGGCGGCCATCCTGGCCACCAGCCGCATCTCCCCGAGCGACGCCTGGTGGTCGGGGCTGGTTCCCGGCATCACCATCGCGCTCTTGGTGCTCGCCGCCAAATTCCTAGCCGACGTGGCCCGACCCTCGCGCCGACACCAACAACGAGACGATCCTCGCCGTGGCCAACCGATGCCCGGACAAGCACAAGCGCAGGATGGCCTGCGACCTCATGGTCATCGGTCTCCGCTGTCCTTGGGCGTCTGCTCGACATGGGCCGAGAAGGACGACACCGCCTGCAAGGCGAAGCGAATGTGAGCCGTCTACGACCGTTCGTGAGCTCGCGGACGCTGCGCTACCCGACGAACATCCGCAAGGAGACTCAACTTTGCGAAGCACACGGATCCGTGCCGACTCTTCGAGATCTGTTGGTCGGTTTTCCGCTCGCGCTCTCTCAGCAGCTCGATCGACCGCGTTCGTCCAACTCAAAACGAGCGCAGGTCAACGGAACTCGGCAATCGGAGTACTCCGGAGAGAGCCGCGGCCGCTGTTCAACGACGGGCGAGGCGTCGGCCACTTTCGGTATCGGGCGCGGTGTAGTTCATCTCGTAGTGATGATAGAGGGTCGATTCGTCGGCCTGGGAGAGTTCGTCGCCGTTCATCTCGATGTCCGGCGCGGAACGCACCTGCTCCTTGGTTGCCGAGACCTGGAGATCATTCGGACCGATCTGAATCCCGCCCAGCGGCACGAACGTCAGGTGACGGCCGATGAAGCCCTCCTTGACGGTCGCGAACTGGGGTTCATCGGTCTCGACGTCGACGTAGACGTCTTGCAGTTTGCCGATCTTCTCGCCTTCTCGGTCCAGCAGCATCTTGCCGTGCCAGTCGGCAACGCTCCATCTGGCCTGGCCCTGATTGTCGGTCATGACGACCTCCTCATCCTTGCGTTTCGAGCGTACTGGCGGCCCGAACCCGAACAGACCGGGTTCACCGGCGCGGACGGGACGGCTTCGGGGCGGATCACCCGGATCCAGCGAGCCGGCGGAGACGCAATCGGCGAACGGCGGGGCGCTCGTCGCCTCGGCCCCCTCACCGGAGGAGGTGGCTCCCGATCGGGACCGCCCCTTGACCACTGGCGCTCTCGTCGCGCTTGACGCCGCTAACCCCGGGCAGCCGGGGCGCCAGCTCCCGCGAGCGTCGATGGGGCTTGACCAGCGCCGCCGATCGAGAGGAGGGAGGTGTAGACGACGACGTTGGACAGGTAGTGGCCGGACTGGGGGTCGAAGGTCCCCCCACAGGTCACCAGCTGCAGCGCCGGATAACCGCGGGATGCATAGACGAGCGACGTGGGGAACTGGGTCTTCGGATACGAGACGACGGTGTCGACAGCGAACGTGGCGGTGAGACCATCGGCCAACGCCACGTCGACCCGGTCACCGGCCACCAGTGTCGAGAGCTTGAAGAACACCCCGGGGCCGACATAGGAGTCGACGTGTCCGAGGATGACGGCCGAACCAACCTGGCCCGGTGATGGGCCCAACCGGTACCACCCGGGCTGCTGGATATCCGTCGGCACCTGCACGGTCCCGTCGGGGTTGAGCCCGAGCGTCGAGAGCGAGACCTGCACACCGAGCGCCGGAATGCCGAGAGCGACTGGGGTCGAGCGGGCCACGGTGGCCGCCGGAGCGGCGGCGTCCTTCGCCGCGGCCGGCGGCGGGGGCAGTTGGGCCCCGGCCGGGGGGGCGAGGGAGCGCCCGTAGGTGTGAAGGCCTAGGACCAAGCAGGCCACGGCCGCGGCCAGCAGGGCCGTGGCCAACACCCACCACGGTCCCGACCGGTGCCTCGGGAGCCGTGTCGCGGCCGGGGACTCACCCTCCATCGAGGTCGGCCTTCCCGAGCGCCACTGGGGACCGGCGCCGGCGAACGGCCAGACCACCCGCAGCGAGCGCTCCGAACAGCGCCACGGCGCCAAGGACGATCAGCAGCCCGTCATCGCCCGAGCGAGCGGCGCCGCCAAATCCGGTCTGGGGGGCGCCGGTCGGAAGCACCGTGCCCGAGGTGCCGCTCGAGGGCCCGGTTCCAGAACTGGAACTCGCTCCCGACGAAGCGGCGGCCACTGCGATTCCACCGGTCGTGTTGCCCGGCGGAGTGGTCACCGGAGGCGTCGTGCCCGGCGGAGTGGTCACCGGAGGCGTCGTGCCCGGCGGCGTGGTCACCGGAGGCGTGTTGCCCGGCGGAGTGGTCACCGGAGGCGTCGTGACGGGCGGAGCCACCTGTTCGAAGACGTTGGCGACCGACACCGTGCATGTCACGCTGCTTCCGCCACCGGTCGCGGTGCCATTGCACTGATTGACGCTGAGCGGGAGCGCCGATGCGCCGCCGACGGCCGTGCACTGCACGGAGTACGTGCCGACATAGGTTCCCGCGCCACCCGAACCGTTGCACTGGGTCACCGAGGCGCCGGTCGTCGATGCCGGATACGGATTGCACTGCTCGGTGGTGGTGGCGGCGTTGTTGCACTGGTTGACGGTGAGAGCCGACGATGCGGTCCCAACGGGTACGTCGTTGGTGATTTCGACGTGACAGATCACGTTGCTGCCGCCGCCCGTGACGATGCCGTTGCACTGCGTGACCGAGTTGACGAGTTGCGTCGAGTTGGTCACGGTGACGACGGGACCATTGGGGGTCGGGGCCGTGGTGCAGCTGGGATAGGGGACCCCTGCGCCCGCCAAACACTCGGTGGTGGTCACGCTGGAACTGGTCGCACCCGACGCGGTCATGGTGTTCAGGACCGTGACATAACAGGTCACCTCGAACCCGGCCCCGGTGGGAAAGGTGTCAGCGTTGCACTGGCCGACCGCCACGGGTGCCGCCGAGGCGAGCGGTGCCTCCGCGAGAACGCCGAAGATCAGTGTGCCGAGCACCAGGGCCGCCGCCACTGCGGCAGCGAGCCAACGCGAAGAGCGCGTACGAGTAGTTCGAGTCACGATGTCACCTCATCGACGAAGGTCCCCCCTGGTCGGGCTTTTTCAGCCAGGTGAAGCGTGGTCGGCCTTCTGGGGCCGCCTCAATGAACCACTGACCGCCCATTTGCGGCTGGTTCGCCGAGCGGATGTGACGACCATACTCCAGATCTCAAATACATGCACAAAATCTCAAGAATCATTGGGAAAGAAATACCCGGACAAATTGCTAGTATCCGTGACCGTGGCGAATTGGAGCTTTCTGACCAACCATGGCCGGGCCCTGCTGTGCATCGGTCGGGATCCCACTGTTCGCCTGCGCGACATCGCGGCCAACCTGGACATCACCGAACGGCGAGCGCATGAAATCGTCACCGATCTGGTCGGAGCCGGCTACATCCTCAAGAGCAAGGACGGACGCCGCAACCGCTACGAGGTCCAGGCCCACATGCCCCTACCCGAGCCAGCCAGCAGAGACCGGGCCGTGGGCGACATGCTCAAGCTGTTGGGCAACAGCCGGCGCAGATCATCGGTTCGCCGGAGCCCCTCGGCCGAGCGACGCCGCTCCCAGATTTGAGCGGGGCCCCACCCGCGAGCGGGACCAGCGCGACGTCGGCCCGGTAGTCCTCGAGCGGCATGCCCGACAACGGCGTGTACGCGAAGTGGCGCGGGGCCTCGAAGGCGCCACCTCCTCCCGGTTCACCCTGGCGGGTCTCGCGGGGTTGCGACCGAGCATCGCGGCGGGGGGGTCCGGCACCTTGAGCACGCGGGCCCTCCCGCCCAAGAGGCGTGCTGCTCCTGGGCCCTCACGTCGTTGTCGAGAGTTCGTTGGGGCGGCGTCCGGCCGGGCGCCGGGTCCCCTCAGAGGCGGCCTTTTGATTCGGTCGCTACTTCGTGACCTCGCCGTTGGTCGTGGCAGGGTTGCTGGCCAGGGCCGGGGGCTCGACCGGGACGAGAGAGCGCAGCCCGTTCAGCAGGCTGGAGAGCTCCATCGGCACGATGAACTTCGTGGAGGGCGACGAACCCACCTGCTTCAGCGTGTCGAGGTATTGGAGGAGGAGCGTGTTCTCATCGAGCGTGCGACCGACCTGGAGGATCTTCTCGAGGCCGCCCGAGAAGCCCTCCGCCTTCAAGATCGCGGCCTGGCGCTCGCCCTCGGCGGCCAGGATGGTCGCCTTCTGGGTGCCCTCGGCGAGCGTGATGGCGGCCTGGCGCTGCCCCTCGGCGGCGAGGATGGCGGCGGACTTCTGCCCCTCGGCCTCGGTCACCTGGGCCCGGCGGGTCCGCTCGGCCGACATCTGGCGGGTCATGGCGTCGAGGACGCCCGGCGGCGGGTTGATCTCGCGGACCTCGACGCTCGTGACCTTCACCCCCCAGCGCTCGGTGACCTCGTCGAGGCGGACCCTCAGCAGCGCGTTCATGTCCTCGCGCTTGGAGAGCACGTCGTCGAGCGCCATGTCGCCCACCACGCTGCGTAGCGTGGTCGCAGCAACGTTGAGGGCGGCGCCGGCGAAGTTCTGGACGGCGAGCACCGACATCTGGGGGTCGACGACCTTGTAGAAGATGATGAAGTCGATCGAGATCGGGGCGTTGTCGGCGGTGATGGCGGTCTGGGAGGGGATCTCCAAGAAGCGCTCGCGCAGGTCGACCCAGTTGGTCCGGTCGATGGCCGGGTTGATGAAGACCAGACCGGGACCCTTGGTGCCGATGGCCCGCCCGAGGCGGAACAGCACGATCCGCTGGTACTCCCGCACGATCCGGATCGCCGTCGCGCCGAGGGCGAGCGCAGCGAATGCGACGACGCCGATCACGATGCCGATGATCATTGAACCCCCTCTTGGTCGGTGCCACCGGAGCCGTCGCGGCCTTGTCCGCCCACCAGGTGGTGGGTGTCGGGCTCCTCGATCTCGAACGCGTCCTCACCCCAGACCCCGAGGCGCACCCCGCTCGCCTCGATGACCTGCACGTGCTGGCCGGCCTTCACCTCCCCGTTCATGGCGGTGGCCGACCAGTGCTCGCCCCGGACCCGCACGACGCCGTCGGGCGCGAGGTCGGTGATGGCGACCCCCTCGGTCCCGACCAACCCCGGTCGCGCCGAACCGGACTCGAGGTCGGGCGAGCGGAGGCCCCGCCAGGCGATCGCCCCCAGGCTGCCCGAGATGGCGACGTCCGCGCCGAAGAGCGTCCAGGCAAGGGGGGCCGACTGGCCGGCCGCCGCGAGGACGAGGAGCCAGATCGCCGCCACGACGCCGAGGGCGGCACCGACGAGGTGCCCGTGGGGTCCGACGTGGAAGCCGAGGACCGCCGCGACCACCATCAGGCCGAGCAGCACGCCCACCCCAGCCCACATGGCGACTCCCTTTTCTTTTCCCAGTCCGATCCAACTGTAGCCCTGGCGGACCCGGGATCGATCGGCGCTCCGGGCCTCACTCTGCGCGGTCGGATCCCCGCCCTCGGGGACCCTCCCCCTTGCCCGGGGGACGTCGGTCCAGCTAGACAGGATGCACTGTGCACGACGCTGAGCCGTCGTCGATCTCCTCGACGGCGCGTCAACCACGAATGGCGCGAACCCTCGGGTGGCCGAGCGCCGGCCCGCTCACTGCGCCCCTCCTCGTCGCCGCGATGCTCGCGGCGACGGCGTTCCTCGGCGCGCCAGCGGCCGACGCCAGCACGGCCAGCCTCCAGGCCGAGGCGAGCCAGCTCAACGGCCAGCTGATCCAAGAGCAGCTGCAGGTCAACGCGTTCGAGCGCCAGTACGAGGTGGACGCGCTCCGGGTGGCGCAGGACAACGCGGCGGTCGCAGCGCTCGAGGCCCAGGTCGCCCTCGACGCGAAGCGCGTGCGCTCGGACCGGGTCCGGCTCTCACAAGAGGCGGTGTCGAGCTACGTCGACGCGGGTGCCCTGTCGGTCAACCAGACCCTCCAGCTGTTCTCGGGGAACCGCAACGTCGCCGACAACCGCTCCGAGTACGAGAGCGTGGCGATCGGCGACACCACCGAGACCCTGGCGCTGCTCCACACCGACCAGCTCCAGCTCCAGGCCAACCAGAGCGTCCTCGGCGCCCGGGCTGCCGCCGATCGCTCGGCGGAGGCCTCGGCCACCGCCGCCACCGAGAACGCGCGCCAGGTGGCCGGCGAGCTCTCCTCCAAGGAGGCCCTCGTCACCGGGCAGCTGGCGGTCGCCGTCGCGACCACCCAGGAGCAGATCGCCTCCAGCGCGGCAGCGGCCCGCGGGCCGGTGCCGCCCCCGGTGGCCGGCTCGGTCAGCGTCGCCGTCGGCGACCCCGCGCTCCCCCCCTTCCTCCAGTGCGTGCTCGAGCGCGAGTCGGGCGGCGACTACCAGGCGGTTTCGCCGAGCGGGACCTACATGGGCGGCTTCCAGTTCAGCCAGCCGACCTGGAACGAGGCCGCGCAGCTGGCCGGCCTGCCACAGCTGATCGGGGTCCCCCCAAACGAGGCGTCGAAGGCCGACCAGGACACCCTCGCCGTGGCGCTCTACGACGCCGACGGCAAGCAGCCCTGGCTCGACGGCTGCTGAGCCCCCCCGGCGCACGACCGCCGGGCGAGACCGGGCGCCTAGCATTGCCGCTCTCGCCGGCCCCGGCCGGCGCCCGCACCCGGCGCGGCGCCCGATCGACAGGGAGGTCCGAGACGATGTCGACCGATCTCGTTGGCAGGAGCCTGCTGAGGGACACCGACCTCACCAAGGCCGAGTTCCTCTCGCTCATCGACCTCGCCGACGAGCTGCGCGCCGAGCGGCGCTCGGGTGCTGAGAAGCCCCGGTTGGTCGGGCGGAGCGTCGCCCTCATCTTCGAGAAGACCTCGACGAGGACCCGCGTCTCGTTCCAGCTCGCCGCGGGCGAGCAGGGCGCCCAGGTCCTCTACCTCGGTCCAGGCGAGACCCAGCTGGGCGAGAAGGAGTCGATCGCCGACACCGCTCGGTTCTTCGGCCGCCTCTTCGACGGGATCGAGTACCGCGGCGGCGCGCAGGACAACGTGGAGCGCCTCGGCGCGCACGCGGGCGTCCCGGTGTGGAACGGCCTCACCGACCGCTGGCACCCCACCCAGATGCTGGCCGACGTCCTCACGATCCGGGACCACACGAGGCGGCCGCTCGAGGAGGTCGTCCTCTGCTATCTGGGCGACGGCCGCAACAACACCGCGCATTCGCTGCTCGTGACCGGCGCCCAGCTCGGCCTCGACCTGCGGGTGGCGGCCCCCGGGGCCCTCTTCCCCGACCAAGAGGTGCGGGGGGAGGCCGAGCGCCTGGCCTTGGCGTCGGGGGCCAGGCTCACGATCACGAGCGACGTGGCCGAGGCGGTCTCGGGTGCGGACTTCCTCTACACCGACGTCTGGCTGTCGATGGGCGAGCCGGCCGAGGCGTGGGACGAGCGCATCGACCTGCTGCTCGGCTTCCAGGTCAACCGGGACCTGCTCGAGTCGACCGGGAACTCCGAGGTGAAGTTCCTCCACTGCCTGCCGGCCTTCCACGACGAGGAGACCGGGGCCATGGCGCGCATCGCCGAGCGACGGGGACTGGCCTGCCTCGAGGTGACCGACGAGGTCTTCCAGTCACCGGCGTCGATCGTGTTCGATCAGGCCGAGAACCGGTTCCACACGATCAAGGCGCTCATGGTGGCGACGCTCGGGGGCTGAGGGACCGCCACGCTGCGCGACCGGCACGCTGCGCGACCGGCCCGCCGTCGAAGCGCCGGGCGGACCGCCAGCGCCTCGGTGCCTTCCCCCGGTCGCTCAGGGCTCGGTCGGCACCGGCGCCGCCACGATGGCGTCGGCCCGCTCGGCCCCGTCGGCCGATGCGGCGGCCGCCCGGCGGTCGATGGCCACGAGGCTCCGATAGCCGACGAGCCCGGCGGCGAGCGTGGTCCCGCCGCCCACGATCAGGGTCCAGCGCGAGCCGAGGCTCTGGCCGATCCAGCCGATGATCGGTCCGCCGATCGGCGTCGAGCCGAGCCACGCCACCGACCACAGCGCCATCACCCGGCCCCGCATGGAGGGGACCGCCGCCAGCTGCAGGGTCGTCTGGGCCACCGCATTGAAGCTGAGGCTGCCGTAGCCGACGAACAGCAAGAGGGCGTACTCGCTCGGGAGGTTGGGGGCGAAGGCCGCGGCCACGATCGACAGCCCCCAGCCGATCGAGGCATGACCGAGCCCGACGGCGCGCACCGCCGAGCGGCGGGCGGTCACGAGCCCGCCGGCGACCGCCCCGATCCCCATGAAGGCGAGCATCGTGCCGTAGGTGGCGGCGGAGCCGTGGAAGGCGAAGCGCGCCATCAGCGGGAGCGACACCTGGAACTCCCAGGCGAGGGTCCCGACGACCGTGATCATGACGAGCGGGACCAACAGCTCGGGCGTCGAGCGCACGTAGCGGAGCCCCTCGCGAACCTGCCCGGGCTGGCGCCCGGGGCGGGCCGAGGTGAAAAGGTCCCCGCCGCGCATCAGGACCAGGCTCCACACCACCGCCCCGAAGGACAGCGCGTTGGCGAGAAAGCAGGGAGCGATCCCCACGGTCTCGATCAGCACGCCCGCGATCGCCGGCCCGAGCGCGCGGGCCACGTTCACGGTGACCGAGTTGAGCGTGATCGCGTTGGCGAGATCGCCCTCCGCGACCATCTCGGCGATGAAGCTCTGCCGGGTCGGGTTGTCGAACGCGTTGACGAAGCCGAGGGCGAGGGCGATCGCGCCGAGCATCCACAGCGTGATCACGTTCGTCCAGTCCAAGACCGCGAGCACGCCGGCCAGCGCGCCCGACAGGGTCTGGGTGAGAAAGAGGATCCGCCGCTTGTCGAGGCGGTCGGCGACGAGCCCGCCCCACGGCGAGAGCACCAGCATGGGCAGGAACCGGGCCGCCGTGATGAGCCCGAGGTCGGTCCCGCTGTGGGAGAGCCGGAGCACCAGCCACCCCTGGGCGACGGTCTGCATCCAGGTCCCCGACACCGACACGATCTGGCCGAAGAAGTAGAGCCGGTAGTTCCGGGTGCCGAGCGAGCCGAAAATGGGCGCGCGGGCGGGTCTCGCCGAGCGGCGGAGGCGCATTGCCATCATCCTGTCACCCGCCCCGCGCCGTCCGGATCGCCGCGCCCGGTACCATTTCGACGTGCGCTGATCACGGAAGCCCGTCCTGTCCGCCCCTCGGCCAAAGGAAGCCCGTGCCCGCGCCATCCCAGACCCAGGCGACCCTCGTCGCCCAGCACCTCTCGCTCGCCCGCGGCGACCGCCTCGTCTTGGACGACGTCTCGCTCAGCGTCGCCCCCGGCATGCGCATCGGGGTTGTCGGACCGAACGGCGTCGGCAAGTCGACCTTGCTCGCGCTCCTCGCCGGGCACCTCGAGCCCGACCGGGGCACCGTCAGGCGCGACCCCCCGCATGCGACGGTCGGCCTCCTCGACCAAGAGCCCGACCCCCGCCCGGGCGAGACGGTCCGCCAGGCCCTCACCAGGCGCACCGGCGTGGAGGCGGCCGAGGCCGAGCTGGCGGTGGCCGCCTCGGACCTGGGGCGCGCCGTGGCCGGCGCCGACGGGCGCTACTCGGTCGCCCTCGAGCGCTTCGTCGCGCTCTCGGGTTCGGACCTCGACGCCCGCATCGAGGCCACGCTCGACGAGCTCGGCGTGCCGGGCGTGGCCGACCGGGTGCACTCGACGCTCTCGGGGGGCCAGTCGGCGAAGGTCGCCCTGGCGGCGATCGAGCTCCCCCGCTTCGACGTCACGCTCCTCGACGAGCCGACCAACGACCTCGACTTCGCCGGCCTGGAACGCCTGGCCGGCTTCGTCGCCTCGCGACCGGGCGGCGTCGTGGTCGTCTCGCACGACCGCGCCTTCCTCGACCAGTGCGTGACCTCGGTGCTCGAGATCGACGAGCACGACCACCGGGGGCGAAGCTTCGGCGGCGGATGGTCCGCCTACCTCGCCGAGCGGGCGACCGAGCACCACCACGCCGAGGAGGCCTACCGCGTTTACAGCGCGCAGCGGGCCGAGCTGCGGGCCCGGGCCCGCAGCGAGCGGGAGTGGGCCACCGAGGGGGTGCGCCGGGAGAAGCGCCGCCCCCGGGACAACGACAAGGCCCAGCGCGACTTCCGGATCAACCGGACCGAGCAGCTCGCCTCGAGGGCCCGGCGCACCGAGCGGGCCATCGAGCGCCTCGACCCGGTGGCCAAGCCGTGGGAGGGGTGGGAGCTGCGCTTCACCATCGGCGAGGCTCCCCGGGCCGGGGCGGTGGTGGCTCGGCTGTCGGGTGCCGTCGCCGACCGTGGCGGCTTCCGCCTGGGCCCGCTCGACCTCGAGATCGGCTGGGGGGAGCGGGTCGCCCTGCTCGGCCCCAACGGGTCGGGCAAGACCACCTGCATCGACGTCCTCCTCGGCCGGCTGCCGCTCACCGCGGGCTCACGCTGGCTGGGACCGAGCGTGATGGTGGGCGAGATGGGCCAGCGCCGAGGTGCCTTCACCGGCGGCGGCACCCTGCTCGATGCGTTCGTGGCCGCCATCGGGCTCGACCAGGCACCCGCCCGGTCGCTGCTGGCCAAATTCGGCCTGGGGGCGGAGCAGGTGACGCGGCCGGCAGCCTCGCTGTCGCCGGGTGAGCGGACCCGGGCGGAGCTAGCCGGCTTCCAGGCCCGCCAGGTCAACCTGGTGGTGCTCGACGAGCCCACCAACCACCTCGACCTGCCCGCTGTCGAGCAGCTCGAGGAAGCTCTCGCCACCTACGGCGGCACCCTGCTGGTGGTCACCCACGACCGGCACTTCCTGCAGGCCCTCGACCTCACCTGCACCGTCGACCTCGGGGTGCCGACCGACCTCGGGGGCTGAGCGTCGGCCATACGTGCCGCGACGGACCTCTGCTCCGATCGCCATGTGCGTCAGCTTCAGCGTTGCCGGCATTCGTTGATCTCCGTTGCTCTTGGATGGCGCTTCCCTGAGTGCGCTGCGACTATTGCAATGTGGCGACCGTCAGCGGCGGCCGGTCACGAGCTGTTCGCGGCCGAACATTGCGGCCACCACGCGCCAGGCGAGCAGGTGGACGAACAGCAGCGCCCCGGCGTCGTGGGCGAAACCGGTCGGGCTGCCCGGTGCCAGGTCGGCCAGGACCAAGTCCACCAGCCCGTCTTCGATCGCCGCCCCCACGGCCCGGGCCGGGCCGGCAATCGCGTCGCGGAGCTCGCGCTCCGTCGTCGGGCCGAGGAGCACCTGTGCGTGGCGCAATGCTGCCGCGAGCACTGGCTCGGTGGCAGCGTCCTCGTAGTAGTCGGCGCGCAAGGAGAGGACCACGAGGTCCGGCTTCCGGGCCGGATGGGCCAGGGCCTCGAAGAGACGAGCTCAAGGCGCCGATCCCGCCGGATTGACAAGCACCTCCTCGAGCTGGTCGAACACCAGGACGCTCGGTTTCCGCATCTCGCTGGCACTGGGACCAAGGGCGTCCGGTGCACCTGAAGGCGTGGTCAGGGTGCAGCCCAAATGACGGCCGCCCGTGTCGAGAGCGCCTTGCCGTAGGGCGGGGACGAGTCCGGCGCCCAGGAGCGACGACTTCCCCGACCCTGAGGGCCCGACCAGTACGAGCATGCCGGCGCTCGGGCCGAGCGCGTCCCTCAGGGCCCGGAGGTGGTCGAGGACCTCGGCGAGAGCGGCCGCTCTCCCGAAGAGCAGCTCGGCGTATTCCTCGCCATAGGGCTCGAGCCCCCGGTAGGGAGCGGCCCGCTTGGCCGCCCGGCCGTCGGAGGCGTAGCGGGCTGGATCGAGGGCCCGTAGCCACCGCTCGATCTCGTTCAGGTCGTTGACCCCGCACTCGGCGACGATGGCGCGGAAGAGGTCAATCTGGGACGGCTTGGGGGGGTGCCGACCGGCGAAGTGGTCCCCGAGGGTCGCCACCGGGGCGTCCACCCGCCGCGCTAGTTCCCGGACGGTGAGGTCCTCCCCAGTTCGCAATGCGGTCAGCGCACGAGCGAACTCGGTCCGCGTCTGGTCCCCGTGGGGGTCTGGGATCTCGTGCGCCACGCCCCCCCCTGTTCTTCGCGGT
>DAHUYG010000031.1 GCA_027315315.1 Acidimicrobiaceae bacterium | reverse complement strand
GACGGCGAGGCCCGGCCGCGTCGCGAGGGCGAGGCGCCGCGCCGCGGACCCGAGGGAGGGCCCGGCTCGCGACGACCCGCCGCACGCGAGGGGGCCCGTGAGCCCGGGCGCGACCGTCCCGAGCGCGGGCGCCGGGACCTCCGCCCGAGCATCGCCGCGGTCCATCGCAACGCTGCGCTGGCCGCGCTCCGGCCCGAGCAGCTCCCGGTGGCCGAGCAGCTCCTGCGTGGTGGGATTCCGGCCGTGCGCCAGGCAATCAACGAACAGAACGCAACGGCGAAGGCGGCCGGGCAACCCGCGGTCGCCGCCGACGCGCTCCTCGCCATGGCCGAGGAACTGCTCCCGCTCGTGAACCTCGCCGCGTGGAAGGACCGGGCAACCGCCGCCCAGAACGCCGGCAAGTCGATTCGCCTGCGCGAGCTGCGAGCAGTCGTGGCGGCCTCCCGCACGGTCTCGCTCGACGAGGATGCCCGGGGCCTCGCCAAGTCGCTCCAGGACAGCCTGAACGAACGCGTCAACGCGCTGCGAGACGAATGGGAGCACCGGATCGTGTCGGCGATCGATTCGGGCCGGGTCCTCGACGCCCTGCGGGTGTCGGCCAGGCCCCCCGAGATGTCGACCCGCTGCCCGGCCGAGCTCGCCGTGCGCCTCGCCCAGGCCGCGAGCGCGGCGATGACCGCCGAGCTCGCGCTTGACGACTGGCTCGCGCTCTTGGAGGCGGTGCTCGAGTCCCCGGTGCGCAGGACCGTGAAGCCCGCCGGCATCCCCGACGCCGAGGCGGCGCGCGACGCATCGCGCAAGGCGGCCGGCGCTGTGCCCGAGCTCGCCAAGCTGATCGGCCTGCCGATCCCGCCCCCGCCCCCGCGGCGTCCGGGCCCGCCCCGGCGCCCCCTCAGCCCAACGAGCGGTGGAGGATCAACAGCCGCGCCTTGAACCCGGCGGACTCGAGCAGCTGCTTGCTCGAGCGGTCACCCGGTAGGGCCATGGCGTCGACGTCGCTGCAGCCGCGCGAGGCGAAGAACTCGAGCAGCGACTCCACCATCGACTGGCCGACGCCGACCGCTCGCGCCTCGGGCTCGACATAGAAGCACTCGATCCGACCGATCGTGCGGGGGCCCGAGCGCGCCACGCTGCCCGCCGCGAGGCCGACGGTCACGCCCTCGAAGACGCCGAGGACGACCGAGGCGGCATCGTCGGCGCTCCAGCGCTCCACGAGTGTCGAGGCAAGCTCGGCCGGGGTCGCCCCGGCGAACAGGAGCGCCGCCCCCCGCTGATCCTCCGCGGCGGCGACGGCCTCGGCGACGAGCTCGCGGCAGCGCCCGAGGTCGGCCGACTCCGCACGCCGGACCGATTCCACGAGGCGGCCCTCGGCTAGGCGGGCCGGCTGGTCGGGCCGGGGGCGCCCTCGTTGCCGAGGAGCTGCTGGGTTCGGTGCAGGATCGTCCGCCGGCGGCGGGTGGCCGCCTCGTGCTCGTAGATCGCGAGGAGCTCGGCCTCGCCCAGCCCGTCCAGGCGGCGGACCACCTGGGAGGCCGAAAGCGTCTCGTACCCGGGGATCGCAAGATCGGGTGCCGGCTCGACGCTGCGCAGGAACTCCTGGCGCTCGGCCCGGTGCTCGGGGGCGGGGGGCGCGTCGAGGTGTGTGGCACCGCCGTGGGCGCCCTCGGCGGGGAGCAGGCGCGAGAGCTCGCCCGAGAGCGTGCGCCGACCCATCGTGATGGTCATGTGGCCGACGACTCGGGCGTTGGACAGGAGTCGGGTGATCCGACCGCGCCCCTTCTCGGCGAGCTCGGGGACGTCACCGGCGGTCAGCTCTTCGAGCGAGCTGGCCACGAGCCCGACCGGCGCGTAGACGAACAGGTCGAGGGCGTCGTCGATGAGGGGCCGGAGCCCGCCTCGGTTTTGCTCAGACGCAGTCACGGCACAGGCCCCGCTTCTTGTCGGCCAGCTGGCTGATGTGCTTCACGAGGAAGCACGACTTGCAGACGAACTCGTCGGCCTGCTTGGGCAATACCCGCTCGCTGGCCTCGCTGCGGTCCTCGGCGTCGGTGAGCTCGTCGTCCTCGACCTCGTCCTCGACGACCAGGCGCTCCTTCAAGATGACGTCCAGGCTGGCCTCGACGTCCTCGTCGTCGGCCTCCTCGTCGTCGTCCTCCTCGCCCTCTTCGGCGGGCCGCTCGGCCGCGGCCGTCCCGTCCTCCTCGGCCTCTTCGACGACGGCCCCGCCCCCGCCGAGCTCGTCGTCGTCCTCGAGATCGTCGTCCTCGAGATCGTCGTCGCCAACGATCTCGTCGTCGTCGTCGTCCTCGAGGTCGTCGACCTCGAGATCGTCACCCAGCGCGTCCTCGTCCAGCTCCTCGTCGAGCTCCTCGAGGTCCTCTGCTGCGTCGTTGTCTTCGGGCACCGTGTCCTTCCGGTTCGGGGTTTTCGCCGGCGGGAGCATAGACGCCGGGGCGCGCCATCCAGACGCTTTGCTGGCCCGGGGAAGGGTAGACACTCGGGGGCCGCCAGGGTGGGAGCCAGACGGGGCCAGGCTCGGGGGTCTTTGGTACCGTCACGAACGTCGCCCGGGCCGACCCCGGGCGACTCGTGGTGTTCTCTACTCGATCCCCCGAGCCCGCCGCCGCACGACAGATCCCTCACCCTCGGACCGGGACGATGACCCGGTGACCCGCGGGGAAGGATGCAGACGCCGTAAGTTATTCAGATTTGACACCGCGTCGTCAAGGGCGGCGCGTGATCGATGACCAGGGTGTTTGCGGATCGTTCCTGGTCACCGAGCTGTCAGGTTTTCTGGGCGGCGCGAAGCGAGCGGCGCGACTCGGCCCGCCGCTCCCCCTCGAGGCGCTCGAGGTCCGACCAGCCGTGCTCCACGTGCACCATGGCATCCGCGATCGCGCGGTGCCCGGCCTGCTCCGCGATGGCGTGGTACATCTGCTGGGCGATCCGCCGGTACGAGGGATGCCCCTGGGTGCCCGAGCGCAGCTCGATGAGGTGCATCGCTTCGCGGGCGTTCATCTGCATGACGCAGCGGACCCGGTGCGCGAGGGCCACCGCGTAGCCGGCCTCGACCGGGAACTCGGGGACCATGGCGTCATAGAGGGCCCGGGAGCGTTCCAGGGACTCGACGTAGGCGGGCTCCTCCCCCGCCTCGACGACGAGCTCGGGGATCGTATAGCCGAGCTCGGGGGTGAGCTCCTGCCACTCGACCGTGAGCATCCGGTGGCGCTGGAGGTCCCGGAAGGCGCCGTAGTCGACAGTGATCTCGAATCGGTAGTCGATCCGCTCGAAGGCCCGCCCGGGGCGGTGTCGGCGGTTCTTGCGGTCCCCCACGTACGCGTGGAGCAGCGAGCGCCGCTCGTCGGCCGAGAGCGCCCGGACCCTTCGCAGCGCCTCGTCCTCCCCCATGGTCGACTGGGCGAAGCAGATGGCGGCGAGGAGCTTGTCCTCGCCCTCGGGGTCGAAGTCCACCAGGCGGACCTCGCCGGTCTCGGCCCCGAGGCGCTCGGCGCCCCGGCCCGCCGCGACGTCGGGCCACAGACGTTTGAGGATCCGCCCGGTCTGGGTACGCGTGTCGGCGAAGTAGGCCGACCACTCCCCTCCCCGGTCCGACACGTCCACCCGCTGGAGGAACGAGGGGATCACCTTGCGCAGCTCGCTCAGCATCAGATCGGCGTAGAACCGCGCCTCTTCGAGGGGATGCGAGCGCATCTTCATGAGCAGCGACTCGTAGGACTGTCCCGAGCCGTAGATGCCGACGTTGGAGAGCGAGGCCGCAGGCAGGAGGCCCCGGAGCCCGTCGAGCGCCTTGGCCCGGACCGCCTGGCGGTGCACGAAGTCCGAGTCGCCGGGCTGGCGCGGGAAGCGGGTGATCAGCCAGCCCTGGAGCCTCGGCATGAGTTGGCCGTAGGTGTCGAACATCCGGTCCATGTCGCCCACGTAGCGGGCGCCGAGCGCGGATTCGAGCACAGCCGTCGGCCGGTGGTAGCGGTAGTGCCCGTTGGTCATCCGGGTGTCGTAGCCGATGTAGCGCGTCGACTGTTCGAGGTAGGCCATGAGCCGGCCCCACTCGAGGACCTTGGTCAAGATGTTGGAGGCCTGCTCGCATGCGAGGTGCACC
Organism: Acidimicrobiaceae bacterium; assembly: GCA_027315315.1. Taxonomy (GTDB): domain Bacteria; phylum Actinomycetota; class Acidimicrobiia; order Acidimicrobiales; family RAAP-2; genus Palsa-461. The sequence goes on along the minus strand of DAHUYG010000031.1, from coordinate 49,590 downwards.
CCGCCCACCTGCGCGACCGAGTCGTCGCCGTACTCGAAGAAGACCCGCTCGTAGAGCTCCTCGGCCCGCTTCATGCCGACCGTGGCGTCCAAGGTGGCGTCGCCCGAGATCTCGAGGTCGCAGACGAACTCGTCCAAGAACAGCCGCCGGAGGCTCTTGGCCGAGCGTGAGTAGCGGGCGAAGAGCGCCCCCTTCACCACCTCGGGGAGGTTCACCAACGCGAAGACCGGGCCGGACACGTTGGTGAAATAGCGCTGGAGGATGGCGACCTCCTCCTCGCTGAAGCGCTCCTCGGCGTAGGGGAACATGACCGGGCAACCTTAGGACGACGGGCCTTCCGCGATGGCGGATGAGGGGATCGTCCCTGCCGCCACCACGTCCCTGAGCAGGAGTTTGTGGGCGCTCAGGGCCGATGCGGCGACGGCCTGGTCCTGGGCGACGACGCCCACCTGGTGAACCAGGTCGGCGAGCTGGCGGACCGTCCGGACGAAGTCCCCCGGGGCGATCTCCCCCACGTCGTGGGCGGCCACCTCGAGGGTGGTCCCAAAGGACGCCCCCCGCACCCAGGCGGCCACCGCGGTCGCGAGCCCGCGCTCGGGCTGGGGGGTCCGGGGCACGACGTGGACCTCCTCGAGTGTGCGGATCCGGTCGTGCTCGGCGACGAGCGCGTCGAGCCGGGAGGAGAGCTCGGCCCGGCGCCGCTCCCCCAGGCGGTCACCCCCGGTCTTGCGCCGCCGCCCGGCCGGCCGCGACCGAGAGGCGCCGATCGCCCGGCGGGCCCGGCGCTTCTCGAACACAAACGCCGACAGCACGCCGGCCAGCACGGCCGGCTCGGCATCGCCCAGCACCTCGGAGCGGAGTGACTCGGCGACGAGGAGGTCGGACTCGTGGTACACGGTGGAGAGCCGGGTGCCGGCCTCGGTCAGCGACCACCCGTGCAGGTAGCCGAGCTCCTCGAGGACGGCGAGGCGTCGCCCGAGCGCCTCGGTCAGCATCTCGGGGCGGCGCCCCGGCATCCGCTGGGCCTGCCATTGGGCGAACGAGCTGCGCAGCACGCCGTGGGCGGTCTCGCGGTCGAAGCGCCGCACGAGGTTGACGGCGAGGTTGTAGGTCGGCCGGAACGTGGAATGCAGGTCGGGGGGAGGCGCGAGCGCGACCCGGGCGGCATCGGCGAGCGGGGTCTCGGGCGAGAACAGGACCACGGCGTGGCCCTCGGCGTCGTGTCCCCGGCGCCCGGCCCGCCCGGTCAGCTGTGCGTACTCCCCCGAGGTGAGCGTGGCCCGACCGGCGCCGCCGAACTTGGTGAACCGTTCGATGACGACGGTGCGTGCCGGCATGTTGATCCCGAGCGACAGGGTCTCGGTCGCGAAGACGACCTTCAAGAGCCCAGCGCCGAAGCACTCCTCGACCGTCTCGCGGTAGGCCGGCACGAGGCCGGCGTGGTGGGCGGCGAGCCCCGACTCCAGGCCCTCCAGCCACTCGGGGTACCCGAGCACGCCGAGATCGTCGTCGGACAGCGACTCGACGTGGCGCTCGGCGGCGGCCCGGATCGCCAGGCGCTCGGGGCGCGAGGTCAGCCGGACGCCGTCGCGCAGGCACTGGCGCACGGCGTCGTCGCACGCGGCCCGGCTGAAGATGAACACGATGGCCGGAAGCAGCTCGGCGTCCTCCAGGAGTTCGACCACCTCGAGGCGTCGCGGGGCCCGCACCGGCAGGCGCATCTGGGGCCGTCGGCCCCCCGGCCCGCCCGTCGGCGGCAACCGCGTCCGGCCGGCCCGGCGGACGGTCTGGTCGATCCGCAGCGCCTCGTCCGCTGCGGCCCCGTGGGCGAGGAGCGGCCCGAGCACGGTCTCCTCGCCGTCGCGGCGGTGCACCGCGAAGTGGTGTCGCAGCGTGATCGGGCGGCGGGCCTCGACGACCACCTCGACGGGTCCGCGCACCGAGCGGAGCCACGCGCCGAGCTCGTTCGCATTGGACACCGTGGCCGACAGGCACACGAAGACGACGCTCGGCGCGCACAGGACGAGCACCTCTTCCCAGACCCCGCCCCGGTAGGGGTCCTGGAGGTAATGGACCTCGTCGAGGATCACCGTGCCGAGCCGCTCGAGCAGCTCGGATCCGGCAAGCAGCATGTTGCGCAGCACCTCGGTCGTCATGACCACGATCTGGGCCCGGGGCCTGATGACGGTGTCGCCGGTGAGTAGTCCCACCCGCTCCTGGCCGTGCTCGGCGCACAGGTCCTGGAACTTCTGGTTGGAGAGGGCCTTGAGGGGGGTCGTGTAGAAGGCCTTGGCCCCCTGGGCGAGGGTGCGGGAGATCGCGTACTCGGCGACGAGGGTCTTGCCCGAGCCGGTCGGCGCCGACACGAGCACCGAGGCGCCCTGGTCGAGCGCGTCGAAGGCGTCGAGCTGGAAGGGATCCGGCGGGAAGTGCAGGTTCGAGACGAAGCGCCTGCGCTCGCGGGCTGCGACGTCGTCGTGTCCCCCGGCGCCGAGGGGGGGCGCGCTCAACGCCCGAGGAGCTTGCCGATGGCGATGGAGAGGAAGTAGAAGGCGACGAGCGGCACCGCCAGCACGAGCATGGACAACGGGTCGCCGCTCGGGGTGAAGACGGCCGCGACCAACGTGAGCCCGATCACCGCCCAGCGCCAGACGCCGAGCAGCTGGCGGGGCGTCACCACGTGCGCGAGCTCCAGGCCGACCAGGATCACCGGGAACTCGAAGGTGATCCCGAAGAGCAACATCATGAGCAGGATCAGGCTCAGGTACTCGTTGGGCGAGAGGATCTCGTGCAGGCTGGGTCCGCCGACCGCCTTCAAGAACGCGAGCGCGTGGGGGAACACGGCGTAGGCGAGTGCGCACCCGGCCACGAAGAGCGTGACCGCGGCGCTCACGAAGGGGATGGCGTAGCGCTTCTCGCTGCGGTAGAGGCCCGGGGTGACGAACCGCCACAGCTGGAACAGGATCACCGGCGACGCGAGGAGGAGCCCCCCGAAGGCGGCCATCTGGATGCGCAGCGAGAGCGGGTCGAGCGGTCCGGTGACGTAGAACCCGCAGCTGTGCGGGCTCGCCTGGCAGAACGGGTGCCGGAGCAGGTCGAGCATGCCCGGGTAGAAGGCGGCCGAGACGGCCGCCCCCACAACGAATGCGATCACACAGAAGATGAGCCTCCGCCGCAGCTCCGCTAGGTGCTGCACGAGGGTCATGGAATCGGGGCGAGGACGCTCCTTGCGGCCTGCGAAGAGCCTGGTGGCCATGGCGTGGCCCTCAGTTCATCCCCGGATCGGCGGGCACGTCGGCGCCCCGGACCGCGATCGGCCGCAGGACCCCTTCGGCCGGCCGGTGCCCATTGGATCCCTGGGCGGGGGCGCCGCGGTCGACCGGCCAGGTGCCATCGCCCCCCTCCGCGTCGCCGCCCCGCTCGGCGAGCGCCGGGTCCGCCACGAGCCCGTCGTTCGAGTCGGCGAGGGAGCTCAGGTACGACATCGGCGAGCGCGCGATCCGCGCGATCTCCGAGGTGGAAGGCAGGTCGGGCATCGTCTCTCGGACCTCGGCCTCTACCCGCTGCTGGAACTCGCGCAGCTTCGACCAGCCCGCCCCGAGCTGCCGGGCGAGCTTCGGGAGCTTGTCCGGCCCGAGCAGGACGAGCGCCACGATCAAGACGATGAAGAGCTTCTCGGGGTCGAGCGAGAACATCTGGAGCGATCCTACCGGGGGTCACCCCGAGGCTCCGGGGTCACCCCGGCGAGGCATCCGACCGGGATATTCGGTGCCGGGGCCCTCCCCGGATGCCTCACTGGTTCCCGAGCGCCACCGCCGCCCGGCAGGGCTCGCCCCGCAGCGCGCCGCAGGCGGGCATGGGCCCGGGCGCCCGCACGCCCCCGACCACGTCGACGACGAGCGAGGAGCGCCCGAGCACCACCGTGTCGAGGACCCGACCGCCGGTCCCAGGCGTGGCGAAGGCCCACTCGGGCCGGTCCCCCCCGGGCGCCGAGAGCACGACCCGCAGGCGGGTGCCGGCCCGGAAGACGTGGCCGATCGGGTCGATCGGGATGCGCACCAGGGTGTCGCGCACCGCCGAGAGCGGGCGGCGCTCTGTGGCGAGATAGCTCGGAATGGGATCGAGCGCGCTCGAGCCCGCGACGAGGGCCTGGTTGGAGGAGCGAAGGAAGCCCGAGGTGACGTACTCCTCCTGCCCCCCGCCCGGCCGCACCTCGCTCAGCGTGGCCTGCAGGTCGGTGACCTTGGCGCTCGACCGCAAGACGAGATCGAGGCTGGCGGGCCCCACGATCGTCGTGGTGGTGGCGAAGGGTGCGGTCTCGAAGGCGAGCCCGTTGGCGGCCGGGACGACGGTCCAGTCATAGGGGGGCTGCGCCGCCCACGCGTTCGCGCTGGCCGAGAGATCGGTGGCCGGGCGAAGGACCGGGTTCGGCCGGAAGCTGGCCGTGCCGGGCGCCACCGGAGCGGTCGAGAGCGAGCCGCGGGCGCCCAGGTGGTAGCGGGTGACCTGGCCACGGGGCGGCCAGGTGGCGAAGCCCTCTGCGGCCGTCGGCTGGAGCGCTCCGGGGCCGAGGGACCCGCCGCCGTTGTCGAAGAGCACGTCGATGCGCGGGGTCGACGCGGCGAAGGCCGATCGCGCCGCCCCTGGGTCGGGCTCGGTCGTGAAGCGCAGCGGTGGCGGTGCCATCGCGGGCGCGCCCGAGGTGGCCGACGCGTAGACCTCGGCCATGAGGGGGTCGAGGATCGCCGGCTCGCTCGGCACCCGGTCGGCCACGTAGAGATCGAGGAACTCGAGCCAGCGCGACACCTGCTCGGGCCCGAGCGAGTCGATATGGGTGCCGTTGGTCATCATCACATAGACGTGGCGGTCGTGGGCGAGCGCCGGGATGATCGCCGGCCACTGCGGCCCGACCTGTTCGTCTTGGAGCGCGCCGGCCAAGAAGACCGGGACGGTGATATGGCGCGCCCAATCGGCGGGCGAGCGCTGGTCGAAGACCGAGGGGGTGCGCGAGATCGTCGAGCCGAGGATGCTCTGGACCCGTTGGGCCTCGGGGTGCAGGACCTGGTTGGCGAGGCACGTCGCGTCCCCGGCGGCGATCTCGGCCGAGGCCCACGGCTGGCCGCCGCCCGGCGCCGCCCGGGCGTCCGAGACGCGCTCTTCGATCCAGCTCTTGGCGAACCCGTCGTTGTAGATCCCGCCCGGGTACCCGGTCGAGAAGAGGTCGTCGGTCGGGCTGAGCGGCGTGATGGCGGCCAGGTCCGGCGGATCGGTGCCGGCCACGATGAGCTGCGAGAAGCCCGAGTACGAGATGCCGACCATGCCCACCTTGTGGTGGAGGACCCAGGGCTGGGCGCCCACGATCTGCACGGCGTCGTATCCGTCGTAGTCCGAGTCGAGGCCGAAGAGGTCGAAGGCGCCGCCCGAGCATCCGGTCCCGCGCATCTGGAGGCTGACCACGGCGAAGCCGAGGAGCGGGGCGATCAGCGAGCCCACGATCGTGGAGGTCGAGGGGAGCAGGGGGTTGTCGCTCGGGGCCCGGCCCTCGAGCGCGCTGATGAGGTCGGCCGGTCCGGCGACGTCGTAGCCCGAGTACTCGATCACGGTGGGAAACGGGCCGTCGGCCAGGGTCTCGCCCGGCGGGAGGCGCACCGTGGCGGCCAGCCGCACCCCGTCGCGCATGGTGAGGTAGTTGAGCCCGGTGTGGAGGTGCTGGCCCGAGTAGAAGGGGGCGGGGGGCGCCGATCGGACCGAGAGCACCCGCACGGGTGGGGTTTGGACCGGGTGCGGCCCCGTCGTGGCGAAGCGGTAGCCGGACCCCGGGGCGAGGTTCGTGACCAAGAGCGCGCCGAGGCGGTCCACCGACCCCTCCCCCACGCGGCGCCCCGAGGCGTCAAGGACCTCGAGCCGGGCGCCAGGGGGCGCCCCGAGCACGTAGGCCTCGTCGATGCCGCCGTGGGCGGCGAAGCTCGCCAGGTGAACGGCTGCCGGGTCCGCGGGAGGCGCCGGCGCACAGAGGGCGACCAGGGACCCGAGCACGGCGACGATGGTGACGAGTCCCGCTCGCCCGCGCCCCCGCATCCGGGCAGGCTACCGGGGCCCCGCTCCCCCGCGCCCCGGGCGGTTCAGAAGAAGAAGCCGATGCGGCTGAGCGGCCAGATGCGCATGTCGACCTTGCCGATGATCTCCGAGCGCTTGACGTACCCCCAGGTCCGACTGTCACACGAGACGGTGCGGTCGTCGCCCATGACGAAGTAGTCGTTGGCCGGGATGTGCCTCGGGGCGAAGCTCGGCGTGTAGGTGTTGGCGTCGTGCTTGGGCAGCCAGCTCTGGTCGAGCGCCCTCCCGTCGATGTAGACGGTGCCCCCCGAGTCCGAGATGGTCTCCCCAGGCAATCCCACAACCCGCTTCACGAGGACCTTGTCGGTCGTCGCGCAGTCGGTCGCCACGGCCGGCGGGGCGTTGAAGACGATGATGTCGCCCCGCCCCACACCGTGGAGGTGGTAGGCGAGCTTGTCGACGAGGATCCGGTCCCCCACCTGCAAGGTGGGCGTCATCGAGATCGATGGGATGAAGAAAGTCTGGACCACGAAGATCCGCATGAGGAAGGCCACGAGGACGGCGACGGCCACGATGGACACCCACTCGATCGTCCGGCGCCTCAACGTCGATCTGCCCCGGGGCCCGTCGCCGCCGGGCGGCTCCCCGGGTGCTCCACCCTCGCCGGGGGGAGGCGGCTCATCGATTCCGTCCTGGCTCGGCGCGCTCGAGCTCGGAACGTGGGCCATGACGGCTAGACGCTACCGGATGGGTTTCGGCGATCGGATTCGCCCGCTCAAAGCGAAGCGATCAGGCGCTCGACCCGTTCGTCGTGGCTCTTGAAGGGGTCCTTCAACAGCAGGGTCCGTTGGGCCTGGTCGTTCAGCTTCAGGTGCACCCAGTCGACGGTGAAGTCCCGCCGGCGCTCCTTGGCCCGCCGGACGAACGCGCCGCGCAGCCGGGCCCGGGTGGTCTCAGGCGCCTGGGTCATGGCGAGCGCGATGTCGTGGTCGTTGCAGGTGCGATCGATGAGGTCGCGGTCCTGGAGCTTGTAGAAGAGGCCCCGCTCCCGGTCGACGTCGTGGTACATCAAGTCCACCATCGCCACCTTCGGATGGGCGAGCGGGAGCTGGTGGCGCTCGCGCACCTCCTCGACGAGGCGGTACTTGGCCACCCAGTCGCACTCCCGGCTGAGGGTGAGGGGGTCCGACTCGAGGCCCTTCAGGCAGTGCTCCCACATCTCGAGGGCCAGGTCCTCCTCGGGCTGCAGACCCCGCTGGTCCCTGAAGCGCTGTGCCCGCTGGAGGTACTCGGCCTGGATGTCGAGGGCCCGCATCTCGCGGCCGTTGGCCAGGCGCACCCGGCGCTGGCAGGTGATGTCCTGGCTGATCTCGCGGATGGCGCGGATCGGGTTCTCCAAGGTGAGGTCACGAAGCACCGTCGAGGAGTCCTCGAGCATCGCGAGGATGATGCTCGTCGCCCCGACCTTCAAGAAGGTGGCGTACTCGCACATGTTCGAATCGCCCACGATCACGTGCAGGCGGCGGAACCGCTCGGCGTCAGCGTGCGGCTCGTCTCGGGTGTTGATGATGGGCCGGCTCCTCGTCGTCGCCGAGGAGACCCCCTCCCAGATGTGCTCGGCCCGCTGGGACAGGCAGAAGGTCGCACCGCGCGGGGTGTGGAGGACCTTGCCGGCCCCGGCGTAGATCTGTCGGCTGACGAGGAACGGGATCAGCACCTCGGTGTAGCGGCTGAAGTCGTCGTTGCGCTCGGTCAGGTAATTCTCGTGGCACCCATAGGAGTTGCCTGCCGAGTCGGTGTTGTTCTTGAAGAGGTACACCTCGCCCCGGATGCCCTCCTCGCGCAGGCGGGCCTGGGCGCCGGTCACGAGCTGGGCCAGGATCCACTCGCCGGCCTTGTCGTGGACGACCAGGTCGTTGATGCGGTCGCACTCGGGCGTGGCGTACTCGGGGTGCGAGCCGACGTCGAGGTACAGCCGCGCCCCGTTCTCCAAGAAGACGTTGGAGGAGCGGCCCCAGCTCACCACCCGTCGGAAGAGGTACCGGGCCACCTCGTCGGGGCTGAGTCGGCGCTGGCCCCGCAGGGTGAAGGTGACCCCGTACTCGTTCTCGAGTCCGAAGATCCGGCGTCGCACTCTGGCCACCGTACCGCCCGGAGGCCGAGATGCGGCAGACCCGGGCGTGCCTAGTCCCCGGCGCCCTCGGGCCCCCCAGCCGACCCGGGGGCACCGGCCGGCGCCGGCGCCGCTGCCAGGAGGGTCCCGAGCTCGCCGTTGTCGACCCGGCGAAAGGTACGCCGGCCGTTGCGTCGGGACAGCACGGCGATCTCGAGATCCTCGGGCCCGAGCGTGCGGTCGCCCCCGGTCAGTGCCTGCAAGGCGGCACCGAGCGCGCTCGGCAGGTCCCAGCCGCGCTGCCAGGAGCGCTCGAAGCGCTCGGTGATCGTCTCGGCGTCGCCGCCCAGCACCGCGAAGCGCTCCTCGTCGGTGATCGTGCCCTCGTAGGCGACGTGGTACAGCTGGTCCGGCCGCTGGTCGATGGACAGCTCGGCCACGAGGATCTCCACCTCGAGCGGCTTCATCTCGTGGACGAAGACGCTGTTGAGGTACTGGGCGTAGAGGTTGGCGAGCGACCGTGCGTCGACATCCTCCCGGCTGAAGGCGAAGCCCTTGGTGTCGGCGTGGCGGACGCCGGCCACGCGGAGCTGGTCGTACTCGTTGTACTTGCCGACCCCGGCGAACGCGATGCGGTCATAGATCTCGCTGATTTTGTGCAACGAGCGAGACGGGTTCTCGGCCGCCATGAGGATCCCGTCCTCGTAGGTGGTCGCCACGACCGGGCGACCCCGGGCGATGTTCTTCTGGGCGTACTCCGCCCGGTCCTTCATGACCTGCTCTGGCGCGACGTAGAAGGGCATGCTCACTGCGGCTCCCCCCTCGCGCTCTCGCTGCCGCGCTCGGAGCGCCGGCGCTCGATCAGGTTCAAGAAGCGGTCGGCCACCTCGGACTCGGGCACCGCCGCGAACCCCTCGGCATCGACCACGGCCACGAGCGGGTAGATGCCCCGCACGAGGTCGGGACCGCCGGTGCCGGCGTCCTCGTCGGCCGCCTCGTACAGCGCCTCGATCGCGAGCTCGATCGCGTCGTTGCGCCTCATGGCCTCTCGGAAGCCCAGTTTGATCGTGGTGCGGGCGTCGCGCCCGCCCGAGCCGGTCGCCTGGAAATCGGCCTCCTCGTAGTGGCCGCCGGTGACGTCGTAGGTGTAGATCCGTCCCACCTGGCGCCGCAGGTCGTAGCCGGCGAAGAGCGGCACCACGGCCAGGCCCTGCATGGCCATCGGGAGGTGCTCGCGCACCATCTGGGCCAACTGGTTGGCCTTGCCCTCCAGGCTGAGGGAGACCCCCTCGACCTTCTCGTAGTGCTCGAGCTGCACCTGGAAGAGGCGGACCATCTCGACGGCCGGCCCCGCAGCACCGGCGATCGCCACCGCCGACCAGCGGTCGGCCGGGAACACCTTGTCCATGGCGCGGTGAGCGATCGAGTAGCCCTCGGTGGCGCGCCGGTCCCCCGCCATCACCACGCCGTCGGCGAAGCGCAGCGCGACGACGGTGGTCGCGTGGGCGACGCTGATGCCCTCCGAGTGGGGCATCGCGGGCATGCCCGACTTCCTCAGCAGGCTGGTGAAATCGGGCCCCGGGTCATCGACCGGGCTGAAGATGGGCAGCGCCACGTGGGGTTACTGCCCGCCCTTTTGCACATAGTTGCGGACGAACTCCTCGGCGTTGTCCTCCAAGACCTCGTCGATCTCGTCGAGCAGGTCGTCGAGGTCGGCCTTCAGCTTCTCGCCCCGGGGTGAGGACGGCGACGGCTCATCGACGACCTCGGTCTCGGTCCGCGAGGGAGCGGTGCGCCGCTTCTGCTCACGTTCTGCCATTGGTCATCACCTCAAGAATTCAGTCGGTCCAAGAGTTCGGTCGGATTCGCACACTCTTCTAGCAGCGCATCGGTGTGATCGGCCGTCCCCTTCAATGGATCCATCATAGGGACGCGGCGCAAAGGGTCCGTACCCAGGTCGAACACGAGGGAGTCCCAGTTCGCAGTGACGACCGCGTCGGGCCACCGGGCGAGGCATCGGCCCCGGAACCACGCCCGGGTGCGCCGGGGCGGCGCCTCGACCGCCGCCCGCACCGCAGCGTCGTCCACCAGGCGTTCCATTGGGAGCCGGGCGAACAAGGAGCGTTCGGGCCGCAGATCGTGGTACTGCAGGTCGAGCGCGGCCAGCCGCTGGTCGTCCCAGCGACAGCCGTGGCGGTCCCGGTAGCCCTCGAGCAGTCGCCGCTTGGCGACCCAGTCGAGCTGGTCGGCGAGCCGCTCGGGGTCATCCTCGAGCCCCTGGAGGACCGCCTCCCAGCGGTCGAGCACCATGTCGCCGACGCTGTCGCCGCCCACCACCTCGAGGCCCCGCTCCTTCGCGTAGCGGCGTCCGGCGGCGAAGATCTCCCACTGGATCTCGAGCGCGCTCATGGTGGAGCCGTCGGCCATGCGCAGCGGCCTCGAGAGCCCGAGGTCGTCCGACACCTGGTGCATCGCCCGGACCGGGTCGCTCAGGGTCAGCTCCTTGGCCGGGAGCATGTCGTCTTCGATCATGGCGAGCACGAGCGCGGTGGTGCCGACCTTCAGGAACGTCGCGACCTCGGCCAGGTTGGCGTCGCCCACGATCACGTGCAGGCGGCGGAACCGCTTCGGATCGGCGTGGGGCTCATCGCGGGTGTTGACGATCGGCCGCTTGAGGGTGGTTTCGAGCCCCACCATCTCCTCGAAGAACTCGGCCCGCTGGGAGATCTGGAAATTGGGTGGTTCCGAACCGAAGGCCGTCGTCTCGTGGCCGACCTTCCCGGCGCCGGTGAAGACCTGGCGCGTCACGAAGTGCGGGATGACCCCCGAGACGACGTTGGCGAAGGGCACCGTGCGGTCCATGAGGTAGTTCTCGTGGCACCCATAGGAGTTGCCCTTCCCATCCGAGTTGTTCTTGTAGGCGACGACGACCGGTGCGGTCGGGAGCGCGGCCGCCGCCACCATCGAGCGGCGAATGACCTCCTCGCCCGCCTTGTCGTGGCACACGAGCTCGAGCGCGTCGAAGCACTCGGGGGTCGAGTACTCGGGATGCGCGTGGTCGACGTAGTAGCGCGCACCGTTGGTGAGCACGGTGTTGGCGAGGTGTGTCTCGACCATGGGTGGCATCGCGCCCTCGCGCGCGTAGCCCCGGGCGTCCTTGTCCGGTGACTCGTCCTCGAAGTCCCACCGGGTGCGGCGCTCGACCTCGGCGGCGTACGCGTTCACGAGGATCGACGACGCAGTGACCGGGTTCCCGTCGGGCCCGGCCGCTTGGATGCCGTACTCGGTCTCGATGCCGCAGACCTTGGGGATCGCCACGTCTCGACCCTACCTGGTCGCCTCGCTCCGACCCGGCGCGAGCGGTCCTGGTCTGAGGGGGGTTTTGACCCTCAGAGGTACTGGCCGGTGCCCACCCGCTCGATCGAGCGCCCGCCCCTCGTCTCCCGGTCGTCGGTGAGCAGCGTGCGCACGTAGACGATGCGCTCACCCTTCTTGCCCGAGATGCGCGCCCAGTCGTCGGGATTGGTGGTGTTCGGGAGGTCCTCGTTCTCCTTGTACTCCTGGCGGATCGACTCCAAGAGGTCCTCGGTGCGGATGCCGCCGAGCTCGGCCGCGATCTCGCGCTTGATGGCGAGCTTCTTCGCCCGGCGCACCACGTTCTCGATCATCGCCCCCGAGGAGAAGTCCCTGAAGTAGAGGACCTCCTTGTCACCGTTCTGGTAGGTGACCTCCAAGAACCGGTTGTCCTCGGTCGTCGAGTACATCTCGGCCACCGTGGTCTCGATCATCGCCTGGGTCGCCTTGGCGGGGTCGCCACCACCGAGCCGCTCGACCTCGACGGCGTCGAGGGGGAGGTCGGGGGTGAGATAGCGCGAGAAGATCTGCGCCGCGGCCTCCTCGTCGGGCCGCTCGATCTTGATCTTCACGTCGAGGCGCCCCGGGCGCAGGATCGCCGGGTCGATCAGGTCCTCGCGGTTCGAGGCGCCGATGACGATGACGTCGCGCAACGCCTCTACGCCGTCGATCTCGGCGAGGAGCTGGGGCACGATCGTCGACTCCATGTCCGAGCTGATGCCGGTCCCCCGGGTCCTGAAGAGCGAGTCCATCTCGTCGAAGAAGACGATGACTGGGACGCCCTCCTCGGCCTTCTCTCGAGCCCGTTGGAAGACCAGGCGGATCTGGCGTTCGGTCTCTCCGACGTACTTGTTCAAGAGCTCTGGGCCCTTGATGTTCAAGAAGTAGCTGCGGATGCTCGTGTTGTTGGTCGCCTCGGCCACCTTCTTGGCAAGCGAGTTCGCGACGGCCTTCGCGATCAGCGTCTTGCCGCAGCCCGGTGGCCCGTAGAGGAGGATGCCCTTGGGGGCCGGCAACTTGTAGTTGGCGAAGAGCTTGCGGTGCAGGTATGGGAGCTCGACCGCGTCGGTGATCGCCTCGATCTGGGTGTCGAGACCGCCCACGTCCGCGTAGGTGATGTCGGGCACCTCCTCTAAGACCAGCTCTTCGACCTCGGGTCGCGGCAACTTCTCGATGAGGAGTTGGCTGCGCACGTCCATGAGGATCGCGTCGCCGGCGCGCAGCTTCACACCGGAAAGCTCGTCGGAGAGCTCGACCACGCGCTCTTCGTCGGCGCGCGCGAACACGATGGCGCGCCGGCGGTCCTCCATGACCTCCTTCAGGGTCACCACCTCACCGGCGAGGTCGCCATCCCGCACGAGCACGACGTTCAGCGACTCGTTCAAGACGACCTCGTTGCCCTTGCGCAGCACGCCCGGGTCGATGTCGGGGTGCAATGCCACCCGCATCTTGCGCCCGCCGGCGAACACGTCGACGGTGCCGTCCTCGTTGATGTCGAGGAAGGTGCCGTAGGCGGCGGGCGGCTGGGTGAGTTTCTCCACCTCCTCGCGAAGGGTGGCGAGTTGCTCCTTGGCCTGCTGGAGGGTGAAGGTCAGCTTCTCGTTCTGGGAGATCGCCTGGTTCAGCTGTCCCTTGGTCTCGAGGAGTCGCTCCTCGAGCGCCTCGACGCGGTGGGGGCTCTCTTGGAGACGACGCCGTAGCGCGTGGATCTCCTCTTCGGCCTCGAGCAGCCGAGTGCGGACCACCTCGAGTTCGGCGAGCGTGCTTTCGTCCATGGGGTTCTCGGGCCTCGGCGTTCGAACCACCTCCCACCATGCGGCTTGTGCTCACCCTACCGGCCGACACCGTGTCCTCAGGATCGTCGCGCGGCGGGCCCCCGGATGCCCGGATCGTGCCTCCACCGGGGCCCGGATCGGGCGGGCGCTCCCGGCGGGCCCCGGTTCCCCCGTGCGATCCTGGGACCCGGCCGACCAGGACGGAGGACCCCATGAGCGAGGCGCCCGGGCGCTACCCCTACGACGAATTCTCGATGTTCCACGAGAACGCCGAGGAATTCGGGATCCCCTATTCGGGCCCACCGGTGGTCGCCCGACGCTCGGTCGCACTCGACGACGGGCGCACCCTCAGTGCGCTCGTCTGGGGGGACGGAGCCCCCGAGCTCGTGCTCCTCCACGGCGGGGCGCAGAACGCCCACACCTGGGACACGGTCGCGCTCGCACTCGGCCGGCCGCTCGTCGCGATCGACCTCCCGGGCCACGGCCATTCCGACGGCGGGCGCCACGGGTCGCGCAACCTCGCCGACAACGCCGATGACCTGGCCAGCGCGATCGCCGAGCTCGCACCCGACGCCAGGGCGCTCGTCGGGATGTCGCTCGGCGGTATGACGGCGATCGTGCTCACCGACCGGCACCCCGAGCTCGTCCGAAGGCTCGTCCTCGTCGACATCACCCCCGGCGTGACGCCCGAGAAGGCCAAGGCCATCACGAGCTTCGTCCGGGGGCCCGAGAGCTTTCCGGACTTCGACGCGATCCTCGCCCGCACCGTCGAGCACAACCCGACCCGCTCGGTCTCCTCGCTCAGGCGGGGCATCCTCCACAACGCGCTGCAGCGGGAGGACGGCTCATGGGTCTGGCGTCACGCCCGCCACCGCGCCGAGGAGGTGCCCGATCGAGACGAGGGGTCGCGCTTCGGGGACCTGTGGGAGGCCCTCGGCCGGGTGCCGGTGCCGATCATGCTCGTGCGGGGCATGCGGCCCCAGTCGGTCGTCGACGACCCAGACGAGGCCGAGCTGCGACGCCGTTGTCCCGAGGCCCGCGTCGAGCACGTGGAGGAGGCGGGGCACAGCGTGCAGGGGGACGACCCGGTTTCCCTCGCCCGCTTGCTCGACGACTTCGTGGCCTCCTGAGCGGGCCCGCCGCCGTCGTCGGCAGCTCCGAGCGTCAGCGGTGCTCCGGCCAGGACCTACTAGTGTCTTTTTTGACGACGGGCGTGCGCGTCGGCGGCGGAGTCGTCGGCTCCCCCCACACGCCTGTGCGTCTTCTTGGCCGAGAGACGAGGGAAGGCAGAGTTCAGGGATGAAGGTCTGGATCGATCAGGACCTGTGCACCGGCGACGGTCTGTGCGAGGAGATCGCCCCGGCGGTCTTCACCCTGCTGGACGACGGCCTCGCGTACGTCAAGGAAGGCGACGCCATCAAGAACGACCCGGGCGGCTCGGCGGGCATGGCCCTCGTCCCCGACGACCTGGAGGAGTCGGTCGTCGAGGCCTCCGAGGAGTGCCCCGGGGAGTGCATCTTCATCGAGCGGGACTGAGCCCCGGGTCGGCCCCTCGTCCCCTCCGGGCGAGCAGCCTCGCCGAGGTGAGAAATCCGGTGTGCGCGACCATCCGGTGGTCCGGTCGCACCGAGCGGGACTCGATGTGCCAGGTCCGCCGCAGGAACTCCACGGTCTCGGCGAGCGCGAAACCGCACCGCTCCAGCTCCTCGCGCAGGCGCATCGTCTGGTTGATGGTCGGCAGGTAGGAGAGCAGGATCCCGCCGGGCCGGAGCGAGGCCGCGGCGTGGCCGGCGACCGCCCAGGGCTCGGGGAGGTCGAGGACGACCCGGTCGAGCAGGCGCTCGTCGATCCCTTCGCTCGCGTCGCGCACCTCGACCTTGTAGTCGACATCGTCGCCGAGCTCGGCGTGCACGTTGGCGATTGCACGGTCGGCGAAGTCCTCCCGCAGCTCGTAGCCGACGACGGAGGCCCCCGCGCGCAGGAGGGCCATCGAGAGCGCGCCCGACCCGACCCCTGCCTCGAGCACCCGTTGGCCAGGGGCGATGTCGGCGGCGATCAGGATCGCGCCCAGGTCCTTGGGGTAGATGACCTGGGCCCCCCGCGGCATCTTCAAGACGACGTCGGCCAGGGTCGGGCGGAACACGAGGAATTCCCGGCCGGTCGAGCCGGCGACGGTCGATCCCTCGTCGAGGCCGATCATCACGTCGTGCTCGACGATGCCGGCATGGGTGTGGAAGCTCGCCCCAGCCTTCAGGCGTAGCAGGTAGCGGCGGGCCTTGGCGTCGATCAGAAGGACGCGCTCGCCGCTTTCGAGCGGCCCTCCGGCCACCGGCTCAGGTCGGCGACGGGTCGTCGAGCGGCCCGCCCTTGGGCGAGCGGACGGTGACGAGCAGCCGATCGCCCGGCTTCACGTTCCGGGAGTAGACGACCGGCTCCTGGCGCCGGCGGGCCCGTTGGAGCACGTACGCGCCCGCGGCGAGCGCAAACCAGGCCCAGTGCTCCCCTCGCATCCCCCGCCGGGTGGCCACCTTCACCAGGCGGCGCAGCAGATAGTCCATCTCGATCCCTAGAGCCGGCGGATCTCCACGACCGCCGAGTCGTTGCGCCCGCCCCGGCGTCCGAGGAGGTAGGCGACCGTGACGACGCCGAGGGCGGCGGCACCGGCGATGACGAGCACGCCGGGGATGGCGGCCTTGGCCGTCTCGTGGGTCTCGCCGATGGCCCGGTTGAACGCCGCCTGCAGGTCGTCGCGGGTGATCTTGCGGCCGTTGGTCTCGACAGGCATCGCTCTTCTTTCAGTCGGTGTTCTTCTTGGCGGGGATGCGCCGCGCCGCCGGCCCCGAGACGATCCGCCACCCGCACAATGCGATGATCAGGACCGAGATCACCGCGATGATCAGGTAGGGCACCCACGACAGGTTCCCGTGAAAGGTCCCGGTCTCGCCCTGGAGGATCCGGAGCCCGGCCAACAGCAAGAGCAGGGCCCCGAGGCCGACGGCGATCGAGCCCGCCACCCCGAAGAGGACGAAGCGGAGAAGGGACCTGAGGGGGTCGATCGTCTCCTGCTTTACGTACGCAACGACGAGCGAGACGGCGTCGCGACGGGGGTCACCCGACTTCGCCGCACCCGATGCGCTGCCCCGCTTGAACGGCGCCATCCTCAAACGCTACCGGATGACCCGCTCCGGCCAGCCCAGGCTCCCGGGCGGGCGGTCAGCCGCGGTCCCGGTACAGGTAGGTCGAGCTGGCCCGGGCGATCCGCTTGCCCGCCCCGTCGAACACCGTGGCCTCGACGAAGGCGACGCGAGCGCCCCCCGAGACCACCTCGGCGTCGCAGCGCAGCTGGGTCCCGACCGTCACCGGAGCGAGGAAGCTGACCTTCATTTCGGCGTTGGCGCTGAACACCTTGCGCCCCTCGACGAAGGTGACGGCGGCCGATCCCATCGCGGTGTCGATGAACGCGCAGAGAAAGCCGCCCTGGAGCTGCCCCGCGGGGTTCGCGAAACGCTCGTCGGCGAGCATCGTCCAAGAGGTCCTGCCGGGCACGGACTTGTCCGTGCAGAGCGCGCCGAGCACGAGGTCGCTGTTGGGCGGCACCTGCATCCTGGAGGGCACGGCGTGACCATACAGGGGGCGGGAGCGCGGCCCCGCCCCCTGCGCGCGAGCCTCGGACCAGAAGAAATGGCCGACGCAAGGGTGGGTAGGGTGCAACCGTGGCTTCTTCGATCCAGGACCCCGCCGTCGAGCAACTCGGCATCAACGTCATCCGGGGCATCGCCATGGACGCTCCGGCGCTCGCCAACTCGGGCCACAGCGGGACGGCCATGGCGCTCGCCCCGCTCGCCCACGTGCTCTTCACCAGGATCATGCGCCACGATCCGAGCGACCCCGAGTGGCCCAATCGGGATCGCTTCATCCTCTCGAACGGCCACGCGTCGATCCTGCTCTATTCGATGCTGTATCTCACCGGCTACGGGCTGACCCTCGAGGACCTGCGCGAATTCCGCAAGGTCGGGAGCAAGACGCCCGGGCACCCCGAGCGCCGCCACACCCCAGGCGTGGAGGTGACGACCGGTCCCCTCGGCCAGGGAGTGGGCGACGGGGTGGGTATGGGCGTGGCCGAGCGGGTGCTGCGCGACCGGTTCGGCCCCGAGGTCTGCGACCACCACACCTTTGTCATCTGCGGCGACGGGTGCCTGGAAGAGGGGATCTCCCATGAGGCCGCGTCGCTCGCCGGCCACCTCGGCCTCGGCCGGCTGGTCTACGTCTATGACGACAACCACATCACGATCGACGGCCCGACCGAGCTCTCCTACAGCGACAACGTCCCGGAGCGCTTCGCCGCCTACGGCTGGGACGTGGACCGCATCGGCGAGGTGGCCAACGACACCGAGGCCCTGGAGGCCGCGCTCCGGCGGGCCATCGCCGTCGAGGACAAGCCCTCGCTCATCGTGCTGCGCAGCCACATCGGGTGGCCCGCCCCGGGGATCGTGGACACAAAGGAGGCCCACGGCACCCCGCTCAAGCCCGACGAGATCAAGAAGACCAAGGAGATCCTGGGCCTCCCGCCCGAGGAGTCCTTCTGGGTGCCCGACTCGGTGCTTGAGTTCTACCGCCGGGCGGTGCCCCGCGGCGAGGCCCTCCACGCCGTGTGGCGGGCCCGCTTCGAGGCCTCCGGCCTCGACCGGGCCGCCTGGGACGCGGCGTGGAGCGGGCGGGGTATGCAGGGCTGGGAGGCCAAGCTGCCGACCTTCGAGGCCGGCTCCGAGTTGGCTACCAGGCGGGCCATCAACGCGTGCGTGAACGCCACCGCCGCGCTCATCCCGGGGCTCGTCGCCGGGGCGGCCGACCTGACCGAGAACACCGGGGTCACGATCGACGACGCCGAACGGCAGAGCCCCGAGCACCCGGGCGGGCGCCAGGTGTACTTCGGGATCCGCGAGCACGCCATGGGCGCGGCGATGACCGGGATGGCGCTGCACGGGGGCGTCCTGCCGGTGGGCGGCACCTTCTTCACCTTCAGTGACTACATGCGCCCGGCGGTCAGGCTCGCCGCGATGTCGAGGGCACACGTCGTCTACTTCTGGACGCACGACTCGGTCGGCGTCGGCGAGGACGGCCCGACCCACGAGCCCGTGGAGCACCTGGCCTCGCTCCGAGCGATGCCCGGGCTCCTCGTCGTGCGCCCGGCCGACGCCAACGAGACGGCGCAGGCCTGGCGCGCTGCGGTCGAGGCCGATCAGCCGGTCGCCCTCGTGCTCTCCCGGCAGGGGATCCCGGTGCTGGCCGAGGCGGCCGAGCGCGCCACCGAGGGCCTGCCGCGGGGCGGCTACGTGTTGCGCGAGGAGTCCGGGTCGCTCGACCTCGTGCTCGTCGGCACCGGCAGCGAGGTCCACCTCTGCCTCGGCGCCGCCGACGTGCTCGCAGCCGAGGGCCTCGGGGTGCGCGTCGTCTCGCTGCCCTGCTGGGAATGGTTCGAGGATGAGGACGCCGACTACAGGGCATCGGTGCTGCCACGGAGCGTCCCCACGCTCTCGGTCGAGGCGGCGGCGTCATTCGGCTGGGAGCGCTACGCCGACGCGAGCGTGGCCATCGACACCTTCGGGGCATCGGGCTCGAGCAAGGCGGTCCTCGAGCACTTCGGGTTCACCGTGGAGCACGTCGTCGAGTGCGCCCGCGGGCTGCTGCCCTCACCATCGACCAAGGGAGCGCGATGAGCAGACTGCAGGATCTCCACCGCGAGCAGGGCCAGAGCCCCTGGCTCGACAACCTTCGTCGGGACTGGATCAACGACGGGCGACTCGCCCGCTTCGTCGCCGACGGTGTGCGTGGGATCACCTCCAACCCGACGATCCTGGCCAAGGCCATCGCGAGCGAGGACGACTACGACGAGCAGTTTGCATCGCTGGCCGGGCGGGGAAGCGTCGAGGACGCCTACTGGGCGCTCGTCGTCGACGACATCGTCCACGCGCTCGGTCTGCTGAAGGGCGTCTACGAGGAGAGCGGGGGCACCGACGGCTTCGTGTCGCTCGAGGTCGCCCCCTCGCTCGCCCGTGACACCGAGGGGACCGTCGAGTTCGCGCGCTCGCTCCACGAGCGGATCGCCGCCCCCAACCTGCTCGTGAAGGTCCCCGGCACCGCCGAGGGGGTGCCGGCCGTCCGCCGGCTGATCGGCGAGGGCCGGAGCATCAACGTGACGCTCATCTTCGGCCTTCCCCGCTACGACGACGTGATCGAGGCCTACCTCTCGGGGCTGGAGGCCTACGCGGCGGCGGGGCACGACGACCTGAGCTCGGTGTCGAGCGTGGCGTCGTTCTTCGTGAGCCGGGTCGATACCGAGATCGACCGCCGCCTCGAGGCGCTGGCCGGCGGGCCCGAGGGCGACCCGGAGATCCTGGCCCTTCGGGGCAAGGCGGCGGTGGCCCAGGCCCAGGTCGCCTACCAGCACTTCATGCGGGCCTTCTCGGGCGAGCGCTGGGAGGCCCTGCGGGCGAAGGGCGCCCAGGTCCAGCGCCCGCTGTGGGCCTCGACCTCCACCAAGAACCCCGCCTACCCCGACCTCCTCTACGTCGACAGCCTGATCGGGCCCTCGACGGTCAACACGATGCCCGAGGGCACCCTGGACGCCTTCGACGACCACGGGACGCTCGCCCGGACGCTCGACGCGGCTCCCGAGGCGGCCCAGGCCGTCCTCGCCCGCCTGGGCGAGGTCGGCATCGACATCGAGGACGTGACGGCGACGCTCGAGATCGAGGGTGTGGACGCCTTCGCCAAGTCCTTCGACGAGCTGCTCCAGACCCTGAGTGACAAGGCCGCGGCCCTCGGGGCCTCGAAGTGAGCGGCGGCGACGGGCTCGCGTCGCGTCTCGTCGGGCGGGACCCGACCCTGTGGCCCGAGGGGAACGTCTCGTCCAACCGGCTCGGCTGGCTGGAGGTGCCCCGGGAGATGTCGGCCCAGGCGAAGGACCTCGCCGCCTGGGCCTCCTCGGTCGAGCAGTCCCGGGTGATCCTGCTCGGCATGGGCGGCTCCTCCCTCGGTCCCGCCGTCCTCCAGGCCGTGCGCGCGCTGGGCGGACCCGCGGTAGGGCGGACTCTCGAGGTCTGCGACACGACCGATCCGAGCACCGTCGAGCACCTCGACTTCTCCGACGCCTTCGTGCTCGTGTCCTCCAAGTCGGGCACGACCCTCGAGCCCAACGTGCTCTTCGAGCACGCGTGGTCCAAGGTGGGCGACGGCGCCCGCTTCGCCGCGATCACCGACCCCGGCACCCAGCTCGCGACCCTCGGCCACGAGCGCGGCTTTCACCGGGTGTTCGAGAACCGCCCTGACATCGGGGGCCGCTACTCGGTCATGTCCTACTTCGGGATGGTGCCCGCCGCCCTCATCGGCTATGACGTCGCCGAGCTGTGCGAGCGCGCCCTCGGCGCGGACCTCGAGGAGGCGGTGGCGCTCGGCGCGGCGATGGGCCAGGCGGCTCGGGCCGGGCGGGACAAGGTCACGATCGTCGTGCCCGAGGCGTTCGCGGCCTTCGGCCTCTGGGTCGAGCAACTGATCGCCGAATCGACCGGCAAGCGCGCCACGGGGTGTATCCCGGTACCGACCACCGAGCCCGAGTCGGGCGCCGACCGCCACGTGATCGAGCTCTCACCGAGAACGGCCCAGGACCTCGCCGAGGAGTTCTACCGCTTCGAGTTGGCCATCCCGATCGCCGGGCACGTGCTCGGCATCGACCCCTTCGACGAGCCCAACGTCGCCGAGTCCAAGGCCAACACGAACAAGGTGCTCGACTCGCTCCCCCTGCCCACCCTCGAGGAGTCGGACCCGGGCGAGGCGCTCGGTTGGCTCGAGTCGCAGTGTGCCCCGGGCGACTACGTCTCGCTCCAGGCCTACCTCCCCTACGGCCAGGACGCGGCGCTCCACGCATTGCGCAGGAAGGTGCGCGACCGACTGGGCGGCGCGCCGGTGACCGTCGGGTACGGTCCTCGGTTCTTGCACTCGACCGGCCAGCTGCACAAGGGCGGCCCAAACTCGGTCGTGGCCCTCCAGATCGTCCGACGGGGCGACGCGCCCCAGGTGCCGATCCCCTCCAAGGCCTACGACTTCGCCACGCTCATCGCCGCGCAGTCCATCGGCGACCACCAGAGCCTGCTCGCCCACGGTCGGCGGGTGCTCCGGGTCGCCGTCGACGACCTCGCCGAGATCGCCTGATCGGGCCCCCGGGCCCGCGAGATACGGTCGGCGACGACCGGGAGGAGGACACATGAGAATTGCCATGGTCGGGCTCGGCAAGATGGGCGCCAACAGGACCGAACGCCTGATCGGCGCCGGGCACGAGGTCGTCGCGTTCGACCTGTCCCCCGACGCCCGCAAGGCGGCCGGTGCCAAGGGCGCCATCGTCGCCGACGACCTCGACCAGGTGGCGGCCAAGCTCGAGCCGCCCCGGGCCGCCTGGGTCATGGTCCCCGCCGGCAAGGCCACCGACTCGACCATCGCCGCCCTCGCCGAACGTTTCGAGGCCGGGGACGTCATCGTCGACGGTGGGAACTCGAACTACAAGGACGCCAAGGTCACCGCCGAGCGCCTGGCGGAGAAGGCCATCGGCTTCGTTGACGCTGGCACCTCGGGCGGGGTGTGGGGCCTGACCGAGGGCTACTGCCTCATGGTCGGCGGCACCGAGGAGTCAGTGGCGGTCGTCGAGCCGGCCCTGCGATCGCTCGCCCCCGAGGGCGGGTATGCGCACGTCGGCCCGGTCGGTGCCGGCCACTTCGTGAAGATGGTGCACAACGGCATCGAATACGGCCTGATGCAGGCCTACGCCGAGGGCTTCGAGATCATGGGGGCCGCCGAGGAGTTCCAGCTCGACCTGCACGAGATCGCGTCGATCTGGCGTTACGGGTCGGTCGTGCGCAGCTGGCTGCTCGAGCTGACCGAACGGGCGCTGCGTCCGGGGAGCGGCTTCGAGGACATCAAGGGGGCGGTCACCGACTCGGGCGAGGGCCGCTGGACCGTCGAAGAAGCGATCGCCCGCGCCGTGCCGGCGCCTGCCATCTCGGCCGCTCTCTACACGCGCTTTGCCTCGCGCGAGCAGGACTCGTTCGCCAACAAGCTGCTCGCCGCGCTGCGCAACCAGTTTGGCGGCCACGCGGTCACCCTCGAATCGGGGCAGCCGGGGCTCGAGACCTCCACGCCGAGAAACTGAGGGGTCGATGCCCGACGTCTCGCCGGTGGCGACCAAGGTCGCCGCGACGCCACCCCCGCTCGCGCTTGTGATCTTCGGCGCCTCGGGGGACCTGACGGCGCGCAAGATCCTCCCGGCGCTGGCCGAGCTCGCCAACCGCGGTCGCCTGAACGACGGGTTCTGCGTGATCGGCGTGGCGCGTACGGCGTGGAGCGACGAGGAGTTCCAGGAGGTCGCGCGGAAGGCCGACCCGAGCGGCGGATCGGCATGGGCCCGTTTGGTCGGGCGCTTCCGCTACGTCTCCGGTGAGTACGCCTCGAGCGAGACCTTCGACCGGCTGAAGGAGGTCCTGGCCGAGTCCGACGAGAAGCTCGGCACCGCCGGCAACCGCGTCTATTACCTGGCAACCATCCCCGAGGTGTTCGCGCTCGTGGCCGAGGCGCTTGCCAAGGAGGGCTGCAACCAGCCGGGCGAGGGAGGCGGCTTCGTCCGCTTGGTGGTGGAGAAGCCCTACGGGCGCGACCTCAAGAGCGCGCTCGAGCTCGACGCCCAGGTCCATCGGGCATTCGACGAGGAGCAGGTCTTCCGCATCGACCACTACCTGGGCAAAGAGACGGTCCAGAACGTGCTGGCGCTGCGCTTCGCCAACGCCATCTTCGAGCCGATCTGGAACCGCCGCTACGTCGAGCAGGTGCAGATCACCGTGGCCGAGTCCATCGGCGTCGAGCACCGCGGCGGCTTCTACGAGACCGCCGGCGCGCTGCGCGACATCGTCCAGAACCATGTCATGCAGGTGCTCGCACTCACCATGATGGAGCCGCCGACCGGGGTGGACGCCGAGCACGTCCGCGACGAGAAGGTGAAGCTGCTCCGGGCGATCGACATCCCCTCCCCCGACGAGGCGGTCGACAAGGCGGTCCGGGGCCAGTACGGCGCGGGAGTGGTCGACCAGAGCCCGGTCGTCGCGTACCGCGACGAGGAGGGCGTCGACCCCGCGAGCGAGACCGAGACCTACGTCGCGCTCCGCATGCACGTCGACAACTGGCGCTGGGCCGGGGTGCCGGTCTACGTCCGGACCGGCAAGCGCCTCCCGGCCCGGGTGACCGAGATCTCCATGATGTTCCACGAGGTGCCCTTCCTCGCCTTCGAGGGGGCGCTCTCCCGGGACCTGCGGCCCAACGTCCTCGTGCTGCGGATCCAGCCCCACGAGGGCATCTCGCTGCACTTCGGGGCCAAGGTCCCGGGCGAGGCGTTCCGGGTGCAGTCGGTCTCGATGGACTTCGGCTACGAGCAGGCCATCCACGAAACGGGCATGGATGGCTACACCAGGCTGTTGTTCGATGCGATGTCCGGCGACCCGACCCTGTTCATCCGCACCGACGAGGTCGAGCAGGCCTGGCGGATCGTGGACCCCTACCTCGAGGCCTGGGCCGAGCCCGGCGGGGGCCTGCACTTCTACAACGCCGGGACCTGGGGGCCGCGCATCGCGAGCCTCCTGCTCGAGCGCTCCGGGGACGCGTGGCGGGATCCCTCGCTGTGATGGGCCGGGCCGCCGGGCTCCTCGCTGCGAGCGAGCCGGTGAAGGACGTGCCGGGGGCCTTCGCGGCCGCGCTCGAGGAGCGCTTCGCGTCGCGGCCCGGCGATCGCTTCGTGGTGCTGCTCTCGGGGGGCTCGACCGCCGCCGCCTGCTACGACGAGGTGGCGGGGTCCGAGTCGATCGACTGGTCGCTCGTCGACCTCTACCTGGGCGACGAGCGGGTGGTCCCGGCCGAGGACCCCGACGCCAACCAGCGCCTCGTCCGCGAGCACCTCGTCGACAAGCTGGCGCGCGTGGGATCCTTCACCCCGATGCCGACCGAGCTCGAGCCCGAGCGTTGCGCCGCCGAGTACGACGCCGTCCTCGGCGGGCTCCTCGGGCGCGGTGGGATCGACGTGATCCACCTCGGCCTCGGCCCCGACGGGCACACCGCATCGCTCTTCCCGCTGGCCCCGAGCCTCGAGGTCGACGACCGGCTCTGCGTGGCGACCGAGGACCCCAACGGCCGCAACGCGCACCGGCGACTGTCGGTGACCTATCGGCTCATCGACTCGGCGCGCTGCGCGCTCTTCACCGTGTCGGGTGCCGAGAAGCACGAGGCGGTCGAGCGCCTGTGCGAGGGTGAGAACCTTCCGGCCGGCCGGGTCGCCTCGGCCGAGGTGCGTTGGCTGGTGGACCGGGCGGCCTTCAAGGGGGGACCGACATGAACGGGATCGAGGCGTCGGCGCTCCTCGGGGCGGGGGCCGACGAGCTGGCGGCCCGGGCGAGGGTGGTGCGCGACGCACACCACGGACGGCGGGTCACCTACTCCCCCAAGGTCTTCATCCCCCTCACCATGTTGTGCCGCGACCGCTGCGGGTACTGCACCTTCGCCAAGCCGCCGGCCCGCCTCGAGCGCCCCTACCTCACCCGCGACGAGGTGCTGGCCATCGCCGAGGCCGGGCGGGCCGCCGGGTGCCGGGAGGCGCTCTTCACCCTCGGCGAGCGGCCCGAGCTGCGCTATCCGGCCGCCGCCGAGTGGCTGGCGGCCGAGGGCTACGGCTCGACGGTCGAGTATCTGGTGGCGATGTGCGAGGCGGTGGTGCGCGAGACCGGTCTCCTCCCGCACGCCAACGCCGGCGCCCTGTACGCCGACGAGCTGGCGGTGCTGCGCCCGGTCGCGGCCAGCCAGGGGATGATGCTCGAGTCGCTGGCCGAGGGGCTCGAGGCCCACCGCGGCTCGCCCGACAAGGAGCCGGCCCGCCGGCTGGCGACCCTCGAGGCCGCCGGCGAGCTCGGGATCCCCTTCACCACGGGGATCCTCGTCGGCATCGGCGAGACCCGGGCCGACCGCATCGCCTCGCTCGTGGCGATCGCCGAGTCGCACCGGCGCCACGGCCACGTCCAGGAGGTCATCGTCCAGAACTTCCTGCCCAAGGCGGGGACGGCGATGTTCCGCTCGGCGCCCTGCGACGACGAGGAGTTCCGCTGGTCGATCGCGGCGGCCCGCCTCGTGCTCTCTCCCGAGATCCACCTCCAGGCGCCACCCAACCTCTCCGACGACCTCGCGCCGCTGCTCGCGGCCGGGATTGACGACTGGGGCGGCGTGTCGCCGGTCACGGCCGACCATGTGAACCCGGAGCGCCCGTGGCCGGCCCTCGAGCGCCTCGAGGCGATGACCGAGGCGGCCGGCCACACGCTCGTCCCCCGGCTGACCATCTATCCGCGGTTCGCGCTCGACCCCGAGCGCTGGATCGACGAGGCCATGCGCTTCTTCGTCCTCGACGCATCCGACGCCGAGGGCCTGGCCCGGGACTGCGCCTGGGTCTCGGGCGGGGAGATCGCGCCGCCCACCCTGCTCGAACCGGCGGGCCGGACGGCGACCCGGGCGCGGGCGACCGGCGCGGTGGGCGAGGTGCTCGCCGGGGTCGAGGCGGGCCAGGAGGTCGGCGAGGACGAGATCGTCACGCTGTTCTCGGCCCGAGGGCGCGACGTCCTCGCGGTCGCCGAGCTGGCGGACCAGCTGCGCCGCGAGACCGTGGGCGACGAGGTGACCTTCGTCATCAACCGCAACATCAACTACACCAACGTGTGCACGTTCCGCTGCAAGTTCTGCGCCTTCTCCAAGGGCCCGCTGTCGCTCAACCTGCGCGGCGCCCCCTACCTGCTCGAGCTCGACGAGGTGTCGCGGCGGGTGGCCGAGGCCGAGGACGAGGGCGCCACCGAGGTCTGCCTGCAGGGGGGGATCCACCCGAACTTCGACGGCGACTACTACCTCGAGGTGCTGAGGGCGGTGCGGGCCGGCTCCGAGCGCATCCACATCCACGCGTTCACCGCCCTCGAGGTGACCGAGGGCGCGAGGCGCTCGGGGGTGGACCTCGCCCAGTACCTCGCGCTCCTGCGCGACGCCGGGCTGAAGACGCTCCCCGGGACGGCGGCCGAGATCCTCGACGACGAGGTGCGCGCCGTGCTCTGCCCCGACAAGATTTCGACCGAGCAGTGGCTCGAGGCGCACCGGGCGGCGCACTCGGTGGGGCTGCGCTCGAACGTGACGATCATGTTCGGCTCGATCGAGCAGCCCCGCTCGTGGGCCCGGCACATCGTGGCCACCCGCGCCCTGCAGCGCGAGACCGGCGGATTCACCGAGTTCGTGCCCCTCCCCTTCGTCCACATGGCGACCCCCATCTACCTCCAGCGCCGGGCCCGGAGGGGGCCCACCTTCCGAGAGGCGCTGCTCATGCACGCGGTGGGCCGGATCGCATATCGCGGCTCCATCGACAACATCCAGGTCAGCTGGGTGAAGATGGGGCTCGAGGGCGCGCGCCAGATCCTGGCGGCCGGGGCGAACGACGTCGGCGGCACGCTCATGGACGAGAACATCTCCCGGGCCGCCGGGGCCACCCACGGCCAGCGCCTGGAGGTGGAGGCGATGGCCGACATGCTGTCCGCGCTTGGACGCCCGCTGGTCCAGCGCTCCACTCTCTACGGGCGGCCGGGAACGCTAACGGGCGCGTGAGCGCCGAGGGAGAGTCGAAGGCCGAGCGGGCGGCGTCCTCGGGTGGCCCCGAGCCGACCCCGCTCGCCACGGTCCCGCCGACCGGGGCCCCCGTCGAGCGGCCCGATCAGGGCGTCATCGAGTCGGCGCTCGACGCCATCGCCGGCGGGCGCCAGCTGTCGCGCAGCCAGGCCAACCTGCTGCGCTCGATGCTCTCGTCGATCTGGTCGATGACCCGGGAGGGCACGAGCGCCGGCGACCTCAAGATCGCCGATGCCGCGCTGGCCGAGATGACCGAGGCCTTCAGGGTGTTCAGCCCGTACCGGTCGGTCCGCAAGCTCACGATGTTCGGCTCGGCGAGGACGCGCCCCGCCGACCCCGTGTACATGCTCGCCCGGGATCTCGCCTCGCATCTGGCCGGCGCGGGATGGATGGTCGTCACCGGCGCCGGCCCGGGCATCATGGCCGCCGGCATCGAGGGCGCCGGCGCCGAGCACTCCTTCGGCGTCAACATCAGGCTCCCCTTCGAGCAGGGCGCCAACCCGTTCATCGCCCAGGACCCCAAGCTCGTCGAGATGCGTTACTTCTTCACCCGCAAGCTGATGTTGATCAAGGAGTCCCATGGCTACGCGGTGCTCCCCGGTGGCTTCGGGACGCTCGACGAGTGCTACGAGCTGCTGACGCTGCTCCAGACCGGGAAGGCCGAGCCGGCGCCGGTCGTCCTGGTCGAGACCCCGGGCGGCTCGTACTGGAACCACTGGCGGGAGTTCGTCGAGGAGCTCTCGAGCGGCCCGGGGTACATCTCGCCCGACGACCTGTGCCTGTATCGCATCGTGACGAGCGTCGAGGACGCGGCCCGCGAGGTGCTCGACTTCTACTGCAACTACCACTCGTGCCGATGGGTTGGCGACCTGCTCGTCCTGCGGCTCCAGGTGGCCCCGAACCAACGGGAGCTGGCCGAGCTCAACGCAGAGTTCGGTGACATCGTCTCTGCCGGCTCGATCAGGCTGGCCTCGCCGTTCCCGCCCGAGCGCTCCGATCGCGACCTGCTCGAGCTCCAGCGGGTCGCACTGCGCTTCGACCGCGTCCACTACGGGCGGCTGCGCCAGCTGATCGACGCGCTCAACCGCCTGGTGGTTCCGGCCGCCCCGGGGCGTCCCTAGTCCTCGAGGGGACCGAGCGCCTCGAGGTCGGCCGCCGCCTTCTCGAGGGCCCGGGCGGCCCGGGTGAGGCGGCGCTCCTCGGCCGACTTCACCTTGGGGTCTCCGGCCCCTCGCTCGGTGGCGTCGAACAGGCGGTCGAGGGCGAGGTCGGCGAGCTCCTCGGCCAGGACCCGCACCCGCTGGGCCAAGGCGACGAGCGGATCGTCGCTCGCGCTCAAGGCGACGGGTGCCCGAGGGTGATCACCTCGAGGTCGCCCTCGGCGTACTGGGCGCGCAGCACCTTCTTGTCGAACTTGCCGACCGAGGTCTTGGGGACCGTGCCGACGAAGGCCCAACGCTCGGGCAACTGCCAGCGGGCCACCTTGTCGGAGAGGAAGTCGCGAAGCTCCCCGGCGTCCAACGACGCGCCCTCGTTGGCCACCACGCAGACGAGCGGACGCTCGTCCCAGCGCTCGTCGGGCACCGCGATGACCGCCGCCTCGAAGACGTCGGGATGCCCCATCACGAGCCCTTCGATCTCGACCGAGGAGATCCACTCGCCGCCGGATTTGATGACGTCCTTCGTGCGGTCCGAGATCGTCATGTAGCCGCGTCCGTCGAGGCTCCCCACATCGCCGGTGCGCAGCCAGCCGTCGTGGAAGCGGGCGGGGTCATCGTCCTTGTAATAGGAGGCGGTCACCCAGGGCCCCCGGATCTCGAACTCGCCCACCGCCTCGCCGTCGTTCGGGAGGATCGAGCCGTCGTCGCCGACCACCCGCACCTCGACGGCGGGGACGACCCGCCCGGCCTTCACCCGGTAGTCGATCTCCTCCTCGGGCGGGCAATCGGCCGGCGGCCGTCCGAACGCCGCGAGCGGGCTGGTCTCGGTCATCCCCCAGCCCTGGAACATCTCGGCCCCGACCCGTTCGGCGAAGGCCTCGATCAAGGCCCTCGGCACCGCCGAGCCGCCGCAGGTGACCGAGGTCAGCGAGCTCAGGTCGGCCGCCGGGTTGGCGGCGAGCGCGCGCAGCATGTCGTTCCAGACGGTGGGCACGCCGCACGAGAGGGTGACCCGCTGGTCCTCGATGATCTTGAGCAGGCGCTCGCCCTGGACGAAGGACTGCGGCATGACCAGGTCGGCGCCCACCATCCAGCAGCTGTAGGGGGTGCCCCAGGCGTTTGCGTGGAACATCGGCACGATCACGAGCAGTCGGTCCCGGTCGGTC
Organism: Acidimicrobiaceae bacterium; assembly: GCA_027315315.1. Lineage (GTDB taxonomy): Bacteria > Actinomycetota > Acidimicrobiia > Acidimicrobiales > RAAP-2 > Palsa-461. The sequence goes on along the minus strand of DAHUYG010000031.1, from coordinate 20,234 downwards.
ATGCCGATCGAGGACGCCGAGACGTGGGCCATGGTGTGCAAGAAGGTGGAGCGATGCGAGTACACGACCCCCTTGGGGTTGCCCGTGGTGCCGCTCGTGTAGCACATGGCTGCCGCGTCCAGCTCGTCCAGCTCGGGCCAGTCGTAGCGCGGCTCCTCGGCCGCGAGCAGCTCGTCGAAGGGGTGCACGGTGCCGAAGCGCTCGGTGTCCCCCTCGCCCACGACGATCAGGTGCTCGACGGTCTTCAGGTCGTCCCAGACGTTGGCCAGCAGGGGAAGGACCGAGGCGTGGGCGATGATCACCTTGTCCTCGGCGTGGTTGGTGACGTAGCTCAGCTGCTCGGGGAAGAGCCGGATGTTGAGCGTGTGGAGGACCGACCCCATCGAGGGGACGGCGAGGTACGCCACAAGGTGCTCCTGGCTGTTCGGCGTGAAGGTGCCGACTCGGTCCCCATCGCCCACGCCGAGGCGCCGCAGCGCCTTCGCCAGCCGCTCGGCCTGGGAGCCGACCTCGGCGAAGGTGGCGCTCCGGTAGCCCTCGTCCATGACGGTGACCACCTCGCTGTCCCCGTGGACCTCCTGGCCATGGCGAAGGATGTGGCTGATGAGGAGCGGGACCTCCTGCATGGTGCTGCGCATCGATGTCCTCCCCCGCGACTCGGCGGTTCTCCAAGTGGCCTGACGAGCGTACCTGGGGCGCCGGCCCTCTCCGGTGCCGGCGCCCGCGGGTCGCCGACCGTTGGGGTGCATGGGCGGCTTGGCGCTCTTCGTGATCGGTGCATGCATGGGGTTCGCGGTCCTCCTCGGGGGTTGTGTGGCCGCGCTCGGCGGTTCGGGCGCCGGCGGGGGCGCGATCGCAGCGGGTGGCGACCGGGGACCGGCGGTGCCGGCGGGTTGGGAGCTGATCGACGAGGGTGCGGCGGGCACCTGTCCGGGGCTGCCGTGGTCGGTGCTCGCGGCTATCGGGCGCGTCGAGAGCGACAGCGGGCGATCGAGCGCCCCCGGCGTGGCGAGCGGTGCGAACTTCGCCGGCGCCGAGGGACCGATGCAGTTCGAGCCGGCGACCTTCGCCGCCTACGGGGTGGTGGGCCCGGGCGGGGTCGTGCCCCCCTCCCCCTACGACCCGGTCGACGCGATCTATAGCGCTGCGAACATGCTGTGCGTGAACGGGGCCGGCCGACCGACCACGCTCGCCACGGCCATCTTCGACTACAACCACTCGGGCGCGTACGTCGACACCGTGCTGGTACTGGCCCAGGCGCTCGCCGCCGAGCCGGCGATGCCGGCCGACGCTGCGAGCGCACTGGCCTTCGCCGCCGGGGCGCTCGGCGACCCCTATCGGTGGGGCGGGACCGGGCCCGGCGGGTTCGACTGCTCGGGGCTCACCCAGGCCGCCTACCGCTCCGCGGGGATCTCGCTCCCCCGGGTCGCCCAGGACCAGTTCGACGCCGGGCCGCGGGTCCAAAGCGGTGCGTCAGTGGAGCCCGGTGACCTCCTCTTCTACGGCACCTCGCCGGCAGCAGTCGAGCACGTGGGCATCTACGTGGGGGATGGTCAGATCATCGACGCGCCGCACACCGGTGCGTTCGTGCGCGAGGAGCCCGGCGATTGGAGCGACTTCGTGGGCGCCACCCGCCCGGGATGACCGGGGGCTCGGGCGGCGTCGAGCGACTCGACGAGCGCGGCCGAGAGCACCGGCCACCAAGCTCCCGGCGCCCCGGACGGCCATCGAGACGACGTCGTCATCAAGGCGACAGTCCGCCCTGGGGGCGGCCGGCGATCACCGCCAGATACGGTCGGGCGGTGATCGCCGAGCGCCCGTTCCTCCGCTTCCCCACCATCGCGGGGGACCTCCTCGCCTTTGCCTGCGACGACGACGTCTGGATCGTCTCCATCTCGACGCCGACGGCCCGGCGCCTCAGCGCGGACCACGAGCCGGTGTCCAACCTGCGTCTCTCGCCGGGGGGCCGGGCCGTCGCCTACACCGGGCGCCGCGACGGGGCGCCCGAGGCCTACGTGGTCGCGCTCGATGGCGGCCCGGCACGGCGCATCACCTACTGGGGCGACCCCTTCACGAGGGTCATCGGGTGGCGCAACGAGGACGAGGTGCTGGTCATCAGCGCGGTCGGTGAGCCGTTCCGGAGCCGGACCTGGGCGTACGCGGTACCGGCGGACGGCGGGCCGGCGGAGCGGCTCGGATACGGGCCCATCACCGGGTTCGCCGCCGGGCCGGACGGCGCGGTGGTGCTCGGGCGCGACCAGAGCCCGTCGCGCGGCGCGTCATGGAAGCGCTACCGCGGCGGCACGGCGGCAAAGCTATGGATCGACGTCGCCGGGTCGGGTGCCTTCGAGCGCTTCTTGGGCGGGCTCGACGGGCAGCTCGAGGACCCCGGTTGGATCGAGGGACGAGTGGTCTTCGTGTCGGACCACGAGGGCGTGGGCAACGTCTACTCGGTCCTCCCCGACGGTTCGGACCTCCGGCGCCACAGTGACCACGCCGAGTTCTACGCGCGGGCCGCGCACAGCGACGGCGCCCGGCTCACCTATCAGTGCGCCGGCGACCTCTACCTCGTCGAGGACCTCTCCCCTGTCTCCACGCCCCGGCGCATCGAGGTCGAGCTCGGCGGCGCCCGCAGCGGGGCCACCGCCTTCCCGATCCGGGCCTCGGAGCATCTGGGCGAGGTCGCCCCGGAGCGAACCGGCCGGGCCAGTGCGGTCGAGGTCCGGGGCTCGATCGTCTGGCTCACGCATCGTGACGGTCCGGCCCGGGTGCTCGGCGGCGGGGGGCCGGTACGGGCGAGGCTCCCCCGCGTCCTTGGATCCGAGCGCGTCGCATGGGTCACCGACGCCGATGGAGAGGACGCGATCGAGATCGGGGCCGTCCTCGGCCGGGATTCTGGGGAACGGGTGCGCATCGGTGCCGGCCGGCTCGGCCGGGTCCTCGAGCTCTCGGCCTCTCCCGACGGGGCGCTTCTCGGGGTCGCCACCCACGACGGTCGGGTGGTGGTCGTCGAAGCCGCGTCGGGAACGATCACCCAGATCGACCAGTCGCTCGACGACAACCCGAGCGGGCTGTCGTTCTCCCCGGACTCGTCGTGGCTCGCCTGGTCGCACGCCGGACCCGAGCCACTACGCCAGATCCGCATGGCCCGGGTGCAGGGCGAGGGGTCCCGCGACATCCTCGAGGTCACCCCGATGCGCTTCGACGACCACGACCCGGTGTTCACGCTCGATGGCCGCTATCTCGCCTTCCTGTCGGCCCGCACCTTTGACCCCGTCTACGACAGCCACGTCTTTGACCTCTTCTTCCCCGCTGCGACCCGGCCATATGTGGTGGCGCTCGCCTCCTCGACGCCCTCCCCCTTCGGCGCCGAGCTCGAGGGGCGGGCCCTTCGTCCCGGGGACGACGCCGATGCCGGACACGAAGACGACCACGATGGGCACCCGCCGCCGATCCCGTTGGTCGTCGTCGACCCCGAGAACCTCGCCGAGCGGGTGGTGGCGGTGCCGGTGCCCGCCGCCCGTTACCGCCAGCTTCGGGCGGCCGAGGGTGGCCTTCTCTGGATCAACGAGCCGCTGGTGGGGGTCCTCGGCGACGAGCGGGCGAAGCCGGACGCCGAGGTGGCCAAGCCGACACTGGTCCGCTATGACTTCGGCAGGCGACGCCAGCTCACCCTCGCCGACTCGGCTCGCTCGGTCGAGGTGACCGGCGACGGGAAGTCGGTCGTGGTGATCGACGGCGAGAGCCTCTTCGTCGCCCCGTCCACCGCGCGGGTCGAGCCGCCCGCGCCGGGGGGCGAGGGGGCCTCCGAGCGCGTCGACGTCGACACCGGGCGGATCCGGCTGCAGGTCGACCCGATGCTCGAGTGGCACCAGATGTTCGACGAGGCGGCGCGCCTCATGCGCGACCACTTCTGGATCGAGGACATGGCCGACGTCGACTGGGCGGGCGTGGTGGCCCGGTACCGCCCCCTCGTGGCCCGGATCTCCACCCGCAGCGAGCTCTCCGAGCTGTTCTGGGAGGTCCAGGGCGAGCTCGGGTCGTCGCACGCGTACGAGGAGCCGCCGGCACGCCCGGTCGACGAGCTGCGCCGGCTCGGGCTCCTCGGGGCCGACCTGGCAAGAGGAGAGGACGGCCGCTGGCGGGTCCGGGCGGTGCTGCCCGGCGAGTCCTCGGTCCCGGCCGCCCGCGCCCCGCTCCTCGCCCCGGGCGCCTCGGTCGCCGTGGGCGAGGCGATCGTCGCGGTCGACGGCGTGGAGGTCGATCCGCGGTTCGGGCCGGCGGCCGCCCTCGTGGGTGCGGCGAATCGACCGGTCGCGCTCGGCGTCGAGGGGATCGACGGCCAGCGACGCGACGTCGTGGTGACGCCCCTTTCCGACGAGCGCCCGCTGCGCTACCAGGCGTGGGTGGCCGACCGTCGCTCGGCCGTCCATGCGGCGACCGCCGGACGGGCCGGTTACCTGCACGTCCCCGACATGATGGGCAACGGCTGGGCGCAGCTCCATCGCGACCTGCGCGTCGAGGTCGCCCGGGAGTCGCTCATCGTCGACCTGCGAGACAACGCCGGGGGCCACGTTTCCCAGCTCGTGGTCGAGAAGCTGGCGCGCACCGTCCTCGGGTGGGACATCGTCCGGCACCACAACGCCGAGACCTATCCGGCCGACGCCCCCCGCGGGCCCCTCGTCGCGGTCGTGAACGAGCAGGCCGGCTCCGACGGCGACATCGTCACCGCTGCGATCAAGCTGCGCCGGCTCGGGCCGGTGATCGGCACCCGCACGTGGGGTGGGGTCATCGGGATCGACGGCCGCTACTCGCTCGTGGACGGGACCCGGGTCACCCAGCCCCGGTACGCGTTCTGGTTCGAGGATCTGGGCTGGGAGGTGGAAAACCACGGGGTCGATCCGGACATCGAGGTGCCGATCCCACCCCAGGCCTGGCCCGCCGGCGAGGACCCACAGCTCGACCGAGCCCTCGTCGAGTTGTCGGCGCTGCTCGAGCTTCGTCCGGCGGCGTCGCCCCCCGATCCCGCCACCCGACCCTCACGGCGCCCCCCGCCGCTTCCCCCGCGCCCGTGACGCCGCCGGAGCGACCCGGCTCGCCGTCGCGCCCCGCGGGCGGGGCGCGACGGCGTCACAGCTCGTCGGACTCCTCCACGTAGACCCGGTTGGCGTAGTCGTCGATCGCCGCCGCGCACTCCTCCAGCGCCTTCAGCGCTTCGGGGCGTCCCGACCCCCCGAGCACGTCGCGCTCCTCCACCTTCGCGAACCAGCCGCGCAGCTTGGCCAGGTCGACCTCGTTCTCCTCCAACTCGGCAAAGGTGAAGTGCTTCGCCCGCACCTCCTTGGCCACCTGCTCGAGGAAGTCCTGGCAGCGATCGACGATCTCCTCGTACTCGTCGTTGCGCGCCGCGTTGAACTTGGCCGTGATCTCGTCGTCGCCGACCAGTGCGGATGCCGACAGCAGGGCGGCGGTCCCGCCCATCTCGATGATCTCGTGACGGAGCATCCGCAGGGCGCGCTCGGAGGATGCGGAATCCGGCAACGTCGCCACGCCGCTCTGCAGGTAGACGGCCCCCATCCCCTTCACCCGGCGCCAGACGGTCGCACGGAGCCGGGTGGGCTCCGAGGGGACCTTGTACACCAGCACGAGCCAGGGTCGGGGGCCGACGTTGCCCGGTCGCTCCATGCCGCGATTGTGCTGCCTCGGCGCACCGCCGGCCAGGACCCGTGGGATCGCGCGCACTCTGGCGGCACCGTCGCCCGGCCTCGGCCGCGCGCACCGCTCGGCGGCGGCCCTGTCCCGGGCTTGACAAGGGTGATGGCGGCAAGCCTGTGACGCCAGTAATCTAACCACGGTTAGTTCCCTCCATTGCCCGGCCTCGGGCCGGGCGGACCCTCGAAGGAGACCTCGGAGAGGTGAGCAGCGGCGCCCTGTTTGTCGCGGTGTTCCTGGCCTGCGCCGTGGAAGCGGTCGAGGCGACCACGATCGTGCTGGCGGCTGGGACCGCCCGGGACTGGCGCTCGGCGATCGCCGGGGTCGTCGGTGGTCTGCTCGTTCTGGCGCTCGTCACCGGTGCGCTCGGCCCTGCGCTCACCGCCATCCCCCTGCAGTGGCTTCGCCTCGTCGTGGGCGGGCTCCTCCTCGTCTTCGGGCTGCAGTGGTTGCGCAAGGCGGTCCTAAGGGCGAGCGGCCACAAGGCCCTCCACGACGAGCAGGCGATCTTCGACAAGGAGCTGGCGGCCGCTCGTGCCGCCGAGGGAAGGCGGGTCGGGATCGTCCATGACTGGTACGCCTTCACCCTCTCGTTCAAGGGGGTCGTGCTCGAGGGCCTCGAGGTTGCCTTCATCGTCTTGACCTTCGGGAGCAACCAGCACGACATCGGCCTGGCCGCCGTGGCCGCCGGGGCGGCCGTCGTTGTGGTGGTGGCGCTCGGCGTCGCAATCCGGGCCCCCCTCGCCCGCGTGCCCGAGAACACGATGAAGTTCGTGGTGGGCGTCATGCTGACGGGGTTCGGCACCTTCTGGGGGGCCGAGGGTGCCGGCGCGCACTGGCCGGGCAGCGACGCCGCACTCCTCGCCCTGATCCCGCTGTACGCGTTGTTCGCCCTCGCGATCGCGGCCATCTTGCGCTCCCGCGTGGGCGCGCCCACGGCGTTGGCCGCGGCGAGCGAGGTGGAATGAGGATGATGCGCCGGCTCAGGCAGTTCCTGGCCTTCTGGTACGACTTCGTGGTCGGGGACGACTGGCGGATCGCAGCGTTCGTCGTCGCCGGGTTGGCCCTCACCAAGGTCGTGGCCCACGCATCGGTGCCCGCATGGTGGCTGCTCCCCCTCGGCATGGCCGTGGCCCTCCCGCTCAGCATCCGCCGGGTGCTGCGGGCCGAAAGGAAGAAGGCCGCAGGGTCCTCCGGCGGCGAGTAACGCATTCGGCGGCACGCCCGCCGCAGGGTCTCGGGCCCTGCACCACCGGGGCGGTGGGACGAGGACCTGGTCCTATGATCCGCTCGCATGGCGAGGGCCGACTCGTTGCCCGGTGCGCTCGTCGACCAGTGGCAGCGCATCGCCGTTGCGCTCCGCTCGATCGACCTCGAGTCGCCCTCGAGGATCGCCGGCTGGACCAACCGCGAGGTCGTCGCCCATCTCGCGATCCAGCCGACCCTCCTCGAGCGGTTCCTCGAAACGGCCGCGCCGGAGCAAGCCGGCCGCCTCTCGCTGGCCGCCAACCTCGCCGGCACGAGCGCGTTGGGTGAGACGATCGACGCTGTGGCGCGGCGCTCCGCGCACGCCGACCTCGACTTCGAGTCCCGCTATCGAAGGGCGGTGCCCGGGCTGCTCGCTGCCGACCTGGCCGTCTCGGTGACGACGATCCAGGGGACGATCGCGCTCGGTGACTACCTGAGGACCCGCTGCGTCGAGGCGGTCGTCCACGGCGGGGACCTCAATCCGCCGGTGAACCCCCGCGCCGGTGCGCTCGAGATTGCCGCCGAGGCACTGCTCGAGGCGCTCTCGGCGCGTCGGGCCGACCTCGTCGCGCTCGCTCGTGGCCTGCCCGCCCAGGACTGGGTGCACCAGGCGACCGGGCGAGTCGCGCCCACCGGGGCGCTGGCCGACGTCCTGCCGGTGATGTCCTGACGCGGGTGGGCCTCCGGGCTAGCGAAGGGCGAGCTGGCCGGGGCGCAGCGGTGCGGGGAGCGCCGAGTCCCCCATGAGCCAGCGGTCGACGCTGGCCGCCGCCGAGCGTCCCTCGGCGATGGCCCACACGATGAGCGACTGGCCCCTCGTCATGTCCCCGCAGACGAACACGCCCTCCACATTGGTCGCCCACTCGGCGTCGGCGGCCACCGATCCGTTCGGGGCCAACGCGATCCCGAGCTCGCCCACCACCCCGTGGCGCTCCGCCCCGGTGAAGCCCAGCGCCAGGAGGACGAGGTCGGCCGGGAGCTCGAACTCGCTGCCCGGCACCGGGGTGAAGGTCGGTCGACCCCCGTCCGAGCCGATCTCGACGCGCTGACCCCGGAGCGCCCCAACGGCCCCCGACCCGTTGTCGACGAGCTCGGTGGTCGAGACGGCGAACTGCCGCTCCCCGCCCTCCTCGTGCGCCGAGGACGTGCGGAGGATCGTCGGCCAGGTCGGCCACGGATTGTCAGGGGCTCGGGAGGCCGGCGGCTCGGGCAGGATCTCGAGCTGCTCGACGGAGGCCGCCCCCTGTCGATGGGCCGTGCCGAGGCAGTCGGCCCCGGTGTCCCCGCCCCCGATGATGATCACGTGCTTGCCCTTGGCGTCGATTGGCGCGACGGCGAGCGCCCCCTCTCGCACGAGGTTCGCCGGCTTCAGGTACTCCATCGCGAAATGCACGCCCCGGAGGTGTCGGCCGGTCACCGGCAGGTCTCGGGGCACCGTCGAGCCTCCGGCCAGGACCATGGCGTCGAACTCCTCCCGGAGCTCTCGCGCCGAGACGACCTGGACCTCCGGGCCGTTGGCGCTCCCGAGCCCGCGCTCGAGGCCGGGCTCGTGGGATCCCTCGGGGCCGCCCTCGGGTGCCAGCCCGACGAGGGTCGAACAGCGGAACCGGACGCCCTCTGCGACCAGCTGGGCCAGGCGGCGGTCGAGCACGCGCTTTTCCATCTTGAACTCGGGGATGCCGTAGCGCAGCAGACCGCCGGGCTGTTCGGCCCGCTCGAAGACCACCACGTCGTGACCGGCGCGGCAGAGCTGCTGGGCGCAGGCGAGGCCCGCGGGTCCCGAGCCCACGACCGCCACCCGCTTGCCGGTGCGCTCCCTCGGGAGTTGCCGGGTGACCCAGCCCTCCTCGAAGGCGCGCTCGGCGATCTCGTACTCGATGCGTTCGATCGTGACGGGGTCCGAGTTGATCCCGAGCACGCAGGCCGCCTCGCAGGGCGCCGGGCACAGCCGACCGGTGAACTCGGGGAAGTTGTTGGTGGCGTGAAGGCGCTCGATGGCGGTCGACCAGTCGTCCCGGTACACGAGGTCGTTCCATTCGGGGATGAGGTTGCCGAGCGGGCAGCCCTCGTGGCAGAAGGGGATGCCGCAGTCCATGCAGCGCGCCCCTTGGTGCTGGACGGCCTCGGGGTCGAAGGTTTCGTAGACCTCGTGCCAGTCCCGGACCCGCACCTTGACGGGCCGTCGCCGGGGCAGCTCCCGGCCGAACTCCATGAACCCGGTGACCTTACCCATGGGCCACTGCCATGACGGCCTCGTCCACCGAGGTGCCCTCGGCCTTCGCCCGCTCGATGGCCTCGAGCACCCGCCGGTAGTCGCGTGGCATGACCTTCACCATGTCGGCGATCGCCGAGGGCCAGTCGTCGAGCAGCCGCCGGGCGACTGCCGAACCCGTCTCCTCGGCGTGCCGGATGACGAGCGAGCACAACCAGTCGGCGTCGTCGTCGCCCACCGGTGCCGCCGCCACCATCTGGTGGTTGACCCGCAGATCGAAGGTGCGGTCGGGGTCATGAACGAAGGCGATCCCCCCGGACATGCCGGCGGCGAAGTTGCGCCCGGTCGGCCCGAGAACGACCACCCGGCCGCCGGTCATGTACTCGCAGCCGTGGTCGCCCACGCCCTCGACGACGGCGATGGCGCCCGAGTTGCGCACGCAGAAGCGCTCTCCCACCTGTCCGGAGATGAAGGCCTCGCCCCCGGTCGCGCCGTAGAGGATGACGTTGCCCGCGATGATCTGCTCCTCGGCCGCGAAGGGGGATCCCTCGGGGGGTCGCAACACCAACCGGCCCCCCGAGAGGCCCTTGCCGAAGTAGTCGTTGGCGTCGCCGTGCAGCCGCATGGTCACGCCGCGGGGGACGAACGCCCCGAAGCTCTGGCCGGCCGAGCCGCGGAAGATCAGGTTGATCGTGCCGTCCGGCAGCCCCTCGCCGCCGCGGCGCTTGGTGATCTCGTATCCGAGGAGCGTGCCCACCGAGCGGTCGACGTTGGTGATGGCGACGGTGGCCTCGACCCGGGTGCCTTCTTCGATGGCCGGGCGGCAGGCCTCCATGAAGCGATGGTCGAGCGCGGCTTCGAGCCGGTGGTCCTGCAGGCGGGTCTGGCGGGGGGCCGTGTCGTAGGGCGAGTCCACCTGGGCCAGGATCGGCGAGAGATCCAGGCCCCGGGCCTTCCAATGCGCCACCGCCTCCTTGGTCTCCAGGAGGTCGCCACGCCCGACCGCCTCGTCGATGGAGCGCAGCCCGAGGGCGGCGAGGTGCTGGCGCACTTCCTCCGCGATGTACTCGAAGAACGTCGTCACGAACTCGGGCTTGCCGCCGAAGCGCTCGCGCAGCTTCGGGTTCTGGGTCGCGATGCCGACCGGACAGGTGTCGAGGTGGCAGACGCGCATCATGATGCAGCCCGACACGACGAGGGGCGCCGTCGCGAACCCGAACTCCTCGGCCCCGAGCAGGGCGGCGATCACCACGTCGCGGCCGGTCTTCAACTGGCCGTCAACCTGGACGACGATGCGGTCGCGCAGGCCGTTCATGAGCAGCGTCTGCTGGGTCTCGGCGAGGCCGAGCTCCCAGGGGATGCCGGCGTGCTTGAGCGAGGTCATGGGCGACGCCCCGGTCCCGCCGTCGTGCCCCGAGATCAGCACGACGTCGGAGTGGGCCTTGGCCACCCCGGCGGCGACGGTGCCCACGCCAACCTCGGCCACGAGCTTTACGTGCACCCTCGCCTCGGGGTTCGAGGACTTGAGGTCGTGGATCAGCTGGCCGATGTCCTCGATCGAGTAGATGTCGTGGTGCGGCGGGGGCGAAATGAGCTCGACGCCCGGGGTCGAGTACCGGGTCCGGGCGATCCACGGCCAGACCTTCCACCCCGGGAGCTGGCCGCCCTCGCCGGGCTTGGCCCCCTGGGAGATCTTGATCTGGAGATCGTCCGCGTTGACCAGGTACTCGGAGGTGACACCGAAGCGACCCGAGGCCACCTGCTTGATCGCGCTGCGCCGGAGGTCGCCATTCGCGTCGGGGACATAGCGCTCCGGGTTCTCACCCCCCTCGCCGGTGTTGGAGCGGCCCCCGATGCGGTTCATGGCGATGGCCAGCGTCTCGTGGGCCTCAGCCGAGATCGACCCGTAGGACATGGCGCCGGTCGAGAACCGCTTCATGATCTCGCTGGCTGGCTCGACCTCCTCGATGGGGATCGGACCCCCCGGCCCGGGGCGCATCTCGAAGAGCCCCCGCAGGGTGGCGAGGCGCTCGGACTGGTCGTCGACCGCCCTCGTGTACTCCCCGAACACGTCGAAGCGCCTGGCCCGGGTCGCGTGCTGCAGCTTGAAGACCGTGCGGGGGTTGAAGAGGTGGTACTCGCCCTCGCGGCGCCACTGGTACTCACCGCCGGTCTCGAGCTCCCGGTGGGCGAGCTCGCTCGGACGGTCGAGATGGGCCAGGCGATGGCGGGCGGCGACCTCGGCCGCGAGCACGTCAAGCCCGACGCCTCCGATGCGGCTCGTTGTGCCGGTGAAGTACTCCTCGATCACCGAGCCGTCGAGACCGACCGCCTCGAAGACCTGTGCCCCGGTGTAGGAGGCGACGGTCGAGATGCCCATCTTGGACATGATCTTGAGCACGCCCTTGCAGCACGCCTTGATGTAGTTCTCCCGTGCCTGGCGGGGCGTGACGCCCACCAGGTGCCCGGCGGCGATCATGTCGTCGACCGACTCGAGGGCGAGATAGGGGTTGACGGCGGCCGCGCCGAACCCGATGAGCAGCGCCATGTGGTGCACCTCGCGGGCGTCGCCTGTCTCGACCACGAGGCCGACCCGGGTGCGACCCCGCTCGCGCACCAGATGGTGGTGGACGGCCGACACGAGCAGGAGCGACGGAATCGGCGCGAGCTCCGAGGTGGAGTTGCGGTCCGAGAGGACGATGACGTTGGCGCCATCTGAGACCGCTGCGGACACCTTGCGGCGTACCTCCTCGATCGCCCCGGCGAGCGCGGCCGCGCCGGCCTCGGTCGGGCGCCCGGTGTCGCCGGCCTCGCGCACGGGAAACAGCCCGTCGATGGCGAAGGCCTTGAACCCCGGGTTCTCGCCGTGCTCGTTGATGTACATGAGCTTGGCGAGGTCGTCGGCATCCACGATCGGTGCCGGCATCACCACCTGCCGGCACGAGTGCGGCTTGGCCTCGAGCAGGTTGCCCTCCGGCCCGATCGTCGCATTGAGCGAGGTGACCAACTCCTCGCGGATGGCGTCGAGCGCCGGGTTGGTCACCTGCGCGAACAGCTGGGTGAAGTAGTCGTAGAGGTTGCGCGAGCGATCCGAGAGGACCGCGATCGCGCTGTCGGATCCCATGGAGCCCGTCGGTTCGGCTCCCGTGCGCGCCATGGGCGCGACGAGCACCCGCAGCTCCTCGGTGGTGTAACCGAAGAGGCGCTGGTGCGTGACGACGCTGGCGTGCTGGGGGGTCAGCATGTGGCGCGGAGGGAGCTGGTCGAGGGCGATCTGGTCGGTCGCCAGCCACTCGGCATAGGGATGCTCCGCCGCGAGCTCCTTTTTGATCTCGACGTCGTCGACGATGCGGCCCTGGGCCGTATCGACCAGGAAGATCCGGCCCGGCTGGAGCCGTCCCTTCGTGACCACCTTCGTGGGGTCGATGTCGAGCACACCGACCTCGCTCGCCATCACGACGAGCCCGTCGTCGGTGACCCAGTAGCGGGCCGGGCGCAGCCCGTTGCGGTCGAGCACGGCGCCGATGACGGTGCCGTCTGTGAACGCGATGGCGGCCGGGCCGTCCCAGGGCTCCATGAGCGCGGCATGAAAGCGGTAGAAGGCCCGGCGGTCCTCCTCCATTGTCTTGTGGTTCTCCCAGGCCTCCGGGATCATCATCAAGACCGAGTGGGGCAGGCTCCGCCCCCCTAGGTGCAAGAGCTCCAGCACCTCGTCGAAGGTGGCGGCGTCGCTCGCCCCGGGCGTGCAGATCGGATAGATCCGAGAGAGGTCGCCCTCGATCTTGTCGGTCGCGAGCAGCGCCTCGCGAGCGCGCATCCAGTTGCGGTTTCCGGCAACGGTGTTGATCTCGCCGTTGTGGGCGAGGTACCGGTACGGGTGGGCGAGTGGCCAGCTGGGGAAGGTGTTCGTGCTGAACCTCGAGTGCACGAGCACGAGACCGGACTCGAAGCGATCGTCGGAAAGGTCCGGAAAGTACTCGTCGACCTGATGACCGGTCAGCATGCCCTTGTAGACGAGCGTGCGCGCCGAGAGCGAGCAGACATAGAAGCCATCGATCTGGTGCTCGGCCCGCTTGCGCAGCACGAAGGCCATGCGGTCGAGGTCGATGGGCTCCAGGTGGCCAGGATCGACCGCCTGGACGAAGACCTGCTCGATGCGCGGCTGGGCCCGCCGCGCGGTCTCGCCCAACGTCTCGTCGACGCAAGGCACCTCCCGCCAGCCCAGAATTCGCAGGCGCTCCTCGTCGGCGAGCGCTGCCAACTGGGCGCGTGCTTTCGTTGCGTCGTCGCGATCGGTGGGGAGGAAGACCAGACCGGCCGCGTAGCGTCCGGGACCGGGGAGGGCGATGCCGGCCTCGGCCGCCACCGCTTGGAGGAACCGATGCGGCATCTGGGTGAGGATCCCGGCGCCGTCTCCGGTCGCGACCTCGGCGCCCGAGGCGCCCCGGTGGGCGAGGCGCTCGAGCACCTCGAGACCCTGGCGAACGAGGCGGTGGCTAGGGCGACCCTGCAGATCGGCGACGAAGCCGACGCCGCAGGCGTCGTGCTCGAAGCGGGGGTCGTAGAGGGAGTTGGGCGCTGTCGTGCCGCCACGGTCCAAAGGGGCCATGAACGTCCTTCCGGGCTGTGCCACCCACACCGTCGGCGCGAAGGCGGCTCCTCAATGAGGTGCAGAGACTGCCGCCCGGGACGACGTTGGCCCTGGAGCAGTACCCGACAGGATACACGGGGCCTGCGAGGTCTCCGACCCTTTCGGCGTCGTCGCCGGGTCGGCCACGGCAAGGGAACCGTAACATCGCGGCCATGGTCGTCCGCAACCTCGGTAACACCGTGACGAGGGACGTCGCGATCGCCGGGGGTGGCGTGATCGGACTCGCCGCCGCCTGGAAGCTCGGGCTGGGTGGTCGAAGCGTCGTGGTGTGCGACCCCGATCCGGGTCGCGGCGCAGCGTGGGTGGCCGCGGGCATGCTCGCACCTGCCAACGAGGCCTTCTTCGGCGAGGAATTGCTCGCGCACCTCCTGCTCGCCGGCGCCGCCCGCTGGCCCCGGTTCGCAGCCGAACTCGAGGACTCGATCGGTTCGCCGATCGGCTTCGAGCCCTCCGGGACGGTGGTCGTCGCTTGCGACCCCTCTGACAGGGCGGCGCTCGACCGCCTGCTGGAGTTTCGCCAATCGGTCGGCGCGGAGTCGGCGCGGCTCAACGCGAGCGAGTGCCGGCGGCGCATCCCCGCCCTCTCCCCTGCCATCAGCGGGGGTGCCGAGGTCCCCGGCGACCACCAGGTGGACAACCGCCTCCTCGTGTCTGGCCTGCTCAGGGCGTGTCGGGACGCCGGCGTCGAATTCATCGCCGAACGGGTGGTCGCCGTCGAGCTCGACCGGGGCGGGTCGGCCACCGGGTTGCGTACGGAGGCCGGGACGACGATCGCGGCGGGGGCCGTGCTCTGCGCCATGGGCTGGCGGACCGGCGGGCTGGGGGGCGTGCCGCCCGCAGTGTGGCCGGAGGTCCGGCCGGTGAAGGGCCACATCCTGCGCTTGCGGGGCCCCGAACCGATCATCCCCCGGACGATCCGCGGGCTGGTGCGGGGCCGTGCCTGCTACCTCGTGCCGAGGCGCGACCGCTCGCTCGTGGTCGGCGCGACCGTCGAGGAGATGGGCGACGACGTACGCGTCCAGGCGGGGGCGGTGCACACCTTGCTCGACGACGCGCGGGCGCTCGTGCCCGGGATCGACGAGCTGGAGCTCTCGGAATGCTCGGTCGGGCTGCGCCCGGGGACGCCCGACAACGGTCCCTACGTCGGGTGGACCGAGGTGCCCCGGCTCGCCGTTGCCGCCGGGCACTATCGCAATGGCATCCTGCTCGCGCCGATCACCGCCGAAGCGCTCGGGGCGCTACTCGACGACCGCCCGGTCCCTGGCGAACTCGCACCCTTCGGTGCCTCGCCGCGCTCGGCGGCCGACCGCCACGTCGGGACCGGTCGATGAGCACCCGGACGTCTCGCGAGCTCCGACTCGTGGTCAACGGGGAGGCCTGCGCCCTGCCGCCGACCTCGACCGTCGAGGACCTGGTGCGGCGCCTCGGCATCGAACGTCGCGGGGTCGCGGTGGCCGTCGACGGCGAGGTCGTGCCGCGTTCTGCCTGGTCGAAGGCGTTCCTGGCCGATGGTGCCCGGATCGAGATCGTGGGGGCGGCGGCCGGTGGGTGATGCCCAGGGGGGCGCTGGCGTGGGCCTGCGCCCCATGGGGGAGAATGGTCGCTTCCCCTCGCCGGTCCCGCATCTGCCGGCGGAAAGGAACTCTCACATGCGAACTCCCCTGTCCCGGCTCGCGCCCGGTGCGCTGATCGTGGTCGCCGTCCTCGCCTTCGCGGCCCCGGCGTCTGCCAGCGCATCGCCGAGCAAGCTCCTCCAGCGGGCCATCACGGCCACCGAGTCGGCCAGCGCCGTGCACTACAGCGGCGTCATCACCGAGCGCTCGAAGCCCAAGGCGCCGGTGCAGCGAATCTCGCTCGACGTCTGGGCGAGCACGAGCGGCACGAGCGAGGGCACGATCGGCATCGGCAACGGCAAGGCGACCGTGCGAGAACTGGGCGGCACGATCTACTTCGACGCGAACTCGGCGTTCTGGACGGCCGAGGGCGGGAAGTCCGCCGCCAAGATCTTCGCGGAGCGTTGGGTCAACACCGCGCCCACCAGCCAGACGGGTGTGTCGCTGTCCGAGTTCCTCGATTCGGCGAGCTTTCTCTCTGTCATCTTCGGCTCGAACCTCAACCACTCCTCGCTCACCGAGGTCGGAAGCGCGAAGGTCAATGGTCAGCGCGCTGATGTGATCTCGACGACCTACAAGAAGAACGACGCATTCGGCCGCCTCTACGTGGCTGCCGCCGGGCCCCCCTACGTGCTGCGATTCGACGTCCGGAGCAAGAACGGGACCGCCTCGCTCACGTTCTCCAACTACGGCCAGTTGTCGCACCCGGTCGCACCGTCGAGCTCGGTCAATCTCGCCACGGCCTCCTAGCCCCGGCGCCGCGTAGTCATGCACGAACCGGTCCTCGGCTTGTACGAGGCGATCGAACGCCGGCGCGACGTGCGCGCCGAGTTCAGCGGAGCGCCGATGGACGATGCGGTGCTCGAAAGGGTGCTCGGTGCGGCCCATGCCGCGCCGAGCGTTGGGCTCTCCCAGCCCTGGGATTTCGTGTTGGTCGACGACCCCCGGATCCGTCGCTCATTCCACGAGCATGTGGTGGGAGAGCGTCGGGTCTTCGCTGATTCGCTCGACGGCGACCGCGCCGAGCGCTTCGCCGAGATCAAGGTCGAGGGGATCCTCGACTCCACACTCTCGGTCGTGGTCACCTACGACCCGTCGAGGGGTGCTCCGAGCGTCCTCGGTCGCCACGCGATTGCCGACGCCGGGCTTTACTCGGTCTGCCTCGCCATCGAGAACCTCTGGCTGGCGGCGACCGCCGAGGGCCTGGGGGTCGGTTGGGTCTCCTTCTATCGCGAACCGTTCCTCTCTGAGCTCGTCGGGCTGCCCGAGGGTGTCCGCCCGGTCGCCTGGCTCTGCCTCGGGCCGGTCACCCACCTCGAGTCGGTGCCCGACCTCGAGCGCCACGGCTGGCGGAGGCGTCTGCCGCTCGCCTCGGTGCTACACCGCAATCGCTGGTGAGGATCCGGCAGCCGGGACCCGAGGGTGCCTTCTATCCTCGGGTCGAGACGGGAGGAACGTGAGGATGGATCTACGCGTATTCACCGAGCCCCAACAGGGAGCCCGCTACGGAGACCTGCTGGCCGTCGCGAAGAGGGCCGAGAAGTGCGGCTTCGACGCCTTCTTCCGCTCCGACCACTACTTGAAGATGGGCCCGGTCTCCGGCGACCCCGGTCCGACCGACGCATGGGTGACCCTTGCTGGGCTCGCCCGCGAGACCCAGCGGATCCGCCTCGGGACGCTGCTTACGGCGGGGACCTTTCGGTTGCCGGGCCCGCTCGCGATCTCCGTGGCCGAGGTGGATGAGATGAGCGGGGGTCGGGTCGAGCTCGGCCTCGGGGCAGGCTGGTACGAGGCCGAGCACTCCGCGTACGGAATCCCCTTCCCCTCCCTCGCGGAGCGCTTCGAGCGCCTGGAAGAACAGGTCGAGATCGTCTCGGGGCTCTGGTCGACGCCGCCGGGCGAGACCTACTCCTTCGAGGGGCGCCACTACACGCTGCGCGACAGCCCGGCGCTCCCCAAGACCGTCCAACAGCCACACCCGCCCATCATCATCGGCGGCCACGGGGCCCGGCGCACGCCCGCGCTCGCGGCGCGCTTCGGGGCGGAGATCAACGTGCCCTTTGCCTCGGCCGGCGTCTGCGCGGCGATGTTCGAGCGGACCGATGAGGCGTGCGCCCGGCTCGGACGCGACCCTGCGACCCTCGTCCGCTCGACGGCCCAGGTGATGTGCTGCGGTGCCGACGAGCAGGAGGCGGCCCGTCGGGCCGGGCGGATCGGACGCGACCTTGCCGAGCTGCGCGAGCACGGGCTCGCTGGCACGCCCTCGGAGCTCGTGGACAAGATCGCCACTTTCGCCCAAATCGGGGTGCGGCGCATCTATCTCCAGGTCCTCGACCTCGAGGATCTGGAGCACCTCGACCTCGTGAGCTCCGAGGTCATGGCACCGCTCGGCACCTGAGCGCTTGACCGTCGAAACCCAGGTTGCCTGAACGCTCCGCCCAGTACCCGGAGCTGGAGCTGCGTATTGAACCGGCCCATGAGGAAGCGGTCGTCCACCTCGGTCTCGACCCTCAAAACGACGCCCCCTGGCCGCTCGTGTTCGAATCGCTCCAAGCGTGGGAAGCCCAGCAGCGGCGGGACCCGAGCGAACTTGGTATGCGCCTCACCTACCTGTTCACGCCTCCGCGAAGCGCCGCCAGCGTTCCCGACATCGACGTGGCGATCCCTTTGGTCAACGACTAAGTCGAGACCGTTGCGCTGCTCACTCCGGACCAAGCTGGCCGACCCTCTCGCGTTGCGGTGATCACAGCGCCTCCTGGGGCGTGCTCTGTCTGGCGGACATCACCGGCCCGGCGTACGCCACGGGACCGCCACCTCAGGGTGTCGCCGGGCGTTGCCAGGGCTTTGAATGGGTGGTCGGTCGCTCGAAGCCACCAATGACGCGGAGCGGGTGTCGGACGCGCTCCCCGAGTTATGGACCCTTGTATTTGACGTGTATCCCCTTGCATTATTGCTCCATCACCCTTGCCATATTTTTTAATATCGGAGGTGAAAGGCCCTTTATCTCGCGGAGCACGGACGGATTGGAGGTGTGCTCGTAGCTCGGCCAAAGATCGGTTGCTCACCGGATGCCTGAGAGATATCTTCCCGCTCACGTTGAGGCTCTTCTTGCAGGTCAAGGGCGCGAAACACGCGAGGCCAGTTCGTCGCGGGCGCGCGCTTGCGGTGGGAGCTCTGCTCGTGGCCTTTGTCACCGGTCTAGGCCTTACACGGGACGCACAGGCAGCTCCCATTCCTTGTTCTTCAGCCAGCTTGATCTCGGCGATCTCGGCTGCGACGGCGACGTCGAGTCCGACCACCGTGGCACTGACGAGCGGATGCACATACGTTTTGAGCGCCCCGAACAACACAAGCGACGGCGGAACGGGCCTCCCGGTCATCACCGGCAATGTCACGATTCAAGGCAACGGCGCGACGCTCGAACGCTCGAGCGCATCTGGAACTCCAGCCTTCCGCCTGTTCGACGTTGCATCGGGCGGCAGTCTGACGCTCAGCGCCGTGACCCTAAGCAACGGACTGGCGAATGGGGGCCAACAAGGCGGCGGCGCCGTCTTCAACCATGGAACGCTGTCGATATCGGCGAGCAGCTTTCTCAACAACTCTTCACCCTCCACGACCGGGACATCGGGGGGCGCTATCAACAGCAGCGGCATCCTCTCCATTACAACTAGCTACTTCAGTGGCAATACGGCGCAGGAGGGCGGTGCTGTCTTCAACCAAAGCAATGCTTCTATTACTGACAGCACCTTCTCCGGTAACAGCGCGCAGATCTACGGCGGCGGGGCGCTTCTCAATGCATTCGGAACTGAATCCTTAGTCGGGGACACCTTCGTCGGAAACAGTGGTCCCGGTGGCGGAGCCATCGACAACGATACGGCGCTCAACATCAGCGACAGCACGTTCACGGACAACACAGCAGGAACGAGCGGTGGTGGTGCGATCGACAACTTCGGAAATACTTCGATCACGCAGTCCACGTTCGCTGGGAACATTTCCCCGTATAGCTCGAATATCTTGAACTACTCGGGATATAGCTTGGCCATTTCGATGAGCCTGGTTGTGGACGGAAGCGGTGGCCCTAACTGTGGGGGTGGCGCCCCGATTACAGACGGTGGCTACAACATCGACTCCGGAGCATCATGCGGATTTTCGGCGAGCAACCACTCACTGAGCGGAGTTGAACCGAACCTCGGGGCGCTCGCGGCGAACGGCGGGCCGACTGAAACAATGGCTCTCCCACCGGGAAGCCCGGCATTGGACCTCATTCCTCCGACAACCCCGGGTTGCAGCGGCAGCGTCGATCAGCGGGGGACGACACGGCCCCAGGGAACCGGCTGTGATGTGGGTGCCTACGAGCTGATCGTGACAAGTGGACAGCCGGCGCCGAGCACTCCCACGGGGCTCGCCGAGACAGGGTCGACATCCAACTCGATCGGCTTGACGTGGAACGCATCGACGAATGCGACCGGTTACACGATCTATCGAGGCGGGGTGGCTGTCGGTATAACGGGAGGCGCAACCACCTACACCGATAGCGGTCTCGCGCCCTCCACCCTCTACCAGTACACCGTCGATGCCTTCAATGGCGGGGGCACGCACTCGAGCCAGTCTCAGTCGCTCAGTGCATCGACCTCTGGCCCTGGGCCCGTGGCCTACGTCCAGGGTGCCTCAGTCAGCACGGGATCCACCGTGACTAGCGTCACCCTCCAGCTGGGCAACGTGACCGCAGGCGACCTTCTGGTGGGTTGGTTCGGTCAATACAACTCAAGCGGACAGGTCAGTGTCTCGGACAACGTCA
>DAHUYG010000030.1 GCA_027315315.1 Acidimicrobiaceae bacterium | reverse complement strand
AGCCGTGGCCCCAGGATGCGACAGTGTGACGGCTCCTTCCGGGAAGGCATCCATATCTGGCTTACCTCAGTGATACAAGCCGGATATGTGGGCGGCATCACCCAGGTGTCGAGACCAAGGGCGAGAGCTACCGGCTGTCGGACGCCAAGGCCCGGAGGCGGCCAGCGAAGCCCGCCGGTCCAGATGCTCCGAAGGCCGGCGCGGATCGGGGCGCCGGGACCGTGGACGGGGCACCCGCCGCCGGGTAACTTCAGACCCCCGCGCTAGCGTTTTCGACCGGCGCGCGCTACCGGATTGGACCGGCGTTCACATTTGGGTTGACGCCGGGGTCCTGAGCGCTGTTCCAGCGAAAAAGATCTACCGGCCACATCGCGAACTCGCGGACGTTTTCGTGGAGCACCTGGAATGGCACCAAATGGGGGACCAAGTCATCGTCGTGCCTAGATCGTCTCGGTCCTCCGGCCTCTGAGCTTGGTGACAAGTTTCACGCGACAGGCCCGGGACGCCCCCCACGCACGTAGTCCTCGACAACGTGTTCGACCGTTCGCAAGGCGCGGCGAGCTCAAGGGTGCAGGTGGTTGGTCAGCCCCTAGCGGAGGTCCGAACCCATGCTTGAGGGCGTGCACTGTTCGGACGGGCGGCGGCCGTCGGGCTGCGGGTTCGAGAGTTTCTCGGGCTTGATCACCGAAGTTGCCCTCCATTGAGCAGGTCCGCCTCGGCCCGCGCTGGACGTCACTCGGAACAGAGCGATGTGCGAGCGCGCTCAAGGGCAGCGGCCTGTTCGCCTGACACCGTCGGGGTACGGAGCCCGAGATCATCGACGACATCGACGAGGATGCCGCCCACCAGGGCCCGCAGGGCGAACTTGTGGTTGGCCGGAACGACATACCAGGGTGCCCACGCGGTGGAGGTGGCTGTGATCGCCTCCTCGTACGCCTCCATGTATTTGTCAAAATGGGCTCGCTCGGCAAGATCGGCAAGCGAGAACTTCCAGTGCTTCTCCTTGTCGTCCAGCCTCTCGAGCAACCGCTCTCGCTGGGTCTCCTTCGAGATGTGGAGGAAGAGCTTGATCACCTTGGTACCGCTTCGCTCAAGGTGTCGCTCGAAGGCGTTGATGTCCTCGTAGCGGCTCCGCCACGTCGAGTGGTCGGGCCGTATCAGCCCGGGTACGTGCTCAGCCTCGAGGAGTTCGGGATGGACCCGGCAGACGAGCACCTCCTCGTAGTAGGAGCGATTGAAGATGCCGATGCGGCCGCGTTCGGGTAGCGCCCGTGCCGCTCGCCAGAGGTAGTCGTGGCGGAGCTCCTGGGCGGACGGCTGCTTGAACGACGTCACCTCACAGCCCTGCGGATTGACGCCGGCCAGCACATGTTTGATCGTGCCGTCCTTGCCGGCGGCGTCGAGGCCCTGCAGCACGATCAGCACGGCCCACGTCGCATTCGCGTAGAGGAGCTCCTGGACACGCTCGAGCTCTCGCTTGAACGTCTCAAGGTCCGCCTCGGCCACCTCCTTGGCGTGCGCACGTCCGAGTGGACCGAGCCAGCCGTGCTTCGTCTCGGCTGTGCTCCGCTCTGCGAGGGACGCCGCGGCGCCGGGCATGACCGTGAGCTCGCCGATGACATGTTTGTCGAGCTTCACCTCTCCCTCCCGTGGGTCGGTGTGTCTGGGCGCACCGTCCATGAGGTCGCCTCAAGGAGGGTATTGCAACGCCTGGGCCGATCGACCCATCCAGCAAATCGCGATTCTCAAAAGCTGTGCAGTCGATGCTTGCTGCCCCTTTGGATCGGGCGAGAAGCAGGGGGGCGAAGTCCTGACACATCCGAGCCTCGTCTCGATCAGGAAGGGCCGTTCCGAAATCTGTCTCATCTGTCACTTCCGACGGGGACGGGTTTCGGAGCCACCTGTTGCCGGGTGGCGGTGACGGTCTTGTCCAGCTCGGCGCTGGTGCCGTCTTCGCAGTTCGTCGAGGAGCACCTGGGCGAGCCCATGAACCTCTCCTCTCCCTGCGCGTTCACCGGGAGCTTTCCCCGGCCGGTTCACAACCCCTCTCGGATCGGGCCGGCAAGCGGCAGCGCTCAGGAGCTCCCTCGGATTGGGGCCCATCGCTCTCTATGGGCCTCCCAGGTCATGAGACGACCGCAGTGGTGGCGGTCGGAGTCGCTGGGCTGGCACCGGGCGACGTCTCCGTGCTTGGGGGACGCCTCTCGAACGATGGTTCCGTGGCAGCCGTAGCTCGGGCACTCCCATTCCCATTGTCCGTCGCCCCGGAGCATTGAGAGAGGGTGCTCCCCAACGCGGGCGGTGTACTAGGGCCGAAGGTCCAGTCCGCCGGCATCGACACAGGCGGGACTAGCAATAGTTATGACCTTTATTGGTCTTAGACGAGCTAATCGTTGCTCCTATGTCTACAAACGTTCGGACTCACGACGGCCGTCCATCAAGAGTCATTAGTCTGGCTACTAGGAGGTTCGCCCGCATGCACAGCGAGGAGATCCAGCGGGCGCTCGGAGCCAGGATCCGAGCCGTTCGCGTTGAGGCACAGCTCACACAGGCCGAACTCGCCGAACGGGCGAACGTCTCGGTTGGCGCCCTGAAACACCTCGAGGCCGGCTCCGGCGCGACGACCTCAACCCTGGCGAAGGTGCTGCGAGCATTGGGCGAGGTGGGGTGGATCGAGAAGCTCGGGCCCAGGCCGAGGCCCTTCAATCCTCTCGAGGTTCTCGAGGCTCGACGACGGGGCGACAAGGAAGCTTCGCCGCGTCAGCGGGCCCGACGTCCTTCCCAAGGTGCGCCTTGACCGACGAGCCCGCCGACCTCGTCGAGGTCTTTGCCTGGGGTCAGCGGGTGGGCGTGGTCGGCCTCGATCCAGAAACGCTGTGCTACGCCTTCACCTATGACCCGGCCTGGGTCGCGGACGGCTACGAGCTCGCACCGCTGCACATGGCTCTCAGGACCCAGCCTTACGAGTTCCCCGACCTTCGACCCGATACCTTCTATCGACTTCCGCCGCTCCTGGCCGATGCCCTTCCGGACGCCTTCGGCAACGCCTTGGTGAACCGGGCGTTCGCCGAAGAGGGGATTGCCGCTGATCGGATCACACCGCTCGATCGCCTGGCCTATGCGGCTGATCGCGCCATGGGGGCACTCGAATTTCGGCCTCCGGCTCGGTCGCCCGGGACAGACGAACCGACGGCGCTGCAACTTGCAGACTTGGTGCTCGCGGCCCGGCTCACGGTCAGCGGGGAATTCGCCGACGACCGAACGAGCCACGAGGCGCTCCGCGAGCTGATTCAGGTCGGCACGAGTGCCGGGGGGACCAGAGCGAAAGCCGTGGTCGCCTTCCATCCAACGACCTACCAAATTCGATCCGCCCACGGCCCCACGGCTGAGAGCTTCCAACCGTGGCTCATCAAGCTGGACGGCGTGAGCGGGGCCGGCATGGACGGCCGCAGGGATCGGCTCGATGAGCGCGCACCATATGGGCGTATCGAGTACGCGTACGCCAAGATGGCCATGGCCGCAGGACTCGAGATGATGCCGTGCATGCTGCTCTCCGAAGGTCCTCGCCGGCATTTCATGACGCAGCGCTTCGACCGGGGAGAGCGGGGGGAGCGTCATCACATGATCTCCCTCTGTGCGCTTGCTCACCTTGATTACAACTCGATCGGGGTCCACAGCTACGACCAGTACCTCCAGGCGGTCGTGGCCCTCGGGCTGGACGGCGAACAGCTCCAACAGGCCTACCGCCGAATGGTGTTCAACGTGATTGCGGTCAATCGTGACGATCACACGAAGAACTTCGCCTTCATGCGCCCCGCTGACGGCGGCTGGCGGCTGACGCCGGCCTTCGACCTCACGTACGCCTACCGGCCGGACAGCAAGTGGAACAGCCGGCACCTCATGGCGATCAACGGGAAGTTCGACGGGATCACCAGAGAGGATCTGTTCGCTGTGGGAGAGCGCCGTGACGTGCCCGGATACCGTCGGATCGTCCGAGAGGTGCAACAAGCCGTCGTGGAGTGGCCGACCTTCGCTGCAGAGGCGGAGCTCGAGGATCCGACGGTGAGGGAGATCGCAGCCGACCTGGAAAGATTCCGGCCCCGCTGAGCGCAGCACGGCGGGACTTCTGGGCCGCCGCAGTTGGCCCGACCGGCGTGCGGCTCAGCGGGTCGGAATGTTCGGGGCGTCGCCGCCGCCGGTGAGTGCCGCCGCCTCCAGCAGCATGACCTCGACGCCCTCTCCAGCGCTCGCGCCTTGGCCGTCGGGCAAGACGGCGAGCGCGTTCGATGCGGCCATGCCCCGAAGCTGGTGCGCGCCTTGGCCTCCCGCGGGAACCAACTCGAGGACTCCTTCGGGATTGACGCGCACCACGACCCAAACAAAATGCACCTTCCCGTCGCTTCGCCGCGCGAGCGGCGCACGGGCCAAGGCACGGAGCAACGGACGGTCCACGGTGGTGTGCCCGGCCATTTTCAGCAGGCCGGGCCGGGCGAAGAGCTCGAAGGCGACCATCGCCGAGGCTGGGTTCCCGGGCAGCCCGAAGGTCGGAATGCCTCTCGGACTGAGCACCCCAAAGGCGAAGGGCTTGGCCGGCTTGATCGCTACCTGCATCGACCGCATCGCCCCGTTGCTCAGTCTCTCGAGCACGGCCTTCACCACGTCACGGTCGCCGACGCTCACCCCACGGCTCGTCAGGATCGCGTCGCAGACGCCGACGGCTGTTTCGAGCACCTCTGCGATGACATCGGGGTCGTCGCCTACCGTCCCGAGGTCGACCCCCTCGAATCCGGCCTGCCGGACGAGGGCCAACAGGGCCGGTCGATTCGAGTTCCTGATCTTCCCGGGCGCCAGCGCCCCCCAACCCTCGACGAGCTCGTCGCCCGTGGAGAGCACACCGACCCGGGGCCGCTTGAACACCCGTAGCGAGCGCACGCCGGCCGCTACCAGCAGCGCGACGTGTCGGGGGGTGATCTCGGCCCCTGGGGGGGCCAGCTCCGCTCCAACGAGGACGTCGTCGCCCATCTCGCGGACGTTGGCTCCATAGGTGACCGGGCGCTCGACGACAACCGTCCCGTCTCCTTCGAGGTGCGTGTCTTCGATCATGCAGACGCTGTCCGCTCCGGGGGGCAGGGCTGCGCCCGTCATGATCCGCAGCGCCTGACCCCGTTGTACCGCGTCGGTCGACGGCGGATCGCCGGCCATCAGGGCGCCGACGACCTGGAGGCGCACTGGAGCGTGGGCGGTGTCCGCGGCTCGGATCGCATAGCCGTCCATGGCCGAGTTCGTGAACGAGGGGAGCGGCTCGTGCGCTGTGACCCCCTGGGCGAGGACGTGACCCAGGGCCAACATTGGGGGAAGTTCCGTGGCCCCCATGGGCGGGCAGTGCGAGAGAACGAAGGCACGTGCCTCTTCGAGCGGGATCATGTCGCCTCGTTCGGCGCGCCCTGCGATCGGGCCAGAGCAGTCCTTCTCGGCATCCACCGCACGCTCAACTCCCTACACAATGGACCCCTCCGGCGACGGGCGGGGCGCTCGGCGACGAGGTGTGGTCCCGAGGCTGAACCTTCCTTCTGGCGTCCGAGGCTAAGCGTGCGGCGCTCGCGACGATCTCTCTTCCGGACCACGACCGTCCTTGTGCACGGGTGGGTGTTGTCATGGCGAGGACGGGGAGGACGTCATGCGCCCGGTTGAACTCGATCAGCGCACGGTATCGATGCGTTCGATACCCGTGTAGACCTTGAATGTCGTACCGCGCAGGAAGCCCACGAGGGTGACCCCGAACTCGCGCGCGAGCTGCACCGCGAGGCTGCTCGGTGCGGAGACCGAACAGAGCACGCTGACACCGGCGGCGACCGCCTTCTGCACGAGCTCGTAGCTCGAACGACCGCTGACCATCACCAGGTGGTCGGTCAAGGGCACCCGATCGTGGAGAACGGCCCACCCGACGAGCTTGTCCATGGCGTTGTGGCGCCCAACATCCTCTCGCACCGCCAACGCCTCGCCGTCGGGAGAGAAGAGGCCCGAAGCGTGGACGCCGCCGGTCGAGTGGAAGATCGACTGGGCGGCCTGGAGCTTCCCCGGCAGCGAGAGGAGCACTTCCTGGGAAATCGGTCGGATGTCCCCTCCGTCGTCGACCGGGTTGAGTCCTCTGTGCCGGAGCCCATCGAGGGTGGCCTTTCCGCAGACGCCGCACGCACTGGTGACCGAGAAGTGGCGCTCCAAGGGGGCGAGGTCCACCGCCTCACCGGAGGCGAACTCGACGTTGACGATGTTCCACCGCTGATCGTCGTCGAGGTCCGGGTCGATGCAGTACGTGATGCGGCGAAGCTGCTCGCGACGCTTCAAGACGCCCTCTCCAAAGAGGAACCCCGTGGCCAGCTCGAAATCGGCCCCCGGCGTCCGCATGGTCACTGCCACCTGGTGTCGATGACCGTCGATCGCAAGCCGGATTTCGAGGGGCTCCTCGGTCGCGAGAACGTCGCCGCGCTCTCGACGCGCCGGGCCGTCAACGGCCCAGACCGAGGTGGGTGTGGTCTTTCCCGGGCGCCCCGGCATCGCTACGTCTCAGCCCGGGCGCCGGTCATGGGATAGTCGACCGACCTGCCTTGGTTGTGACGCACACCGACGCACTTCTTCTTCGTCGGCACCGCGCCAGCCTAACGTTCGATCCGGAATCGGCGACCTTCGCTTAGCGTGCGAGACGTGGGAGTCCACTCCGCTACCCCGAGCTCGGCGGGCCTCCTCCTCACCGGCGGCACGTCGAGGCGCATGGGCTTCGACAAGACAACGATCAGGATCGAGGGCACCCCGCTCGCCCGAAGGGTCGCCGTCGCGATGCGAGCCGTTCTGGAGCCCGTCGTCGAGGTCGGACCGGGACGCTCGGGAATGCCCGTGGTGGTCGACGACCGACCGAGGCGAGGACCCCTCGCGGCGGCCGCAGCGGGCCATCGTGCCCTTCTCGAGCTCGGTCACCACGGACCGGTCGTGCTGGTGGCCTGCGACCTGCCGCTCCTCGACTCGGCAGTCATCAGGCTCTTGGCGGATTGGCCCGGTGAGTCGTCCGTGGTCCCCGTGGTCGGCGGGCGTCCACAACCACTGTGTGCCAGGTGGTCCCGTCGAGACCTCGACATGGTTCCCGCGCTGTTGACCAACGGGGCACGGTCGATGAGGCCGCTTCTGAGCCTCCCGGGCGTCAGGTTGCTCGACGAGGGGGCGTGGTCGTCCGCTGCGGGCGCGGACGCCTTCGCCGACGCCGACCGGCCCGAGGATCTCGACCGCCTCGCGCTCGATTGGTCCCCTCCACGCAGCCCCCTCACTGAGGACGGCTGAACGCTCGCACCATTCGCCATGGCCGATACCGTCGTTCCCATGACCAACGCCGAACAGTGGATCTCACGGTTTGCCGAGGCACTCGGCACGGTGCCTCCCGACGATGAGGAGGTGAGCGCGCTGCTCGGTCTCGCGGGCGTCGCCGCGCACGCATCGGAGCGGACCGCCGCGCCCATCTCGTGCTGGTTGGCCGCTCGGGCAGGTACTCGGCCCTCCGACGCCCTCGCGATCGGCGAGCGGTTGGCGGCTGTTCTGGCAGCCGAGCAAACCTGAAGGAAAGGGTGCTTTCCGAACGAACACCCTCGCCGGTGAGCGTGGAAGCGGGATCCGTTCGTCCGCACCCTTATCCCCATAGAGACGTGTCGCTGAAGTAGCTCGCAAGGACTTCTGCCAGAGCAGCCAGAAGGCGAGTCACGACCCTTTTGACTCGACCCCGGTGAAGCCGGGCGATCCAACCCCGGCTCTTCGACCTGGTGACGGGGGCTGGCACATGGAGCCGAACTCCGCCGTCACGCTCGACTCGCCGTTGCGATATCACTGGAGGGGAGAACAAGCCCGCCAACGCTCGGCCCTACGCTCGTCGACGGGAGAGAGGTGGGAGGTCATGAAGAAGGATCGCACCGAGGGGATCCGGATCAGCCCGCCGAAGAGGACGGCAGTCGGCTTCCCGGCCCTGGCCGACACGGCGCGGTATGCGCTGGAGGAAATGCGACCGGCCCGCTCACTCAAGGCACTGCTGAAGCTGAACCAGGCCGACGGCTTCGACTGCCCGAGCTGTGCATGGCCGGATCCCGACCCCGAGCAGCGCAAGCTGGCCGAGTTCTGCGAGAACGGGGCGAAGGCGGTCGCATGGGAGGCAACGACCAAGCGGGTCACCCGCGAGTTCTTCACGTCACACTCGATTGCCGAACTGCGCACCCACGACGATCACTCGCTCGAGCACAACGGGCGCCTGACCGAGCCCATGCACCTGGCTCGGGGTGCGGATCACTACGCGCCCATTAGCTGGGAGAAGGCGATCGAGATCGTCGCCGACCGCCTGAAGGGGCTCGACGATCCCAATCGCGCTGTCTTCTACACGAGCGGCAGAGCAAGCAACGAGGCGGCCTTCGTCTATCAGCTGCTCGCCAGGCGCCTCGGCACCAACAACCTTCCAGACTGTTCGAACATGTGCCACGAGTCGAGCGGCGCCGCGCTGAGCGAGACGATCGGCGTCGGCAAGGGCGTGGTCACCTTGGCCGACATCACCGATCACGCTGAGCTGATCGTGATCGCCGGGCAGAACCCCGGCACCTGTCATCCGCGCATGCTGACCGCGCTCGAGGTGGCAAAGAAGCGTGGCGCTCGGATCGTGGCGATCAACCCGCTGCCCGAGGCGGGGTTCGGCCGCTTCCGGAATCCCCAGACGCCGCGGGGCCTGGTCGGGCCTGGGACGGTGCTCGCCGATCGGCACATCTCGATACGGGTCAACGGCGATCTCGCCCTGTTCGCAGGGCTGAACCGCGTCCTCGTCGAACGGGAGGACAAGGCACCAGGGCGGGTGCTCGACCGTGACTTCATCGACAAGTACTGCGAGGGGCTGGAGGATGCCATCGCGGCGTGGCGGGCGCTCGACTGGCGTCGGATCGAGGAGCTGAGTGGGGTCGGGCGGGAGGAGATCGACTGGCTCGCAACGGAGGTGACCCGGGCGGACAGCGTCATCGTGTGCTGGGCCATGGGTCTCACCCAGCATCGCAACGCGGTCGCCACGATCCGTGAGATCGTCAACTTCCTGCTCCTCAGGGGGAACATCGGCCGACCCGGCGCAGGACCATCTCCCATCCGGGGCCACAGCAACGTGCAGGGAGACCGGACGATGGGGATCTGGGAGCAGATGCCCGACGCGTTCCTCGACAAGGTCCGCGACGAGTTCGGGTTCGACCCACCCCGGGAACACGGCTACGACACCGTCGATTCGATTCGCGCCATGCGCGACGGCAAGGTCGATGTGTTCTTCGCGCTCGGAGGCAACTTCGTCGCGGCGACGCCCGATACCCGGGTCACCGAGGCAGCGATGGCGAACTGTGCACTGACGGTGCACGTCGCGACAAAGCTGAACCGCTCACACCTCTATCACGGTGCCGAAGCGCTTCTCCTGCCGTGCCTCGGCCGCACCGAGCGCGACATGCGGGCGACCGGCGAGCAGTTCGTGACGGTCGAGGATTCGATGAGCATGGTGCATGCCTCGCGGGGTCGCCTCGCACCGGCGTCGGACCAGCTACGCAGCGAGGTCGGGATCTTGACCGAGCTCGGCCACGCTCTCTTCGGCGACGACCTGGCCTGGCGCGAGATGGGCTCGGACTACCGGGTCATCCGCAAGCACATCGAGCACGTGGTACCGGGGTTCCACGCCTACGAGGACCGGGTCGCGACGCCCGGAGGGTTCATGTTGCCGCGCCCGCCCCATGACTCACGGACGTTCCCAACGAGGACCGGCAAGGCCCGGTTCACGGTGAACGAGCTCAGCGGAGTCGAGGTTCCAGCGGGTCACCTGCTCCTCCAGACCGTGCGGGCCCACGATCAGTTCAACACGACCGTCTATGGGCTCGACGACCGGTATCGCGGTATCTCGGGGGGCCGCAAGGTCGTCTTCGTGCATCCGGAGGATCTCGTGGCGCTCGGGATCGACGACGGAACGACGGTCGACATCGTGAGCGTCTGGGCGGACGGCGAGCGACGCGCCGAGGGCTTTCGGGTGGTGGGCTATCCGACGGCGCGGGGATGCGCCGCCGCGTATTTCCCGGAGGCAAACGTCCTCGTTCCGCTCGACTCCACCGCCGAGGTGAGCAACACGCCCGTCTCCAAGTCGATCATCATCCGGCTCGAGCCGAACGGCTGAGCGCCCGGTCGGGCGATGGTCGCGGCCGGGCTCCGGCGGCTCGCCGGTGTTCGACGAGGGCGAGCTGACCGGGATTGTCTTCGATCCGTGACCCGGCGAGGAGCCCCTCGCTCGGGGCTGCGGCGTCGAACTCAATCGCCGAAGCGGTGCTTGGACAGGAGCTTGACCGCGGCCTTCGGGGAAGGCGGCCGAGTCCCGAGCCGCAGCGCGACGACCTGCGAGACTCCGACAATGGAGGCCGAGGCGCTGTTCACGGGCCTCGCCGTGAGCGACTTCGAGGCCGCTTTGGCCTGGTACGAGCGATTCTTCGGGCGTCGGGCCGACGTCGTCTCTCACGAGCACGAGGTGATGTGGCGCGTGAGCGACCGGGGATGGCTCTACATCGTGCGCGACGCCGAGCGAGCGGGGCGCGGCATTGCGGCGTTGGCCGTCTCGAACCTCGAAGAGCCAAGAGCGGCGCTCGGGGTCCGTGGCATCAAGGCCGGCCCGATCGAGCGCCAAGGCGACGCCGGTTGGAAGGCAACGACTTCGGACCCGACGGCAACACGATCGCCCTCCTCCAGGTAGGGGGCTGATGGTGGGGAGCGCCGGCACCCGGGGACCCCGTCGTTGACCGCCGCCCGAGCGAGCCGTAGCATACTGCGTATGGTACGGAGCCGATCCAAAGGACCGATGCGATGAGCGTGCGCCACGCACTGCTGGCCTTCTTGAGCGCCCGTCCGAAGTACGGCTTGCAGCTCCGAGAGGAGTTCGAGGAGAGCACGGGCGAGGTGTGGCCCCTCAACGTCGGCCAGGTCTACACGACCCTCCAGCGGCTCGAGCGTGACGGCATGATCGAGTCGGACGAGAGCGAGGACGAGCCGGGTCCCCAGAAGGTCTTCAAGATCACCGAGGCCGGGCGCGTCGAGCTCGATCAGTGGCTGAACACGCCTCCGGACATGGCGCAACCTCCCCGCGACGAGTTGGTGATCAAGGTGCTCTCCGCACTACGCGTTCCGGGCGTCTCCGTCCACGACGTGATCCAGGTGCATCGTCGCTACTTGGTCGAGCTGATGCAGCAGTGGACCCGGCTGAAGGAGGACGAGGCCGACTTCGATCTCACCTTCGCCCTGGTGGGGGACGCCGAGCTGTTTCGCCTGGACTCGGTGGTCCGGTGGCTCGATGCCGCCGACAGCCGGCTGAAGCGGGCGGCACTGGAGCCGCCGGACACGAAGCCCGCACCGCTCATCAGGCGCCGGCTGGTCACGAGGCGATGAGCTACCTCGAGCTGCGCGGGGTCTCGAAGAGCTATGGGACCGGGGCCGCCGAGGTGCACGCGCTCGCCGACGTCAACCTCGCGGTGGAGAAGGGGTCGCTCGTCGCAGTGATGGGGCCGAGCGGCTCGGGCAAGTCGACGCTGCTCACGATCGCCGGCAGCCTCGAGGAGCCGACCAGTGGCGAGGTCGTGATCGACGGCGACCCGCTCTCGTCGATGTCCCGCAGCGACAAGGCCCGTCTGCGTCGGCGGACAATCGGCTACTTCTTCCAGGACTTCAATCTCCTGGCAGGGTTGACGGCGACCGAGAACGTGGCGCTGCCGCTCGAGCTCGACGGTGTCTCGGGAAGATCCGCCTCGCGCATGGCGGCGGCGGTGCTCGCCGACCTCGGGATGGCCGACCGCGGCGGCCACTACCCCGACGAGCTGTCCGGAGGCGAGCGCCAGCGGGCGGCGATCGCACGGGCGATCGTCGGGGAGCGGTCGCTCCTCCTCGCCGACGAGCCCTCCGGCGCGCTCGACTCGATCAACGGTGAGTCGGTGATGAGGATGATCCTGAACGCATGCCGCCGCGGGGTGACCGCCGTAGTCGTGACCCACGACGCGCAGCTCGCGTCGTGGGCCGACCGGGTTGTCTTCATCCGGGACGGGAGGATCGTCGACCAGACCGTGCCTCCCCCCTCGCCCGAGGCGCTCCTGGCGGACGCCCCGGCACCCCGCCGGTAGCCCGCAAGCGTGATGACGGACAGGCTTGACATCCCTCGGCATCTAAATATCATACTCAGTATGATCTTAGGTCAGTTACCGAACCCGGCAAGGATGGGCGGTCCGGATGAGCCTGCTTGAGCTCCATCAAGTCTCGAAGTTCTACGGCGAGGGCGAGACCGCCGTGCGGGCCCTCTACGAGATGGACCTCTCGGTCGACGAGGGCCAGTTCGTGGCCGTGATGGGGCCGAGCGGCTCGGGCAAGTCGACGCTGCTCACGATCGCCGGCAGCCTCGAGGAGCCCTCGAGCGGCGAGGTGTACGTCGGTGGTGCCGCGCTCTCGCGTATGGGCCGCAACGACAAGGCGCGCCTGCGGCGCCGGGCGATCGGCTACGTCTTCCAGGACTTCAACCTCCTCCCGGGGCTCAGCGCCGCAGAGAACGTGGCGCTTCCCCTCGAGCTCGACGGGGTCCCGTCCCGAAGGGCACTCCAGATCGGGTGCTCGACGCTGGAGCGGCTCGCGTTGGCCGACCGCGCCGGGCACTACCCCGACCAGCTCTCGGGCGGCGAGCGCCAGCGGGTCGCCATCGCCAGGGCCCTCGTCGGGGAACGCCGCCTTCTCCTGGCCGACGAGCCCTCCGGTGCGCTCGACTCGAGGAATGGCGAGGCGGTCATGCGGATCATCTTCGATGCATGCCGCTCGGGCGTCGGCGCCGTCGTCGTCACGCACGACCCGCACCTCGCATCGTGGGCTGACCGGGTCGTCTTCCTCCGCGACGGGCGAGTCGCGAACGCTCCCGACGCAGTCGCCGGCGCGTCGGCGGGCCGGCCGCTGGCCTCGCCGGGATGAGCATGGATTCCGAGGGGAGCCCGATGATCACCGCAGCCGTGGCCCCGACCGGTCACAGCCGGCCCCCCGAGGGGGGAGCGCCGGCCCGTCGGGCCGTCGTCCGATGGGCCTGGCGCCTCTTCCGGCGTGAGTGGCGACAGCAGCTGCTCATCCTCGCCCTGATCGTCGTGGCCGTCGCAGCGACGGTCATCGGCTCTACGGTCGCCACCGACACGCCCCCGCCCAAGAACTCGGGCTTCGGCACCGCCCAGGACTCGGTTTCCTTCACGAGCGACGGCACCCAGGCGGTGGGGGAGATCTCGGGCCTCGAGCACCGCTTCGGTCGAGTCGAGGTCATCGAGAACGAGACACTGTCGATTCCCGGATCGATCAACACCTATCAGCTCCGGGCACAAGATCCGCACGGTCCCTTCGGCGGTCCGATGCTCTCGCTCTTGTCGGGACACTTCCCCTCTGGCCCGTACCAGGTTGCGGTGACCAACGGCGTCGCAAGTGCGTTCCACCTTGCGCTCGGACGCATCTGGCTGGTCGGCGGCAAGGAGCGCGTCGTCGTCGGCATCGTGCAGAACCCCCAGAGCCTCCTCGACGAGTTCGCACTCGTCGTACCGGGCCAGGTGACCCAACCGAGCTCGGTTACCGCCCTCTTCGACGCGCACGGCGTCACTCCGAGCAAGATCGCCAACGACGTCCAGACGCCGGCGACCGTCGCGCAGTCGAACGTCTTGAATCCCGAGACCGTCTCGCTTGCCGCCCTGGTCATCGGCATGCTGCTCATCGCCCTCGTCTCGATCGGCGGGTTCACGGTGCTCGCGCAGCGTCGGCTCCGCTCGATCGGGATGCTCGAGTCGACGGGGGCGACCGACCGCCACGTCCGGCTGGTCGTCAGCGCAAACGGCACCGTCGTCGGACTCGTCGGGGCCGTGCTCGGATTCGTCCTCGGACTGGCGGTATGGCTCGCGTACCGCCCGAGCCTCGAACAGAGCGCACACCACGTCATCGGCGTCTTCGCGCTCCCCTGGATCGTGGTAGGCGCCGCCATGGTGCTCGCGGTCCTCGCCGCCTACTTCGCGGCCTCGCGCCCGGCACGGGCGATCACCAAGGTGCCGATCGTCCAGGCGCTGTCGGGGCGGCCGGCGCCTCCCAGGCAGATCCACCGCTCAGCGCTCCCGGGCATCGTGTTCCTCGTCGGCGCGTTCTTGTTACTCGGCTACTCGGGCGGCACCAACCACGGGAACGGGAGCGGCGGGGCCCCCGAGCTGGCCCTCGGGCTGATCCTGCTCATCCCGGGACTGATCCTCCTCGCGCCGTTCTTCCTCTCGCTGACCGCCCGGATCGGTCGCCGGACCCCGATCGCGGTGCGGCTCGCGCTGCGGGATCTCTCGCGCTACCGGGCGAGGTCGGGGTCGGCGCTCTCGGCCATCAGCATCGGCGTCCTGGTCGCGGTGATCGTGCTGCTCGCTGCGTCGTCGCGCTACGGCAATGTCCTCGACTACGCCGGGCCGAACCTCGCCTCGAACCAGCTCGCCCTGCACGCGAACCAGAACGGCGGCGGACAACCGATCGTGCACCGGAACGAGAACGGCCGGATCACGAGGATCACGTCGGCCCCGGGGCCCGCACCGCCCCAGGCGCAGCTGGCCGCCGAGGCCACCAAGATCGCCCGGGGGCTGAGCGCGCAGCTCATCGCGCTGCGCTCGCCCGACGCCAACCTGGTCGGCACGCAGGGCGGTCGAAACTGGGACGGACCGATCTACGTGGCGACCCCCCAGGTGTTGCGCGCCTTTGGCATCTCGGCCTCGCAGATCGACCCCGACGCCGACGTCCTCTCGTCGCGCCCGGGACTCTCGGGGGTGTCGGGCCTCGAGTTCACGTACGGCTCGGTCGGGAAGACAGGGTTCGGCGGACCCTCCCAGAGCACCTGCACGCCCGGGAGCGGCTGTCTCGCCAACCCGGTGATCCAAGAGATCGGGGCCCTCCCGAGCGGGACGTCGGCCCCGAACACGGTGATCACGGAGCACGCGATGCGCGAGTTCCACCTCAGCTCCGACACGCAGGACTGGCTGGTCGTGGGCTCCCATCCCTTCACGGCCTCCCAGATCACCAACGCCGAGCTCGCGGCGTCCTCCGGCCAGCTGACGGTGGAGTCGAAGAACGACCAGCCGAGCTCGGACTCGATCCTCTCCTGGGCGACGATCTTCGGGATCCTGATCGCCCTGGGCGTGCTCGGGATGTCGGTCGGCCTGGTGCGGAGCGAGACGGCGAGCGACCTGCGCACGCTGAGCGCGACCGGCGCGTCCGGGGCGACCCGGCGCATGCTGACCGCAGCCACCGCCGGTGTGCTCGGATTCCTGGGCGCCCTGCTCGGGACGCTCGGTGGCTACCTCGGCATGATCGGTTGGTTGCGGAGCAACTCCTTGAACGGCGGGATCGCCGCGCTCGCCAATGTGCCGGTCAAGGACCTGCTCCTCCTGTTGCTCGGCACGCCCGTCTTCGCCGCCGTCGTCGGCTGGCTGCTGGCCGGCCGGGAGCCAGGCGGCGTCGCGCACCAGCCCATCGAGTGATGCCCTCGGCGCCCCTACGCCAGGCGGCCCTTGCGCAGGACCTCGCTGAAGCGGACCCGGGTGCCGGTGCGCAGCACGGCCCGGCGATAGACACGGGCGGCGAAGAGGGCCGTGCCGACGGTGCCCGCGACGCTCAGCAGCACCGAGAGCACGAACTCCCACCAGCTCGCCTGGCCAAGGCCGACCAGGGCGGACATGCAGAAGGGCGCGGTCGGGGGGAGGTAGGCGAGCACCTTGAAGAGCCCGCTCGCCGACCCCGAGCTCACGGTCGTGATCGAGAAGATGTAGCCCAAGAGGATGGGCAGGCTGAGGGGGAGGGCGAGGGTCTGGACCTGGTCCTGGCGCTCGGCGGTCGAGCCGGCGGCGGCGTAGACCCAGCAGTAGAAGGCGTAGCCGAGCACGAGCCAGAGGAGCTCGGCGAGCAGCGTCACCGGCTCTGCGCCCTTCAGCAGGTCGGACCCCACGGCGGCCCCGACCACGAGGGCGAACCCGACGATCAGGGTGGCCTGTCCGAGGGCGACCGCGCCGATCCCGAGCACCTTGCCCCCGAGCAGCTGGAGGGGGCGGACCATGGCGAGCAGGACCTCGACCACTCGGCTCGACTTCTCCTGCATGACCCCGATCAGGATCCAGGTGCAGTACTGGGTGAGCATGAAGAACATCAGCACGAGCCCGATCACCGACGTTGCCTGCTTGACGCCCTTGGTGCCCGAGGTGAGCGCGTGCACCGGGATCGGCTTGGCTTTGATGACCCGGCTCACCTGGCCCGGCGTGAGCCCGGCCGCCTGGTAGGCGTCGAGCACCCCGAGGTACTGCGAGACACCCTGGACCAGCCCCGAGTCGGCGGGGGAGTTGTTGGCCGACGTGGGCTTTTCGAGCAGGATCTCACGGGAGTCGACGAGGGCGAGGTCGATGCGCCCGGCCTTCAGCGCGCGCCTGGCGGCGCCGCTCGAGGGCTCCGAGGAGAACAGCACCTTGTCCTGGTTGGCCTTCCCGACGGCCAGAACCACCGAGCGGGCGCTCGGCGACAACGCGCCAACGACGCCGACCCGCTGGGTCGTGAGGCTGCTCCCGCCCTGGTTGATCGCAGGGATCACGATGGCCGCCCCGACGCCGAGCAGCATGATGATCGTGCCGACCCGGAAGATCCGCCCCTTGATCCGTTCCCGGATCTCGCGCCCGGCGACCAGGCCGACGTCGCCGAGCGCGGCCTCGACCGCCCGCACGCGGCGTGCCCCCGGGCGAAGCGGCCGGGGGGCCGGCGTGGCCGACGACGCCCCCGCATCGCGTGCCTGGCGGGCCGCCCGGCGCCTCCGGTACAAGAAGACCCGCAGGGCGAGGGCGAACGCCACCACGATCCCGATGTAGGCCCCCTTCACGCGAGCGCCTCGCGGAAGATCTCCGACAGCCGGCGCCTGGCGAAACTGAACTCGGTGACCCGGCCGGCCTGCATCGCCGCCGCGAGCACGACCTCGCTGTCGACGGCCTCGTCGAGGACGAGGCGAACGACGCCGCCGGCGACCTCCGAGACGCTGACGCCCGGGAGCGACCTGGCCCACTCGCCGGTTCGGTCGCCCTCGACGCGCACCTGGAGGCGTCGGGCGCCGCTCGTCTCGAGCTCCTCCACGCTCCCCGACGCCACGAGGCGGCCGTGGTCGATGATCGTGACCCGGTCGCAGAGCTCCTCGACCTGGTCGAGCTGATGGCTGGAGAACAGGACGCAGCATCCGGCGCGTGCCTGGTCCAGAAGGACGCGGCCGATGGCGTCGATCCCCGTGGGGTCGAGCCCCGAGAGGGGCTCGTCGAGCACGAGCACCTCGGGGTCGTGGGCGAGCGCCGCTGCCAGCTGCACCCGCTGCTGGTTCCCGTGGGACAGCGTCTCGACCTTGGAGTTGCGGCGATCCACGATGTCGAGGCGTTCGAGCCATTGGGTCGTCGCTTCGGCGGCCCGGGCGGCGCTCAGGCCGTGGAGGCGCGCCAGGTACTCGACCTGCTCGCCCACGAGCATGCCGGGGTAGAGGCCGCGCTCCTCGGGCATGTAGCCGAACCGGCGCCGCTCGGCCTGGCCGATCGGGGATCCGTTCCACAGCACCCGGCCGGCGTCGAGGTCGGTGAGCCCGAAGATGGCCCGCATGGTCGTCGTCTTGCCTGCGCCGTTGGGCCCGAGGAACCCGACCACGTCGCCCGAGGGGACCTCGAAGGAGAGGTCGTCGAGCGCGTTGATCGTCCCGTACGCCCGGCGCAGGCCCTCGAGCCGGAGCACGCCCCCCACGGCGAGCACCCTAATGGGACTGGATTGGCCGCTTTTGAGAGGCTGATCTCCGAGCCACCGGGCGGTGACCGCGGGCCGCGGCCTGCGCGGCCAGCGACTCGATGGGGACGACGGAGGGTCGCCGGTCCGCCTCGAGTCTGTGGTGGGGATAGCCCCAGCACGGACACGCCGGAGAGCGCCATTTCCCTCAGCCCTCGGGTTCTTTAGCGTGGGGTTGTGACCACGTCCCGGTGGGCCGAGCATGAGGGGGTGCCGATGACGGCTGGGTCGCCGGCCGTGGGGCGGGCGCTCGGGGCGCCCGACGGCTCGTCCCGGCGGCGCCTGCACTCGATGCTCGACACGGTTGTGCGGGCGCCGTCGACCCACACCATCGCTCGCACCCCGTTCACGAGGCGAAGCCTCACCGAGCTCGGCTTCGTCGTCGTCAGCTCCTTCTTCGCCGGGATCGGCATGGCGTTTGTCGCCGGCCTGATGGCCCTCGGCGTCGCGCTCGCCGTCACCTTCATCGGGCTCAGCGCGCTCGCCCTCGGCATCCGGGGGGCGAGGGGGTTCGCCCGGCTGCACCGCAACCTCGCCCGGGGGCTGCTCGACGAGATCATCCCCGAGCCCGACGCCTTCGTCGCCCGAGGGGGGTTCCTCGGCTGGCTCCAGTCAGCACTGCGCGACCGCGTCGGATGGCGGGCCGCCGCCTACATCGCGCTCAAGGTCCCGATGTCGGTCGCGTATGTCTTCTTCGGGTTCAGCCTGTGGTGGGACGCCTTCGCATGCCTCGTCAACCCCTGGGTGCACGACTTCAACGGCACCCCGGCCGTATTCGGCGTCATGCGCACCGTCTTTACCCCCGGCTACCTCTCCCTCGGGAGCAGCGGGTTCCCCCTCTACCTCGGGGTCGAGCTGACCGGCGTCGCCCTCGTGTTCCTCGCCCCCTGGGTGGTCCACCTGCTGGTGTCCGTCGACAAGATGCTGATGCGCTCGCTCCTCGGTCCGGACCCCGTCAGCCTCCGGGTCCGGACCCTCGAGCACCAGAGGACCCACACGCTCGACGCGTCGGCGGCGACACTGCGGCGCATCGAGCGCGACCTCCATGACGGCACCCAGGCCCAGCTCGTCGCGCTCGCCATGCGGCTCGGGCTGGTGAAGGCGAAGCTCGACTCGGGCGAGGCGCTCGAGGTGGAGGAGCTCCGGACGCTCGTGGACGAGGCCCACCGGGGGGCGAAGGAGGCCATCGTCGAGCTGCGCGACCTGGCCCGGGGCATCCACCCGCCCGCGCTCGACACCGGGCTCGAGGCGGCGCTCGCCACCCTGGCCGCCCGCAGCACCGTGCCGACCGACCTGTCGTTCACGCTCTTCGACCGGCCCACCCCGGCCATCGAGGCGATCGCCTACTTCTGCGTCGCGGAGCTGCTCGCCAACGTCGCCCAGCACGCCAGTGCGTCCCGGGCGAGCATTCGCTGCGCGCGCAACGGCGACTGGCTCCGCCTCGTCGTGCGCGACGATGGCGTGGGCGGAGCCCAGCTCACGAGGCTGGGGTCGACCTCGAGCGGGCTCGCCGGCCTGGTCGACCGGGTCCGCTCCGTCGACGGGCACCTCGACATCGCGAGCCCGCCGCACGGACCGACCGTGGTGACCGTGGACCTCCCGATGCACGCGTGAGCACCGTCGCCCCCATCCGCGTCGCCATCGCCGAGGACTCGGCGGTGCTGCGCGACGGGCTCGTCCAGCTCCTCGTCGACCGCGGCTTCGAGGTCACCGACGCAGTGGCCGACCCGGAGTCGCTCACGAGCGCGGTGGCAAGGTTCTGTCCCGACGTCGCGGTGGTCGACATCCGGATGCCTCCCACGTTCACCGACGAGGGGCTGCGCGCCGCGATCCGGCTGCGGGAGGACCACGAGGGCCTGGGCGTCCTCGTCTTCTCCCAGTACATCGAGACCCGCTACGCCGCCCAGCTCCTGGCCCACGACGCCACTGGGGTGGGCTACCTGCTGAAGGACCGGGTGGCCGACGTCGCGGATTTCGTCGACGCCATCCGGCGGGTGGCCTGTGGGGGCACCGCCCTCGACCCCGAGGTCGTGCGCCAGCTCCTCGGGGCCTCCAAGAAGGGCGACTCGCTCTCGGGCCTCACCCCGCGCGAACGCGAGGTGCTCGCCCTCATGGCCGAGGGCCGCTCGAACACGGCCATCGCGCAGGCCCTCGTGGTCTCCGACGGCGCCGTCGAGAAGCACGTGGCCAACATCTTCGCCAAGCTCGACCTGCCGGTGTCCCAGTCGAGCCACCGGCGGGTGCTCGCCGTACTCCGCTACCTCGAGTCCTGAGCCCGGCGGCCCGGCGCCCGCCGCAACGGCGCGCTCAATAGTTGATGTGCTCGGAGTCGAGCCACGCCTGGGCGACCGCCGCGGGCTGCTCCTTGGCCGAGGTCACCTCGAGGTTGAGCCGGGAGATGGCCTCGGTGGTCAGCTTGGCGTCGACCCTGTCGAGCACGCTCGTCACCTCGGGCTGGTCCACCGACTTGCGGATGACCGGCACGATGTAGTCGGCGCCCTCCAGGTGCTTGTTGTCCGTCAGCGCGACGAAGTTGTTCGACACGACGTTGCCGTCGCTCGAGAACAGCTCGACGACCTGCACCTCGCCGTTCTTCAGCGCGGCGACGCTGAGCGGGCCGGCCTCGTCGAGCGCCTTGAACCCCTGGAACTTGAGCCCGTAGACCTTCTCCAGGCCCGGCTCACAGCCCGCGAACGTCGGGCACTCGGTCGGGCCGCCGAGGATCATCTTCGAGGCGTAGGGCTTCAGGCTGGACAGCGTGCTCAGGTGGTACCGGCGGGCCGTGGCCTTGGTCACCGCGAACACGTTGGTGTCGAGCGCCTTCGACGCCGCCAGCACCGTGACCCCGTACTGGGACAGCGCCTTGCGGTCGGCCGGCACCGCGGTCGCGATGTTGTCGCCCGCCTTCTGGGGGTTGCCGCCGTGGAGGAAGCCGAGGAGCGAGGCCGCGTAGTCGGGCTCGAGGTCGATCTGGCCCTGCTCGAGGGCGGGCACCACGATCGCCCGGGTCCCGAGCGCCGGCTCGACGGTGACCGGATAGCCCGCCTTCTTCAAGACGTCCCCGTAGATGTTCGAGACGATCGCCTGCTCCTCGAAGTTCGTCGAGCCGATCGTGATCGTCGGCTTGGAGGCCTTGGCCGATGCCGCCGTGGGCGCTGCGATGACGCCGGCCGCCGCCACCAGCGCGGCGACGGCGAGAAGGGAACGGGCACGGAACATGGTGTGTGTGTCGCCTTTCGTGGGTGAGCGCACGCCGATGCCAGGGAACAGCGCGTCGCGGCACTCCGGGACCCCCCGGGTCCGACGTGTGCGACTCCGTAGGGGCCGATCAGGCCAGCCCGGCGCGTCCCTGGAGCGTAGTGACCCTGGCGTCGCGACGCAGCGCAGCGGGGGTCAAGAGCCGCAGCGGGATCCCGAGCCCGAGCGCCACGAGGGCTGCCATGACGCCCACGAGCAGGGCGCCCGCCGCTGCGAGGACGGTGTTCTGGGTGTCGAGACCCGAGATGACATAGGTGCCGAGGTCCGAGTAGCCGACGTACGCGGCGAGCGTCGAGGTCGCGACGACCTCGATGGCGGCCGTGCGGACGCCGGCCATGACGAAGGGGAGGGCGAGCGGCGCCTCGACGCGTCCGAGCACCTGCCCGCCGGTCAGGCCCATCGCCCGGGCGGCGTCGCGCACGTCCGCGTCGACCTCGCGCATGCCCACGTAGGTGTTGGTGAGGATTGGCGGGATCGCGAGCGCGGTGAGCGCGATCCACGCCGCGAGAAAGCCGTTCCACTTGAGCGAGATGGCCGGCTGGATGGCGAGCAGGGTGAGGAGGGCGAGGGAGGGCACCGCCCGGAACGCGTTCGCAGCGTTGACCGCGACGAGCCCTCCCCGGCCGCTGTGCCCGAGCACGACGCCCAGGCCCCCGCCGAGCACCAGCGCCACGCCGACCGTCGCGAGGCTGAGCGCCAGGGAGTGCCAGAACTGCGCCGGGATGCCCGAGGACCCCGTCCAGTTGGCCGAGGTCGTGAACCAGTGGAACAGGCGGTCGAGGAACGACATCGCCCCTCCTCAGCGGGCCGCCGCCCGGGCCCGGCGAGAGGCGCGGGACCAGGGGACGACGAGGCGCTGGGCGCCGACGAGCAGCAGGTCGGCCACCGCCGCGAGCGCGATCGAGAGGACGAGCCCGACGATGATCGGCGTGTTGTAGGAGATGTTGAACCCGTAGGTGATGAGCTGACCGAGCCCCCCGAGCCCGATGAGGGCGGTGACGGTGACGAGGCCGATCACCGTCGAGGTGGCCACCCGCAGCCCGGCGAAGATGTAGGGGAGTGCGAGGGGCAGCTCCACCCGCATGAGGCGGGCCCGCCCCGAGTACCCGAGCGCCGTCGCGGCCTCGCGGGCGTCCTGTGGGATCGCGTGCAGCCCGGCCACGGTGTTCCAGATCAAGATGAGCAGCGTGTAGCCGACGAGCGCCACTTCGGCGGTCACCCACGAACGCGGGGGCACGTAGCCGGTGACCCCGCCGAGGAGCGCGAACAGGGCGAGCGAGGGGA
Organism: Acidimicrobiaceae bacterium; assembly: GCA_027315315.1. GTDB lineage: Bacteria > Actinomycetota > Acidimicrobiia > Acidimicrobiales > RAAP-2 > Palsa-461. The sequence continues at coordinate 16,341 of DAHUYG010000030.1, read as the reverse complement.
TGATGTAGAGCCCGCTCGCGAGCCCGAAGACCGGCGCCCGCAGCCAGCGTCGGCGCCAGGCCAGCACGCCGAGCGGAATCGAGAGCACCGTCCCGATGCCGACCGCGATGAGGCTCAGCTCGACGTGCTGGACGAGGTCCGCCTGGATCTGGGACCACTGGGAGGTGACGTAGCTCCACTGGAAGAACGGCGCACCGGCCAGGAGCACCCCCCGACGCTATTCGGGTCCGAGCCCCGGCGTCTCCCCAGGTGGGACGGGACCCCCGGTGGGTAACGTCGGGCCCCTGTGATCAGCCTCGAGCAGGTGTCCAAGCGCTACGGCAAGGACGTGGCGGTGGACCGGCTCTCCTTCGTCGTGGGCGAGGGCGAGCTCTGCGTGCTGGTGGGGCCCTCGGGGTGCGGCAAGACCACCACCTTGCGCATGATCAACCGGCTCATCGAGCCGACGAGCGGACGCATCCTGATCGCCTGCACCGACGTCTTGGAGATGGACCCGGTCCAGCTCCGGCGGGGGATCGGCTACGTGATCCAGCAGGGCGGGCTCTTCCCGCACCGGCGGGTGGCCGACAACGTGGCCACCGTGCCGCGCCTCCTCGGCTGGGACAAGAGGCGCGTCGACGCGCGGGTGGGGGAGCTCCTCGAGCTGGTCGGGCTCGATCCGACCCGATACGGGCGGCGGTTCCCCCACGAGCTCTCGGGCGGCGAGCGCCAGCGGGTCGGGGTTGCCCGCGCGCTCGGCGCCGACCCGCCGGTGCTCTTGATGGACGAGCCCTTCGGCGCCGTGGACCCGGTGACGCGCCAGCGGCTCCAGCATCAGCTGCTCGAGCTTCAGGGGACGCTCAACAAGACCATCGTCTTTGTCACCCACGACATCGAGGAGGCGGCGACGCTCGCCGACAGGATCGTGGTGCTCTCCAAGGGCGGCGTCCTCGAGCAGAGCGACACCCCGGCCGAGGTCCTCGGCCGGCCGGCCACGCCCTTCGTCGCCGACTTCGTGGGGGCCGACCGGGGGGTGCGGCGCCTCGGGGTGACCGCGGTCGAGGCCGACGACCTCTTCCACCCGCCGACGGTGGCGCCGGGGACATCGATGCTCGACGCACGGAGCGGCTCGGCGGGGGCCGAGAGCCGGTGGGCCGTGGTCGTCGACGACCGGGGACGCCTCGAGGGCTGGATCGATCTCGCGCCCGGCACGGGCGGCACGGTCGACGACCACGTCGTGGCCTTCGAGGTGCAGATCCCGCTCGGTACCTCGCTGCGCGCCGCGCTGGGCGAGATGCTCCAGCACGACGTGCGATGGGTCCCGGTCGTCGAGGGCGACCGCTACCTCGGCGTCCTCACCCCCAACGCGCTGCACGCGGCGATGCGGCGATCGGTCGGCGGCGACCCGGCGAACCCCGAGGAGCTGCAATAGCGCGGGCGCGCGCCGCCCGGACCTGCTCGGAGGTCGCCCCTGGGCCTAAGGTCGCCCCGGGCCGTCGGCCCGAGGGCCAGGGAGGCGAGCATGCGAGCGATCGACACCGGCACCGACGATCTCCTCGTCCAGGTGGACGACGGGGTGGCGGTGCTCACCATGAATCGGCCCGAGCGCCGAAACGCCCTCTCGGACTCGATGATCTCGGCGATGGGGCGGACCCTGGCCGACCTCGAGGTCGACGACGAGGTCGGCTGCATCGTGCTCACGGGGGCCGGCGGGGCGTTCTGCGCTGGGGGCGACGTGAAGGCGATGAACGAGCGCAGCGGCGGGACGCGCAGCGACCGTCCGGCCTCGCTCGACGAGCGCATCCACCTCCAGCGGATCAGCCAGCGGGCGACCTCGGGGCGGCTCCACGAGATGCCCAAGCCGACCATCGCGGCGATCCCGGGCCCGGCCGCCGGGGCCGGCCTTTCGCTCGCACTGGCCTGCGACCTGCGCTATGCGTCCGAGCGCGCCATCCTCACCACCGCCTTCGCCCGGGTCGCCTTCGCCGGCGACTACGGGGGAACCTGGTTTCTCACGCGCCTCGTCGGACCGGCCAAGGCCCGTGAGCTCTACTTCCTCTCGCCGCGCATCGACGCGACGCAGGCCGAGTCGCTCGGCATCGTGAACGCGGTCTTCCCCGACGACAAGCTGCACGACGAGGTGATGGCGGTCGCCCGCCGGCTGGCCGCCGGCCCCCGCGTCGCCTATCGCTACATGAAGGAGAACCTCAACCGGGCGATCCTGGGCGAGCTCGGCGAGTGCCTCGACATGGAGTCGGCACACCACAACCGGACGGGCCTGACCGAGGACCACCGCGAGGCCGCCGCCGCCTTCGTCGAGAAGCGCGAGCCGGTCTTCAAGGGGCGTTGAGCGTGTCGGGCGTGCGCCTCCGCCAGGTGGCCCTCGTGGCGGCCGAGCTCGATCCGGTCGTGGCCGACGCCCGCCGGGAGCTCGAGCTCCCAGAGGAGCCGTTCGCCGATCAGGGGGTCTCGGTGTTCGGCCTGCACAACGCGGTGATGGCGGTCGGCGACACGTTCTTGGAGGTGGTCTCCCCAGTCGAGGAGGGCACCACAGCCGGTCGCTATCTCGCGCGCCGGGGCGGGGACGGCGGTTACATGGCCATCTTCCAGATGGAGGACCTGGACGCCGCGAGGGCCCGGGTCGAGGCGCTCGGCATCCGTGTCGTGTGGCGCTCGGACCACGCCGACATCGCAGGCACCCACCTGCACCCGAAGGACCTCCGAGGCGCGCTGGTCTCGATCGACTGGGCCTCGCCGCCCGAGTCTTGGCGCTGGGCCGGGCCGTCGTGGACCGGGGGTGCACCGGCGCACCGGGCCGGGGGCATCGTGGCCCTGAGCGTCCAGAGCGACGCGCCGGGCGCGCTCGCCGACAGGTGGGCGGCGGTCCTCGGCCGAGAGGCGCGCCCGGAGGGCGAGGTCGCGGTGGTCGGCCTCGACGGGGGCGAGCTGCGCTTCGTCGCGGCGCGCGACGGGCGCGGCGAGGGCATCTGCGAGCTCGAGGTCGCGATCCCCGGCGCAGCACCCCGGCGTTGCACGATCGGTGGCGTCGAGGTGGCCATCGTCCCGACCGAGGGCTGAGGCCCGCCACAAGGGTGCCCCCGCCCGGGGGCCGGCCTCGGGAAGGATGCACGAGATGGCACACCGCTCGCACCCGGCGCGCGCGCTCGTCGGCGCCGTGGCGCTCGTCGCGCTCGTGCTGAGCGGAATGCTCCTCGCGCTACCGTCCTCGGCCGCCACCGGGTTCACGCCGTGGCACGCGGGGGACAAGCACAAGCTCCTCGTCGGCGCCTACTACTACCAGTGGTTCCCCCAGAACCTCGCCCAGGGCACCCTGCGGGCCGACCTCGTCCCGCCCCAGGGCCCGAACCCGAGCACCGACAACTCGGCCAACCCGAAGACCGCCGAGATCGCCATCAACCAGGCCCGCTACGCGGGGGTGGACTTCTTCGCCCTCGACTGGTGGCCCAAGAACGACTGGTACGGGCGCACGCTCGCCGAGAAGGTCTCCGAGGACGACAACACCGCGGCGTTCCTGCGCGCGAAGAACCTGGACAAGATCAAGTTCTGCATGTTCTATGAGACCTTCGGCCTCGACTTCAGCCCGCCCGACGAGAGCACCCCGGTCAACCCGTCGATGGAGAAGGAGTTCGACGCCGACATGCTCTTCTTCGCCCGGCGCTACTTCTCCTACAAGAACTACCTCGAGGTAAACGGCCGGCCGGTCGTGGTGCTGTACCTCACGAGGACGCTGACCGGCGACGTGGCCGGGATGCTGGGCGGCGCCCGGGCGGTCCTCGAGTCCCACGGGTACAAGGACCCCTACTTCATCGGCGACGAGGTCTACTGGCGAGTGACCGAGGAAGACCTGAGCGCGGGCCAGCCGCCGCTCACCACCACCCCCCAGGTGTCGCGCATCGAGCAGCTCGACGCGATCACCGCGTATACCTACTACTTCGGGAACAACCCGGCCCAGTACGGGCCGACCCAGGACTACAGCGGGTACCCGGGCGACACCAACGTCATCGCCGACCAGCTCTCGCTCATGGCCCGCTACCGGGACGCGACCGGCGGCAAGGTGCCGGTCATCCCCTCGATCTCGCCCGGCTACAACGACCGGGGCGTGCGGCTCTCGATCGACCATCCGGCCCAGCCGCGCCAGTGGCTCCCCGGCGAGGGGCCGTCATCTACCCTCGATCACTTCTTCCGCCAGTTCGCGCTGCCCTCGGTCGACCCCCGGGTGCCCATGATCTTCATCACGGCCTGGAACGAGTGGAACGAGGACACCGGGGTCCAGCCGGTGCCCGGCACGCCCACCTCGCGCGACGACAGCCCGACGGGGACCGAGTACACCCAGGGCTACACCTACGGCGGCGAGGGGGACAGCGCGCTGGTGGTGCTGCACCACGACGTCGCGTGCGCCGAGGGGCGCCCCGAATGCGACGCCACGACGCAGCGTTCGGGCGGCGCCCATCGCGTCGGGTAGTGTCGGGGCTCCGCGGAGACCGAGCCGAGATGACGATGCCAGAGACCATGACAGCACCAAGCGCTGCGGGGGCCACGAGCCCCGCGCCGTCGGTCGTCGGCATCCACGGCACAGGCGGCTCGCCGAAGCACTGATTCCCGAGGGGCCCCCCGGGGCCTGACTCGGCGCATCCCGACCGCATCGCCGGTCGCCAGCACCCCGGCGGGGCCCCCGCCCCCAGTCCTCCTTCTCTCATCTACCCGCGCGGCCCGTGGCCGCGGCCCGGGTCCCTCGCACAAGGAAGCCACTCGTGGCCGAACTCAAGGACTTCCCGTCCGCATCCGCCAAGGACACGATCTCGTTCTGCTGGGAGCAGGTCGAGGGCCAAAAGCGGCCGCTCGTCACCTCCTGGGCGGTCATGGTCGTGGCCGTCGTCATCGCCGACATCGTCTGCCCGCTCCTCTTCGCCGCCGTCTTGAGCCGGGTCGCGACCATCCCGCGCCACGGCTCGGTCGCTGAGTGGTCCCGGTTCGGATCGCTCCTCTTGGCATACGCGATCGCCGGGATCGCCGGCATCGTCTGCTGGCGGGTCGCGGGCTGGCTCCAGTGGGGCGCCAGCCTCCGAGCCTTCGCAAACGGGCTCAACAACGGCTACCGGCACCTCCTCAAGCTCAGCTACCGCTGGCACATGGACCACCCGGCCGGCGAGGTCATCTCCTCGCTCGGGAACTTCTCGTGGGCCTTCGTCGAGATGATCGACGTGTTCTCCTGGGGCCTGCTCCCGGTCGCGATCGTCGTGCTGTCGGCCGTCGTGGTCCTCGGCGTGGTGGCCTGGCCGGCGGCCTGCGCCCTCCTCGTCATGGTGGGCGCGTTCGCCTATGTGCTGTGGCACCGCCTGCCCCAGGTGCGGGCGGCCTCCGAGGAGTTCGAGGACCACCACTCGAGGGCGACCGGCGTGGTCGCCGATACCGTCACCAACCTGATGGCGGTGCGCACCGCAGCGGCCGAGCCATTCGAGCGCACCCGGGTCGAGGGCCTCATGGGCCGCTCGGTCGCGGCCGACCTGCGGGGGCGCTCGATCTTCATGCGGACCCAGCTCCAGCTCGAGGCCTCGATCGCGCTCGGCACGCTGCTGGCCCTGGTGGCGGGCACCACGATGGCGGTCCACCACTGGTCGTCGACGGCCGCGCTGTACCTGATCCTCTACTACTCGGCCCAGGTCGCCCTCAGCCTCGAGCAGTCATTCGAGCACCTGCGCTCCTTCGCGCGCTCGCTCGGCCGGTCGGCCAAGTTTGCGGCGATCGCCCGCACCGAGGCCGAGATCACCGACCGGCCCGGCGCGCGCTGCTTGGTGGTCGCTTCGGGCCGGGTCGAGTTCCGAGGCGTCGGGTTCTCCTATGGGAGGGGCGCCCGGCTCTTCGAGGACCTCTCGCTCTCGATCAAGCCGGGAGAGCACGTGGCCCTGGTCGGCCCCTCGGGCTCGGGCAAGTCCACGCTCTCCAAGCTGCTCCTGCGCTTCATGGACGTGGACTCGGGCGAGATCCTGGTCGACGGCCAGGACATCCGGGACGTGACCATGGCCTCGCTGCGGGGCCGCATCTCCTATGTGCCCCAGGACCCCCAGCTCTTGCACCGGACGATCGCCGAGAACATCTGCTACGGCCAGGGGGCCCAAGACGGTGGGGCCGAGCCGGTCGTCGACTACGACCTCGTGCGCGCGGTGGGCAGAGCGGCCCACGTCGAGGAGTTCGTCTACGACCTCCCCGAGCGTTACGACACCGTGGTGGGCGAGCGCGGCCTCAAGCTCTCGGGCGGCCAGCGCCAGCGGGTGGCCATCGCCCAGGCGATGGCCAAGCACGCCCCGATCCTCGTCTTGGACGAGGCCACCTCGGCCCTCGACTCGGAGTCCGAGCACCTCGTCCAGGAGGCCCTGTGGCGCCTCATGGAGCGCTCGACGGCGATCGTCATCGCCCACCGGCTCTCCACGATCGCCCACATGGACCGGATCGTGGTCTTCGACCAGGGGCGCATCGCCGAGGAGGGGACCCACCGCGAGTTGCTCCGCAACGGCGGGCTGGGCCTCTACGGGCGCCTGTGGGCCCACCAGTCGGGCGGGTTCCTGGTCGGGTCGTGAAGCGTCGGCTCAGCCCGGCTCGACGCGCACGGTGAGGACGATCGTGTCGTCGTTGGTCCGTCCCTCGGCCACGGCCGCTGCGACGGCCTCGGTGGTTTGGGCGGCCGTCCCGGGGGTCCCCCGGAGCACCGACGCGATCCCCTCGGCGCCGAAGGGATGTCCGTCGACCTCGCAGTCCGAGACGCCGTCGGTGAAGCACACGAGGGCCGACCCGGGCGCGAGGTCGACGGTCGCGTCCTCATAGCGCGCCTCTGCGTCGACGCCGAGGAGGAGGGCGGGCCGACAGATCGGGCCCACCTCGCCCCCGGGGCGCCGCAGGAGCGGGAGCGGGTGGCCGGCGCTCGCCCCGCTCGCCCGCCAGCCGCGACGCCTGCGCTCCAGGCGCAGCACGACAGCGGTCACCAGACGGGCGGTGTCCCAGGGGTGCTCGGGGTACTCGGCCCGCTCGACGATGTGCTCGATGATCGTGGCGTTCAGGTGCGCGAGCATCTCCGCCGGGCTCTTCTCGTAGCGGGCGGCCGCCTTGATGGTGTTGCGGGCGAGCCCGGTCAACGCGGCGGCCTCGACGCCCTTGCCCTGGACGTCGCCCACCACGATCACGCATCGGTCCGGGCCCATCGAGATCACGTCGTAGAAGTCGCCGCCCACCTCGAGCCCGACCCGGGCCGGCCGGTAGTGGACGGCCATGTCGAGGCCGTCCATCTCGGGGAGCTTGGGCGGCAGGAGCGACTCGACCAGGCGGCGGGCCACGTGGCTGCGCTCGCTGTGGATCCGGGCGTTGTCGATCGCGACGGCCGCCCGCGCGGTCAGCTCCTCTGCGAGTGCGACCGTCTCGGGCTCCATCGGGCGCCCGGCCCGGTTGATGAAGGCGAGTGCGCCGATGGTCCGGCCCCGGGAGCGCAACGGCAGCCCGAGGATGCCGCCGAAGCCGACCTGGCGCAGGAGAGCAAGCGCCTCGGGGGTCGCTGCGCTGGCCATGAGCATGGCGTCGGTGGTGTCCCGGAGGTACTGGCGCACGCCGGTCCGGATGATCGCGCCGACCCCTTGGGGCGAGTCGAGGGCGAGCTCGCCGCTCGTGAAGAGCCGCCACTCGTGCTCGTTCAGCCGCGGAGCGATCACACGGCGCTCGATCCGCTCGCCCTCCTCGAGCATGTAGAGCGCGCAGCGGTCGGTCAGGCGGGGGACCGCCAGCTCGGCGACGGCGCGCAGCGTCACGTCGAGGTCGAGCGAGCGGCTGAGCCGGTCGCTCGCCTCGGCCAGGTAGTCGAGCTGTTCGCGGCGTTCCTCAGCGACCCGGCGCGCCTCGAGGAGGGCCTCTTGAGACTGGGCCCGGGCGAGCGCGATGGCTGCCTGCTCGGCGATGGCCACGAGGTAGCCGCGCTCGTCGGGCTCGAAGGGGTGCTCGTTGCGGAACCCGACGGCCATGATTCCGATCCGGCGACCCTCGACGATGAGGGGGAGCGCGGCGAACGACGACGTGGCCTCGCGCGCGAGGGCCGGCCAGCGCCCGGCGAGATCGGCGCGGGTCTCGACGAAGAGCGGCCGGCCGTCCTCCAAGACCCCCGAACCGGGCATCGACCCGTCGAGGGGGATCTCGGGATGCTCGGCGCTCCGGCCCGACCCCGCCACGAGCACCAGCCGCTCGTCGCGCAGCATCCAGATGGCCCGCTCGCCCTCGTCGGGCCCGGGGGCCGCGTGGTCGATGATGATCGTGCAGATCTCGCCGACGGTGGCCGCGCCGGCCAGGGTGGCCGTGATCCGCTGGAGCCCCGCCAGCCGCTCGCTGGCCCGTCGGGCGCGGGCGGTGGCCTCCTCGGCGAGGACCCGGGCCTCGCGCTCGGCGTCGAAGATCCTGACCCGCTCGATCGCGACCGCCAGCGGATCGGCGAATCGCAGCAGCAGCTGGGCGTCGGCCTCCGAGAATGGCTCGACCCGTCGCCTGGCGGCGTGCATGACCCCGAACGTCCGCCGCCCCGCCTGGAGCGGGACCCCGACGTAGGAACGCAGGCCGCTCGTGCGCAGCACGTCGCTCACCACGTCGATCTCCAAGAGGTCCTCGATGAAGCGCGGGCGTCCGGTCGCGAGCACCACGCCCGAGGCCCCGGCGCCGCTCGGGATCGAGACCCCGAGGTCGACCTCGATCTCGAGGCCATACGCGGCCCGGCTGATGAGCTGGGTGCCATCCTCGTCGGCGAGGAGCAGCGAGACGGCATCGGCGTCGAGCAGGTGGGCCATCGCCGCCAGGGCCTCGCGCAGCAGCTCGTCGAGCTCGGGCGTCGAGATGGTCTCGCTCGCGGCGCGCCGGTAGCGGTCGATCCAGCGCTCGGCGGCGCCCGCTGCGGCCCGGGTCGCCTGCTCGGCGGCGAGCAGCTCGGATCGGATCGCGTCGGCGGGCTGGTCGGACACCGACATCGCCCGGACAATATGGCAGGGAAACGCCCCGCGCCTGCGCGTTTGCCCTGCTCGCCGGGGGCGCCCAGGCGTCGTCAACAGCGGGTGACCGCTGCCGACCTGCTCAGGACGGGCGGGCTCGCTCGCCTGTCCCGGGCTGCGGGGCGGCGGCGTCGCCCGATGGGGTATCCCCCTACGATGCGGCCGTGGCCGAACGCCGGGAGGACGAGCCGCCCAAGACGTCGATCTGGAATCTGCTCGTCGGCCGCCCGCTCCGGGCGAGCGAGACCTCCAAGGAGAAGATCAGCCCGGTCGAGGGCCTCTCGGCCCTCTCCCTCGACGCCCTCACCTCGGTCGCCTACGGGCCCGAGGCGATCATCGTGGTCCTGGCGGTGGGCGGCGCCGGCGCGCTCGGCGACGTGCTGCCGATCACCATCGCCATCGTCGTGCTCCTGGCGGTGCTCGTGATCTCCTACCGCCAGGTCATCGACGCCTACCCCCGCGGCGGGGGCGCCTACGCGGTCTCCCGGGCCAACCTCGGCGGGCCTGCCAGCCTCGTCGCCGGGGCGGCGCTCGTGGTCGACTACACCCTGACGGTCGCCGTCTCGATCGCAGCCGGGGTCGGGGCGCTCACCTCGGCCTTCCCCTCGCTCGCCTCGGCCACGGTGCCGCTGTGCCTCGGAATCCTGGCCCTCATCACGCTGCTCAACCTGCGCGGGCTCGGCGAGACCGCCCGGGCCTTCTTGTTGCCGACGCTCGTGTTCATCGTCGGGCTGCTGGCGATCATCGCGGTGGGCCTGATCCACCCCCTCGGCCTGCACGCCGCCCAGCCCGGGCGCTCGCAGCTCGCCACCCACGGGCTCCAGGCGGTCGGGATCCTGCTCGTGTTGAAGGCGTTCTCGGCCGGCTGCAGCGCGCTGACCGGGGTGGAGGCGATCGCGAACGGCGTGCCGCTGTTCAAGGAGCCGAGGGCCGTGCGGGCCAAGCGGACCGAGCTCCTCCTCGGGGTGATCCTGGGCGTCATGCTCGTCGGGCTGGCCGTGCTCGCCCGGCGCTGGCACGTCGGGCCGAGGAGCGGCCAGACGGTGCTCAGCCAGATCATGGGGATGGCGGTCGGCCGGCACTGGGCCTACTACGTGGTCGCGATCACCATCACCCTCGTGCTCGCGCTAGCCGCCAACACCTCCTTCGGGGGCATGCCCATCCTGGGCAGCCTGCTCGCCCGCGACGACTACCTGCCGCACCTGTTCTCGCTGCGCGGCGACCGGCAGGTGTTCGCCAACGGGATCGTCGTGCTGGCCGTGCTCTCGGGGGTGCTCCTCGTGGCGGTCGGCGGCGACACCAACTCGCTCATCCCGATGTTCGCGATCGGCGTCTTCACCGGCTTCACGCTCGCCCAGGCCGGGCTCTTCGTGCACTGGCGGCGGCACCGGCCCCCGCGCTGGAAGAGGCGCGCCGCGATCAACGGCTTCGGCGCGTGCGCCACGGCGCTGGCGACGGTGATCTTCCTCGTCACCAAGTTCGAGCACGGCGCCTGGGTGGTGGTCGTCGCCGTCCCGAGCCTCGTCCTCCTGTTCACCCGGATCCACCTCTACTACCGGCGGGCCGGGGCGATGATCGGGGCCCGGGGCCGCCCCGGACACCCCGAGGCCAAGCGCACCCAGGTCATCGTGCCGGTGACCGGCATCTCGAGGCTGACCGAGCACGCGCTGGCCGAGGCCCTCTCGATGGGTGAGGAGGTGGTGGCCGTCTCGGTGGTGGTCGACGACGAGGGGACCGACGGGGTGGCCGAGCGCCTCGAGCGCGACTGGCACGCCTGGAACCCGGGCGTCGAGCTCGTCGTCCTTCGGAGCGAGTACGCGTCGGTGGTCCAGCCGGTCGTTGCCTTCATCGACCAGGCCCGGGCGGCCGGCGACCACCAGATCGTCGTGCTCATCCCCGTCGTCGTGCCCCGTCGGCTCCGGCACCGGGTGCTGCACAACCAGATCGACCTGCTGTTGCGCCGGGCGCTGCACACCCGCACCGACATCGTTGTCGCCCGGGTGCCGATGCCGTTGAGCCCGGCCTCCGAGCGCGAGGAGGCCGCGGGCCGCGCCCAGCACTGAGCGCGCTCAGCGCAGGGTCGAGAGGCCGCCGTCGACCGCCAGCACCTGGCCGGTGACGTAGCTCGCGTCCGCCGAGAGCAGGAACACGACGGGGCCCGCGACCTCGAAGGGGCTGCCCTGGCGGCCGAGCGGCACGGCGGTCTGCTCGCGGCTCGGGCGACCCTCCGAGGCCCGCCGCCCGAGGGGGGTGTCGATCAGGCCCGGCGCGACCACGTTGGCCCGCACGCCCCGGCGCGCCCCCTCCATCGCGACGTGGCGGCACAGCCCGAAGAGCGCGGCCTTGGAGCTGTCGTAGGAGGGGATCGAGCTGCCGGGCTTCAGCCCGGCGACCGAGGAGATGAACACGATCGAGCCGCCGTCCATGTGGGGGAGGGCGGCCTTGGCCACCAAGAAGTGCGAGCGCACGTTGACCGCGAACACGAGGTCCCACTGCTCGGCGGTCGTCCCCTCGAGCCGCCGCCCGGCCCCGATGCCGACGTTGAGCACGAGCCCGTCGAGTCCGCCCAGGCCCTCGAGCGCACCGGTGACCAACGCCTCGCACGCCGGCGCCTCGGCAACGTCGCCCACGAGCACCACGGCCCGGGCCCCCTCGGCCTCGACGAGCCGGGCCGTCTCGCGCACGGCGGCCTCGTCGCGATCGGCGAGCGCGAGCGACGCCCCCGCCCGGGCGGCCGCGAGCGCGATCGCCCGCCCGTTGCCCGGCGGGGCGTCGGGATCGGCACTCGGCTGGGTGCCCGCCCCCACCACGAGGACCCGGGCGCCCGCGAGCGATCCGCTCACCGGGGGAACGGCGCTGCGTCGGCCTCGGGCTGGACGCCGAGCGAGTTCAAGGTGAACGCGACGAGGTGGTACTGGCCGACCACCATGCAGACCTCGATCAGCTGGTGCTCGTCGAGCTCGGCGGCGAGCCGGGCCCACGTCGACTCCCCGATGCACGAGTCGGCGTGCAGCTCGTCGGCCGCCCGGAGCAGGGCCGCGTCGAGCTCCGACCAGCCCGGGGCGTGGGGACCCTCGGGCACCCGGGCGATCTCGGTCTCCGACAGCCCGGCCGCGGCTGCGATGGCGACGTGCTGGCCCCACTCGTAGTCGGCCCGGCAGTGCCACGCCGTGCGCAGCACCAACAGCTCGCGATGGCGATCGGCGAGCTCGCCCCGGCGCAGAAGCGTGCCGCCGAACGCCGACCACCGGTTGAAGAGGCGGGGATGGCGGACGAGCGTGGCGAAGATGTTGAGGTCGCGGCCGCGCACCTTGAGCGGCTCGAGCAGCTCGTTGGCCCGCTCGTCGCGCGCCTCGGGCGCAAGGGGGGCGATGCGCATGGGTCGTTGGGTGGTCATGGCCGAAGGTTAGATCCGGGCCGGATCGGCCCCCCGGGGTAGCGCCGCCACGTCGATGCTCCTCGTCACCTCGACCGCCTCGAGGAGCGCCCGGTCGTGGGAGACGAGGAGCAGCGTGCCCCCGAAGCTCCCGAGCGCCGACTCGAGCTGCTCGATCGCCGGCAGGTCGAGGTGGTTGGTCGGCTCGTCGAGCACGAGGAGGTTGACGCCCATGCCCTGGAAGGTCGCGAGCTCGGCCCGGGTCCGCTCGCCTGGGGAGAGCGAGGCGGCCGGCCGCCCGACCTGGTCGGCACCGAGGCCGAACTTCGCGAGCAGGGACCGGGCCTCGCTCGTGGTGAGTCCGCAGCGATCGACGATCCGCTCGGCGATCGAGCGCTCCGAACGAACGGCGGTGCGGTCCTGGCCGAGCTCGCCAACCACGACCGAGGGCCCCATCGACCACCGCCCGCTTCGCAGCGGGATGCGGCCGAGGAGCGCGGCCACGAGGGTCGACTTGCCCGACCCGTTGGGGCCGACGAGCGCCACCCGGTCGCCCCAGCCGATCTCGAGGTCGAGCGGGCCGAGGGTGAAGGCGCCCCGCTCGACGACCGCCCCCTCGAGGCGGGCCACGACCGCCCCCGCCCGGGGGGCCTCGCCGATGGCGAACTCGAGCCGCCAGCCCTCCCAGGGCTTGTCGACGGCCTCGAGGGACTGGAGCGCCCGATCGGTGCGCCGGGCCCTCGAGGCCAGCTGCTCGGTGCGGTTCAACCGGAAGCCGCGCTGCCCCTTGTCGCTGTCCCGCGGCTTGTGATTCTCCTTCGACGCGCCGCTGGTCGCCCACTGCCGCTCGCGCCGGGCCCGGTCGAGCAGCGCCTGGCGCTGGCTGCGGTAGTCGGCATGGTCCTCCTCGGCGTGGCGCCGGGCGGTGGCCCGCTGGTCGAGGAAGGCGCCCCATCCGCCCCGGAACAGCCGGGCCGTGCGGTCGTGCTCGTCGAGCTCCAGCACCGACGACACCGTCGCCTGCAGGAAGGCCCGGTCGTGCGACACGATGACCATGCCGCCGCGCCGCCCGGCGACGAAGCGCTCCAGGCGGTCCAGCCCGTCGAAATCGAGGTCGTTGGTCGGCTCGTCGAGCAGCGTCACGTCGAACCGCGACAGCAAGATAGCGGCCAGCCCCACCCGGGCGGCCTGGCCGCCCGACAGCACCTCGGTCGGGCGCTCAGCGACCTCCGCCACCAGGCCCAGGTCCGCGAGCACGGCGTCCACCCGGGCGTCGAGGTCAGCGGCTCCCAGGGCCTGCCACCGCTCGAGGGCGTCGGCGTAGGCGTCGTCGGCACCGCCCCCGCCGCTACCGAGCGCCTCGGCCGCCGACTGCAGCCGCTCGTCCGCCTCGGCCACGCCGGTGACGCGGTGGAGCATCGCCCGGACCGACTCCCCCGGCCGGCGGTCGGGCTCCTGGGCCAGGTAGCCGGCGGTGGCGGTGGGCGGGGCCAGCTCCAGCGTGCCGGTGTCGGGGCGGTCGAGGCCGGCCAGGACCCGCAGCAGGGTCGACTTGCCCGCGCCGTTCGGGCCGACGACCCCCACTCGGGTGTCGGGGCCGACGGTGACCGACACGTCGGCCAGCACCGTCCGCCCAGCGAGCTCTCGGCCGATCCCGACGGCGGTCAGCGTGGCGAGGGTGGGGGCGTGGGGCGCGGGCAGCGGGACCTCCGGAACGGGCGGGCAGGACAGGCGGGAGGACGTCGCTCAGCGCACGGCCGTCAGGCTAGCGGGCGAGCCACTGGCGCCGTACCGCTATCCGGTCTTCTACGAAGCCCCGGGTCCCACCGACCGAGTCGTGATCCAGGCATGACCGACGCCTCGATCCACCGGCTCGCCGAGCTGCGCGTCGCCTGCCCGCACCGGGTCGCCCGGCCGCTCGTCTTGGCCGAACGCGATCCCGACGTGCTCGCCCTCACCCGCTGCCACGAGCACGCCCGCGACCGCTGGCTCACCCGGCACTTCGGCCACCGACTGCAGGTCACCGCCGACACGGCCCGGTTGCTCAGGGGTACGTGGGTGCCACACCGGCGACCACTGATGACGGCCGGCAGCGCCTCGCGGCCGCTCACCCAGCGGGAGTACACCCTGCTCGCCCTGGCGCTCGCCGCCGTTGCGGCGGGACCGAACGTCACCGAGCTGATCTCCCAGCTCCACCGGAGCGGCGCCAGCCTGCGCCACCACGGCAACTTCGACGCTCCGGGCATCGCCATCTGTGCCCGCATGCATGCGGCCGGCGTCCGGCCGTGGCGAATGACCGCTGCCGACTACGCCGCCGCATTGGCGCGTGCCGAGGCAGCCGACCTCGCGCTCGACGTGGACCTGGCGCCGAAGGACTGCTGTCTCGTGGCGCAGGATCAGGACCTCGACCGCAAAGCGGCCAGCTCGGCGTCAGCGACCTTCGTACCCGTTGGGTGACTGATGGATGACCCACGTCTTTCCCGCTGACGGGTACCGGCCCTTTCCATTGTTCCGTTGCAGCTTGTTCTGCACGGACGTCCAGCCCCACAACAGAGGAAGGAGGGCGTAGCGTCTTGGCATGGTCAATAGCCCAGGAGAGGTGAGCCCCGAGCGAGGGACCCTCCTCGGCCGGGGACCGCGCGAGGCGGAGCCGCCCTGGGTGCGCGACCCGCGCGCCAGGCGCCACGAGTGGCGACGCCTCTTCTCCGAGGTGCTCGGCACCTTCCTGCTCGTCGTAGTGGCCGCCGGTGCCCCGGTCGTCGATGCCGTCTCCCACGGCCAGGTCCCCCTCGACGCCCAGGTCGTCGCGCCGGGCCTCATGGTGATGGCGATCATCTACTTCATGGGCATGGTGAGCGGCGCCCACTTGAACCCGGCGGTGACACTGTCTTTCGCCGCCCGGGGCAACTTCCCTTGGAGCCGGGTGCCGGGCTACATCCTCGCCCAGCTGATCGGAGCCACCGCGGCGTCGCTCCTCCTGCGGGCGCTCTTCGGCGCCGTCGGCCATCTCGGGGCGACGCTGCCCGGACCGGGGATCTCCTCGGGTACGGCGTTCGTCGTCGAGACGCTCCTCACCCTCGGTCTCGTGAGCGTCATCCTCGGAACCGCTTCCGGGGCGCGCAACGTGGGCACCAACGCCGCGCTCGCAGTCGGCGCCTACATCGCCCTCGCCGGGCTGTGGGCGGCCCCCATCAGCGGGGCGTCGATGAACCCGGCCCGCTCCTTCGGCCCAGAGCTCCTCGCTGGCGACTGGACGAGCTGGTGGGCCTATGTCGCTGGCCCGATCGCCGGTGGCCTGCTCGCGGTCGGCGTCGCCTGGATCCTGCGCGGCCCTCCGAGCCTGGCCGCCAACGTCGCGGCCCAGGGGGAGACACCCGACGACAACCTCGCCGAGACCCAGGCACCAGGAAGAGGAGGGACCAGCCATGACCAGTGAGCACTGGAAGGACGAGCCCGAAAAGCAGGACTACCCGGCAGCCCACAGCTACCTATCCCTCCTGGTCGACCCCAGCGAGGCGAAGAAGACCGCCAAGGCGCTCGCGGACGAGCCTGACGCTGCGCGCTACAAGGCCAAAGACCTCCTCCGGGCCGCCGGTCTGCCTCTCCTGCCGCTCGACGACCCCGAGGTGGCAAAGGACCTAGCGAAGGTGAAGGCCGGCACGAAGCTCTCCCCGGTCCTCCTCGTGCGGGGCGACCCGCTGTGGGTCGCCGACGGCTACCACCGGATCTGCGCCAGCTACCACCTCGATGAGGACGCCGAGATTCCCTGTCGCATCGTCGCGAGGCCACGTGTAGACACCGGGCCAAAACGGACGCGGAAAGCTGCTCCATGACCGCGCCCTGGGGGTGCCGAGAATGCCATCCACAGACCGTGAGGCGCCATCTCGAGACCGTCCTTTCCGAGTACCTCGCGCACCACAACTTCCATCGGCCACACCTCTCCCTCGGCCCATGTCC
>DAHUYG010000064.1 GCA_027315315.1 Acidimicrobiaceae bacterium | reverse complement strand
GCGCGAGCCGCGCCGGGCGGCGCGCCCGCTCGGGCTCGCTCAGCCCGGCCCCAGCGCGAGCCGCGCCCACACGGGCCGGTGGTCGGAGCCCGACTCGGGCCACACCCCAGCGTCGATGACCGACAGCCCGCGCACCAAGAGGTGGTCGAGCTGGCTGTGGGGTCGCCAAGCCGGCCAGGTCTTGCCCTTCACGGCGCGCTGCCACTGGCCGAGCAGCGCGTGGATGGGCGGTCCCCAGAGGTTCATGTCGCCGGCGAAGAGCACCGGCTCGTCGCCGAACACGCCGTCGAGCATCCGCGCCACCGCCCTGAAGTGCAGCGCCGAGCCGTGGGAGAGATGCGACATGTGGGTGCCGGCCACGCCGACCTTCCGCCCGTCGAGGTCGAGCTGGAGCGCGACGAGCGCCCGGTTGGCCCGGTCGCGGCGCAGGCGGACGAGGGGGAGCACCTCGCTGCGCAGGACCGGGATGCGGCTCAGCACTGCGATGCCCCAGGTCCCCTTCTCGGCCTCGCGGTAGCGGGCCGACTCGGCGACCCGGGCCGGGAAGGGCCGCTCGCTGTCCAGGTAGAGCGAGTGGCTGGCGGTCCTCCAATCCAGGCTCCGCATCCAGCCGGCGTCGGGGGGCGCGTGGGGCGTCGCCCGGCGACCCTCGGCCAGCGCTTCCTCGGTCAGCGCGTAGCCGAGTGCCTCGGCCACCTCGTCGGCCACGCTCGGGCGCCCCTCGGGTCGCCAGGACTCCTGGAGCACGAGGACGTCGGCGTCGATCTGCCGGCACACGCCCACCACGTCGTGGGGCCGTCCCCAGCCGTCGATGCCGGCATGGACGTTGTAGCTGGCGGCGACGAACTCGCCCGGGCCCCGATCCATCGCCGGCGAACCTAGGCGACCGGGGCTCCCCGGCAAGGTGCGCGGGCAGATGTGCTAGGGATTTCGCGTGGTGCGACGGGCCGAGCTGACCAAGCTGGTGTCGGCCCGCGAGCCCGCCGACGAGCGGGAGCGGACCTCGAGGGCGCGGTTCTTGGCCGAGCTCGGGCGGCTCGATCGTCCGTGGGACCAGCACGCCGACGCGGTGCACGTGACCGCATCGGCGGTCGTCGTCGGCCCCCGCGGCACCCTGTTGCACCTCCACCGCAGGCTCGGTCGCTGGTTGCAGCCGGGCGGGCACCTCGAGGAGGGCGAGGCGCCGCACGAGGCGGCGGTCAGGGAGGTGGCCGAGGAGACCGGGCTCACCGGTCGCCATCCGGCGAGCGGTCCGCTGCTGCTGCGCGTCGACGTGCACCCGGCGGCGCTCGGCCACACCCACCTCGACCTCTGCTATCTGCTGGAGGTCCCCGACGCCGAGCCCGCGCCGGGGAAGGGCGAGAGCCAAGAGGTGCGCTGGTGGGGCTTCGAGGAGGCCCTGGAGGTTGCCGACGAGCCGCTGGCGGCGGCGCTCGGCGTTGCGGCGGGCTCGGCTCGATGACCGACGCATCGCCGAGGAACGAGGAGCACCCCCTGGCGGTGCTCATCAGGGTCCAGGACCTCGACACGGCGATCTCCCAGCACGAGCACCGCCGGGCAGCCCTGCCCGAGCGCCGGGAGCTGGCCGAGCTCAACGCCCGTGGCGCCGCCGTTCGGCGCAGGACGGCCGAGCTCGACGAGCGGGGGGCCGAGCTCGCCGGCGGGCTCGCTCACCTCGAGGAGCAGACCACGGCGGTCGTGGCGCGTCGCAGGGCCCTTGAGGACCGCCTCTCCGGCGCGAGGGGCGCCGCCGGTCGCGACCTCGCGGCGATCGAGTCCGAGATCGGCCAGCTGCGAAGCCGGCTGGGGCAGCTCGAGGACGAGGAGATCGTCCTCTTGGAGGAGCAGGAACCGCTCGAGGCCGAGCGCGACGCGCACCGGGCCGAGCTGGCCGAGTTGGCCGAGCGGGCGGCCGAGCTCACGAGGCGAATCGCCGAGGCCGACGCCGAGATCGACGGCGAGCTCGTCTCGCTGCGCGCCGCTCGCGGTGACCAAGCGGCGCTTCTCCCCGAGGCGCTGGCCCGCCGATACGAGGACCTGCGGGCGAGGCTCGGGGGCACCGGCGCGGCGCGGCTCATCGGGGACCGCTGCGACGGCTGCCACCTCACCCTGCCCTCGGCCGAGGTGGATCGCATCCGGCACCTCCCGCCCGACGCCGTCGCGACCTGCGAGCAGTGCGGGCGGATCCTCGTGCGGGCCTCGCTCGGCGGCGACGCCTGAGGCCGGCGTGCTGACCCTCGTCCGGCACGGCGAGTCGAGCGCGAACGCCGAGGGCCTGCTGCTCGGCCGGACCGACGCGCCGCTGACCGAGAAGGGCTGGCGCCAGGCGGCGGCCATCGGCGCCCTCCTCGGCCCGGTCACCCGCCTCGTCTCGAGCCCGCTCGCCCGGGCGCGCGACACCGCGAGCGTGCTCGGGCTCGGGCTGGAGGTCGAGGTCGAGGAGCGCTGGATCGAGGTCGACTACGGCGAGCACGAGGGCCGCCCCCTCGGCCAGGTGCCGGCCGAGGTCTGGCGGCGCTGGCGGGGCGACCCCGCGTACCGGCCGGTGGGGGGCGAGTCGCTGGCCGAGGTGGCCACCCGCGTCGGCGGGGCGTGCGACGAGCTCTTCGCGGCGCCCGGCGCCGGGGCGCGCTCGGAGGAAGGCGACGTGGTGGTTGTGAGCCATGTCTCCCCGATCAAGGCCGCGGTCGCGTGGGCGCTCGGCGCCGACGCCGGACTCGCCTGGCGCCTCCACCTCGCGACCGGCTCGGTGACCCGGATCGGCTGGGGTGCGGCCGGCCCGGTGCTCCACCTCTACAACGCTCAGCCCCCCGGGGCGGGCTGAGGCGCGTCCGATCGGCGCCGAAGGATCCGGCCGGCCGACATCTCGAGCACCGCGTCGAGGCGCGCCACGTCCTGGTCCCGGTGCGAGATGACGAGCACGGCGCGTCCGGCCGACGCCCCGAGGATCCCGAGCACGACGCGGTCGGCCATCTCGGCGTCGAGACCGGCGGTGGGCTCGTCGAGCACCACGACGGGGCGGCCGGCCAGGAGCGCCCTCGCGAGGGCGATGCGCTGGCGCTGGCCCCCCGAGAGCAGGGCGCCCCGCTCGCCGACCTCCGTGGCCAGACCCTCGGGGAGCCCGGCCACCCAGGGGCCCAGCTGCGCGGCGTCGAGGGCCCGGTCGATCTCGGCGTCGGTCGCGTCGGGCCGCCCGAGCACGACGTTCTCGCGGATCGTGCCCGCGAAGAGGTGGGCGTCCTGGTCCACGGAGGCGACGAGCGAGCGGACGTCGCTCTGCGCCATGTCCTCGATCGCTACGCGACCCATCGACGCCGCCCCGGACTCGAGGGGCCAGAACCGGAGCAACGCGTGCACGACGCTGCTCTTGCCGGCCCCGCTCGGGCCGACGAGCGCAGTCGACGACCCGGGCGAGAGGGCGAGGTCGAGGTCCTCGAAGGCCGGTACCCGGTCGCGCTCGTAGCGGAGGGTCGCTCCCTCGAGGCGCACCTCGAGCGGACCCGTCGGCGCCGCCACGGGCTCGGCCGGGTCCTGAACGGCGGCCGGCAGATCCGCGATGGCGAGCAGCCGCCGCCCGGCCGCCACCACCTCGGCCGCGCCGAGCGCCGCCGCCCCGAGCGGGGCGACGACCTCGAAGGCCCCGAGCGCGGTGAAGGGGAGCACCGCCAGCATGATCGGCTCGAGCCGGTGCGCCCGCAGGGCATCGAGCGCGAGCACGAGCACGAGCGTCACCGCGACCCCGGCGCACAGGGCGACGAGGACGCCGATCGCGCCGTTGGCCCGCGCCCGGCGCCGGCCGGCGCGGGCCAGGACGCCGGCCGAGCGCTCGACGCGCCCGAGATGCTCGCCGGCCCGCCCGAACGCGACGAGCTCCGGCGCGCCGTGGACGAGGTCGACGACCTCCGCTGCGAGGGTTCCCGCCGCCGCCCGGTCGGCGTCGGTCGGCCTGGACCACCACGCGATCGCGGGTGCGCCCACGAGGGCGATCCCGAGTGCGATGCCGAGCACCGCCGCGCTCCCCGGCACGAGGACGCCGACGACCGTGACGGCCAGCGCCGCCACCACGACCGCCTGCACGAGCGGGCTCAGGCCCCGGAGATAGAGGTCCTGCAGCGCGTCGACGTCGGCGATCGCGCGGCGCGCCACGTCGCCCGAGCGCAACGTGCGCAGCGGCGCCGGTGACAGCGGCTCCAGGCGGTCGAAGAGCCACACCCGCCATCGCGCGAGCGCCACGAAGCCCGCGTCGTGCGCGCTCAGCCGCTCGGCGTAGCGCAGCGGCGCCCGGAGGATCGCGATCACCTCGACGACGGCCAAGAGACCGGCGATGGCGCCGATGCCGGGCCTCGCGGCCGCCTTGTCGACGAGCGCGCCCGAGCCGGCGAGCAGGGCGATCGTGGCGGCGGAGGCCCCAGCCCCGAGCGCGACGGCGAGGCCCAGGCGCCGCCAGGGCGGCGGGCTGAGCGCGATCAGCCGGCCGAGGGTCACCCGGCCCGAGGGGCCGCTCACGACGACACCCCGCCGGGGCCGGCCGGGGGCGCCCCCCCGAGGACCACCACGTCGTGCAGGCCGCCGACCAGCTCGAGATGGTGGGTTGCCACGAGCACGCTGCGGCCCTCCAGCCACGACCCGAGCCGCTCGGTCAGCTCACCCCGGGCGGCGGGATCGAGATGGGCGCCGACCTCGTCGAGGAGGACGAGCGCGCCGCCGTGCAGCACGGCGCGGGCGATCGCGACCCGCTGGCGCTCGCCGGCGCTCAGCCCGGCCCCACCCTCGCCGAGGTCCGTGTCGAGGCCGCGGGGGAGCCGGGCGAGGACGGCATCGAGACCGGCCGTCCCGATCGCCCCCTCGAGGTGTCGGTCCGCCGCGCCGGGGTCGCCGAGCAGGAGGTTGTCGCGGATCGTGCCCGAGAAGAGATGGGGCCGCTGGGGGACCCAGGCGATCTGGCGGCGCCACGCGTCGAGGTCCACCGAGGCGAGGTCGACCGGGCCCACCATGATCCGCCCCGTCGACGGGGCGACGAGACCCATGATCGCGTGCAACGCCGTCGACTTCCCCGAGCCCGACGGGCCGACCAGCGCGACGCGCTCGCCCGGGCGCAGCTCGAGGGTCAGCGGCCCGAGGGCCGGCCCGTCGCGACCCTCGAACACGATGCTGAGCGCGTCGAGCGCCAGGCGATTCGCGTTGATCGCCGGGGCGACTCCCGACCGACCGCCTGCGCCGATCGCCGGCGCGTCGAGGGTCGTTGCGATCCGCTCGCCGGCGTCCCGGCCCTCGGCGGCCGCGTGGAACTCGGCCGAGGCCCGGCGGAGCGGCAGGAACACCTCGGGCGACACGAGCAGCACCGCCAGCGCGACGTACAGCGAGGCCTGCCCGCCGAGGAGGCGGAGCCCGAGCACCATGGCGACGAGCCCGGTCCCGAGGCCCGCGAGGAGCTCCAGTGCGAGCGCCGAGAGGAACGCCACCCGGAGGGTCCGCAGCGTGGAGCGGCGGAGGCCCTCGCTCGCCTCGGCGACCTCCCGTCGCCCGTAGGGGACCCGGCCGAACGCCCGCAGGGTGGGCAACCCCTGGACGAGCTCGAGCAGGTGGGCCGAGAGCGAGGCCAGTCGTCGCCACTGGCGGCTCGTCGCCTCGCTGGCCCGCCGACCGAAGAACACCATGGCCGGCGGCACCGCAGCGAGGAGGGCCAAGAGGATGAGGAGCGAGATCCAGTCGGTCGCCCCGACCCACGCCAGGATGCCGATCGGCACCAGCGCGGCCACGAGCAGCTGGGGGAGGTAGCGCCCGACGTAGAGGCCGATCGAATCGGTGCCCCGCGTGGCGCTCAGCGCGAGCTCCCCGGCACGCTCGCCGGCGAGCCAGCTGGGGCCGAGCCCGACGAGATGGGTGAGCAGGCGCCGTCGCGCCTCGGCGCCGGCGCGTGTCGCGGTCCGGTTCGCGGCCCACTCGAGGGTCCACCCGAAGGCGCCCCGTGCGAGGACCGCGATGCCGAGGCCGACGAGCTCGGGGACCATTGCCGACGCCGTCGCGCCGTGCTCGAGCGCCCGCTCGATGATCGTCGCGAGGAGCACCGCCTGGACGACGACCGCGACGCTCTGCCCGAGACCCGAGACGACGGCCGTGGCGAAGAGCGCTCCGGTCCCGGCGACGTCGGGCCCGAGGACAGCTGCGATCCGCCCGGTCGCGCGCCGGAGCGCCCACGCGAGGGGGGAGCTCACGGCGTTCGACGTTACCGACGCTCCAGGGCCCGACCCACATCGCGGGGTGGGCGGGCTCGCCGGAGTCGAGCGGGCCCCTCGGGGAGACGCCCTCAGAGCGCCGATCGGTAGCGGACCTCCGAGAGGGTCGCCCCGCCGAGCTCGAAGCTGGTCCGGGTCCCGTCAAAGGACCAGCCAGCCGCCTCGTAGAAGCGCCGCGCCCGGGCGTTGGACTCGAAGACCCACAGCGTGGCGGCGCGGAACCCCGACGTTCGCAGGGCGTCGACTGCCCGCGCGAGCAGCGCCCGGCCGAGGCTCATGCCGACCTGCTCGGGTAGCAGGTAGATGCTCATCAGCTCCCCGGTGCCCTCCCCGGCGTCGTCGTCCCGGGACCGCCCGACGTTGGCGAAGCCGACGATCCGACCGTCGATCAGGGCGACGAAGGTGGCCCCGTCCGGCCCCGCCTCCGAGAGGATCGAGGTCCAGCGCTCGGTCCGTTCGGGGATCGAGAGCGCCGCCAGGTACGGCCCAGGCACCAGATCGCGATACGCGCCCTGCCAGCTTCGGACGTGCACCTCGGCGATGTCCGGGGCGTCCTCGGGCGTTGCCGTCCTGATCAGCACGCGCTCATTGTGCCCGGGGCCGGGCGCCCGGGCCCCCCACTGTCCGGTCGCGGGGGACCCGCGGCGGGTGCGCCCGGCGCCGCTGCGTTGAAGTGCGGCCCATCTTCGGACTACACCCTCACCATGTCTTGGGGGTGGCCTTGAGCGGCGGGGGAGAGGGGCTCGACCTCGATGGCTCGGTCGCGGTCGTCGGGGGATCGCTGGCGGGCCTGCGGAGCGCACAGGCCCTGCGCCGCGGGGGGTTCCGCGGGCGCCTGAGGTTGATCGGCGCCGAGGCGCACCTCCCCTATGACCGGCCCCCGCTCTCCAAGCAGGTGCTGGCGGGTGCCTGGGAGTCGCAGAAGACTGGGCTCATCGACCGGGCGGCGCTCGACGAGCTCGGCATCGATGCGGTGCTCGGGCACCGCGCCGTGGGTCTGGACGCCGACGCGGTTCGCCTCGAGCTCGACGACGGCGCACTGATCGAGGCCGACGGGATCGTCGTGGCGACCGGTGCGGTCCCCCGGCATCCCTTCGCCGAGCAGGGGGTGGGCGTGCTCCGCACCCTTGAGGACTGCGCCGCCCTGCGCGCCTCGGTCCTCGCCGCCGGCCCGGGGTGCTGCGTGGTGGTCATCGGGGCGGGGTTCATCGGCTCGGAGGTCGCTGCCACCTGTGCCGGCCTCGGGTGCGCGGTGAAGGTGGTCGAGATGCTGCTGGTGCCGATGGCCCCGGCGGTGGGCGAGACCATCGGGGCGGCGCTCGGGGCGCTCCACGCCCGCAACGGGGTGGAGCTGGTCACCGGCGCGGCCGTCGAGGGCGTGCGCCGGCTCGGAGGAGGGCTCTCGGTGTCGCTCGGGGACCGCGAGCTCGAGGCCGACGTGGTGGTGGCGGGCATCGGCGTCGTGCCCGAGACGGGCTGGCTCGGGTCCTCGGGCCTCGCGCTCGACAACGGGGTCGTCTGCGACGAGTCGCTCTTCGCCGCCGACCGGATCGTTGCCGCAGGCGACGTCGCACGCTGGCCGTTCCGGGGAGCCCTCACCCGGATCGAGCACTGGCAGATGGCCGCCGACATGGGCGAGGCGGCGGCGGCCGGGCTCCTCGCCGGCCGCGCCCGGGCCGCGCCCTTCGTGCCGGTCCCGTACTTCTGGTCCGACCAGTACGGCCTCAAGATCCAGATGCTCGGCCGGCCCCAACCAGACGACGAGGTGGTGGTGGTGGACGGCGCGCTCGACGACCGGTTCGTGGCCCTGTACCGCCACGACGAGGCCCTGAGTGCCGCCGTGGCGTTGAGCCGGCCCCGCCAGCTCATGGCGTACCGGCCGCTGCTCGAGGCGCGCGCCTCCTTCGATGAGGCGCTGGCGCTCGCCGGGAGCTGAGGCGGGCCGGTCGGCGCCGCGTCGGGCGCCCAGCCCCGGCGTCGGCTCTCGGGCGAGGACCGTGGCCGATTCCTTCGGCTCCCCGACGTCGTCCTTTGTCATCGGCCCCAAGTGGAGGGCTCCGCGCCCGTTGCCGATCGGCTGACGGAGGCCGACCCCTCGAGGCCCCGCTGCGGTGGTCACTCGATCCTCCTTGCTTCCACGGCCGAGGAGGCGCCCAAGGCATGGCGGTAGCCTCGGTCCTTTGCGACGAGGAGAGGAGGAAGGTGTCGGATCTGATCTCGCTTTCGGCACGGATCATCGACGAGGGGCTGGCGGACGAACTGACCAATCGGGCGACCCAGGAGCTCTCCGAGGTGGCCCCGGGTGTCGCGGTGGTCGAATCATTCGGCCACTGTGTGGCCTTCCGGACCGATCGTGGCCTCGTCGTCTTCGACACCAGCAACCCGGCGGCCGGTCGGCGCGTGGTCCAGGCGCTCCGGGGATGGTCGACCGAACCCGTGCACACGATCGTGTACACCCACGGCCATCTCGACCACGTCGGTGGCTCGATCGCGTTCGTCGAGGACGCACACGAGCGGGGCTTTCCGAGGCCGACGTTCGTCGCCAACGCAGCCATCCGTGAACGCTTCGCGCGCTACCGACTGACCGACGGGTGGAACAGGGCCATCAACCGGCGGCAGTTCCGTTCGCGCCGCAACGTGGGGATGGTCGGGGATCAAGCGAGCCCCCGGATGCATTTCCTGCCCGACGACGTCTCGCCACCCGACATCGTTTTCGACCAGACGCTCGCCATGAGCGTCGGCAACCTCGCCTTCGAGCTGCACCACGCCCGTGGCGAGACCGACGACCATCTCTGGGCCTGGGTCCCGGAGCGGCGCGCCGTGGTCTGCGGCGACTTCCTCATCTGGAACTTCCCGAATGCGGGCAACCCACAGAAGGTGCAGCGCTACCCCGGCGAGTGGGCGACCGCGCTCCGCCAGATGGCCGCGCTCGAGCCCGAGTTGTTGCTCCCCGCCCACGGCCTGCCGATCGGGGGACGGGAGCGCATCGCGAGGGTCTTGGGCGACGTGGCGAGCGCGTTGGAACAGCTCGTCGACGAGGTCGTCGCCATGATGAACGCCGGGGAGCCGCTCGACTCCATTCTCCACTCGGTGGCGGTGCCCGACGAAGTGCTCCAGAAGCCCTACCTCCGCCCCATGTACGACGAGCCCGAGTTCGTCATTCGCAACATCTGGCGCCTCTATGGGGGATGGTGGGACGGCAACCCTGCTCGCCTCAAGCCGCCCGCCGACGGCGAGCTGGCCACCGAGGTCGCCGACCTCGCCGGCGGCGCGGCAACGCTGGCCGAGCGGGCGCAAGATGCGGCACGGCGCGGGCGGCTGCGCTTGGCGTGCCAGCTTGTCGAATGGGCGCGTCAGGCAAGCTCGGAAGACCCCGAGATTCAGCGTGTCGCGGCGGCGATCTACGAGGCTCGGGTGTCGGGCGAGACCTCGCTCATGGCGCGAGCCATCTTCAGCGCAGCGAAGGAACCCTCGGGTTCGGCCCCGACGACCTGAACGGCGAGGAGGCGGGGCGCAAGGATCGTTCGAGCCGTCCGCGCGGCGCCGGCCGCACTCCCTCCACCTTGAACGTCGGCGAGCGACGCCGCAGAACCCGAGGGGCCCGCTGTGAGCCAACGAGCTGCGCGACGGACCGGTGATCCGCCGACGGTCGCCGCACGCGTCCTTCGGGGAGCCGGTCTGGCGTTGGCGATGCAGTACGTCCCGAGCACGGTCGCGCTCGGACAGTGGACACCACTTCGGGCGCTTCCCGGCGGGCTCTGTCGCTGGCGGGGACGCCGCGGCGCGGACGCCGTGGCGCTCACCTTCGACGACGGCCCGCATCCGGAGGCCACCCCGGCGGTCCTCGACGAGCTCGATCGTCTCGGGCTCCGCGCCACCTTCTTCCCGTTGGCCTCGGCGGTCGAGGCGCATCCCGGGCTGGTGCACGAGATCCTCGGGCGGGGCCATGAGGTCGAGACCCACGGCCATCGACACCTCCACCATCTGGGCAAGGGCCCACGCTGGGTTGCCCACGACATTCGAAGCGCCATCGAGGTCATGGGGTCGGTCGGGGTCCGACCACGCTGGTACCGACCGAGCTACGGGCAGGCCACGGCGGCGACGCTGGTCGCGGCGCGGGCGGCCGGGCTCGAGACGGTGCTGTGGTCCAGCTGGGGACGCGAGTGGGCGACGGAGCGCCCCGACGAGGTGGCGGCGCGGATCGCACGCCGCCTCGGGCCGGCGTCGATCGTCCTGCTCCACGACAGCGACGCCTTCGGTTCACCGGGCATGTGGCGGGTCGGGCTCGCAGCACTGCCGGCGATCGCCGAGGTGATCGCGCGGCGCGGCCTCAGGGCCGTCACGCTGGACGAGCTCGTGCCGGCGTAGGGGGCCGGGGGAGGAACGATCCCCGGGTATGCGGCGGATCCGAGCGCGTTTGGCGGCCGCCGGCTCGGGCGTGCTCGCGGTCGCGGGAAGCAACGCATTTCTCCGTCGTCGGCTCGAGCAGGCACCCGTTCGGCTTCACCGACCGGGTGCCCGAACTGATGGCGACCACCGACGCCGCAGTCACCATCCCCCGCCGGACGTGCCAGGAGACGAGGGTGACGGGCCGCTGGCTGGTGCTGCTCGGCATCGTCCCGGGAGACGGCCGGGAGCACGCGCTGCACGAGACCGAGCTCGATGGTGCGCTCGCCTGCTCACCCGATCCCGGTTCGGTGCTCGGCGCGCTGGAGGTGATGTTCGACGAGCGCCCCGAGGTGGCGCCCTGGCCCGTGGACGGCCCCGCCGGCTGGGACAAGGAGTTCTTCGGCGCCCTCGATTTGCCGAGATCCGCCCCGGCCGCTGACCGGGCGGGGGCGGGCGCCCGGCAACGGGCGGTCGTAGCGTTGGACCGTGGAGCCCCGCCGAAGCCTCTGGATGTTCGGACTCGAGTCCGAGGAGCCCAGCTACGAACAGCGAGTGGCGGCCGCGGCCTCCCTGTCCGGCCGCCTCGGCGTGGAGCTGGTGGCACCGCGCATCCCCGCCGCGGCGGACCTCGAGCTTCGGGCGCCCCGGGTCTCGCCGCCCGAGGCGCTGCGCGCGTTTTGCCGCCAGGACAACTGGGAGCGCGCCTACCACTCCTATGGCAACGACCGCACCCTGCACGGTCCCTTCGGTCGGTATCCCAATCCGCCCGACGTGATCGCTCATCCCCGCAACGAGCAGGAGCTCGAGGCCGTCTTGGCGTGGTGCTCCGAGGAGGGGCACTGCACGATCCCCTACGGCGGGGGTAGCTCGGTGGTCGGCGGCGTGACCCCGCCCGCCGACGCCGGACCGATCGTGACCGTCGCCATCGACCAGCTCGACCAGGTGCTCGAGATCGACGAGGTGTCGCGCGCGGCGCGGATCCAGGCCGGCGTGTTCGGGCCCGCCCTGGAGGACCAGCTGCGCCCGGCCGGCTTCACGTTGCGTCACTTCCCCCAGAGCTTCAGCGGGTCAACCCTGGGCGGCTGGATCGCGACTCGCTCGGGCGGGCACTACGCGACCAACCACACCCACATCGACGAGTTCGTCGAGACCGTGAGGATGCTCACCCCGTCGGGGTGGTGGGAGGCTCGGCGTCTGCCGGGGTCGGGCGCCGGCCCCGACCCCAACCGCCTTGCGATCGGCTCCGAGGGCATCCTCGGGATCATCACCTAGGCTTGGATGCGGATACAGGTGCGGCCGGTGTTCCGGGCCACCGCGAGCATCCGCTTCGGCTCGTGGGAGGCCGGATACGAGGCCACGAGACAGGTGGCCCAGGCCAAGCTGTGGCCGGCCAACCTGCGCCTGCTCGACCCGGCGTTGGCGGCCGCCAGCGCCGGCCTCGACGGCACCCAGTCGGTGTTGCTCGTCTCGTTCGAGTCCGCCGAGGTCTCCCAACGCGCCCAACTCGAGCAGGCGCTCGACATCGTGCGCACCTGCGGCGGCGAGGTCCCCGACGACGAGGTGGTCGTGGACGACGCCGGGCGTGTGACCGGACACTCGGGTGCTGCGGGGGCCTGGCGAAACGCCTTCATCCCGAGCGGCCCGGGGCTGACGGCCGGACTCGGCCTCATCGCCAACACCTTCGAGACCGCGATCACCTGGGACCGTTGGCCGGCCTTCGACCTCTCGGTGCGAGAGGCGACCCTCCGGGTGCTCGACGAGGTGTGCGGCGGGGGCACGGTCAACTGTCGGTTCACCCACGTCTACACGGACGGTCCTGCGCCTTACTACACCTTTGGGGGTCGTTATCGCCCGGGCATGGATCCGGTGGCTGTCCAAGCCGAGATCAAGTCGGGCGTGTCGGACGCGGTGATGGCCGCGGGTGGGACGATCACACACCACCACGCGGTCGGCCGTGACCACCGGCCGTGGTACGACGTCGAGCGACCCGAAACCTTCGCGATCGCCCTGCGCTCGGCGAAGAAGGCGCTCGACCCCCGGGGCGTGCTGAATCCGGGCGTCCTCATCGACCCGATAGCCTGACCGGTTTCCGGGCGGATCTGCCCGGTGGTGCGCGCCCAGTCTGAGATTCGGCTGGGTTCCGCCTAAGGGTTGTCTAACAAGTGGTCCGGATCGGGCCCATCTGGGACGTTGGTCCCTGTTCGGACCCCGGCCCAGCTCGCACACTCGACGGGAGTTGCTACGTCTCAGCAGGGAGGTCTCGGCGATGCGCACGCTCGTTCTGGGCGGTGACGGCTACCTCGGGTGGCCCACTGCGATGCATCTCTGCGCCGCCGGCCACGAGGTGTCCGTCGTCGACAACTTCGCCCGGCGGGGCTACGACCGGGAGCTCGGTGTCACGACGCTCGTCCCCATCGCCCCCCTGGAGCAACGGGCATGGACCTGGCAGAGGCTGACCGGCAGGCGGATCGGCATCCACATCGGGGACCTGACTAACGCTGAGTTCACCCACCGGGTGCTCGACGAGGTCCGACCGGATGCCGTCGTGCATTTCGCCGAACAACGGTCGGCACCGTTCTCCATGATCGACCAGCAACACGCGGTCTACACGCAGGTGAACAACGTCGTAGGGACCCTCAACGTCCTGTACGCGATCGCGCAGGTAGACCCCACGATCCATCTCATCAAGTTGGGGAGCATGGGCGAGTACGGGACCCCGAACATCGACATCGAGGAGGGGTGGCTCGAGGTCACCCACAAGGGGCGCACGGATCGGATGCTCTACCCCAAGCGGCCCGGGTCCTTCTACCACCTCTCCAAGGTGCACGACAGCCACAACATCGAGTTCGCCTGCCGCGCGTGGAACCTTCGGGCCACCGATCTCAACCAAGGGATCGTCTATGGGCAAGAGACCTCCGAGACGGTCCTGCACCCGGATCTCGCCACCCGTTTCGACTACGACGCCGTGTTCGGGACGGTGCTCAACCGGATGGTCGTCCAGGCAGCCTGTCGCCAGCCGCTGACCGTGTACGGGACCGGTCGCCAGATCCGGGGGGTGCTCGACATCCGCGACACCGTCGAGTGCATCCGGATCGCTGCGGAGTCCCCTCCCGCGCCCGGAGAGTTTCGGGTGTTCAACCAATTCACCGAGCAGTTCTCCGTGCTCGAGTTGGCCCAGCTGATCGCACGTCTGCACCCGTTCCCGGTGCGGATCGAGCTGACACCCAATCCTCGGGCCGAGGCGGCCGAGCACTACTACCACGCCGCCCATCGGGGGTTGCTCGACCTTGGGCTCCGTCCGCACCTGTTGAGCGACACACTGCTCGAGTCACTCTTCGTGATCGCCCGCCGCCATCGGCGGCACGCTGATCCGAGGCTCTTCGAACCGACGGTCCGGTGGTCGCCCGCGGCGGACAGGGTCGGGCCGGCGGTCCAGAGCCTGGTCGCCTGAGCCTCTCGTTGATTCGTGACCTGATGCTCGAGCGGCTCTTCGAAGGGAAGCCGGGACTCCGGCGCTTGGGACGCTACGCGGTGACATCGGTGGTCGCGACGCTCGTCAGCGAGTCGGTGCTTCTCGTCCTCTACGGACTCGGGCTGCTCGGTGCGACCACCTAGGCCGTCGTCGCCAACCTCGCCGGCACCGTCCCGTCCTACCTCATGAGCCGGACGTGGATCTGGCCGGAGAGCGATCGCGACCATCGCGCCCAACAGGTGTCTTCGTACTGGCTCATCTCGATCGCGAGCCTGGTCGTCTCGAGCGCGCTCACCGGGCTAGCGGCCGATCATGCTCCGGCCAGCCACGCCGCGCACCTCATCGTGGTGGGGATCGCGTACGTTGGCACCTACGGAGCGCTCTGGTTTGGGAAGTTCGCGCTGTACCAGTTCGTGGTGTTCCGCAGGCCGGTGGCCGAGGCTGCGCCGGAGGGCCCGGAAGGACGGACGCTGATCGGTGACACGTCGAGCTGAACCGCGACGGCTCCGTTTCGTCGTGGCGAGGACATTGGCGCTGTGCGGTGTCTCGCTCGGCTCCCTTGTCGCGTCCGGAGTCGCCTCGGGGACGACGCTGCCCACCCTGCCGACGCTGTCGTCGCCCATCGAATCGCCACCGACGCTGAGCGGGGTGCCCCCGGTGAGCGGCGCTCTGCGCTCGACGGGCGGGCCCTACCTGACCGATTCTTCGGGGCGGGTGATCTTCCTCCACGGGGTGAACGTCGTGTACAAGCACCCACCCTTCGAGGTGTACCCGGACCCCGGGAAGCCGTGGAACTTCGATGCCCACGACGCGTCGCTCATGGCGAGGCTTGGCTTCAACATGGTCCGGTTGGGGATCGTGTGGCGCGGCCTCGAGCCCGGAACCGCGCCCGCGAACGATCCGGCGATCTGCAGCCACGGGAAGCCCCGGGACCCACATCAGTTCAATCAGGGCGTGCTCGACCGCTATCTCAGCCGGGTCAAGGAGACCGTCGACCTCCTCGGCGGGTATCACATCTACACGCTCCTCGACATGCACCAAGACGTCTACAGCGAGATGTTCGACGGCGAGGGCGCCCCGAACTGGGCGGTTTGCACGAACGGTGTCGCGAGCGTCGACTCGCCCGGAAGGTGGTCGCTCGGGTACTCGACGACCGCGGCGGGGATCGCATATCACCACTTCTGGACCAATGACGTCGTGGGCGACCTGCAAGGCGAGTACGACCGGGTTTGGGGGGCGGTGGCCCTGTACTTCAGGAAGGATCCCTGGGTCGTCGGATACGACCCCTTCAACGAGCCGTTCTCCCGCTCCCTCGTGGCGAGGGGTGACGAGCACTTCGACGCGCAGCTCCAGTGCTTCTACGCCGGCACCGCCGCCGTGGGCCAGCCCTCACACGGCGCACCGGCCATCCACTGCCCGGTGCACGATCCCGCCAAGGGCGTCGTCGCCACGATCTTGGCCAACGACCCCAAGCATCTCGTCTTTGAGGAGCCCGACAACTACGCGAGCAGAGGCTTTCCCACGTTCATCGGCCCGATCAACCTCCCGAACCTCGTGTACAACGTGCACATCTACTGCGAGTACCGCAGCCCGGTCACCGGGAACCCGACGAACCTGGCCGCCTGCGCCAGCCAGGACGCCGCGTCGCTCACCAAACGGAGCGAAGACCGACCGGACCTTGCCTCGGCCCGGCAGCCGGGCGGCCCGGCCTGGTTCGTGAGCGAGTTCGGCGCCACCTCCAGTCCGGCCCTGGTGGGGAGTTTCGTCGCCGGTGCGAACAAGCACCTGGTCGGGTGGTCCTACTGGTCCTGGAGGTACTACCGCGACCCCACCGGGAGCGCCGATGAGGCCCTCGTCACCTCGAACGGTCGGCTTCGCGCCACGGCGAGGGTGCTCTCCCAGACCTATCCGCTCGCCGTCGCCGGCACGCCACTGTCCATGTCGTTCGTGCCCTCGAGCGGCACCTTCCATCTGAGATACCGCCCGAAGGCGAGCGTGCGAGCGCCGACGGTGCTCTTCGTCCCCACCCAGATCCACTACCCGAAGGGGTACTGCCTCACCACCGAGGGCGCCCGGGTCGTCTCGGGCGCCGGCTCGGATCTGGTTGCACTGTCGAACCGTCCCTCCGCCCGCACGGTCTCGGTCACCCTCACGGCGGGCTCGTGCAAGGCTTGACGCGGCCCGGCCGTCGGGCGAGCGGCACTTGTGCGCCGGTTGCATTGCCTCGTCGAGTCGGACCCGAGCCATGCGGGCGGCCGGGCCTCCCGGCACCGGGGACGATCCCAACGGTGGGCGCTCATGGGTCGTACATCAAATCCTCACACCTGTGGGGTCCAATGGCTTCTCTGGGAAGATCGCGAGGGGGGGGTCCAATGATCCGATGTTGGTGGTTCGGGGCAAGCCGGGCGGTTGACGACGCTTGGCCGACGCGGTGAGCCGGCCCAATTCCCGACGGCAGGGGGCGCCCCGGCCGACCATCGGGTGGTCGGCCAAGCGTTCGGCCCGGGTCGCGCCCGCGCTCGTGTGCCTGGGCGCGATGCTCCTCGTCCTCGGTCCGGCAGCGGCGTCCGCCGGGGCGAAGCGGGAGGTGGTGGCCGGCGGTCCCACGGGGCGCTACACCGTCTCGCCCGGGATCCACAAGATCAAGCACATCATCATCATCGAGCAGGAGAACCGCTCCTTCGACAGTTACTTCGGGACCTATCCGGGGGCCGAGGGCATCCCGATGAAGAACGGCGTGCCGACGGTCTGTGCCCCTACGCCTACCGGTGGGTGCCAGCAGCCCTACCACGACACGGCCGACATCAACGGGGGAGGGCCCCACAACGTCGGCGCCGCCATCAAGGACGTTGCAGGTGGCGCCATGAACGGCTTCGTGCTCACGGCGTCTGGAGCCAAGAAGGGCTGCGGAGCCAACGTCAACAGTCCGGCCTGCTCGAACTCGTCGACGCCCGACGTGATGGGGTACCACACGGCGGCCGAGATCCCGAACTACTGGACCTACGCCAAGGACTTCGTCCTCGCCGACCACATGTACGAGCCGGTGAGATCGTGGTCGTTGCCCGATCACCTCTATCTCGTCTCTGGTTGGTCGGCTCTGTGCTCGAGCCCGGCACCCTCGAGTTGCGTCAACCAGATCCGCGGCCCCTACAGCCCGCTCGAGATGCAGCAGTACGTCGACCAGGCCATCAACACGGGCACCGCCGACGTGACGAACGCCTGGACCGACATCACCTGGCTCCTCTACAACAAGCACGTGCCCTGGGCGTACTACGTTCAGACCGGCGACCAGCCCGACTGCGCGAACGACGCGGCCGTCGCCTGTCCTCCGGTTGCCCAGAGCTACCTCACGCCGGGCATCTGGAATCCGCTGCCCATCTTCGAGGACGTGCAGAAGGACCACCAGCTCCGCAACATCCAGCCGCTCAACAACTACTTCGCGGCGGCGAAGAAGGGGACCTTGCCCGCGGTGTCCTGGGTCACGCCATCCCAGGCAGACAGCGAACACCCGCCGGCGAGCGTGCACCAGGGTCAGGCCTACGTGACCGCCGTCATCAACGCCGCCATGAAGAGCCGCGACTGGAGCTCGACAGCGATCTTCCTCCAGTGGGACGACTGGGGAGGCTTCTACGACAACGTGGTGCCGCCCGCAGTGGACCAGAACGGCTACGGACTCCGGGTGCCGGGAATCGTGATCTCGCCCTATGCCAAGAAGGGGTTCATCGATCATCAGACCTTGAGCAGCGACGCGTACCTCAAGTTCATCGAGGACGACTTCCTCGGCGGGTCGCGCCTCAACCCCAAGACCGACGGTCGCCCCGATCCCCGCCCCGACGTGCGCGAGAATCAACCGGCACTCGGCAACCTGGTGAGCGACTTCAACTTCAACCAGACCCCCCGCCCTCCGGTGCTGCTCCCCACGAACCCGCCCACGGATTCGCCGTCGATCCCCGCCTACTTCACCGGCAGGGGTGCGTGCTTCGGTTGCACCGCCACGCCACCCAGCACGGCAACGTTGCGCGGCTGACCGAGTGCGTCGGGCACGCCGAGGCGGGGCGATACACCGAGCCGCGGTCGGGAGAGGAATGGCTCTGCAAGGCCACGGGCTCGACGCCAGGGCAGCACCCCGATGGACGGCGGGGTGCCACTCGCCGCTCGTTGCGATCCTGTCGCTCGCGAAGCGGGGCGATGTTGTCCCGGGGCGGCCGCACCATCGGCCAATGGCCCGGTTCAGGCGGTTCGGTACGACCCGGCGTCAGGGGCGGGGGCAGGGGTGTCGAGTTCTTCGGCGGGTCCGGTAGCGACTATCGGGCCGCCTGGCGATGTTGACAATCGGCAACCCTCCCGAGGGCCTTGGTCACGACCGAAACAGACCTCAAGATTCCTCGGTGCCCGCCAGAGTCCTCAGCTCTGGGGACTCCGGCCAACGATCGCGCGCATGGCGATTAGACGCTCTTCAACCAGCCGATCAGGGTGGTGCGACGGTGAGCCGGCCTGTAGGCGGGGTTCTGTGTCTCCCTCGCGGGAGCGGTGGCCATCCATCTAAGCGGCCTACCTGGGGACTGCTCCTTGCGGAGCGGGCGGGCCACCCATGTCCCACGCTTGGCCTTGCTCCGGGTGGGGTTTACCGAGCCGCCCGGGTCGCCCCGGGCGCTGGTGCGCTCTTACCGCACCGTTTCACCCTTGCCTGTGCGGGCGGAGCCCGTCATCGGCGGTCTGTTCTCTGTGGCACTTTCCTGCGGGTCGCCCCGACTGGCCGCTAGCCAGCACCCTGCCCTGTGGAGCCCCGACCTTCCTCGACCCGGCCCGACGAGCGGACCGTGCCGCGGCCACCCGGCCGGCTCACCGTCGACACCAGTCTGGCAGGCCCCGGACGCTCCCGGACGCCCCGAGGGTCCTAACGGATCTTCTCCCGCACGAGGGGCTCGAAGTGCGCGATCGGCTCGGTGGGGTAGTCGGGGTCGAAGGAGCGCTGGTCGTACTCCTCGCAGAACTCGGCCGTGAGGTCGTAGTGGGGGTGCCCGGCGTGCCGGTCCCGCACGTCGCGGCCCTGGCCGGTGTGGTGCCCGAAGTAGTAGAGCTGGAACTCCCCGTGGTGCTTCACCATCCAGTGGAGGTCCTCGGGGAGGTGCGGCCGCAGGATCGCGCCCGCCACCTCGGAATGGTTGGCGGGCCCGAGCGTGTCGCCGATGTCGTGCAGCAGCGCCGCGAGCACATAGTCATCGGACCGGCCGGCGCGCTCGGCCCGGGTGGCGGTCTGGAGGCTGTGGGTGGTCCGGTCGACTGCGAAGCCGCATTCGACCTCGCCGATCCGTCGGAGCTGGGCGAGCAGCGTCTCGGCCAGCGGCTCCTCTGGCTCGATGCTCCTGATGATCTGCCAGTCCTCGAGGGTGCCCTCGGACATGGCGCGGAAGGTCGCCCGTCTGGGTGTGGTGATGAGCTCGCTCATGGGGCCTCCGTTCTCTCCCCGATCCTATTGCCGGTCGGTCGACGGGCTCCGCCTGGCGGGCGAGCCGACCACCTCGAGATTCACGGTCGTTGCCGGGACGCCGCCCTCGAGCGCGAGCACCACGTTGGCCGCCGCCTTCTCCTGCAGCTCGCGCACCGACTCCGCGGAGTAGAACGCTGCGTGGGGGGTGAGCAGGACCCCGGCGGCGTGACGGAGCGGGTGGTCGAGCGGTGGCGGCTCCTCGTCCAGCACGTCGAGGCCCGCCCCGCCGAGCCCGCCGTGGGCGAGTGCCTCGAGGAGCGCCCCCTGGTCGATGAGCTGCCCGCGTGCCGTGTTGATCAAGAACGCGCCGGGCCGCATGAGGGAGAACTGGCGGGGGCCGATGAGGTGTCTCGTGCCCTCGGTGAGCGGCGCGTGGAGCGAGACGGCATCGGCGCGCCCGAGCAGCTCGTCGAGCGACGCGGCGACCTCCACGCCCAGGGGCGCCGGCGCAGCAAGCGTCGGCGACCACGCGAGGACCTCGAGCCCGAAGGCGGCGGCCTTCTCGGCGACCCGCCGCCCGATCCGTCCGAACCCGACGAGCCCGAGGGTCCGACCCTGGAGCCGGTGCATCGTCCCGAACTCCTGGTT
Organism: Acidimicrobiaceae bacterium; assembly: GCA_027315315.1. Taxonomy (GTDB): domain Bacteria; phylum Actinomycetota; class Acidimicrobiia; order Acidimicrobiales; family RAAP-2; genus Palsa-461. Next base: position 23,196 of record DAHUYG010000064.1, on the reverse strand, counting down.
GTCCCAGCCCCCCGCCCGGGTCTGCGCGGCGAACGACGCGACCCGCCGGGCGAGCGCGAGCAGGAGGGCCATCGCGTGGTCGGACACCTCCTCGATGCAGTAGTCCGGCACGTTGCTCACGATCATCCCGAGCCGGGTCGCCGCGTCGATGTCGATGTTGTCCAGTCCGACCCCGTATCGGGCGACCGTGACGCAGCGGGTCGCGTGCTCGAGCACCCGCGCCGTCACCGGCTTCCAGTTGGTGAGGATCGCATCGGCCGAGGGGGCGAGGGACACGAGCTCGTCCTCGTCGCCGCGCTCGGCGACGAGGAGCTCGCAGCCGGCGGCGGCCAGCACCCCCCGTTCGACGTCCAGCGCGGGCCACGCGTAGTCGGTGACGAGGACTGCACGCACCAGCGAACCTCCGGTCGGCGGCGGGGGCGCAGCGTATCGCCCCTTTTGGCATACCTCGCGTGATGAAGGGGTAGGGCAGCCTGTACCTTCGAGGGGCGCCTCGGCGCGCCCGGCTGAGTAGGAGAGCACACCCATGGGACGAAGACGCGTCGCGAACCAACCGATCCGGCTGGCAGCCGGTGCCTTCATCCTGAACGCCGGCATCGGCAAGCTGAGTGCCGACGAGAAGCGCGCCGCCGGGGTGCACGGGATGGCCAAGGGCTCCTTCCCGATCTTCGAGAAGGTCCCGCCCCAGCAGTTCACCAAGGCCCTCGCCGTCTCCGAGGTCGCCCTCGGCTCGGCCCTCCTCCTTCCCATCGTCTCGGACCAGCTGGCCGGGCTCGGTCTCACGGCCTTCGCTGGCGGGCTCATGTGGATGTACCTCCAGACCGAGGGGATGCGCGAGGAGAACAGCGTCCGGCCGACGGCCGCGGGCCTGGCACTCGCCAAGGACGTCTGGCTCCTCGGGATCGGTCTGACCCTGCTCGCGGCGGGTCGCCGCCGGAAGGCCGACCGGGACTAGTGGCGCTGCCGATGAGTACATCGGTGCAATTTGAGTGTCCGTGCCGCCCTCGGCGGGTGGTGGTCGGGGGGCTGGCCGATGTCCCATCGTTCTCCTTGCGAGGTCGCACTCTCGGCGGGGACCCGGGCTGTTCTCGAGGAGCGCGCGTCGTCGCGCACCGCTGCCCGCGCAGGTCCTCCGCGCTCGCATCTGGCGGCTGGCGGCTCGCGGCGCGCCGAACGTGGACATCGCCCGGCTGTTCGGGGTCGGTGTCGACGTGGCGTCGAAGTGGCGCAACCACCTTTGTGAAGGAGGGCGCAAAGGCCTCGAGGACCGCCTGCGCTCTGGGCGGCACGGCGCTTCGGTGCCACGGTGGTGGCAGGGATCAAGGCGTTGGCGTGCGAGCAGCGCGACGTTCCTTTGTCGAAGTGGAGCTCGCGAACTCGCCGCCCTGCGGTCGCTCAGGGACTCGCCGACTCGATCTCCTCTTCGACTGCGCGCCGTTGGCTGCGCGCTGCCGCGATCATGGCCTGGCGCGATCGGTCGTGGATCTTCCCCGTGACCCCCACTTGGCCATCAAGGCAGCGCGCGTCCTGGACCTCTACGTCAGGGGTCTTTGCAGGCGTTCCGCTCGGCCCTGACGACTATTTTGATCTCGGCCGACGAGAAGTCCCAACTCCAAGCGCTGCAGCGCAGCCATCCCGACCACGGTCCTGGGCTGGGCCGACTCTGATGGGGGGGGTGAAGGCTCGGGCGCCATGTCCGCGGCGCCGTGTCGCTCGAGGGCGTCGATGGAATAGATCCCATCTTTGGACTTCATCGCACTCGGAGCCTTCCCCCAGGTCGTACAAAGAGCGCGTCGCGGCTCAGGCGTCGTTGATTCGGGCATGGGGGAGTCTGGCGAGGCATGGCTACAACCCGCATTGCGCCGTGTGCCTTGGCTCAAGGGACGCCTCCTTGGGTCCACGACGTTGGCCGAATCGGTGTTGCCTTGGGACGCGACCCGACAACACTCTGCGCGCTCGCGTCTATACGCTCATCGCAATGTCCGCGTGCAAGCTCAGTGTTCGTGCTCGAGGAGCAAGTTGACGTGAGCGAGTACCCGATAGGGAACTTCGACCCATTGCTGCGGGACCTCTTGACCTACGACCTGGTCGAACAGCATGCCGAGCAGTGGCTGCTTGGTCCCGAAGCGGCGCGACGGCTGAGCGAGATTGCCGCGAACAGCCGACAGGGGGCCCGCATCAGCGTCTATGTGGGCTATCTCTGTGAACGTTGTCGCTCGGCGGGAGTCACGGTCAACATCGATGGGAAGCGTCTCTGCAACCAGTGCGTCGGGACTCTGCGCTCATCCGACGAGCGCATCGCGCCGGCCCCACCGCAGGACACGCCGCGCGACCCGGCCGGCGCCCCTCCCAATGGTGGCGGGGTGCATCCCCCCGGCCGGCGAAGCCAGGTCGCTTCGCCGGTCCGCCGCCCGGGCCCACCGCCGCGTCACGCCGCCCGACGGCCACGACCGTGAGCGGTCGCCTTCGTCGCGCGACGCCCGCTGCTCCCCCACAATGGCGGGGGACCTCCTGCGGCATCGCAGATCGCTACCGGCGGCGAGGGCGCCTCGAGACCGGTCCCGCGATCGGCCCGGGAACGGCGACGGTCCGGCACGCTTGCCGTTCGGCCGACTTCGATGCGGCCCACGGTCGCGAACGGGTGCTTTTCGAGGAAGTCCTGGGTCCTCGGGCGCGGACTGGTTCTCGGGGCGTCTAGGCGGTTTGAGCGCCCAGGATGTTCTCCGAGCCCGCCCATCGAGCCTTTCGCTATTCGGCGCCTCGGCGTTGGGTGCCGGTGATCGCCTGCGGAGCGGTGTTCGTGCTCGTGGTGGTCTGGTTCTCGCTCGCCATGGCGAGCTCGCCTCCTGCGCCGCTCCTCTCCCTCGTCCGTTCGCCGAGGCGCAGGACCGCCGGTGATGCTGCGGTGCTCAGCGCCTCCTTCGGGGCGCAAGAAGCGGTTGCGCTGAGCGGCGTGGGCACCATCGCCACGTCGGGAACCCAGGCCCCGACGCCGATCGCCAGCCTCACCAAGGTCATGACCGCGCTCGTGGTCCTGCGGGACCACCCATTCCCGCGCTACGGGCAAGGGCCCGAGATCACCGTCACTCCGGCCGAGGTGGCGACCTACCAGCAGGAGCAGGCGGCGGGCTATTCGGTGGTTCCCGTGAGCGCGGGTGAGCAGCTGACCGAGTTCCAGGCGCTCGAGGGCGCGCTCATCCCCTCGGGGGACAACATCGCACGCGTCCTCGCGCTATGGGACGCCGGGAGCACGCAGGCGTTCGTCGCGAAGATGAACGCCCTGGCCCGCAGGCTTGGGCTGTCCCACACGCACTACGCGGGACCGAGTGGGGTCAAGGCGACCACCGTCTCGACCGCGACCGACCAGATCCGCCTGGCCCAGGTAGCGATGGCGAACCCGATCTTCCGGAGCATCGTCTCGCTTCCCCAGGTGACCCTTCCCGTGGCCGGCGTCCAGTACAACGTGAATGCCGACCTCGGCGCCGACGGGATCGACGGGATCAAGACGGGCTGGGTGCCCCAGGGCGGTGGGTGCTTCGTCTTCGCTGCCATGACCGTCGTCGGTGGCTCCACGACCTCGATCATCGGGGTGGTCCTGGACGACCAGGGCCCGAGCCCTCTCCCCGACGCCCTCGCGGCGGCCGAGAGGATCGTCGTCGCGACCGAGAAGGACCTCACGACCGTCCGGTTCAAGACCGGCGCGATGGTGGCCACGCTGCGCGCCCCCTATAGCGCCTCGGTCGACGTGGTGACGACGTCGCCGGTCTCGCTCGTCACCTGGCGGGGCGCGCCCGTGCACCTCAGGCTGCGGGCGAGCAGGGCCCTCAGTCCCGCGATCCGCGCCGGGAGAGTGGTGGGCAGGCTCGGGATTGGCTCGGGCGGCGTCGAGCGCTGGGTGCGGCTCCGGGCCGTCCACGCGCTGTCAGGGCCGTCGTTCTTCTGGCGGTTGCTCCATCCCTGAGTCACCCGGACGTTGATCGGCCGTGAGGATGAGGCTGGTGGCGGTTCGAGGTGGCCGCCCTCGCGCGCTCGGCCCGGCCCGGGCGTCGGGGCCGAGGGGTCCGCTCTCGCCCCGTCCGGTGGTGCTCGCGGTCCCTCCCAGAGAGCCTCCACGGCCCCCTACAAGTTCGACGTGGCCGACGTCGGTGGCCTCGGCAGGGCGCTCGTGAACGAGAAGGGATTCACCCTCTCTCTTCGTGCCCGCCAACCACCCTCCGCACTCCAGGTGCTCGTGCATTCTGTGCCGTCGGCGTTCGCGCATCGGTGCGGTCGAATAGCCCCCGTCTTGCTGCCCAACGGGGTAACCCAGCCAATCGCCGGGCCGGGCGTCATGGGATCGTTGCTCGGCGGGACGAGGTGCTCGGACGGATCCCTCCGGTCACCTACGGAGGTTGGCCCCTCTCCGGTGGTTCACAGACATCGTCGGGATCAAGGGGTGACCGCGAGTGCTCCCGACCGGGAGGTGTCGCGTGCCCAGAGGCGTGAGGGATCCTTGGGGGTCATAAGAGCTTGACGCCGCCATTGAGGCGGTGGTCCAGGCAGGCCCAGCCCTACAACGCGGTCCAAGAGCGGACGGGTATTCGGGCGACACGGCACGGGCCGAAAGTGACCGGTTCTGCAACTCGGTCCGTCAGCATCCGGCGACCAGCTCGTCGACCAGCGCCGGGGGAACGACCAGGACGAGGTCCGACAGCCGCCGGTTTGACGGAGGACTCTTCCAACCGCCACCGGGGCACATGACAGAACTACGTCGTTGGGACCTCCACTGAACGGTATCGGGACGAGCCGGGCCACACCGCTGGCGTACATTGCTTCCCGTGCCTGCACAGGAGCGGTCCTCGATCTCCCCGGGCGCCGGGCCCCGGTGAGTTCGGGCGATCGGCGCGCCGCCGGGGGGCCGATCGCCCCCGAGGCGGGGGCCGACGTGCTCTCGATCGCGCAGCTCTACGCACGCATCGACCGGGCCCTCGTGCACGAGCTGCCGCCCCGGGTCCCGATCTGGGTGCGCGGCGAGGTGCACACGATCTCGGACCGCACCGGGCACTGCTACATCGACCTGGTCGATCCGGACCAGGCCGGCGACCGCCAGGCCCCGGTGCTGAAGGTGCGCTGCTGGCGTCAGACCTGGGGCCCCCTCCGCGCCCGGCTCGAACGGGCCGGGCTGGAGCTCGCAGCCGGCACCGTCGTGCACCTCGTCGGGCGCGTCGAGTTCTATCGGGCCCGGGCCGAGATCAGCTTCGTGATGGCCGGCCTGGACGTCACCGCGCTCCTCGGGCGGGTGGCGGCCGAGAAGGCGGCGCTCCTCGAGAAGCTGCGCGGCGAGGGACTGCTCGAGGCGAACCGGGCCAGGACGGTGCCGCCGGTCGCGCTGCGCATCGCCCTCGTGGCGAGCCCGGAGACCGAGGGCTACCGGGACTTCGTGGGCCAGCTCACCTCGTCGGGCTATGCGTTCGGCATCGAGGTGGCGCGCGCGCTCGTCCAGGGCACCGACGCCCCCCTCTCGATCGCCCGGGCCATCAGGCGGGCCGGGGACTCGGACTGCGATCTCGTCGTCGTGGTCCGCGGTGGCGGTTCCAAGGCCGACCTCGTGGCCTTCGACTCGGAGCCAGTCGCCCTGGCCATCGCCCGCTCGACCCTCGCCGTGTGGACCGGCATCGGCCACACCGGCGACGAGTCGGTCGCCGACATCGTTGCCAACCGCGCGTTCGTCACCCCGACCGAGTGCGGGCACGAGCTGGTGGTCCGCGCCGAGGCATGGTGGCAGCGCTCGGTCGCCGGGCCGGCCGCGGCGATCGCCGAGAACGCAGAGCGCCGACTCGAGGCGGCCGACCGTCACCTCTCGGGATGTAAGGGACGCCTCGCGGGCACGGCCCGCCAACAGGTCGGCTGGCACCGCGAACGGCTGGCCGGCCGGATCCGAGCGCTGGCGCGCGGGGCGCCCGCCGCGATCGAGGGACGGGCGGCGACGCTCCGCAGCGGGGCGGCGCGGATCGGCCCGGCCGCCCAGCGGGGGCTCGGTGAGGCCGAGGCGCGGGCCGGCACCTGGCGGAGGCTGCTCGGGGCCTTCGATGTCGAGCGACAGCTCGAACGCGGCTACACCTTGACCATGGACGAAGACGGCAGGATCCTGCGCTCGGGCGCCGCGCTCGGCGACGGCGACGTGCTCGTGACCCGGTTCGCCGACGCCACGGCGCGCTCGGTCGTCGGCGGGGCCCGGGGGGAGCCGTGACGGCCGAGGCGGCCGGGGCGCGCACCCCCGTGGCCGAGCTGACCTACGGCGAGGCGAGCCGCGAGCTCGACGAGATCGTCGCCTTCTTCGAGCAGGGCGACCTCGACGTCGACCAGCTGGTCGGCCACCTCGAGCGGGCGACGGCCATCGTCGAGGAGCTCGACCGCCGCCTGCGCCGGACCCGCGCCCAGGTCGAGACGCTCGTGCCGCGCCTCGAGGCGGCGACCGACCCCGAGCGGGAGGACGGCGTGGAACAGATGGACGTGGTGGACGAGGCCGAGGCCGAGGACCGCACCCCGGGGCTCTTCTGATGGCCGAGGCCGCGGGTGCGGACCGCCTTTACTTCCGCCAGCTCCTCTCGGGGCAGGACTTCGCGACCGACGACCGCGTGGCGCGCCAGATGGTCAACTTCGTCTACCTGATCGGCGACCGAGAGACCGGCGAGGCCGTGATCGTCGACGCCGCCTACGCGGTGGGGGACCTGCTCGGGATCCTCGCGGCCGACGAGATGCGTTGCACCGGCGTGCTCGCCACCCACTACCACGCTGACCACGTGGGCGGCTCGCTCGGGGGCTGGCCGATCGAGGGCGCTGCGGCCCTCCTCGAGAGGCTGAGCGTACCGATCCACGTCCAACGCGACGAGGTGCCCTGGGTGCGGCGCGCCGCGGGGATCTCGGAGTCCGACCTCGTCGCCCACGACAGCGGTGACGTGGTCTCGGTCGGCGGCATCGACGTCACCCTGGTGCACACGCCGGGCCACACCCCGGGCAGCCAGTGCTTCTTGGTCGAGGGCCGGCTCGTCTCGGGTGACACCCTCTTCTTGGAGGGATGCGGCCGGACGGACCTCCCGGGCAGCGATTCGGCCGCGATGTACGAGTCGCTCACGACGCGCCTCGCAGCGGTGCCCGACGACACGATCCTGTACCCGGGCCACCGCTACTCGCCCGAGCCCTTCGCCCCGATGGCGACCGTGCGGCGCGAGAACTACGTGTTCGCGCCCCGCTCGGTCGACCAGTGGCTCGCGATGTTCGGCCGCTGAACCGAGCCCCTCCTCAACGGGCGCCGGCCCTCGCGCCGCGGCGGCGCCTGGCCCGGCGCAACACCGAGGCGGCGGCGCGTGCCAGGGCCGCCGCCTCGGGTGGCGACATCGCTCGACCCCCGAAGGCCGCGGCCTCGGCCGCAGCCGCGATCAGCGAGGCGGCCGGTTCGCCCTCGGCGGGCGGGAGCGCCGCGTCGAGGCGCACCCCGAGCGACGCCAGCGACTCGGGCCCCCCCGGCTCGAGGCCCGCCCGTCGCGCCGCCCGCTCGAGCGTTGCGCCGAGCGCGGCCGCCTCGGTCGCGGGCCGGCGCCGCCGCAACACGACGAGCGCGGCCACCATGGCGAGGACGCCCGCCGCGAGCGCGCTCGGGAGGACCGGGATGCGCCGGAGTGCACCGAGCGCCTCGTGGCCGATCGTCGCCGCCGGCGACGGGTTGACCGCGGCCACCTGCGCCGTCGGGTCGAAGCTCTGCCAGCCGTAGCCGGGGAACCAGACCTGCACCCAGGCGTGGGCGTCCTTGGCCTCGACGTCGTAGAGGTCGGTGATGGGGTTGTACTGGCCCGGCACGTACCCGGTCGCCTCGCGGGTCGGGATCCCGAGCGTGCGCAGCATCACCGCGAGCGAGGTGGAGATCTGCTCGCAGTAGCCGCGACGCTCGACGAAGAGGAACTCCTCGACGGTGTCGGCCCCCCGTGCGAGCGGCGGGATGTCGGTCGTGTACCGGGTGTGGCGCCCCATCCAGGCCTCGAGGGCGAGCACCTGGGCCTCGGTGCTCGTCGCGTGGGCGGTGATGCGCCGCGCCAGGGCGGCGACGCGGGGGTAGGGGTGGGGGAGCTCGGTGAAGCGCGCGAGGTCGCTCGGATCGAGGCCGGGGCCGCTCGCGCCGGCGAGGGCCGCTGCGCCCGGGGTCTCGACCAAAGACACGACGGTGTAGATCGAGCCCGGACCCATGGAGGTGCCCGAGCGGATGTCCCCGTCGCGGTCCATGTAGAGGCGGTCGGCCGGGAACCACACCTGGTCGGCCACCTCGGCGTGGAAGATCAGGTTCGGACCGGGCTCGGCCAGGTAGAACGTCTGGACGTCCTCGGTGCCCGACGCGCTCGGCGCGACCGGGGCGAGCCCGAAGGGCGACCCGCCCGGGACGGCCCGCCACTCGGGCCCCGGACCTGCGGTCTCGAGCCAGCTCTGCCCGTTCCAGTCGTCGAAGCTCTCGGCCAGCCAGAAGGTGGGGCGGCTGGCCCGCACCCGGAAGACGAGCTGGTCGCCGAGGGTGCCCCGCAGGGCGGTGTCGAGGGGGCCGGCGAAGCCGAGGTAGCCGCCCACCGTGCTTCGGCCCGAGGGCGACCCGGCCCGCACCGGCAGGGTCGCCCCGCCGCCGGTGCCCTCGAGCCCGGCCGGGGAGGCGAGCGACACGTCGCCCGCGAGCGAGGAGGGGAAGACGAGCCGGCTCGAGACCGACGGTGCGGGGAGCACGAGCAGGCAGCCTGCACCCACCGCGGCGAGCACCCCGCCGCCCACGAGCGCCGAGGCGGCCCGCGGGCGGCTGGCGCACATCGAGCCCCACATGGCGCCGAGACCGACCAGCATGCCTGCGACCCATGCGAGGACGAAGGGGGCGAAGCCCATGTCCAACGCCTGGGCGGCGGCCACGGCCATCAGGGTCACCGAGCCGGCCAGGCTGAAGGCGAGGTCGCGGCGGCTCGGCACGTCGAAGGCGTGGGTGACCTGGATCCAGGTGAACAGGACGGCGAGCGGGCCCTCGACCGCACCCAGGTTCGTCACCCCGTTCGCCTTGGAGATCTGGAAGAAGAACCACCAGAAGGCGACCACAGCGACGACCGCCAGCACGAGCTTCAGCCAGGGCATGGGCCGGGACCGGCGGCGGTAGGAGAAGACGCTGCCCGCGCCGAGGGCGACGATGGCGACCCCAGCGGTGGATGCGCCGAGCTCGCCCTCCGCCGCGCAGGCCGCGATGCCGAGGGCCACGGTCCAGGCGGCCGCGATCCTCAGCACCACCGAGTGCTCGGGTGGTCCCGGGGCGTTGGCCGCCCGTATGCGCCGGAGCACGCTCATCGACCGGTCGCCGCAACCGCTCGGGCCATGCGGCGCCGGGCGTCGGCCGGCCCGTAGACAGGCTCGGTGCGCGGCCCGTCGCGCTCGAGCGTCGAGACCATGACCGGCGAGGACCGCCCGAGCAGCTCGAGGAGCGTGCCGAGGGCACGGCGCGCCGCCGCGTCGCCGGCCGGCCCGTCGTCGAGAAGGGCGACGCGCAGGTGCGGGACCGCAGCGTCGGGCCGCTCGGCCTCGCGGACCATGAGCTCGCCCCGGTGCGCCGTCGCCGGCCAGTGGACGAGGCGCCGGGGGTCGCCGGCGGCATACGGGCGCACACCCCGGGGCTCCCCGAGAGCGCCGTCGCGGTGGCGGGCCACCTCGAGCCCCCCGCGGGGCGTCCCGCTCGACACGAACGCGGCGTCGGGCGCGCCCGGTGTGGGCGCCACCCACAGGGGGCGAGGGAGCGCCACGCGCACCGTCTTGTGCCACCACAGGAGGCCGAAGGGGGAGGCCGAGGACACGTCGAGCTCGAGGTGCTCGATCGCGCCCCGCCGATCCGGCACCACCTGAAGCTCGAGGTCCCCCTCGCCGGTCACCGTGGGCCCGCCGCAGGGGGGCCGGCCGCGCACCGCTCCCGGCGCGCTGATCCCCAGCACCACGCGGACGCCCAAGCCCTCGGTCCCCTCCGAGGGGTTGGACTCCACCGTGACGCGCAGGCGCGAGACGGCGAGGGCCGGGCCGAACAGCCCGACCACCACGAACCCCGCCAGCAGGCAGCCGAGGGCCTGCACCCAGCCCGAGCCGCTGTTGTGCGCGACGAGCGCCCACAAGGACAGGGCCAGGACCGAGCCGGCGAAGGGGCCGCCCGCCCGCGTCGGCCGGGGGCCCCCGCCCCGGCGGCTCACGGCCTCGGGACCGGCAGCGAAGAGACGACGCTCCCGACCACGCTCGCCGCGAAGCGGCCGTCGCCGTCGACGACCAGCCGGTGGGCGAGGCTCGGGACGGCCATCGCCGCGACGTCGTCGGGCGCGACGAAGCTGCGGGCCGATACGAGCGCGTGGGCCTGGGCCGAGCGGACGAGCGCGATTGAGGCGCGCGGGCTCGCGCCGAGGCGCACCCCGGGGGCCTCGCGGGTGGCCCGGGTGATGGCGACGGCGTAGTCGGCGATGGATGGGACGACCGTGACCTCGGCTGTCGCCGCGATGGCGGCCGCCCAGTCGCCGATCGAGCAGACCGGCCGCAGGGTCGACATGGCGTCCCGGCCGCCGTCGTGGAGCGCGAGGCGAGCCTCGCTCTGGGCGTCGGGGTAGCCGAGCGTGGTCGAGAGCGCGAACCGGTCCAGCTGGCTCTCCACGAGCGGGAACGTGCCGAGCTGGCCGACCGGGTTCTGGGTCGCGAGCACGAGGTGGGGCTGGGGCAGCGCCCAGGTCTCGCCGTCGACCGTCACCTGCTGCTCGTCCATCGACTCGAGCAGCGCCGACTGTGTGCGAGGCGGCGTGCGGTTCAGCTCGTCGAGGAGCACGACGTGGCCGAAGACCGGACCCCGGCGGAACTCCCACACGCCGGTCCGCTGGTCATAGACGGTGACCCCCGTCACGTCGCCGGGGAGGAGATCGGGGTGCCCCTGGATCCGGGAGAGCTCGGCCCCGAGCGAGCGGGCGAGCGTGCGGGCCAGGACCGTCTTGCCCACCCCGGGCACGTCCTCGATGAGGAGGTGCCCGCCGCAGAGCGCTGCGACCACGGCCGTCCGCAGGGCGCCCGGGGCCCCCCTCACGACCGAGGTCAGATTGGCCTCGAGCCCCCGGGCGAGCGCGGCCGCCGCCCAGAGCCGCCCGCCGCGCCCCGCGTCGGGTTGCTCGGGCGCGGCGCCGGCCGCGGCGATGATGTCAGGCGGTGCCCCTCGGGCGACCTCGGTCACGCACGCTCCCTGATCGTGCGGCCCCTCCGGGGCCCTGGTCGCCCCCATTCTCGCCCAGGGGGCCCGCCCGATCGGTGATGCCGGGCGCGCTCAGAACTCGATGGTGGACAGCTCGGGGATGGTCTTGAGGGCCCGGCTCCGGGCCTCGAGCCAGCGTTCTCGCCGCGACGAGCGCTCGGCCTCGCTCAGCGTCGGCTCCACCGTGCGGGCGGGCGCGTAGGAGTCGGCCACGTCCTGCTCGTCGCGCCAGACGCCGTTGGCCATCCCCGCCAGGTAACCGGCGCCGAGGGTGGTGGCCTCGAGGGTGGCCGAGAGCTCGACGGGGCGGCCGATCGCGTCGGCGAGCGCCCCGACGAACACGTCGTTGGCCGACATCCCCCCGTCGACCCGCAGGCTCGCGACCCGTCGACCGCTCTCGGCCTCCGCCGCCTCGAGCAGATCGGCACCACGGTGCGCGACCCCCTCCAGCACGGCGCGGACGATCTCGGGGCGGCCGGTGCCCCGGGTCAGGCCGAGCAGTGCGCCCCGCGCCCCGAAGTCCCAGACCGGGGTGGCCATGCCGAGGAGCGCCGGGACGAACCAGACGTCGCCCGTGTCGGCGCAGGCGGCGGCGACCGCCGCCGAGTCGGCGGCCTCGTCGATCAGCCCCATGTCGTCGCGCAGCCATTCGACGCAGCTGCCGGCCGAGAGCATCATCGCCTCGACCCCGTACACGTTGGCCCCGGCCCTGCGCCACGCCACGATCGGGAACGTCCCCGAGGCGCTGCGGTCGAGCGCGCCGGGGACCGCCGTCCCCGTGCACTGGTCGAGCATCCCACCGGTGCCGAAGGTCGCCTTGGCCAGGCCGGCCCTCGTGCAGCCCTGACCCACGAGCGCCGCCTGCTGGTCACCGGCCATGCCCGAGATGACCGGCGCGCCGGGGAGGGCCCGGGCCTCCCCGATCCGCCCCGAGGAGTCGACGATCCGCGGCAGCATCGAGGCCGGGATGCGCAACGCCTCGAGGACCCGCTCGTCCCACGCGGTGCCGGTCGGGTCGCTCAGCGCGCTCACCGCTGCGTTGGTGGGGTCGGTGACGTGCAGCGCGCCGTCGCTCAGCACCCACGCGCACCAGGTGTCGATGGTGCCGAAGCACAGCTCGTCGGCGGCCCGGGCCCGGTCCGGGTCGACCTCGTCGAGGATCGCGGCCAGCTTGGTCGCGGACGCGTTGGGCGGGAAGCGGAAGCCGTCGGCCTGGAGCGCGAGGCACGTGCCCACCGTGCGCAGGTCCTGCCACCCGAGGGCCGGCCCGACGGGGCGACCGCCGGCGCGTTCCCACACGAGGGTGGTGGCCCGCTGGTTGGCGATGCCCACGCCGAGGACCGGGCCGGCCTCGGCGAGCGCGGCCGCCGCAGTCGAGCGGACCGCGTGCGCGATGCGCGCCGCGTCGACCTCGACCAGGCCGGGCGCCGGCGTGGAGGGGAGCACCGTCTCGTGGTGCACGCGCGAGACCACGCCGTCGTCGGTGACGATCGCCGAGCGCACCCCCGAGGTGCCGACGTCGACGACGAGCAGCTCGCTCACGGCCAGGGGGGCGGCCCGAAGCGCGAGTCAAGCCCGAGCTTGCCGGGGTTCAGGATCCCGCCCGGGTCGAGGGCGCGCTTGATCGAGGCCAGGACCCCGAAGCCCGGGCCGAGCGCCTCGGCGAGGAAGCGCCCCCGGTTGATGCCGATGCCGTGGTGGTGGCTGATGGCCGCGCCGTGCGCGAGGACGCACGCCGTCGTTGCGTCCCAGGCGCGGCGGTAGTAGGCCTCCTGCCAGGCCAGCTGGGCGTCGTCGCCGCCGCCGGCGTCCTTGGCCCGCCGGCCGGCGAAGGTGAAATAGAGGCAGGCGCCGTCGCGATAGGCGTGGGACTGGTGGACCGAGGCCGCGATGGTGCCCTCGATCCCGCGCAGGGTGTCGAGCACCTCGGTGGCCAGGCGCCCCAGCACCGACCAGCGCCCGGCGACCTCGACCGTGTCGACGACGATGTTGGCCCTCCACAGCGGCCCGAGCGCCGAGGTGTCGTTGCGCTCCCGGAGCCAGCGAGCCACGAGGTCGTCGTCGAGGCGCTCGGCGGCCCCGCACGCCTCGTCGCAGATCGCGACGGTCGCCTCGAGCAGGTGGGGGTCGGCCTCGTCGAGGACGATCAGCACGCAGCCGTCGCGCTCGAAGTTCCGCTTGGACTCGGTCTCGTCGTAGAGGCGCAGGACCGCCGGCGTGGCGCCACGCCGCAGCGTCGTGCGACACGCGTCCAGGCCCTCGGCGAAGGATCCGAAGGACCACGCCCGGCGGGCCTCGGCCGGCGGGCGTGGAGAGATCCGCAGCCGGGCCTCGGTCACGACCCCGAGGGTCCCCTCGCTGCCCAAGAAGAGCTGCGTGAGGCTTGGCCCGGTCGCCGCACGCGGCGCCGTCCCGTCGGTGCGAAGGACCGTCCCGTCGGCCAGCACCACCTCGAGCCCCTGGACGAGGTCCTCGATCTTCCCGTAGCGGGTGGAGTACTGGCCCGCCCCGCGGCAGGCGACCCAGCCACCCACCGTCGAGATGTCCATCGACTGGGGCCAGTGCCCGAGCGTGTAGCCCGGACCGGTCGCGCCGAGGGCCCGCTCGAGGTCGGGGCCGAAGGTGCCCGCCCCCACGTCGGCCAGGAGCGACGCCTCGTCGAGGTCGCGCAGGCCCGAGAGCCCGGTCAGGTCGAGCGACACCCCGCCGAAGACGGGGACCGACCCGCCGCACACCCCGCTCCCGCCGGCAGCCGGGGTCACCGGGACCCCCGCCTCGTTGCACCGACGCAGCACGTCGGCCACCTGCGGGGTCGTCTCGGGCCGCACGACCACCGCCGGAGGAGCCGGGACCTCGCCCCGGGCGGCCCAGGCGATCGACATCGGCCACCAGTCGCGGGCGAGCTCGGCGCGTGTCTCGTCGTCCGACGCGACGGCGACGCCGTCACGCCCGAGGGCCTCGAGCAGCGCGTCGGGAACCGCCACCGGTCCGCCGGCCAGGTGCGCGGCGACGCCGGCGTCGCCCACCTCGAGGGTGCTCGGCCGGGCCCGCCGTGGGCTCACGCCGGCTCGCTCGTGGCGTCCTCGGCCCCGGAGAGGCCGGCCGCCTCGAGCTCGGACTCGGTGGCCTCGACGAACCGGGCCACCTCGGCGGACCGGCGTCCGGCGTCCCAACCGAGCTCGTCGCCCATGATCGCGGCGACCTCCCCGGCGGCGGCCACGCTCGCTCGGGCCAGCTGGATCGCCGCCCGGGTCCTCCGGGCGAGCACGTCGGACAGGTGCATCGCCATCTCCTCCCGCACGGCGTAGAGCACCTCGACCCCGAGGTACGGGAGCCCCTCGACGACCGGCTCGAGCAGCCGGGGCCGGCCCTCGGCCAGGGCCCACACCCGGGCCGCCAGCGTCCCGTAGCGGTGCTCGAGGTGCGCGGGGAGGCCGGCGGGCGCCGCCGCAGGGCGCGCGAGCCCCGGGGAGCCCTCGAGCGCGAGCCCCTTAGTCACACACCTGGGCGCCGGGCCCCCGATGCCCTTCACGACGAGGTCCACGGTGTCCTCGGCCATCTTGCGGTACGTCGTGAGCTTGCCGCCCGTCACGTTCACCACCCCGTCGTGGTCGCGCCAGACCTTGTGGCGACGCGAGAGGTCGGCCGTGCGCTCCGAGACGTGGCCACCGGCCGAGGACAGGAGCGGCCGCAGTCCCGCCCACACGCCGGTGACGTCGGTCCGGGTGAGCCCGGCGCTGCTCACCGCGTTCGCGGCGTCGAGGAGGTAGTCGACGTCCTCGGGGGTGCAACGCGGGTCGTCGAGGTCGCCGTCGTAGTCGGTGTCGGTCGTCCCGAGGTAGACGAGGTCGGCCTCGTGCCAGGGCACGGCGAAGATGGACCGGCGGTCCTTGCGGACCGGGATGACCGCCGCGATGTCGGCCGGGAACCGTGAGGCCGGCACGGTCACGTGCACCCCCTTGGCCGGCCGCAGCGACCCCGCCGGGTGCGCCTCGCCGAGCGCGCGGACCTCGTCGGTCCACACCCCCGTCGCGTTGACCACCACCCGGGCGCGTACCGCGATGGGCGGGGCGGACGGATCCTCGCGGTCCGCGACGCTGGCCCCCGTCACCTCGCCGCCCGGGCCGCGCAAGAACCCGGTCGCCCGGAGGTAGTTGGCCGCCGCCGCCCCGAAGCCGTCGACCGCGCTGCGCAGGATGCTGAGCGTGAGCCGCGCGTCGTCGGCGCTGGCGTCGAAGTACAAGAAGCCGGCCACCAGCCGGTCGGCCTCGAGGAGGGGGAGGTGATCGAGCGCCTCGGAGCGGGAGACCCGCCTGTGGCGTTTGCCGATCCGGATCCCCCCGGTCAGGTCGTAGAGCCAGAGCGCGCTCGAGTACGAGCGGGCGACCGTCTTGGAGACGACGCCGGAGCGCCCGAAGAGGGGGATGAGGAAGGGGAGCGGGGACACGAGATGGGGCGCGTTCTCGAGCAGGCGCTGGCGCTCGGCCAGGTTCTCGTAGACGAGCCGGAACTCGCGCTGTTGGAGGTAGCGCAGCCCGCCGTGGACCATCTTGGAGGACTTCGACGAGGTGCCCGAGGCGAAGTCGGCCTTCTCGACGAGGGCCGTCTTCAGCCCGCGGCTCGCAGCGTCGAGGGCCACCCCCGCCCCGGTGATCCCGCCGCCCACCACGAGGACGTCGAAGGCCTCACCGGCGAGGCGCTCGAGGTTGGCCGGGCGGGAAAACGAGGAGCGACGCTCCGGGTTGGCCACCCGGTCAGCCTGCCACAGCGCCCGTCGGCCCTCGTCGCGTCAGGGCGCGAGCCACGACAAGACGACGGGCTCGGCGAAGTGCTCCCCGGCGGCGATGCGCCGCACGAGGGCGGCGAGTCCGGCCGGGAGGACCGGCTCTTGGGTGGCCTCGAGCTCCCCGGGGGCCCACCACCGCCAGCCGCGGTGCAGCTCGCGCTCGAGCTCGGTCCAGCGGGACCGGTCGGGCTCGAAGGCGGGCGTCCGCCAGGCGAAGAACCAATCCTCCGAGTAGAGCGGCGCGCCACGGAAGACCCAGTCGCCGCGGGCGACCGCGACCGGGCCGCCGAGATCGTCGGGTCCGACGAGGAGCCCGGTCTCCTCGGCGAGCTCCCTCGACGCCGCCTCCGCCGGTGACTCGCCCTTCTCCAGGCCGCCGCCGGGGGTCACCCAGGTCGTTGGCTTCACGTCGAGCGCGTCGAGCACCGAGAAGAGGAGGACCCTCCCGTCGTCGTCGACGACGATCACCCGGCCCGAGGGCCGGTCGCGTCTCATTTCGGTCGCCCGGCGCATGGAGGCGCGACGCTAACGCCGGCGCCGGCACGGGGCGGCCGACCGGTCGGGGACAATGGCCCATGCGCGAGCGGTCCGAGTCCGGCCGCGCTGCCGGCGTCCACCTCCCCTGGTCCGAGGTGCCCGGGCACGTCCGCGCCTGGGCCGGGTCGCTCGGTGCGATCCGCGGCGCTCGGGACACCGAGGGCGGGTTCTCGCCGGGGTGTTGCGTCCTGCTCGAGCTGGCCGACGGGCGCTCGGTGTTCGTGAAGGCGGTCGGGAGCGAGCTGAACGAGCAGTCGCCGGACATCCACCGTCAAGAGCGGCGGATCGCCGCGGCGCTGCCCCTGTTCCCCCAGCTGCCGCGCCTCATCGACGCGTACGACGACGGTGACTGGGTGGCGCTCGCCTTCGAGGCCGTCCGGGGCGCCATGCCGAGGCATCCCTGGGTGGACGCCGAGCTGCAGGTCGTGCTCGACAACGTCGCGACCCTCCACGAGCGGCTCACCCCCTGTCCGATCGACGACGCGCCGCTCGCCTCGGTGCGCGAGCGGGCCATGCTCGACGGCTGGCACGTCCTGGCCGCGATGGACCGACCGCCCCCCGGCCTCGACGAGTGGTGCGTGCGACACCTCGACCGGCTGGTCGGGCTCGAGGAGTTGGCCTGGGGGGCCGTCGGAGGCGAAACGCTCCTCCACGGGGACATCCGGGCCGACAACATGCTCGTGGACGGGCCGAACACCGTCTTCGTGGACTGGCCGCACGCCTCCCGGGGTGCGCCGGTACGCGACGTGGTCGGGTGGGCGGCCAGCGTCTCGCTCGAGGGCGGGCCCGACCCCGAGACACTGCTCGGTCGCTACCGGCTGGCGTCGGGCATGGAGCGCGACGCGACGACCGCGGTGGTGGCCGGGGTGGCCGGGTTCTTCGTGCACCACGCGCTGGGTCCGCCGCCCCCGGGCCTCCCGACGCTCCGGTCGTTCCAGGGAGCCCAGGGACGGGTCATGGTGGAGTGGCTGCGGCAGCGCACCGGCTGGCGGTGAGCGGGGCCGCCTTGAGCCTTGAGGAGATCTCCCCAGAGGGATTGCAGGATCCTTCGCCAGGAAATCTCGGGATTCTTCCACCGGTCTTCGTAGCGGGCTTCCCGGGGGCGAAGTGTGACCGCTGAAGCCACGATCGGGGTGCCGCTTCCTTCCCTCGGCGATTCCGAACGCTTGGCCCTTTGCTGTGGACGCCCAGCCCGAGATCATCGTCGCCATTGGGGTGCGGCACCTGCGATCGAGAGGCCTTCGCCGCTCGGCAACGACAACGGTCGGGCAGGCGCCGCATCGGACGACGAGGGGAGCCTCGTTCGCCGGACGGCGCGCAATCCATACGCTCGGGACTGTGACCCTCTGAGCAGGGTGTCGAGATCCCGTGAGGCTGCATGGGGAGATGCGTGGGAGGTCCCAGCCGTCGTCACCGGGGATCTTTTCAACAACGATTGTAAGAAAACAACGATTGTGTATTCTGGGAGGGCGATGCGGACCCCCGACGAGCTGACCGACCTGTTCCGGGCGAACGGCCGGAAGGTGACCGCCCAGCGCCAATGCGTCTTCCGGGCCCTCCAGGGCAACGTCACCCACCCCTCCGCCGAGGCGGTCTACGAGGCCGTCCGGGTCGAGATGGAGACGATCTCCCTCAAGACCGTGTACCAGACCCTCTACGAGCTGGCCGAGCTGGGGGAGCTGCTCACGCTCGACCTCGGCACCGGCGCGGTGCGCTTCGACCCCAACGTGGAGGGCGCCCACCACCACCTCGTGTGCCGGCGGTGTGGCAAGGTGCGGGACCTGCACGTCGACTTCGACGGGCTGGACGTGGCGCGCTCGGCGGCCCAGGGTTATGACGTCTCGAGCGCCGAGGTCGTCTTCAGGGGCCTGTGCGAGGAGTGCCAGGGCGTGGGCGAGCCCGCGACCGCCAGGCGCCGCAACGCGTAGGGGCATCGAGCACGTCGCGAGTTCCACCCAACCGATCGACGCAAAGACATAGAGAGATAGAGAGAAGGGACACAGCCAATGGCCGAGCTCAAGGGTTCGAAGACCGAGGACAACCTGAAGACCGCGTTCGCCGGCGAGAGCCAGGCGAACCGCCGCTACCTGTACTTCGCCCAGAAGGCGGACGTCGAGGGCTACCCCGACGTGGCGGCGCTGTTCCGCTCGGTCGCCGAGGGCGAGACCGGGCACGCCTTCGGGCACTTCGACTTCCTCCGGGCCGTTGGCGACCCGGTGACCGGGCACGCGGTCGGCGCCACGTCGGACAACCTGCAGTCCGCGATCGAGGGCGAGACCTACGAGTACACCGAGATGTACCCGGGCTTCGCCAAGACCGCCCGCGACGAGGGCTTCGAGGAGATCGCCGAGTGGCTCGAGACGCTGGCGCGCGCCGAGAAGTCCCACGCCGGTCGCTTCGCCAAGGGGCTTGAGTCGCTGTCGTGACCCCGCAGGGCGCCGGGCGCCCGCTCGAGCTCGGCGACGTCGCGGACCTGCGCGCCTATGAGCGTGTCCGCGACGAGTACCGGAGGCGGATCATCGAGCTGAAGCGCTCCCGGCGCGTCGCGCTCGGACCGATCGTGTCGCTCGTCTTCGAGAGCGCCGAGACGGTGCGCTTCCAGGTCCAAGAGATGGCCCGGGCCGAGCGCATCACGTCCGACGAGGGGATCGCCGCCGAGCTCGAGGTCTACAACCGCCTCCTGCCGGGCGTGGGCGAGCTCTCGGCGACGATGTTCGTCGAGCTCACGAGCGAGGCCGAACTGCGGGAGTGGCTGCCGCGCCTGGTCGGGATCGAGCGGGCGATCGGGATCGAACTCGCCTCCGGCGAGGTCGTCGGCAGCGAGCCCGAGGGGACCCACGCTGAGGCGCTCACCCGTGACGAGGTCACCCCGGCCGTCCACTACATCCGCTTCCCCTTCGGCCCGGGCCACGCGGCCGCCCTCGAGGCGGGCCCGGCCACCCTCGTGGCCCGCCATCGCGCCTATGCGGCGAGGACCCCGCTCGGGGACGCGACCAGGGCCGAGCTGGTCGCCGACCTCGCAGGTCCCGCCCCGCTCGCGCCCCTCGGCTGAGGCCGGCCGTCGCCGACCAGGGCTTTCCCCGGCCGACGGGGCGAGCTTGACCTTTACAGTGGGCGATGCCCTGGGCCATAATTCCCGTTCGGCCGATTGCCCGACCCCCCCTCGGGTGGCGGGCCGATCGGCGGAGCCCAGTCATTATCCGCCTTCTGACAAGGAATTCCCGATGAGTGCCACCACGTGGCGCAAGCGTGCCGCCTGCCGGGGTCTCGACGCCGAGATCTTCTACCCCGGTACAGACGACGAGGCCGACGCGGCCGAGGCAAAGGCGATCTGCGCCGTCTGCCCGGTCCGACAGGCATGCCTGGAGCATGCGCTGGCGTCGCGCGAGCGCGAGGGTGTCTGGGGAGGCACCACGGAGCGCGAGCGCCGGAGGATCGTCCGCCAGCGCCGCAAGTCGGCCTGAGCAGCCCACGCCGCCATCTGGGCGGCGCCGCACATCGACGTTAGGGTTCGCCAGTGGATTTCGAGCTGCCATCGGAGCTCGCGGCCCTGCGCGACAGCGTCCGTCGCCTGGCCCGCGACAAGGTCAAGCCCCGGGCCCGGGAGATCGACAAGTCCGGGGAGTACCCCCTCGACCTCTTCGAGGCGTTCCGGGACGCCGGCCTGCTCGGCCTGTGCATCCCCGAGGCGTTCGGGGGGTCCGGGGCGGGCATCCTCGGGCTCACCCTCGCCATCGAGGAGGTCGCGAAGTACTCGAACACGGCCGCCCTGATGCTCCTCCTCACGCGGCTGCCCACCGGCCCGGTCATGATCGCCGGCTCCGAGGCCCAGAAGGCCAAGTACCTCCCGGGCATCGCAGACGGGTCGCTGCGCGCCGCCTTCGGGCTGTCCGAGCCCCAGGCGGGGAGCGACGTCATGGGCATGCGCACCCGCGCCGTGCCCGACCCCGAGCGCGACGGCGGCTGGGTGCTGACCGGCGGGAAGTGCTGGATGTCGGGGGTGGCCGAGGCCGACTGGTACACGGTGTTCGCGAAGACCGCCGAGCCGACGAGCCGGGCGCACGACTCGATCACCGCCTTCATCGTCGAGCGCGCCTGGGACGGCGTCTCGGTCGGCCGGCGCGACCACAAAATGGGCGTGCGGGGGGTGGACACGGGCGAGCTCCTGCTCGACGGGGTGAGGGTCCCGCCCGAGAACGTGATCGGTGAGGTGGGCGGGTTCCGCCTCGCCATGCTCGGGTTGAATTCGATGCGGCCGATCGTGGCCGCCCGCGGGATCGGGTTGGCCGAGGGCGCGCTCATGTACGCCACCGACTACGTCAAGCAGCGTGCTGCCTTCAACAAGACGATCGCGGACTTCCAGGGCATCCAGTGGGAGATCGCCAAGTGCGCGGTGGACATCGAGGCGGCCCGGCTCCTCACGTACCGTGCCGCTGCCCTGGCGGACGCCGGGAAGTTCACGAAGGAGTGGGTTCCCTACCTGTCGATGGCCAAGTACCACGCCACCGAGCTGGCGGTCCGGGCGTCGGGGCTCGCCGTCCAGCTGCTCGGCGCGGCCGGCTACATGGAGGACCATCCGACGGAGCAGTGGTACCGCGACGCCAAGCAGCTCACGATCGTCGAAGGCACGTCGCAGGTCCAGCTCGGGCTGATCGCCCGCGGGGTCCTCGATGGCGACCTGTGGTGGGACTGACGGGACGGGCGCCATGACCGCTGCACCACCCAGCACGGCAGCCCCGACCTTCGAGGGGCTGGGCGGCTGGCCGGGCGTCCTCGACAGGCTGCTGGCCGGTACCTCGCTCACCTCGTCGGAGGCCGCGTGTGTCCTGGGCCAGGTGCTCGAGGGGGCGGCCACCCCGGCGCAGACGGCCGGCTTCCTCGTCGCCCTCCGGGCGAAGAAGGAGTCGCAGGAGGAGATGATCGGGCTGTCCCGAGCCATGCTCGAGCGTGCGACGCCCGTGGTCGTCGAAGGGGACGTCGTCGACGTGGTCGGCACCGGTGGGGACCGGCTGCGGTCGATCAACGTGTCCACGCTCGCCGCGTGCGTCGCCGCCGGTGCCGGCGTGGCCGTGTGCAAGCACGGCAACCGGGCGCAGTCCTCGTCGGTCGGCACGGCGGACGTCCTCGAAGCGCTCGGCGTGGCCGTCGACCTGGGGCCGGCCGGGGTGGCGCGCTGCATCGCCGAGGCCGGGATGGGCTTCTGCTACGCGCCCAGGTACCACCCGGCGATGCGGTTCGCCGGTCCGGTGCGCCGGGAGCTCGGCGTGCCGACCGTGTTCAATTTCCTCGGCCCCCTGACCAACCCGGCGCGGGCCCGCTACCAGCTGGTCGGTGTGAACACGCCCTCCATGGCGTCGCTGATGGCCGGCGTGCTGGGTGCCAACGGCAGCCGCCGGGCCATGGTGGTCTACGCCGACGACGGCCTCGACGAGCTCAGCGTGACGTCGCCGGCCACCGTGCTGGAGATGACGGGCGACGGTGAGGGGAACTACGAGGTCCACCCGTGGCGGCTCGACCCGGCGAAGCTGGGCTTCGCGCCGGCTGCCATGGAGGACCTGCGCGGTGGGGACGCCGTGTTCAACGCCGACGTCATCCGGCGGGTGCTGGCCGGCGAGCGCAGCCCCCGGCGGGACATCGGGGTGCTCAACGCGGCGGCGGCGATCGTCATCGCCGGCCGTGCAGCCGACCTGAATGAGGGCTTGGCGGTGGCCGAGGCGTCGATCGACTCGGGCCGGGCGGCCGCGGTGCTCGAGACCCTCGCCACGGTGTCGACCGACGCGGCCCGCCAGGAAGCGAGCCAAGCGGATCAGGGGTAGGAGCAGGGGTAGGAGCAGGGGCCCCTCGACTGGCCGGTGGCTGGGCGTTTGCTGGCCCGTCACCTGCCCTGGGCCGGCGCCACCCGCCCCTCAGGCGGGCCGGAGCCACTCCTCGTGGAGGTCGGCCGTCACCTCGTCCCCGCCGCCGAGCACGAACAGCACCGTGTAGAGCGGCGGGTACGGCGCTCGATGGTCCAGCGGGTTCACGACCACGCCGTGGGCCTGCAGGACTTCGCCCACCCGGCCGCGCACGTACCGCGGCGTGCGCGGGTTCCCGCCCGGGCACTCGTCGAGCACGGCGACGCGCTGGGCCGGCGTGAACGTCACGCCGGCGCCCCGTCCTGCGCGCCCCCCACCGTCACTTCGGCGACGCCCACGAGGCTCTCCGCCGTCACGAGGCCGGCCAGTTGCTCCTCGCTCCACCCCTCGGTGCCCGCCGGGCGCCGAGGCAGGACCATCCAACGCACGTCCGACGTGCTGTCGTGGACCCGGACCGTGCGCGCTGCCGGTACGTCCAGGCCGAACAGGTCGTGGAGGGCGCGGCGAGGCTCGGCAACGATGCGCGACTTGTACTCGTCGCTCCGGTACCACCACGGCGGGTCGCCGAGCAGGTCGTGCGGGTAGCAGGAGCAGAGGGTGCAGACGACCACGTGGTGGCGGTCCTCGTCGTTGGCGGCGACGCCCAGCCGGCCCAGTCGCCCGGGCGGGACGTCGAGCTCGCGCAGCGCCTCGCGGCCGGTCTTGAGCAGCCGGCGCCGGAATTCCGGGTCGACCCAGGCGCGGGCGACGATACGGGCCCC